>JBKBWD010000128.1:0-9113 GCA_046289265.1 Bryobacteraceae bacterium | reverse complement strand
CTGGAGCCGTTCCGCAGGCTCGGCTCGTCGGCAACCACAAGATATTGGGGTTACCTGAGTGAAGAGGATAGCCACCTCGTGAAATTCGGGACAGGCAGGAATTTCCCCATTTTTCCGGCCTGCCCCGACGCCCTCACAGCCCGCTAAGTCCAAGAAAACACGCCCTCGCTCCGGCGCGAAAAAAAATTCGGGACAGGCACGAATTTCCCGATTTTCCGCGACACGCTCCTTTGAGAGCGCTTCCTCGCCGCAATCAATCGTGGTATTCTCGACACCCATGTGGACCCGCCGCCAGCTTCTCCGCACCGTCCTCGCCCTCCCCTTCGCGCCCTGGATGGCCCGCTACAAAGCGATCGCCGCTCCCTACGAAGGTGAGGTCAAAATCACGGCCGTCAAAGTCCTGAAGCTTGACTACCAGTTCGACGGCGTCCTCGTGAAGATCGAAACCGACGCCGGCCTGACCGGCTGGGGAGAAACCGGCTCCAGCCTCGAGATGGCCCGCAGCCACATCGCCTATATCCTCGACCGCGCCGGCCTGATTGGCGCCGACCCCCTCGCCATCGAGCGCCACTTCTACCGGATGATGTCCCAGCAGCACCCCTTCATGCCGAATGTTCCGACCATCAGCGGCATCGACATCGCCCTCTGGGATCTCGCCGGCAAGATCACCGGCCAGCCCGTCTACAAGCTCCTCGGCGGTCCCTTCCGCGATGCCGTCCCCATGTACTCCCACGGCGACCAGCTCAAGGACATGCACGACCCCGCCGCCTGCCGCGCCTGGGCCCAGTACATCAGGGAGCAGCCCGAAGGCTTCACCACCTACAAGATCAACATCCACCAGGCCTTCCCCGTCGACCGCCCCTTCCACAACACCGTCACCTCCGCCGAAATGCGGCGGCTCACCCGCGCGTTCACCAACGTCCGCGAGGCCGTCGGCGACGAGACCGACATCGCGGTCCACTGCCACGGCGAATTCGACACCCCAAGCGGCATCGCCATCGCGAAGGCGACCGAATCGATGGCCCCGCTCTTCCTCGAAGACGCCCTGAACGTGAAGTACTCCGACGGCTGGCTGGCGCTGAAGCGCTCCACTCGCATCCCCATCCTGACGGGCGAGAAGCTCGAAACCGTCGAGGAGTTCCGCCCCTTCCTGGACAACCAGGCCGCCGACATCATCCACCCGGACATCTCCTTCGCCGGAGGCTTCACCGGCTGCAGGAAGATCGCCGACTTCGCCTTCTACACGCGCACACCGGTGGCGCTGCACAACCTAGGGACGCTGGTCCGCACTTACGCCTCGGCCCACCTCGCGATGTCGATCCAGAATTTCTACCGTTCCGAGAGCCGCCTGGGCCGCCCCGGCCGCGTGATTGAGGGAATGGACGCCAACGGCGCCCCGGTGGTGCGCAACGGCCTCCTCCAGGTCCGAAAAGGCCCCGGCCTAGGCCTGGTCATGAACGAGGACTACCTCCGAAAGCACCAGGAATAAAATTCGGGACAGGCAGGAATTTCCCCATTTTCCAGAAGGCGCCTACGCCCCGGCCGAGTGCGGCAGCGCCCAATCCTCCGGCGCCTGCCCCTCGGGCAGCAAAACTCCCTTATCGAGGTACCGAACCCGCTTCGCCGACCGCGCCGCATGTGGATCGTGCGTCACCATCACGATCGTCTTGCCGAACTCCTGATTCAGCCGGCTCAACAGCGTCAGCACCTCGCGCGCCGAATTCGCATCCAGGTTCCCGGTGGGCTCATCGGCCAGGATCAGATCCGGATCCGTCGCCAGCGCCCGCGCGATCGCCACGCGCTGCTCCTGCCCGCCGGACAACTGCCGCGGCGTATGGTGTAGACGGTCGGCCAGCCCCACCAGCGTTAACGCCCGCTCGGCCTGCTCCAGCCGCTGCTTCTTCGACATCCGTGTCAGCTTCAGCGGCAGCTCGACATTTTCCAGCGCCGTCAGCACCGGAATCAGGTTGAACGACTGAAAGATGAACCCGATATGCGCATTCCGCCAACGCGCGATCTGCGCATCGCTCAGCGCCCGCAGGTTCTCCCCGAGCACAAGGATTTCCCCTGCGGTCGGCCGATCCATCGCCGCAATCAGGTGCAGCAGCGTCGACTTGCCCGACCCCGACGGCCCCATCAACGCCAAAAATTCGCCTGCATCCACCTGCAGGTCGGCATCCTTCAGCGCCACCACGCGCGAAGAGTCCCGCACGAACTCCTTCGACAGCTTCCTCGTCTCAATCACCGGTGCGCTCATCCGCTTAATTCCTCACCCTCACGACAATCCGATCCCCATCCTTAAGCTCTCCCGGAGCGTTGACGATCAGGTCTTCCCCGCCAATCAGCCCCTCCTCGACCCGCAAACCTTGCGACGTCGATGCGCCCGTCCGAACCACGCGCCGCACGGCCCGCCCGTCCAGCGCGACGAAGACAGCACCGCTCCGCACCGCCGACGAAGGCACATAGATCACCGGCCGCGCCGACGCGCTCTCCCGGCCGCCGGGCTTCTCCTCGGCCACGAACGCGACACTCGCATTCATCTCCGGCCGCATGTACTCATCCGGATTCACAACCTTCACCTTCACCTGCACGGTCGCCTTCTGCCGGTTGGCCTCGGGCGAAATCTCATCGATGTAGCCCTCGTACCGCCGGTCCGGAAAGGCATCGATCGTAATCACCCCGGGCTGCCGCGGCCCGAGCCTGGCGAAATCGTTCTGATTAATATCCAGCTCCACCTGCAGGTCGTTGAGGTCCGCCAGCGATACGACGTACCCCTTGGCGCCGCGCTCCCCCACAAAGCTGGTCGTGACGAACTCACCCTTCTCCACCACGCGCTCCAGAATCGTCCCCGTCACCGGCGCGCGAATGACCGTGTTGGCAAGCTGCGTCTCGTGAAACGCAACCAGTCCCCGCGCCTGCACGATCTGCCCGCGAACCTGATCGATCACCTCCGGACGCGGCCCGATCCGCACCAGTTCGAAGGTCTTCTCCAGCGACGCGACCCGAGCCGCCGCCGAGTCATACCGCGCCTTGGCGTCATCCAGTGCCTGCCGCGACACAACCTGCTCCGCCGCCAGTTGCTCGAAGCGCTTCAGATTCACTTCCGCGTTCACCAAGTCGGCACGCGACTGCTCCAGATTCGCCCTCGCTACTTCGATCTCTTCCGGACGCGAGCCGTTCAACAGCTCCTGCAGCCGCGCTTCGAGCGCCGCAAGCTGCCCCTGCGCCTGCTGCAACTGCGCCCGGTACTCGTCGTCCTCCAGGCGGACGATGATCTGCCCCTCCTTCACCTTGTCGCCCTTATCCACGCCGATCCATGCCACGCGCCCGATCACCTTGGACGCTACCTGGATCTTGTGCGCCGCCACCACGTACCCGGTCGCGTTCAGGATCACGCTGCCCGCATCCCGTCCGGCCGCGCCGGCCGACGCCGTCACGCGCACAACCTCCACTTCCACTGCCCGGTTCCACACCCCATAAGCGAACCGCCCCGCGCCGAGCAGAACCAGAATCGCAATACCCGCGACGATCCATCGCACCGCCCACCGCGCCGGCGCCGGCTCATGCTTGAGCGACCTGTCGATTCGCAGACTCTTTAAATCGGCATTCATATCGCAATCAGTTCTGGCGCAGCGCCGTCAGGATCTCCTTCCGCGCCGCCGACCCCGCCGGGAACAGTCCGCCCGCGACTCCCATAGCCAGCGCGAACAGAATCCCAATGCCCATAATCGCAGGCGTCACCTGGAACTCGAAGGTAATTTCACTGAACGTGACGAAGCTCCCGACCCCGGTTTGTAGATTGTGTATCGGCAGCACCAGCACGCATCCGAGAATCCCTCCAAGCAGGCTGATCAGCACCGACTCGATCAGGAAGCTCGTCAGAATCCCGGCCTTCGAGAAACCGAGCACCCGCAGGGTCCCGATCTCGGCCGAGCGGCGCGCCACCGCCGCGTACATCGTGTTCATCGCAGCGAAGCTGCTCCCCACCGCCATGATGATGGCTACGAACATGCCGACGTATTGAATCGGCGCAGCAGAACTGGTCTGCTGCTCGAAGTATTCCTTCTCCGGCACCGCATCGATGTTGAATCGCGGATCGCTCTCCAGGTCATTGACCAGCGCTCGCATCGCGACCTCGTCGCTGGCGCGCACCAGCACCGAGCTCATTGCTTCGGGCCGGCCCTGGTCGGAGGCGATCTGGTAGAGGTCGGCGAACATCTCGCTGTTGGCCGCGCTCCGGCCGCCGTCCATCACTCCGACCACCGTCCACTCGCCCCGCCCGAACTCGATCTTCCCTCCGAGCCGCGCATCCGGATACCTGGCGGCAAGACCTCTGCCGACTACCAACTCGCGCTTGCCGGTCTCAAACATCCGGCCCTCGGTGATCCGAAGCCCTTCGCGCATCGAGAACCCCAGCGGCGTCAGCCCGCGCACCGTGATATTGATGCCCTGTGGATTGGCCTCGTTTTCGAGCACGATGACCGTGACCAGTTCGAGCGAAGCCAGCGGCTCTCCCTCGGCGTTCCGCGCGATCCCCTGTTTCGATTTCAGCTCCTGAAACGTGGAGGGCGACACGACGCTGTTCAATTCCGCCGTCGCGCCCTTCCGCATCACCAGTAACTGAGCCGGATGGCCCGAGGCCGTCAGCGAGGTGCGAAGTCCCTGGACCAGCGCCATCACGCTCAGCAGCACGGCGACCGTGAGGGCGATGCCGAGCGCCGTCATCAGGGTCATGGTCTTGCGGGCGGTCAGATTTCGCAGGTTGTAAGAAAGCGGGATAGCCATGCCTGGGTCCTCAATCGTTGTACCGCAGCGCCTCGACAATCGACTTTCGCGATGCCGTCATCGCGGGCCACAGCGAGCTCACCAGTCCGACAAAAAGCGCGACACCGATACACGCAGCCGCGACCGGAGCCGAAAGCCGGAACCGGTTCACGTCGCCGAACATCGACGGCCCCTGCCGCATGAGCGCGAACACGCCGTTGGCCAGCAGGAGCCCGAGCAGTCCGCCGAGCACGGAGAGCACGGCCGATTCTCCCAGGATCAGCCCCAGGATCTTGCCGCGCGTAAATCCGAGGGTCTTGAGGATCCCGACCTCGCGGATCCGCTCCCGAACCGACATGGCCATGGTGTTGCCGCTCACCAGCAGGATCGTAAACGTGACGGCGGCGCAGATGAGCATGAGGAACGCCTTCACGTTGCCGAGGAAGGCCAGGAAGCTGACCTCGAAGGCTTTTTCGGTTTCGGTCTTGGTCTGCTGGGGCGAGTTTCGGAAGCGGTCATCGATGGCTTTGGAGACGACGGGAATGTCGTCGATGGAATGTACGCGGACGGCGAAGGTTGAGACCACATCGCGCATTCCCTGTCCGGAGAGGCTTTCGTTCAGCAGGTCGTAGTGGAAGTAGAGGTTCTCGTTATCGCGATCCGAGTCATAGATGCCACGGACGATCAGCTCGAGCGTAACGGGGAAGATATCGCCGACGAACGTGATGCGATCGCCGATCCGGAAATTGAGCCGGTCGGCGGTTTTGCGTCCGACGACGCAGGCCTGCCGTTCGGCGAGGAAGGCCCGTTTCTGCTCTTCGGGAATCCGGTACTCGGTGAATATTTCGAAGAACTTATCGGGCTCAATTGCTATGCGTCCGAAGAAGTTCGCTGGATCGCGGTTATCCTTATACGTGCCGCCGAACCACTGGAGGATGGTAACGCTCTGGACGCCAGGTATAGCCGCGATGGTCTGCTGATAGGAGCGCGGAATGACATTGGCGAGCGAGACGCGATTCCGCACCACGAGCCGCAGCGCCTGTTCCTCGCTGGCATCGGTGAGGTAGAAGGCGTAGTAGGAGCCCATGAGAACGCCGAGGATGCAGAGGGAAGCGGCGATGCTGAGCAGCGTCAGCACGCTCCGCCGCTTGTTGCGCAGGCTGCTCTTGAGCACAAACGGAAGAAAGCTAAGCACAATCCCTCCATTCTAAAAAATTCGGGACAGGCAGGAATTTCCCCATTTCCAGAATGGGGAAACCGCCCGCGCGCCGCCGCTGGGACACCATCTTCTAAATACGTTCCAGGCCACCCGAAAGTTCAGAAAAAATTCGAAAAATTCGGGACAGGCAGGAATTTCACCAATTTCGGCCGCGCGCTATCCTGATCCCATATGCTTCGCTCGACGTTCCGGGTGTGGTGGGGTCACTGACGCGGGTCGGATAGCGACCTTCGGTCACTTATGCGGCTTGCTGGCGCACCCAGGCGCACCCGCCTCAGCCCTCGCCGGCAGCGCCATGATCAGCCGGCAGTCTTCGACTACTCCACCCACGCCCTGCGTGCTCCCAAGCGGGGACCTCTCTCTCGAAACCGCGATGAAAGGCGTCGATATGGCGCCCTACTTTCATGTCAAGCGCGACCAGCAGACGCTCGGCCGTAACCCCGAATTCGACGGCTACGTCCAGCAACTCAACCGGCGACCGATCACCGCGACAGGGGAGTGTTCGTTTCAAGAGATCTCATCTGGCTCCGCCTGTCTGGTAACATAATCTGAGCTCAAATGGCCCGGAGAAAAGCTGCGGCTGCGCAGGAAATCGTTCGACCCACGTACTAATCAGCCACCGAAACCCTCTTCTGGCAACGCCTCGACAAACTGGACCGCGGCGGCCAACTGAAAGGCGGCGTTAACGCTGCCTTTCGAAACGCCGAACCACTCCTCGATTCCATCGTTCGATACATGCCGCTCTTCACCCTGCATAACAAGCGGCACATCCTCAACGTGGTCGGCTGGATGGAATGCCTTCTCGGGCAGGAAGGAATCGATAAACTCACCACACCTGAGTGTGCGCTCTGCCTTCTGGCCGCCTATGTCCATGACCTCGGCATGACCCTGTCCGAGGCCGAATACCGTGAAATCCTCGGCGAGAGCAGCACCTCCGAACTTCGCCAGAGCTACCTTCGCCATCGGGACGGTTTTCTGGACGAGCGTCTCCAGATTCAAACCCTTCGGAACGCCGGTCACAACTTCCAGGCCGGCCTCCTGGAGCACCACATCCTCACTGACTTCCTCCGGGCCACGCACGCGAACAATAAATTCGAGCGCCTCAAAACGCGCCTCGCTAAGGTCGTAGACGACAAACTCGATGGGGCTGCAGGGTTCCCGTTCCGCGATGTGCTCGGCATCATTGCAGCCAGTCGAAACCACGATCTCGCCAGCCTGAGGAATCAGCTCAAAGAAAAGGCCGGGGCGCACCATACCACCGGCTGTCAGAACCAGCGCGTTAACTACATCCTCCCGGCTCTCCTGCTGCGTCTGGCAGACATCATGGACTTCGACGCTAGCCGCACGCCATCGGTCCTCTACCGTTATATCGGGCTCGATGTTGAGCTGGGAAACCGTTTCCAAGACGTCAGCCGGCAGGAGTGGCACAAGCACCTCGCAATCACTGGAAGCCCGTGGAAAGACAAAAAGCTGGTCTACCAGGCGAATCGCTGTCCTCATCCTGCAGTTGAGAAATCGATCCGGGAGTTCGTAGGCCTGATCGACCGTGAACTCAGGTCCGTCCGCGATGAATTCGCCTCTCTTTTCAAAGAGGACAATTCGCTGCCGGAACTGATATTGCCTGAAGAAGTAAAGGCGGACGTCGTTCCCGAGAGATCGAACGGGCGCCCAATCTACACCTACCACGACTGGCACTTCCGGCTCGACGACCAGGAGATCATCCGGCTCCTCATGGGCGAATCGCTCTACGGCGACCCCAGCCTCTGCATTCGCGAACTCCTCCAGAACGCGCTTGATGCCGTCGAACTGCGGGACCTGCGACTACGGTATCTCGCCCGGACCGGAGAGCACCTCGATCAGCCCGTGGATGGAGAGCCGACCGAGCCCGGGAAGTTCCTCTACCAAGGTAAGGAGGAACGGCTTGAAGTCCGCCTGACCTGGGGTGAGGAAAATGGCGACCTCTTCATCCGCGTCGAAGACAACGGCGTCGGCATGACCCAGGACGTCATCCAGCGCTACTTCACACGAATCGGCAAGAGCTACTACCGCAGCCCGGATTTCGAGCGCGAGCAGGCCGCCTCAGGCGCGTTGGACTCTTCGCCACGCCGATCTCCCAGTTCGGAATCGGCGTGCTCTCCTGCTTCATGATCGCGGACCGCATCAGCGTCCGCACGCACCCGGGCGGAGTCCCTAATCGCCCAGCTACCGACCTGGAGGTCTCCGGGCCGGGCAGTCTCTTTTGGACAAAGCCCGGAACCCGCAGGCAACAGGGAACGGAAATCACCCTCTGGCTGCGGAAGGAGCTGAAGGGAAAACCGGTAACGCTCGCACACGACCAGGAGTGCTGTCTGGAAGCCCTGCGGCGGTATTTCGGATATTCAAACGAAAAGCTCGCTGAGAGTGACGCGATTGACCCCGGCCTGATAGCAGCTAAGCACGTTGTCTGGCCGAAGTACCCGGTCCGCATCGCGCCTCCGGACGGTGTGGAAGAGTGGACCATCGACGGACATTTCCATTTCGACCGGCTGGCGGCCATCGATCGAAAGAAGCTTAACGAGACTGCGAGCCGGCATGAAGTCAGTCCGGAGGCCCTCGGAGATCCGAAGTGGTCTGTTTTCGACTGGGTCGACGATGCTGGTCCGGATGCAACCGGGAGCCGGATCCGCCTCGTCTATCCAACCCATTTCGAAATGGTCTCGCCCCTCCCCGGCGATTCGCCCTGTCGTTCCGATCTGGTCCCGCATTGGGTGCTGGCTTCCATGGTGGATCCACAACTGGGAAGGAGGCGCACCCAAATGTTCGTCCGTGGGATGCACGTTCAAGATGTGGAAATCCTGAAACCTCTGATCCAGTGTGCGCGCGGTGTGAGCTCCTGGACCTGGATCGACTTTCGCGGTCTTGCCGGCCCGCCACTGACCGCGGACCGGAAGAGCGCGATGGTCCCGGAACGGAGATCGGAGTGGGAGGCAGCCGTTCGTGGAGTATTCGAACGGTGGTTGGAGGCTGTTTGTGGCTTACTCCGCAAAAATCCGGCGCCTACCCCCAGCTTTCTACTTTTCGGCATCTCCGGAAGAGAGCGAATCGCAGAGTGCGTTCGCCCTGAGGTGGACTCGGGGGCCCTGATCCCAGG
>JBKBWD010000127.1:0-9218 GCA_046289265.1 Bryobacteraceae bacterium | reverse complement strand
TGCGCTGCGCATAGCAAGCTGAACCTCAGAAATTTCCGACCGTCCGCCGCGGGTAGCCTGCCGGAGGTGTGTTCGTTCTGCGCCCATCGGCGGCTCCAACTCGCTCCCCAATCATCACTACCCGACCCATTCTGCTGTGAAGTGCCGCTTCACGCCCTCCGCCATCGCGGCGGCTCCCAAATTGCCGTAATATCGGACAGGCTCTATGTTTAATCACCTTCGAGAGCTCCTGTATCCCACGACACACGCAAGCCGCCACAGGGGTTATCATGCGCGCGCATCTGGGCTTCGAAGTCGGCCTGCATTTCGGATTTGTAAGCTCCGCGTGCTTCGGGTGACAGCAGTTCTTGCTGGCAAGCGGCCAACCACTTGTCCTGGGCGTAAGTCTCGCAGTCCTGGCAATACGATTCCGGCAGGAATTCTACAAGATGGTCTGATGTCCGCACCGATCTGTCAGACAGCGCTTGGCTTCAATGCAGATCGAACTGCATCCGGGTTTCGTTCAATCACGCGCAAGTACGCTAAGACGGCGATATCCGGAAGGCGCCGTGCCTGCTCCCATTCCTGTAACGACCTCAAGCTCAGTCCGAACGTCCGGGCAAATTCCGACTGCGATAGACCAAGGCTCTCACGGACGTCCCGCACGCGGCGAGCGAATTCAAGTGCCTGCACCTCGCGCATCGCACCTATCAGCCGTTTTCCGGCTGCCGAATGTTTTGCGGACGATTGTTTGGTCTGTGCCATTAAGCCTCCTCTAGCATTGACACGATTGCCCGAAGTTCCCGTTTGTCGGCAGCAGTCAAATCAGCCTTCTCGTTCTTCGCATATACGTCCAGCATGTACACTCGATCAACTCGTGCAAGAAAGTAGTAGACTGCTCGGACACCGCCGCGCTTTCCCATTCCGGAGCGCGCCCACCGCGCCTTTCGTATGCCGCCAGTTCCAGGAATGACCGGGTGTGCATCGGGACATTGGCAGATGCTTTGCTCCAACTTCACCGTTTCGGTTTCGGTCAACAGGCGCTTAACTCTACGTGAGAAAGTTGCCGTGCGGATAGGCGTCGCCACTCTTCGCATTATACGTCAATGCCGTACAACGCGATGCGGGTGCCCGCCTACAGGTCCATTCACGGACCCCATCCAGTAGCATAGGCCCATGTACCCTCACCCCATCTCATCCCCGAAGCCGCCTCCATACTCGGCCTCGCCCAATCACTGCAAGCCACCCACGCCGGTCGCCTCGAACCGCCGCCGTTCAATCCCCACCGCGACCCCGAAACCCTCCTCCTCAACCCCCAAGCCATCGCCGATTACTCCATCGCCCTCGCCAACCGCATCACCCAACTCCTCGACCAGGAAACCTTCCCCCTGGTCCTCGGAAGTGACTGCTCCATCCTGCTGGGCAATCTCCTGGCCCTCCGCCGGCGCGGCCGTTACGGCCTGCTCCTCTTCGACGGTCACGCGGGCTTCTACCAGTCCGAGGCCGAACCCAACGGAGAAGCAGCCTCCATGGACCTCGCCTTCGCCACAGGCCGTATACCCGCAATCCTCTCCAATTTCGAAAACCGCCCCCGCTGGTCCGCGATGAAGAACCCGTAGCCTTCGGACGCCGCGACGCCGCCGACGCCGAAGCCCACGGCAGCAGCGCATCGAGTACACCGCCATCACCCTCATCGACCTCGCCGCCATCCGAACCGCCGGAATTGAAACCGCCGCCCGCCAAGCCCTCGATCGTCTGACCTCCCCGGCCCTCAACGGCTTCTGGTTCCGCCTCGACGCCGACGTCCTCGACGACGCTATCATGCCAGCCGTGGACTACCGCACGCCCGGAGGCCTCACCTGGGAGGAACTCTCCGGGGTGCTCCGCCTGAGCCTCGCGACCGGCCGCGCAAGCTCACCCAAACCCTGGCCGGACTACATCCCGACTCCGCTCGACCCTTCCCAAACCACCCGCGGTCCCACGGGTGCGCCAGAGTCGGAGGATTCACATACCGCTTCATCTGGAACCGGATCCGCGCGCCGCAGCCGGGCTCGATCCGCACATTCACAATCGGTCCCCCGATCGCCGACTTCTTCCCCTCCACGTCGGCAGACTCGAACCGGTGCTCCCCGTAGCCGCCGGCCTGCACCACCACGTTCCGTGCCTCCACCGGATTCACATTCACCAGCACGAGAGTCGCCGACCCGGCCTCGAGTTTCTCGACCAGCGCCGCGACGTCCTCCGGGAGTCCCGCTCGCCTCTGCTCCGGATCGAAATATCGGAACCGCGCGTGCAAGCTCCAGATATTGCCGGCCAGATAGGCGCCCATCGTGAGTTGCGAGAGAGTGCCTGTCACCGCCGGATTGAACGCCATCAGGTAGTCCGCAAGCCGCGTGTCCGGCGTGGTGATGTCCGTTTCCATATTTCTGACGGTGCGCCGTACGCGGTCGAGATCGGCCTGCAGTGCCTCGACCGGATACTCCGGATTCACGCCCTCCAGAAATCCGAACCATTCCTCCTTCGGCACACGCTCCATGTCGTTACGATCCATCGACCACGCATAGATCTCGCCGAGCCTGCTCTCGAACAGATTGTCGGTGTAGTGGTACCAACTCGGAGGGCCGTTGTGCTTGTACCCGCGAGAGTCGCCATACATCTGCGGCAGCAGCGTCTTGCCATTCACCACCCTCTTCTGGGCGTAAATGTTGTCCATCTGGCGCCGCAGAACGCCGACGTAGCTTTGATCTCCGGTCAGCATCAGGGCGTTGCTGAAGCCGGGCCATGAACCCGCCGCGAACGTGTTCCGGTGCGCAATCTGCTCGATTTCTCCGTCGAAGATCGTGAAGTTCCACCCGTAGGTGCCCTTCCACCAACGGCCATCGTACTCGCCTCCGGGTTCTCCGTTGAGCCCGACGTTCGTCGGTATGTTCCCGCCGCACGCTTCAATGCGCCGCTTCCAGGCATCCACATACTCGATAACCCAGTCCTTGTACTTCGGATCGTGAGTCAAGGCAAAAGCATTCAGAGCGAGAAGAGTGGATGCAAGGTTCAGAGGGTGGTCCCCAACGCTGTCCAGATACTCGTCACAATGCGCAAGCATCTTCGGATAGTAAGTTTTAAAGTCCAGCAACTGGCTGCGTCGAGCCCGATTATGCAGCAGATGAAAACTTCCATCCACCGGATCCCCGACCCAGTCATAAACCGTGGCCTTGTGCAGCATCGGACCCTTGCTGCCCGTCCAGATGCTCCGGATCACTTTGTTTTCGCGATCGTAGTTCGGAGCCTCCGGGTCTTCGCCCATATACATAGCCGCGAACCGCTTCATCCGCTCCCGGAACACGGGGTCGTTCGGATCCGAGAGCCCCTGAAACAGGAACCCGCGCATCCCTTCTCCGGTATGAAACCAGTCCGACTGCGTGATGAACTCCTTGTAGTACGCGCCGTTCTCGGCAAGCTTGGTAAGCTTGGTCCGCAATTCGCCGTACTGTCGGTAGTGCCCTTCGAGCGCCTTCTTATAGAGCCGAAGCACGGAATCCGACCCGCCCAGCGCGTGCAGCAGAGTCCAGTTATAAAACGTCTCGATCGCGTCGTCGGGCCCGTCGAGAGTCCCCCATCGCGGCGTGTGCAGCAGGTACCCCCGCTCATCCAGGTACTTCGCCGCGAAGCGCTCGCACGCCGCCGAACTTGACCGCAGCAGTTGCCGTTCGAGCAGTGCCCAGGCGGGTGGCGCCATCGGACTGTCGATGGTAATCGAAGGTTCCGCCGCATCAACCGCGGCAGTAAGCAGAAACAGCAGAGTCGCAAGAAGTATTCGCATCGGCCTGCTCCGAGACGCGATTGTATACCAGAATCACCCAAACCGCGCCTGCAAAATCCGCTCGAATCATAAGGAAACGGCACGCCACCGTCCCCATCCCCGCCAACTCTGATAATCTCCACAAATGGTGTCCCGCCTGCTCTTTCTGTCAGCCCTCGTACTCACCACCGCCCTCGCCCAGCCCCGCGAAGCCCGCATCCTCGACCTCAAGCACGAAAGCAAAGTCCTCGGCGAGCAGCGCAACTTCCGCGTCTTCCTCCCGCCGGACTACGACGCCTCCGGCAAGCGCTACCCCGTCATCTACTTCTTCCACGGCTGGAGCGAGCGCTACAACAGCGGCCCCCGCGGCCGCAACGGCTACGACTCCGGCGACACCTACGGAGGCGACAACATCGCCCGATTCGTCGGCAGCCACGACATCATCGTCGTCAAGTGGGACGGCTACAACCCCCGCATCCCCAACGAAGAATACCTCCGCCCCTACAACATCAGCCCCGTCGAAACCCACCGCCAGTTCCCCCTCTACTTCCCCGAACTCGTACGCCACATCGACGCCAACTTCCGCACCCTCGCCGACCGCCGCCACCGCGCCACCGCCGGCCTCTCCATGGGCGGCTTCATGTCCTTCTGGGTCGCCGGCAAGTACCCCCACCTGGTCGGCAGCGCCTCCAACTTCATGGGCTCCTCCGAGTTCTACGTCGGCCCCAAAGACTCCCCCACCGAATACCGCCACACCGAGATGTACCGCAACTACGAAGGTCTCCGGACCCGCATCGTCCTCGGCACGCGCGACTTCATCCGCTGGTATCACCGCCGCATGAACGCCATCTGGGACTTCACGCGCCCGCACCACGTGCATGAGGACTTCGACTTCGACCACGGCACCCCTGGCATGGCCAAGACCCTCCGCTTCCACATGGAAGCCTTCGCCAACCCGCTCCCCCGGCCCACCCTCTGGCACCACGCCGACGTCTATCCCTTCTTCGACGTCTGGGATTACGTCGTCGAAACCGACCGCACCACACCCGGCTTCACCGTCCTCGAAAACGTCTCGTCCGCCGGCTTCCGCTCCAGCGTCCGCGAGTGGCTTCCCACCGGCGGCCTCCTGCCCGGCGTCAACCTCCGGATCACAACCGATACTCTCTACGAGCCCGGCCGCATCTACCACGTGACCGACGTCAATCCCGATACCGGCGCCGTACGCCGCTCCCGCCAGCCCGCCGACGCGCAGGGCCGCCTCCGCTTCACCCTCGACGGCAACCTCCACGAGATCGGCATCACACCGGACTTCGCCCCCATCCTCGCCGTATCCTCCTGGCAATCCACCGCTGCCCCCTGGATCACCAGCGCGAAGCCGGCCCGCCTCCGCCTCTCCATCGTCAACAAAGGTTCCGCGCCCACGCCGGCCGTGCTGGCCGCCGTCTCATCCCCAAACCCGGACGTCACCATCGAACCCGCCGTCCTTCGAGTCCCGAAGCTCGCGCCCGGTGACATCCGCCTGGCCTCAAACGACATCATCCTCTCGGTACGCGACCCCAACCGCGAAATCGTGCAACTCCACGTCCGCCTCGGCGACGCCACGATTCCCCTCGAAATCCCCACTTGGCCGGACGCGCCCGCTATCGAGGATTACGTCATCGCCGACGGAGCATCCACGCCCGTCTGGGAGCGTGCAGTCCACCAAACCGAAAAAATCCTCGGCAAAGGCAACGGCGACCGCAAGGCGCAGGCCGGCGAAACCGTCGTCCTCGCGGTCCGCGACGGCGAAGCCTACCGTCCCGTCGAAGTCCTGGCCGCCGGACCGTGCGCCGATCTCACCCAGCGCGTCTCGGACCCCTGGGGCGCCTACGACAACGTCGGAGCCACCGCCAAGTACACCCAGTTACAGCTCTCGCCCGACTGCCGTGCGGGCTCCCGCATCCCGCTCTACGTCCGCTCCCAGCTTCCCAACAAGCCGGAACACATCCTCAAGCAAGGGGTAATTCACCTGCCCATCCACCCGCCCCGCTAACCACCCCCGAAATCTGATACAAGTGACTCCCATGAGATTGCTCCTGACCCTTTGCCTCGCCTGGGCTGCCTTCGCCCAGCAATACGACCTCGCCATCAACAACGGCCGCGTCATCGACCCGGAATCCGGCCTCGACGCCGTTCGCCACATCGGCATCCGCGGCTCCACCATCGCCGCCGTCTCCCGCGCGCCGCTCAAGGCCGGCCGCGTCATCGACGCCCGCGGACTCGTCGTCTCGCCGGGCTTCATCGACCTCCACCAGCACGGCCAGGACCCCGAGAACTACCGCGTCAAGGCGCGCGACGGCTGCACCACCGCCCTCGAACTCGAAATCGGCGTCAGCCCCGTCAGCCCCTGGTACGCCGCCAGGGAGAACAAGGCGCTGATCAACTTCGGAGCCAGCATCGGCCACATCGGCTCGCGCATGATCGTCATGAAGGACACCGGCGTCTTCCTCCCCAAGGACAACGCCGTCAACCGCTCCGCCACGGCCGCCGAGCAGGAGGCCATTCGCGATCTCATCGAACAGGGGCTCTCCGAAGGCGGGCTCGGGATCGGCTTCGGCTTCAACTACACCCCGACAGCCATGCATGAGGAACTCCAGAACCTGTTCCATCTCGCCGCCCGGTGGCAGCGCCCCACCTTCGTGCACATGCGCTACGGCTCGCGCGGCGAACCGGGCCTCGTCGCGTCCCTCAACGAAGTCATCGGCTACGCCGCTGTCACCGGCGCCTCGGTGCACGTCGTCCATCTGGGCGCCTCTTCGACCATCAAGTTCCCGCTCGGCATCGCCATGGTCGAAGCGGCCCGCAAGCGCGGCCTGGACATCACGGTCGAGTCTTATCCCTACACGGCCGGAATGACCCGCATCGAAACCGCCATCTTCAATACCGGCTTCCGCGAGCGCCTCGGCCTCGACTACAAGGACATGCTCTGGGCCGCAACGGGAGAGCGCCTCACCGAGGAAACCTTCGAGAAATACCGCCGCCAGGGCGGATGGGTCGCGACCTTCACCAACACCGAAGAGATGATCGAACAGAACATGGCCCATCCCCTCGTCATGGTCGCCAGCGACGGAATCCTCGAGAACGGCCTCGGCCACCCGCGAGTCGCCGGAACCTTCTCCCGCGTCCTCGGCCGCTACGTCCGCGAGCGCAAGACGCTCTCCCTGAACGACGCCATCCGAAAGATGTCCCTGCTTCCAGCACGCCGCCTGGAAGCCATGGCCCCCGCCATGCGAAACAAAGGCCGCCTCCGCACCGGAGCCGACGCCGACATCGTCCTCTTCGACCCCGCCACCGTCATCGACCGCGCCACCTACGAAAAGCCCGACCTGCCCCCCGAAGGCATCCCCTTCGTAATCGTCGGAGGGACCGTAGTCGTCGACCGCGGCGAACTCGTCGAAGGCGTCTACCCCGGCAAAGGCATCCGCGCCACCAACCGCCCCACCACGCCCGCGAGTCCGTCGCGGTGAAGGGACCCTGAGCGGGAGAACCCGAAACGGCTCCATCCGCCCTGCGTCGAACGGAGGGGGGAGGGAAGCTGGCCGGAGATGCCTGTCACCCGGAGGGGGTTGATCCGTTATTTGCCGGGTGTTGTGGGCGGACTCAATACCATCGCCTGCCGGACCAGCGAGGCCCCGGCCGACAACCCGGCCCGGGCTGTCGGCAACATGTGGGACGACGTCCGCGCCCAGTTCCGGCTCTCGCCCGACATCATCGACCTCAGCGCCCTCTACATCTCCTCGCATCCGCGGCCTGTCCGCGAAGCGATCGAGCGGCACCGGCGCGGGCTGGACGAAAACCCCACCGTCTACCTCGAGTCCGAAATCAGCCGCCAGCACAACCGGGTCATGGAGGCGGCGGCCGGGTACCTCGGCGGCGACCCGGACCAGATCGCCCTCACCGACAGCACCACCATGGGACTGGCGCTCGTCTACCAGGGCTTCCGTCTCAAACCCGGCCAAGAGTTCCTCGTTTCGGACCGGAACTACTACTCGACAACCGAATCCGTGCGGCTGGCGGCCGCGCGAAGCGGAGCACGTGTGCGCTACGTGTCGCTCTATGAGGACGGAGCCAGCGCCAGCGTCAGCGCCGGCCAACTCGTCGACAGTCTCCTGAGCGGCGTCAACGAGGCGACCGGTGTCCTCGCCGTCACCTGGGTCCATTCAAGCACCGGAGTCAAGCTCCCCATCGCACGGATCGCGGACCGGCTCTCCGAAATCAACCGGGAGCGCGCCCCCGACGAGCATCTCCTGCTCTGCGTCGACGCGGTGCACGGATTCGGAGTGGAAGACGAGGAGGCCGCCGCACTGGGCTGCGACTTCTACATCGCAGGCTGTCACAAATGGCTCTTTGGACCCCGCGGCACCGGAATCATCTGGGGAAGCCACCACGGCTGGAACGCCGTCGAGCCGTCGATTCCGAGCTTTATGGACCAGTCGCTCTGGCGTGCCTGGATGGAGCGCCGCGAGCCCTCGGGCCGGACGAACGGTCCCCGCATGTCGCCCGGCGGCTTCAAGCCCTACGAGCACCAGTGGGCCATGGCCGAGGCTTTCGAGTTCCACCAAAAGATCGGAAAAGCGAACGTCGCGGCACGCACGCACGAGTTGAGCCGGCAATTGAAGGAGGGACTCGCCGGCATCCCGGGCGTAACTCTTCATACGCCCATGCAGGAAGATCTCTCCTCCGGCATCGTCTGCTTCGAAGTCCGTGGCCATTCGCCGCGAGCCGTCGTCCGCCGCCTCCGCGACCGCAACATCATCGCCACCACCACCCCCTACTCCCCCTCCTACCCGCGCATAACCCCGAGCATCCGCAACACGCCCCACGAAATCGAGACAGCGCTACGCGCGATCCGGGAGCTGGCGTAAGCCGCCCTCATCCACCCGGAACCCGCAGTGGACTCGTCTTCTCCCGTCGCTGATCGTCCACCTGCACTCTGATCCTCGGCCGAAGCCCGCCCGCCTCCCGCACATCGAGCACCCCGGCATCGCTCAACCTCCGGACCAGCACGTCAAAACCGGACCTCTGCTCGGACAGAATCGCCTCCATATCTGCCGCGAACGCCTCGTCTCCGCGCCACGTAAAGGAATAGAATCGCTTCACCCCGAAGGCCAGCTGATTGACCGAAATGCCCAGCATCTCTGCCAATACGCCAGGCGGGCCTCTTCTCGCGGATTGCCCATATTCTTAAACCAGCACACGGCGTTCCGCTCCGGAACCGCCCGAAGTGCATAGACAGGATGTCCGCCGGCAGCCACCAGCATCGCCCCGGGATGAGGCCAATGCGTCAGCTTGTAGTACCCGATCGGAGGAGATCCCGCCGCCAGCTTGGGTCTTCCGGGTTTTTAGTGGAAAGACGGAGCCAGATCCAGCCCTCCGCAATGGAAGTAGATGGCGTTCACGAAGT
>JBKBWD010000126.1:0-9510 GCA_046289265.1 Bryobacteraceae bacterium | reverse complement strand
TTGAGCGAACTGGGCGAGAATCTGGGAGCGACGTTGTTCGAGATCGGGCAAGGATTGGGACATGAGAGTGGCCTCCTTTTCTGACCGTACTACATACGCTCAGACAAGTGCCACAAAAAAAAAAGAACCTGCGATCCCCCTACATCCATGTCGCGCACCCCTGATTCTGTCGGGCGGTGCCGTCGGGCCCGGAAGTGGTCTAAAATCGGAGGAGTAGCAAAGAAGTCGGGGCGTGGCGCAGTCTGGTAGCGCACCTGCCTTGGGCGCAGGGGGTCGCTGGTTCGAATCCGGCCGCCCCGACCAATGACATCAATGAAATACGGGCCGTTCTGGCCCGTTTTGTTTATGGGGTAGATGATTTGCGAAGGTGCCTGTTTCGCCTGCCTTCGGCTCGCAGGGGCTATTCGTTGACGGCGCGGCGGCGGGGGCGGACGGTGTCCATGCTGACCGTCTTGCGGCTGCGGCGCGTCTGGTGCATACGCTCAGAGGCCAGATCCACGGCCTCGCCCAACGTTTCCCCGTTCGCTTCAAAGCCTCCCCAACTGAACAGAATCGAGAGGCTGCCGAGCGAGCGGAGCTGAAAGTCCCAAAGGCGTTCGGAGATGTAGCCGAGGCGGCGCTGCGCCGTCGCGCCCGATTCCCCGCGGTAGAACAGCAGGTATTCGTCTTCTTTGTACCGGCATGCGAAATCCTGCGGGCCGATCAGCGACTCGACAAGCGCCGTCACTGCACGGACTGCCTCTTCGCCCGCCTGCCGGCCGTCGGTTTCGAACAGCTTGGCAAAGTCGTTGATGCCGATTGCGACAAGCAGCCCGCTGACAGACCCGCCATCGTCGATGGCCTTCGCCAGCACTGAGGCCTCATGGAATCCGGCGGGCAGTTCGGCTTGGACGCGTACGGGCTCGGCAGCTTCGGCTGCGAGAGGAAATTCAACGACCGGCTCGGTCCCGGGCGCGGCGGGCTCGGGAGCATCCGGGGCGGCCGGTTTCTTCAACAGCGACGCCACCGACGCTGGCAGCACGAATGGCGGCTCTTCGATCCTGGGTGGCTCGGGGACCGCATCTGCATCGGCAGCGGCTTCCACCTTGGGTTCCGTCTCTTCCGGCACTGCCGCGGGCGTCTCCTGGCGAGAGACCAGAGTCAGGAACGGGCGGCGTTCCTCTGTTTGGGCTCCAGCAATCTCTTCCTCGTCGATGACGCGAATCCGGACGACCTGCGGATCGGAAGCCGGCTCGGCCGTTTCCTGGGGCGCCGATTCGGGAACCGGTTCCGGCACCGGAGCCAATCCGCTCGCGGCAGGAAGTACTGGCGTTGCCGCTCCGAATGCGATCGGCTCCAGGGCCAGCGCCAGCGGGCGCGGTTGCGGCGCGCGAGCCGGCAGCGGAACGATGGGCTCCAGGCGTGCAATCAAAGCAGGGACCGCTTCGGCTGCCTCGGCCGGACGGCTCGGCCGGGGTGGAGGCGCGGAAGGAGCAGGCGCCATCGGAGTCGGCGTGGGCGCCGCCGCGGGCCGCCGAGCAGCGGGGGCGGGGGTGGGGGTGGGCGCCGATACAGCAGCCGCCGGGCGCGCCACGGGTCGACGCTGCGGCGCCGGCAGCGGCTGCGGCGCAGGCCGGTGCTGGACGCGGGCTCGATACTGTTCGACCGGACCGAGGAAGCGCTCCTGCTCCTCCTGGCGGACCCGCAGTTCGATATTGTGCTCCCTGAGCTGCTCGTTGTTGCCCTTCAGGAAATCGCAGATCAAGGCCACGAACGCCGCCCCGAGGATCACCACCAGGCTCACGAAGATGTGTAGTTCCAAAGCGCCGAGTTCCATCGCCTCTGTCAAATTCTATCGGTCTGTGGGGCCGGCGAGAATAGGCAATTCGGCTCAAATTGGCATGAGTACAATCGTTGAACACCTGTCCCATCCGTACCAGTACATTCGTTTGCCTGCCCGCTCTGCTGCGGCCAGGGGGCACCCGTAACTGCTAGAAATTACACAACTCTTACAATTCAAGCGTGTTGGAGCTGCTAGCTTGGAGGTGGATGCTTACCAAAGGACCTGAAGTATTAGCGGACGTCAAGACGATCGAGAACAAGCGCAGCAAAGTCAATTGGGTAACCGCGATCGCGATGGTCATCTTCCACATCGGCGCCGTGGCGGCCTTCTTTTTCTTCAACTGGACAGCCTTCCTGGTGGCGGCCTTCCTGCACTGGATCGCCATCGGCTGGGGCATCGGGATGGGCTACCACAGGCTCCACACCCATCGTTCATATAAAGTTCCGAAGTTCCTGGACTACCTGTTCGCCACCTGCGGCACGTTGACGCTCGAGGGCGGGCCGATCTTCTGGGTGGCCACGCACCGGATCCATCACCAGAATTCCGATCAGGCGGGCGATCCGCACTCGCCCCGCGAGGGCGGCTGGTGGGCGCACATGGGCTGGATCATCTTCGGAGACGGCCTGCACAACAACACGAAGCTGATGGCCAAGTACGCGCCGGACCTGGCGAAGGACCCCTTCTACCGGTGGCTGAATACGTGGCACTGGGTCCCTCTGACGGCAGTGGGGCTGGTGCTGCTGGCCGTGGGAGGCCTTCCGATGCTGCTGTGGGGCGTCTTCGCCCGCGTCGTCTTCGGCCTGCACGTGACCTGGCTGGTGAATTCGGCGACCCACATGTGGGGCAGCCGGCGCTTTAAGACGCGCGATGACTCCCGCAACAACTGGTGGGTGGCCCTGCTCACCTTCGGCGAGGGGTGGCACAACAACCATCACGCCCATCCGGCCTCGGCGCGCCACGGCTTGGCCTGGTACGAGTTGGATATCACCTGGCTCCACATTCGCTTCCTGCAACTGCTCGGCCTGGCCAAGGCGGTTCGCGTGGCGAGTGTCAGCGCGCAAGTGGTAGAAGAGCGAGAAGCAGCCTGAGCACACATGCAGCCCCTGGCTTCTGGCATCCTAGACTTATGGTCGTTGCCGGGCACGGAAAGTCGGTCGCGTTTTTCATCACGCTCGGGGCCTGTATTGTCGCGCTCGCGTTTGCGCTGAATATCGGCTGGATCGTCCTGAACTGGAGGACCGGGCTTCTCCTGGTCCTCGGGGTTCTTTTCTTCGTTGCGATCATCGCGGGTGTCGTGCTCAACACCATCTTCCTGGTACGGGAAGTCCGGCGGAATGAACAACATAACTCCTTCATCAACGCGGTTACGCACGAGTTGAAGACGCCGGTGGCTTCGATCCGCCTCTACCTCCAGACGCTACAGTCCCGCGAGCTGGACGACACCAAGCGCCAGGAGTTCTACCGGATCATGATGGAGGACAGCGACCGGCTGCTCGGCACCATCGAGCAAGTCCTCCGGGCCGGCCGGACCGGCGCGGGCAAGCACGGAGCGCGGGCGCTGGTCGACATGGGCGAAACGGTGCGCGAGTGCATCGAGATTGCGCGCACCCGGCATCACCTGGACGCCGACGCGATCGGATACAGCGAGGTCTTCCCGATCGGCTCGGGGGGGAATGTCATGGGCGATCCCGAGGATCTGAAAGCCGCCGTGTCAAACCTGATCGACAACGCCATCAAGTATTCGACCGCCCCGGTGCGGATTCAGGTCGAAGTCGCATCGAGGGATGGGCGCACGGTTTCGGTCCGGGTGCGGGATTTTGGTATCGGGATCCCCGGGCCGGAGTTAAAGCGCGTCTTCAAGCGGTTCTATCGCATCCCCGGAACCGCGGCGGCACGCGTCAAGGGCACGGGCCTGGGGCTGTTCATCGTTCACTCGGTGGCGGTGCGGCACGGGGGGCGCGCCTATGCCGAAAGCGACGGACCCGGCACGGGGAGCACGTTTACAATCCAGATTCCGGTGGCGGCCGAGAGTTGATCGCGGGTATGAGCCGCATCCTGATCGTCGAAGACGAACAGCACCTCGCCGACGGTCTCCGGTTCAACCTGGAGTTGGACGGATATGAAGTCGAGGTGGTCGAGACCGGCGAGGAGGCGCAGGAGCGCATCGCGGCCGATGTCGGGCGCTACGACCTTATCGTGCTGGACGTCATGCTGCCGGGCAAGGACGGTTTCCAGGTCGTCTCAGAGCTGCGCGACGCCGCTGTCTTCACCCCTACCCTGATGCTGACGGCCCGCGGGCGCCCGGAGGACGTGCTCCAGGGCTTTGCGGCCGGCGCCGACGATTACCTTCCCAAGCCTTTCGAGCTTCCGATTCTGATGGCCCGCATCCACGGGCTGCTGCGCCGGCACGAATGGATGCGGATGGCCGCGGGGAAGCCCTCGTCGGAACCTCCGCCGCCTCCCGATGTCTTCACCTTCTGCGGCAAGACGATCGACTTCAACTCGCTCGAACTACGCACCGGCGACCGGACAGCGCCCCTGACTCTGATGGAGGCGAACCTGCTACGGCACCTGATCCGCCACGAAGGGCGTGCCGTCTCGCGCAAGGCGATGCTCGAGGAGGTCTGGGGCGTGCGCGAAGACACCGACACGCGGCCCATCGACAACTTCATCGTCCGGCTGCGCCGCTACATCGAAGAAGACCCGGCGAACCCGCGGCATCTTCTGACAGTCCGAGGTGTCGGCTACAAGTTCGTCGCAACTCCGGATCTGTAGGCTACCAGCTCCGTTCGAGGCCGACGACATCGATCCGGCCGTCCTCCTTGCGGAGATAGACAGTGACCCGCTTGGCGGGATCCTCGCTCCAGAGGTCCGCACAGACATAGCCATCGGAGCCTTCGAGGAACTCGGGAGGGATTCGGTAGCCCACGGGATCGGGAAGCGGCTGGCGGCGCTCGGTGAGGTTATCGAAGCGGAACCAACGGACCTCGTAGACGCGGGCCGGCACGAAGCCGTACTTCACGGCGAGATCCCAGAAGCGCAGCTCCCCATCCTCAACGCGGAAGTCATCCAGGGGCAGAACATCGCTGAAATAGGCGCGGCCGATCTTGTTCCGCCGCTCGATGAGGCACTCGGAAATCCAGTCGACGGCCGCGCGGGTGCCGTACTCGCCGGTCTCGACCATGGCGCGGATCTCCTCGTCGATGAACTCCATCACCTTTTTGGCAGCCCAGTAGGCGTCGTCGGGGAGCATGTTATGGAAGGCCGGGTTCGGGTAGACGGGCTTCCAGCGGCGCGGGTCGAAGCTCTTCCAGTCGAAGCGGCCCGCCTCGGCGACGATCGGGTACCGCGCCTTCTGCCAGCCGGGGACAAAGATTCCGCCGGTGAACAGTTGCAGGGCGACAGGCCGGGGTTCGAACAGATAGGAGTTGCCGGACTCCGGCCTTCGCGCGCCAAGCGCGTCGCTGCCCAGCGTCGAGCCGAAGTCGATGAGGTGGTGGCGAATGTGGGGGATGCCGTCCTCCACCACAAGGCTGTCCAGCGTGTTGACGGGCGAGGTATCGAAGTGGTTCAGCCAGGAGGAGAAGACGAAGAGGCCGCGCAGGTCGCGCCGGTCCTCGTGGGGCACTATGTCGTTCGGGTCGTCGCTGCGCGTGCCGGAATACAGAAATGGTCCGAGGATTTTCCCTTTGATAAAGCGGCTGGCGACGGCCCGGAACCGGCCGTCGGATTCGGGCTTCAGCGCCAAAAGGATCTCCTCGAGGTCCTCCGGCGTCATCGGCCGCTTTTTACCCGTCGCGTCGATGACGGTCGCCCTGGGGCCGATGGTCAGGTTGCTTCGGTCGAAGCGAACGATCCGATACTCGGGGACGTGATATCCAAGAGCGTGAAAGAACTTTGAGCCGATCACTTCGGCGGCGGTGGTGATATTGGGATGCTGCGGCGAGTCAAACTTGAGAATGAAGCGGACGCCGGAGCAGTCGTCGATGACGAAACCGGGCGAAGCGCCCTCGTTCTTTCCACGGACCACCGTCCAGGGGAAGCACTTTTCGGGCGATTCTCCGACGATCGGTCCCCGCACCAGCGAAGCAAGATCGCGCGGCTTGCCGCGAAAGCGATTCCGGAACCAGGCGCTGTCGGGGACTTCGCCGAGGGTGTTGACTGCGCGTGCCGGCGTGCCACGCTTGGGACGGCGCCGCAGGATGACGCGGTCGAGCATCTCGTAGGTGTCGCTGATGCTGCGCTCAACGGCGCTCGTGACGGGAATCGGCGGAGGCTCGCGCCAGATCGGGTCGTCGGGGTAGAACTTCGCTGCCGACAGAAGCGCCGCGGTGAAACCAAGCGCGCCAAGTGTCAAAAGGGGCCTTCGACCGTAAACCATACCTGTGCTCCCTCGCGGCTGAAGCCGAGATCGATTCGCGCCAAGGCCGTGTGCCCTCGGAAGATGCGAAGCCCGAATCCGATGCTGCGCTCAAGGTTGGAGAAGTTCAACATTCCAGGCTTCGGGAAGACCTTGCCGGCATCGACGAACAGCGCTCCATACACGTTGCCCGTGAGCTCCCACTGGTACTCGGCGTTGAAGACCATTGAGTTGTTGTCATAGAAGCGTAGCGCGCGGAAGCCGCGCATATCGAAGGGTCCGCCAAGCCTAGGCTGCAGGTAGAGCGGGATGACATTGCCCTTAGGAGTGCCGGTGAGGCTCGTGCGAGCGCGCAGCGCGAAGATCCGGGTGGCATTCAGCAGCGGGACGAAATGCTGCACGTCAGCGTCGATGCGGGTGAAGGTCATGTTCCCTGGCGTCGTCTGGATATTGTTCGTGACACCGACCCGGTAGGATCCCCCACCCTTTTCTCCGCCGTGATTGGCCTGGATAAAGGCTCCCACAAGTGCGTAGTTCGGCTGCTCGAACATGCCCGGTAACATGCTTGACGGAAATACGTCGACCGCATTGGCGAAGCGGGAGGTGTTGCCGGGCCCCGCCTTGAGCAGCGAATAGCCGCCCTGGAGGCCAATATCAAGCCATGAAGCCGGGCGCGTCCCGAGTTCCATCATCAAGCGCGTGTTTTCGAAGGAATAGATCGTTCGGCCGGCGATGTTCGAGCCGGGGCCTTGTCCGTAGTAGCTGAAGCGCGCTCCATACTCGGAGAGGCCGAGCAGGTCGAGCCTGTACTTGCCCGCTCCCAGCTTCGGGAACGTGAGGTTCGTCATGAAGGCCCGGAACCCGTCGAACGAGCCCGCTGCGCCGGCCTGCAAGGACACCTCGCCTTTGGCCAGGTCCGGCCGAAAATACTCGATGCCAAGCGCGGATCCGGAAGCGGGACCGAGCGTCCCGAAACTGGCGCGGAATCCATGCACGCCGCCCATCACGCGCTGGGGCACGCGCTTGTCCTCGAACCAGACGAACATTCTGTGAAGTCCGTTGAGGCGTTCGGGCCGGATCTCGGCCGCCTTGCGGAGACGCTCCGCTTCGATCTCCTCGGCGCGCGTGGTCTGAGCGTGGAGTCCACCGGCAAGCAGCAGCATGCATGTGAGAAGCCCTGCGATGTGCATCTCAGGCTCCGGTTCGCGCCGCGATCCGCTGCTCGAAGTTTTCGGCCGCGCGCCGCGCCAGGTGAATCCATCCGAATAGCACGCAGATGCTCACGAGCGACAGCCAATGGACGCCGGCGCCCGCCACGGCCGCGAACGCCAGGTTCAGCACGACCGAGAGCACTTTGGCGAATCGCTGCACGAACATGTCGACAACCGCCTTCGCCTGAAACAGCGTGCTTGAATCGACGGGAGTATAAAGCACCTCCTTCGAAGACTGATGGATGGAGTAATTCAGGGCGTTATCACTCACCGACATGGCGGCCACCAGCAGCAGCGTCGGGACCACCAGGAATCCGGCGGCGCTCGCCAGCACCGTTAGCGGAAGGACCAGCAGGCCCGCGCGCACGCCAAAGCGGCGAAGCACGAAGCCGGTGCCGAACAGTTGCACCGCAATCGAACCAAGTCCCGTGAGCTGTCCGAGGATGCCGAAGATGACGTCCTTGCGGAGCGAGGACGAAACCGAGCGTTCGATGGTTGCGGCGAGTTGAAAGTCGATGATGTTGGATACGAGTTCGTAACAGGCGATGATGCCGGCCAGATATTGCAGGTACGGCGATGCGAGTACCGCGCGTGTTCCACCGCCGCGCGAGTCTGCTGCCGGGACAGCCGGGACCTGTTGTGGTCCGGGAGGATGGCTGAGGCGATCCACCGTGTAAGCGATCGCCGCGATCAACGCAAGCGGAACGACGCAGAATACAAGCAGGGGCGCTCTGCCCGCATCCTGTACGCTCGATGCGACGACCGTGGCGCCGAGGAATCCGCCGAGCACGCCGCCGAGCCCGATGGGGCCATACGTGCGGCGCGCCTCCTCCGATGTGGCGATGTCATTGGTAAAGGCCCAGAACAGCGCGACCATCACGGTGTTGAACATGTCGCCGAAGATGTAGAAGGTCCAGACGATCCAATCGCTCGGCCGGTCGATGACGGAAGCATAGAATAATGACGCTCCCGCGAACATTGCAGCGCAGACCGGGACAAGGCGCCCGCGCGGGAGCCGGCGGGCGAGCAAGATGAAGAAGGCCGCAGCGAAGTAAGCGGCGATCAGATTGAGGATCTTGGCAATCTGCTCGGCTTCGGCGCCTCGGATCTCCCAGCCGAAGATGTCCATCGGGTGCTGCGCGAAGTAGTGGATAATGACGCCTCGTTTGAGCGGCTTCAGGATCCAGAAGGTCGCGATGATCAGGAAGAAGTAGATCGAAAGTAGAAGCGTGCGCTTCCGTTCCTGCGGCTGAAGGCTCCTGTACTGTCCCACAATCAGGTCATTCAGCCACATGGATGCCGCGCAGGCGCCGGTGGACCGGGCTGCCATTCTGGCGCCTCGATTCTAAGACGTTGGCGAGGTACTCTTGTTTCGCGCCGCGCGGCGAGGGCGGCTTATTGCAGCGACAAGGTCGCGGCCTGACTGTTCGCCGTGCCAACGCGCAACACCAGGGGTACGGCGGCTCCGGACGGCGCTGCCGGCGGGACCTTGACATTGATCTGCAAAACGCCGGCACTGACGACTCCCTGGAACTGCACCTCGCCCGCAATATCGCCGAAGATGACCTGGACGTCTGCATCGGGCGCGGGCCAGTAGCCGGCCGATGGGAGCCGGCCCGTTACGCCGGAGGGAAAGGTGCGGCCGGCGCCGGTGGCGAATAGTGTTACGATCTCACCTGGCGCTGCAGGGTTGGCGCCGCTGTTCAAGTTGCCGTCCTGGTTGACGACAACGGCGCGCGTTTCTCCGCCGCGCATGAAAATTCCCGGCGCCGCGTCCGCGACAGGCATCCTGACGACGTTTGAGCTTCGCAGTTGATACTCGACACGAACCTTCGTGCTTGCTTGCACCGAGTATGGAACAATCGCGCTCACCTGTCTTTCGGTGGCGTGAACGATGGGCGCCTGCACGTCGTCGAAAAAGACTCGCGTTCCGCCTGCATAGTTTGCCAGATAGCCCGAGTCGTCGTAGTAGCCATGTTCGAGTTGCGACGGGCCGAGAAAGCGGCCGTAGATAGTGATGATCTCGCCGGGAGCAACGGGTGTTCCGGTTCAGCGTGAAATGGAATCTGAGCGTTTCCCGTTAGTGTAGATTCCGCCCTGCGGGCGGGGATTTTCAA
>JBKBWD010000125.1:0-9665 GCA_046289265.1 Bryobacteraceae bacterium | reverse complement strand
GGTCCCACACGGCGTCGATATACATGCCTTTCCAGCGCAGATTCTCGCACCGATCGTTATCGATACGAGTCAAACCGGCACGTTCCATTTCGAACTACCTTCCTCCAGCTTACGCCTTTATGCCGGCGGCTTGCAGCAGGGCGCGCTTGACCGCAACCTTGGCGAGTTGCACCTTGTAGGCGTTATCGCTGAGCGGGTTGGCTCCCTGGACAGCCGCTTCACCGGCCTGTTCGGCGGTCTGGGCGTTGATGGACTTACCGCTGAGCGCCTCGGCGGCGCGGGCAGCGACGACCGGCGTCGGAGCGACGTGGCCGAGGACGATGCGCGCCTTTGAGACCGAGCTGCCGCTCAGTTCGAGCGAGACGGCGGCAGCCACCAGCGGCCAGTCGAGGGCGTCCTTGTGACGCACCTCGTAGGTCGAGTTCTTCGCGCCTCTGGCAGGCGGAATGACGATCTCGGTGAGGATTTCGTTTGGTAAAAGCGCGATCTCGCGGGAGTCGGCGTTCTGCGGCGTGACGAAGAACTTTTCCACATCGACCTCGCGGTTGCCGCTGGCCGAAACCAGTTTGACCTTGGCTCCGAGAGCGATAAGCGCCGGTGCGAGGCTGGAGGCGCTGACGAAGTAGGCCGGTCCGTTGCCGAAGATCGAGTGATACCGGTTCTCGCCGTTCTGGACGAGGCTCTTGCCGTCCTTCATGGCGAGGAGGCCGAAGCCGTTGCGGAAGTACCAGCAGCGCGGGCGCTGGCAGAGGTCGCCGCCGACGGTACCCATGTTGCGGATCTGCGGGCTTGTGATGCCGCGGGCGGCTTCGGCGAGCGAGGGATACTCGCTGCGAATGGCGGCGTGGGTCATCAGCTCCTCGATGGTCGCGGTGGCGCCAATGCGCAGACCGGCCGCGGTTTTGCTGATACCTCGCAATTCCTTGATATTTTTAATATTGACGACGCGCCGGGGCGTGTGGACATAGTCCTTCATCAGGCTGATGAGGTCCGTGCCGCCGGCCAGAACGTCGGCTTCGCCCCATTTGTTTCCCAGGAGGCGGGCCGCCTCCTGGACGGTTGTCGGATTTGCATATTCGAAGGCTTGCATCAGGCGGTCCTCCTCTGCAGCGCGGCCAGAACGCGGTTCGGTGTCAGCGGAACGCTGGAAACACGAACCCCGATGGCGTTGGCGACGGCGTTGGCGATGGCGGCGACTCCGGGAATCGCCGGCGGCTCACCGAGACCGATCACCCCGCGCGCATCGTGCTCAGGCGTGATATCCATATGAACTTCGATCTCGCCGATATCGCTGATGCCGGCGAGCTTGTAGAACTCCATTTCGGCGTTCAGGACACGACCGGTCTGGGGATCGACGATGCGCTCCTCCATGAGAGCCGCGCAGACGCTCATGATGCAGGCGCCGAGAACCTGGCTTTCGGCCAGTTTCGGGTTGATCACGAGTCCGCAGTCCTGAACCGCGACGAGCTTGTTGATTTTGACGACGCCGGTTTCCACGTCGACCGAGACATCGGCCATCTGGATGCCGGAGGCGCCGGAGGTGTTGAGGCCTTCCTTGGCCGCCTGCTTGGGTTCGTTTTCGCCGATTTCGGAGATCGTCTTGACGCCAAGCTTCTGGCAGGCCGCCTTCCAGGTGAGATTCTTGGAAGGGTTGCCCTTGACCTGGATGCGTCCGTCGACGGCCTCCAACTGGGCCGGCTCGACGCCAAGGCCGGGGGCGACTTCCGCGAAGAGCTTGTCAAGCGCGTTGACGGCCGCCTTGCGGGTGGACGAAGAGACGCCGCCTACGGTGGTGGATCCGCCCGAGGCGTTCGAGGGCTGGTAGGCGTTGTTCCCGATCTTGAGCCGGATGGCGCCCATCGGCAGGCCGAAGGTCTCGGCGGCCACCTGCGTGATGATGGTGCGGGTGCCGACGCCGAGGTCCTGCGTGGCGAGTTCCACTTCCACGGCGCCGTCCGGGTGGATGCTGACCTGCGATTTGCTCTGGTGGCCTGCACCGCCCCAGGTGGCGATGCCGATGCCGAGTCCGCTCTTGATGTGGCCCGAGCCGGAGTCGCCGCGCTGGTGCCACTTCCTCTTCCACTCGATCATCTCGGCGGCCTTGAGCAACTGGGAGCGGTAGGTCTCGGGTCGGGGGGTTAAGTTGACGTTCTTGAGGAAGAGATCGAGCGGGTCCATCTTGAGCTTGGCCGCCAGGTCTTCCATCGCCGAGCAGGTCAGGAATGACGCCTGCGGGTGGTTCGGAGCGCGCCAGGCGCGGACCGGGCCCGTGTTGAGGCTGACTGCCGCGTGCCGTGTGCGCTTGTTGGGGATCTCCGTGAAGACGTACGGGATCTGGGGCATGCCGCCCCCGCCGATGCCGCCGGAGGCCCAGGATTCCGAATCCCAGACGGTGATGGTGCCGTCCTTCTTCGCCGCCATTTTAATTTTGGCGTATGCGGAGGGCCGGACACCGGCGATCGTCAGTTCAGTGGCGCGGTCGAGGAAGAGTTTCACCGGCCGGCCGCCGCTCATCTTCGATAGTTGCGCGCTTTCGACGCCCCATCGATCCGCCGCGAACTTGCTGCCGAAGCCGCCGCCCATATGATCCATCTCGACGCTGACGTCGGTGACAGGGATCTGGAGGTTGCGGGCAAGATCGCCGCCGATGTTGGTGACAGCCTGAGTCGAGGGCCAGTAACTGACCTTCTGTCCCCAGGCGACAACCTGGCCGTGCGGCTCGAGACAGCAGTGGGTGATCACCGGAATCCCGTACTGCCCTTCGATCACGACGTCGGCTTCCTTGAGGGCCTGGTCGGGATCGCCCGTGACCTGCTCACCGGCGGGTTTGGCGCGCGTTCCGACCTTGCTGAGGTCCTCATCGCGCACGACGTGCGGCAGGACTTCGTAATCGACCTTGATTTTGCGGATAGCGTCGCGGGCCTGTTCTTCGGTGGCGGCGGAAACGACGGCGACCTCGGTGGCGGCCCATTGGATCTCGGTACCGGCAGGGGAGATGACGCGGACGCCGGTGACGCCGGGGCTCTTTTCGGCCTCGCTCGTGTCGATGCTCTTCACGCGGGCGTGGGCATAGGGACACGTCAGGATGGCGGCCTGGAGCATGCCGGGCTTGTTCAAATCCGAAGCATACTTGGCGCGCCCGGTGGACTTGGCGATGCCGTCCAGGCGGTTGATGCTCTGACCCATCACCCGCCGCTTATTCATTGGTGGCCAACTGTACTCAGGCATTGCGACCTCCCTTGTAGTTCTTCGCAGCTTCGAGCACGGCCTTGCGAACGCCGACGTAGGTGCCGCAGCGGCAGAGATTGCCGCCGAGCCCTTCCTTCACCTGTTCGTAGGTGGGGTTCGGGTTCAGGTCGAGGAAGCCTTTTGCCGCCATGACGAAGCCGGGCGTACAGTAGCCGCACTGCTGAGCGTCATTGTTCACAAAGGCGGCCGATACCGGATGGGGCCGGTTCCCGCTCGATATTCCTTCGATTGTCTGGATGTTCTTGCCCTGCGCATCGATGGCGAGCATGGTGCAGGCGTAGACCACCTTGCCGCTCACAATCACGGTGCATGCACCGCAGGTGCCGCGATCGCAGACGCGCTTGGCTCCAGTCAGATCGAGATTATTTCTCAGCGCGTCGAGCAGAGTGACGCGAGGCTCAAGGTTCAGTTTGTGGGGCTTGCCGTTGATCTGCAGTGTGATGGGGACTTCGCCAGGTCCGATTGCGCTACCGGACTGGGCCAGCGCCTCGGTTTCGAGGATTCCCGCCCCGACCGCGCCGCTGCCGATCCCGATGCCGCGCATGAAGCTGCGCCGGGAAAACGCCGATTTGGGTTGATTTTCCGCAGGGTCTTTTTTCGAACTCACCAGACACCATCCTTTCGTGCCGGCTCCAGAACAAGCCGGGGTACGTCGGTTTTAACGAACTGACTATATCAGATGGCCGGAACGGCGTACAAGGTTACGATGCGCGCCAGAATTCCCATCCGACGCCTTGCATCTGAGGCGGGATCGCAGTGGGGTGAAGGACCTCGACGAGGATGCGGAGAGCGTCGGCCACGCGGGGGCCGGGGCGGTTGAAGAACTGGTTCCCATCGGCCAGGTAGACTTTTTGATTCTGTACGGCCTTGAGGCTTTGCCACTCGGGCCTCTGGTCGAGCCAATACATTTCCCTGCTGGTATGTTTTATATCGTAGCCGCAGGGAGCGATCAGGAGAACGTCGGGATCGGCCTTGATGAGGTCGCTCCACTGGAGCCAGGGCGAGTGGCTGCCGGCCTCGCCGAAGAGATTTCGGGCATTGGCCATGGCGACGAGTTCCGGGGTCCAGTTACCGGCGGCCATGAGGGGTTCGGGCCACTCGATGACCGCAATGCTCGGGGCAGGGCGGCCGGCGACATTCGCGGACAGGTCCTGCATTTGCTGCTGAAGCGAGGCGATGAGGGAGGCGCCGCGTTCTCCGACGCCGCAGGCTCGGGCGACGCGGTCTATATCGTTCCAGATATCGGCGAGGGAGTTGGGTTCGAGCGCGACGACCTGGGGCCGGGTGCGAAGTTTCTTTGAGAGAGCGCGCTCAACATCCTCCAGGCTGACGGCGCAGACGCGGCATTGAGATTGAGTGAGGATGTGCGTGGGTTCCAGGCGTTCCAGTACCTCTTCGAAGATCCGGTAGACGGAGGCCGCGTCCTTTATAGAATTCTTCACGCGGCGGTCGATCTCGCGGCTATCGGTATCGACGTTGAACCGAGGGGCGGTGCAGACGGGGAGGTCGAAAACGGAAGGAGGGTAGTCGCACTCGTGGGAGCGGCCAACCTGGTACGGGCCGAGGCCGAGGGCGTGGACGATCTCGGTGGCGCTCGCGATCAGCGAGACGATGCGGAGCATCCTTCCACTATAGCGGCGGCCGCAGGCCACGAAAGCGGTGACCTTAAGGATTCGATGTGCGGCCCTTCTCGCGGGTGGACGGGGCGGCCGGCACCTGGTGCGCCAGTTCCTCAAGTTGGCGGGCCTCAGGGCTGCGCACCTCGACGTTGCGCTGGGTTATATGCGACGCCTTGGTGAGCCGAAGCAGGCTGATCTGGAAGTTCAGGTTCGAGTTCAGGTCGCGGAAAGGCTCGCGCATAGATGTACGGTTTATCGGCGAGTCGGGCGGAAAACTTTAACGCGACCGAGGATGGGCGGCCACGAGCGGGCGTTCCGAAGAGGAGGCGGCGAAGCCGCCCCGTTCCGGGTTGACCTGAAACTCAGGGCTCAAGGGACTGGTTGGGAGGGTTTTGATGTTGGGAGATCGTAGATGCTAAGGTTTGGACTGAAGAAGAAACTGCAGAGGGGTCACAGAGCGGAGCAACCTTCGTCCCTTGAGCCTTCCCTGGTTTCATGTCGCCTCCTATGTGAGCAATTCCTTCTCCAAAGCATAAACCCTCATGTTTCCGAGCGATTTAGGGGATGTCCGGCCGGGGGACGGCAAAATTTACCGGATTGGAATTCGCCTGGATGCAAAACTGGATTGCCTGTGCCAGTTCGGGACGAAATCTTCACAGGCCGGGGGAAAATGGGTGGCGGGAAAACGAGGTCGGTGCCAAGTTTTCGTCACGATGCCGAATGTAGAATAAGCGCATGGGGATCGGCGTCCGGTGCGGGATGGTTGTGGCCTTGCTGGCCGCAATGGTCTGGGCGCAGAAGCTCTCAGAGCGTTCCTTTCCGGCATTGGCGGAGTTCCACTTCATCCGCATGGAATACACGGACCTGCCGCAGGTGCGGCGCCCGTTCGGGTACTCCTCGCGCCGTGGGAGCGGCGAGGGTTGGTGGAGCATGGACTGGCCGGACGCGGAGGAGCACTTCACGGTCGGGCTGGCGCGCCTGACGCGGGTTGACGCCGGCGAGCCACGCACCCTGCGCCTGACCGACGACCGGATTTTCGATCACCCCTGGATCTATGCGACGCAGGTCGGGTGGTGGGATCTCTCCGACGAGGAGACGACCCGGCTGGGCGAGTACCTGATGCGCGGCGGGTTTCTGGTGGTGGACGACTTCTACGGCCCCGCGCAATGGGAGTTGTTCCGGCGTACGATGGGACGGGCGCTGCCCGGCCGTCCGATCTTCGATATTGAAGACAGCGACTCCGTGATGCGGGTGCTCTACGAGATCCCGGAGAAGGACCGCGGTTTCATTCCCGGCACCCGGCATTTGCGCCGCGGGCCCGGAGGACGGCCGGTGGGGGTGCCTCCGCCGGACGTGGTCCCGGCATGGCGAGGAATTTACGACGACAAGGGCCGGCTCATCGTGGCGATCAATTTTAATATGGACGTCGCCGATGCCTGGGAGTACGCCGACTGGCCCGAGTACCCGGCCGACATGACCACGCTGGCCTACCGGCTCGGAATCAACTATGTTGTCTATGCGATGACGCATTAGAGCGGGAATTCTCTTTACATACGAATCCTTACTAGTAAAGTGTTCGTAGATGGAGAAGCAACCGCCCAGACCCACCGATGCCGAGCTTGAGATCCTGACGGTCCTGTGGAGTATCGGGCCCGCCACGGTCCGGCAGGTGCACGACGTGATCAGCCGGCGCCGCCCCGCTCAGTACAGCACCGTATTGAAATTCATGCAGATTATGGCGGAGAAAGGGCTCGTGCGGCGCGACGAGTCGCAGCGGGCGCACGTCTACGAGGCCGCGCGGCCGCGCGAGTGGACGCAGCAGCAGCTTGCGGGGGATCTGCTGGAACGCGCGTTTGAAGGCTCGGCCAGGGCGCTGCTGGTGGGGGCGCTTTCGGCGCGGAAGGCGAGCGCGAAAGAGCTGGCGGAACTGCGGAAACTCCTGGACGAGTATCAGAAAAGGGAGAAGAAATGAGCCCCATTGAAGTGTGGCTGGGGCTTCCGCTTTCCGGAGCGCTCGGGTGGGCGCTGCTCCACTCGCTTTGGCAGGGCGTAGTAGCGGCGGCGCTGGTGGCGGGGGTCCTGGTTGCGACGCGGTCGCCACTGGCGCGGTATGGCGCCGCGTGTCTGGCGATGCTCGGCATGGTGGCCGCATTCGTCGTGACGTTGGGGGTGATGTGGCCCGAGGAGGTCCAGACGATCGCGCGGCGTACGCCGGTGTGGCCGGCAGCGGTCGCATCGGGCGGCGGCGAGGCTCCGCCGATTCCATCGGATGCGCTTGCGGCTGCGGCGCCTTGGCTGGCTGCGGTCTGGATCGCGGGGGTCTCAGGTTTTTACCTCTACCATGCCGCGGGTTGGCTTTCGGTGCGGCGGCTGCGACGCCGGGGAGTCTGCCGGGCGCCGGGGGAGTGGCAGGATCGGCTCTCGGATCTGGCGGCCCGGATGCGCGTCCTGCGTCCGGTGGCGCTGTTAGAGTCGTGCCTGGTGGATGTGCCGGTGGTGTTGGGCCATCTGCGGCCGGTCATCCTGATGCCTGTGGGGATCCTGGCGAATTTGCCGGCTTCGCAGGTGGAGGCGATTCTCCTGCACGAGCTGGCGCACATCGGCCGCCGCGATTACCTGGTCAATCTCTTTCAGCGGCTGGGGGAGGGGTTGTTCTTCTATCACCCGGCCGTATGGTGGATCTCGCATGTAATTCGCGTCGAGCGGGAGCATTGCTGCGACGATGCGGTGGTTGCGATTACCGGCGACGCTCACCGCTATGCGATGGCGCTCGCCGAGTTGGAACAGACGCGCCTGCCGGGCGAGCCGGTGTTGGCTGCTACAGGAGGGGATCTTATGAGGCGAATTCGACGGCTACTCTATCCGAGGGAGTCCAACGCGAGCTTAACAGCGATTTTGCTGGGCGTGGTTTTGTTATCGACCGCTGTGGTCGCGGTCGCCGCATGGCAGGCCGCGCCACAACAGGAGGGATCGCCCGAGACAAGCCACTACGTGAAGTGGTTGAACGAGGACGTCGCCTACATCATCGAGGAGAGGGAACGGCAGGCGTTTCTGAACTCAGGCACGGACGAGGAACGGGAGCGCTTCATCGAGCAGTTCTGGCTGCGGCGGGATCCTACGCCAGGGACGGCCGCGAACGAGTTCAGGGATGAGCACTACCGGCGTGTCGAGTTCGCCAACGCGCGATTCTGGGCCGAGGGTAGGCCGGGCTGGAGGACCGACCGGGGCCGGATGTACATCGTGTACGGGCCTCCGGATGCGATCGAGAATCGCCCGAATCCGGACGGGAAATCATATGCCTTCCAGCACTGGAGATACCGGTACATTGAAGGGCTCGGCCATGATTTGTCCATTACGTTTGTGGATAAGTCGGGCTCGGGATGTTATACGCTGGCGCCTGGCTTCCGCAGGTAAGCCGAACAGGAAGTCCTATGTTTGGTGGCTCGCATGTGTCCGGCTTACTTGCGGCGCTGATGATTGCCGCCACGGCTCCTGCCGATGAACCCGGCGGTATCCGGGGAAGGGTTGTGGACATCGCCACGGGCGAGCCGGTGGCGGAAGCAAGTGTGTTCGTCGATTCGACCAACACCGCGTTCCGTGGAGGCAGGATGGCGCCCGCTTCTGGGGAACACGCGGACGGTTTCGCGGTCACGGACTCGGACGGGCGTTTCACGTTGAGTAACGTTCCGCCCGGACGACGCAGCGTTATTGCTGTGTATGCCCTCGGCTTTATTAACGCGACATCGAAGGTTGTGGATTTGGCGGCAGGGCAAGCGATCGAGGACGTGGAGATCCGTAACAAGGCGCTGGCCGTCGCGGACGCTCCGCTCGATCCGAAACGGCGCCGGCCGGCCTATTCGCGCGTTTTCTATCCGGGCGCGCTCGATCTTGCGGGCGGGATGGCTCTTGAACTGAGAAGCGGCGAGCGCCGGGAAGGGATCGACTTCCAACTGTGGCGGGAGCCATCCTTGTGTATCGAGGGCAAGGTCATTGCGCCGCCGGAGTTTCCCCGCTTGCGAGTCCTTGTGGACCAGGAGGAGCCCGGCTTCGGCTCAACGAAGCGCGCAGGGTACTTTAGTTTCAGCCTCACGGATGTGCTGGAGGGGACTCGCGAGTTTCGTGTCTGTGGGATGGCTGCGGGCAGCTACCGGGTGCGGGTGCACGATGAGCACGGCGGGACCGGCCTTAGTGTGTATGGAGTGGCGAGCGTTCTTCTTGTGGATCGGGACGTGAAGGGCGTGCAAGTTGTGCTGGCCTCATCACGGGCTTCGCTGCCCCGTTCATTCTGTGAACGGGGCCTCCACTCAGTCAACGTCATCGGACCGCTGTAATAGAACATAAGTCTCGGGCAATGCGAATACGGACCTGCTCAGCTGGTCACACGAGCAAATCTTTCTTTCCAACTCAAAAACCGAAGACCGATCGACCACTGTATAACCGCCCAAGTTTGTCTCGCAGTCAGTCATGAAATACAATTGCCCCTCCTGAACGTCGAATGCGGCTTTGTAAAACTCGACTACTCGTCGCCACCCTTCAGATGACTGCGATATACTGTCTTTTCGCCAGTAGTCGAACGCCAAAATTGATCCAACCTCTTGAATGTCGGATATCTCAGCAAAAAGCCAGCCCCTGACATCCTGATCCAGATAGTACGTCAGTCCTTCCACTAATACGAATGATGCAACCTGAATTATGCACGAAGCCGGGGCTGGCGTTGGGGCGGCTGAAGGCTGAGGCCATTTGGGACCCCTGAGAATCCTGCGTTAAAACAGTAGGGAAGCGGAGTAGCAGCTCCGC
>JBKBWD010000124.1:0-10760 GCA_046289265.1 Bryobacteraceae bacterium | reverse complement strand
GCCTACATAAAAATGCCGAAATCTCACCAGCCACATCAAAACAAATGACTTCCACTGCTTACGAGCTAGAACTTCGGACTAATTCCCCCCGCCAGGGGCGCCGACTCGTCCAGTGGGGGGTGTATGGCTGTTCGGATTCAGTCGCCGTTTCCGGAATACGCGGTGCCCGAGCTGTGGTTTGCGATGCAGGAGTTCCGGCATCGGCTGGCCGATGACTTCGGGCCGCGCACGATCGAGGAGTTTCTGGCCGCCTGGCGGACGACGGAGGCGACGCGGTGGGTGGTCTGGAAAGACGAGGACCTGGCCGGCCTGGTCGAGCTGCAGGCGGTGTCGCCGATCGTGGGATTGATTCACTGCTTTTTCCGGCCTCCGTTCTGGGGGCGGGGCATCACCGACGAGGCCATGCGGCTGGTGTTTCGCGAAATCTTCGGCGTGGGCTTCGAGAAGGTGATGGCGATGCCGTTTGCCGACAACCGGAACGTGCTGGCGATGGCGAAACGGATGGGCCTGGTCCGCGAAGGGCTGCTGCGATCGCAGACCCGGCGGGGCGGGGAACTGGTGGACGTGGTGATTCTGAGCCTGTTTCGAGAGGAGTTTGAGCGATGCCAATATCAGCTCTGCCAGCGCTGATTACGGCCGGAGGTAGCGTTGCCTCGGGTGCACTTACGAGCCGCGGCGGGAAAACGACGAGCACGACGAGCCGGGCGCTGAGTCCCGAGCAGCAGCATATCGAGCGGCTGTTTTCTGGTGCGCTCGAGCACCGGATGACAAATCCGCACGAGGGGATCGAGCCGATCCGGACCTCGGCGATCGAGCGGATCAACCGGCGGTTCCGCGGTGCCGATGACGTGATCGCGGGGAAGCTCGCGAGCCGCGGGTACGCATCGAGCGGCAAGATGGGCGGCAACATGGCGAACCTCGAGCTGTCCCGCCTCGGGATGCTTTCCGACCTGGAGGGACAGATCGCGCAGCTCATGCTCGATCGCGAAGACAACACGATGAACCTGGCGGCGCGGTTCCTCGGGCCGAGCGGGATGGAGAGCGTGCATACCGGGCCGCGGAACGTGCTGGGCGGCGGCATCGGGGGCGGCGTCGAGACGCTGATGACGTTGATGACGCTGGACAAGATCATGAAGGGCGGCGGCGGCGGTCCGCTGTCCGTGAGCGACGGAGGGCTGGGCGGCATCTCGCCCTCGATGCTCGGCGCGAAGTTCTGACGGAGGGGACGATGGCGACGGGGAATCCAGTCCTGCGGGGCATGATGAACGCGTGGGCGCTGAGCAACATGATGCAGCAGTCCGCGATGAATCGCTTCCGGCTTGACCAGGCGAAGCGCGAGGCCGGCTTTCGCGACGAAGACCGCGCGCTGGGAGAGTTCCAGACGCGGCTGGCGATGTTGACGGATCCGCGCCTGGCTCAGCTCGACCCCGAGCAGACCGAGCGCACCGTCACGGCGCATGTGTCTCCGGAGATTTACGGCACGAGGTCCGGTCAGCGGATGGGGCTGGGCCCGGGGCTCGATCTGACGGCGCCGCTCGATGAGGCGCGCGTACTCGAGCATCGGGGCCAGCGGTTCGCCGTGCGGGGCGAGCAGGAGCTGATCAACCGGAGGCTTGAAGAGGCGCGGGCGGCGAGCCGGATGAAGCTCGGCGAGCTCGCCCAGACCGAGGCGATCAAGCAGGCGGCGCGGCGGGAGTTTGTGCCGGAGTTGGGTGAGTACGTAGATCGAAGTGTCGCAGGTGCTCGGCTTACCCACCAACGAGGCGAAAAGGATTTGGAGCTCCGGGCGGCCGAAGGGGAGAAAAACCGGGCGAGCCGGAAGGAGATCGCCGGGATGCGGGAGGCCGGGGCGAACCGGCGCATCCTGGATGTCAACGCGCGTCGATCGGCGGAGCAGGCCAGGCGGGGCGCGCTGGAGGAGTCGCGCCGGCGCTGGCAGTTGCGATCCGAAGAGATCCAGCTTGAGAAGGCCGAAGCACCGATTCACGAGGATGCCCTTCGCCTCGGGAACATTCTCAAGAAGAAAGACGGCCAGAGCTTTGTCGACGAACGCGGCCGAAAGGTGGAGATGACTCCGGAGCTGCGCGAGGCGATCGAGGTCGAGCTGCAGTCGGTTCTCGACCAACGCAATAAGATTCTCGCCCGGAAAAAAGAGATCCAGATGCTCCGGTCCGGCCAGAATCCCGCCGACCCGCTCAATCTCCTCGGAAAGTAGGCTCGAATGCCCGATATCGCCGAACTCGGGCGTTTGGTGAAGCAAAAGTATCCGAACGCCTACCAAGACATGCCGGACGCCGATCTCGGCGCGCTCGTGCGGCAGAAGTACCCGAAGGCATACGGGCACTTCACGGATGTCGCCGCTGCCGACGCGATCCCTCCGCTCGATCAAGTGGAAGCGCAAGCCGACGCGCAGGCCGCCCGGGCTGTGCAGGAGGTCGAGGCGACGACGCGGGCGATCGCGGGCCAGGCGGCCGGCACGATCCCGGGCATGGAGCGGCTCGGGGAGCTGCCCGGCATTCCGAAACCGCCGCTGCCGGCCGGGCACGAGGAGCGCGGTACGACGACGCTGCGCGTAGGCCGCGGCAAGCTGGCGGACGGGTTCCGGGCCGAGGACTTCGGCGCGCGCGGCGAGGACGCCCGGCGCGGCGTAGTGCGCGTGCCGGCGGGGGAGTTCCGGGACGCGATGCGCGACTACGGCCGGCTCCTGCCGCCGCTGCCGGAAGATGCCGGCGGTCCGGAGAAAGTTGCGCGTGGCGCGAGCCGCGCCATCCTGAACGTTCTCAGTCCGGAGAGCCTGGCGGAGATCGGAGCGCTCGGAGTCGCCGGCGCATCGCTGCCGGTGCTCGCGAATCTGCCCGGCATTGCCGACAAGCTGCGCCACCTGCCGCGGGTGCTCAAGGCCCTCGACGTTACGGCGAGCGCGGCCGTCCCGGCTGCCGTGACCGCGAAGGGCGCGGCCAACCTGGTGGAGGGCGGAATTCCGGAGAATCTCGAGCAGGCCGGCGAAGCGGCCGTCCATGCGCTGTTGCTCGGCGCCGGCGCCTTTGGAGCGATCCGGGCCGGCCGGGAGACGCTGCGGGCGCATCCTGCGGAGAAAGCCGGGCAACGACCGATTCGGGCAGATGAGGCTCGGACGGAGGCCTCTGAACTCTCCGCGGCTGGACGCCGGCTTGCGGCCACGGCGTGGGCCGAGAAGGCCGCAAAGCTCTCCACTGACCAATGGTCGAAGGTATTCGGGCAGTCGATTCCGGTGGAGTATAACGGAAAGCCTGCGAGAATCGAATTCGCGGGCGCTTCGGGCACTGGCACGAAACCGGGCCGGCCATCCTTCCACCTGGTCGAAGAGGAGAGCGGGAAGGTCCTGTTCGGTGGCAGCGGTTCGGCGATGCTGGACTTCCTGCGCCAGCGCGGCGCCCAGCCGTCGGCGCAACCCGCCCAGCCGCAACGGGCGGCTCCCACGGCCCAGGTTGCCGCGGCGCCGGCAGCGGCTCCGGAGCCGGCTCCCGTTGCGACGGCGCAGCCGAGACAGTCGGTCGGCAGCGTGCCGGCGGAGCGAACCGGAAACACCGCCAAGGCCAAGACGGCCCGCGGACGGATCGTTGAGACGCGCTACGCGATCGTCGATGCCGACGAACTGGTGACCAGTCACGATACCGCGCTGAATGAGAATCCGAACTACCCGCAGGAGCTGCAGCCGCGCGATCGCAGCCGCAAGGCGAGCGAGGCCCAGATTACGGGCATCGTGAACAATCTCGATCCGCAGGAGCTGGGCGAGAGCTACAAAGCGAGCGAAGGCGCGCCCATCGTGGGTCCCGATCTGCTGGTCGAGAGCGGCAACGCCCGTACAATCGCACTCAAGCGCGTGTACGACAACCTGCACGCCAACCGCACCGCCTACCGCGACTGGCTGAAGTCCCAGGCGCCGGCGCTGGGCCTCGATCCGGCCCTGGCGGATTCACTGGGCAAGCCGGTGCTCGTCCGCGTCCGGACGACGGACACCGATCGCGTCCAGTTCGCGCGGGAGGCCAACGAGCAGACCGTCGCGTCGATGAGCGCGACGGAAACGGCCCTGTCGGATGCGACCAAGCTGAGCGGCCGCGTGCTCGATCTGTTTCAACCGAGCGATAGCGGGGAGATCCTCACGCGCGACAACCGCGATTTCGTGCGGGCGTTCTTCGACGAGGCGATCCCTCCCGCCGAGCGAGGCCAGTACCAGCTACCGGACGGCTCGATTTCGCAGGCCGGGGCGAACCGGGTCCGTAACGCGATCTTCGCCAAGGCATACGGCGACGCCGGCGCGATCGAGAAGCTGGCGGAGGCCCCGGACTCGAACATCCGGTCCATCACCAACGGCATGCTCGCGGCGGCGCCGCGCTTCGTCCAGATCGAGGATGCGATCGCCAAGGGCGACCTGCATGAGCTGAGCATCGCCGACGATGTCGCGGCGGCCGCCAGGAAGGTCTCGGCGCTTCGCGAGTCCGGGACGAAGCTCGAAGACTACCTGGACCAGGAGGCCCTGTTCGGCGACGAGCTGTCGGCCGAGGCGCGGGACCTGCTGGGCGTCTTCTCCGAATACGGACGCAGCGGCAAGCGGATCGGCGAGGTCCTGCGGGCGTATGCAGACCTGGTCGAGGAGGCGGGCAGTCCAAAGCAGCAGTCGATGTTCGGGACGTCGGTTCCGAGTAAACTGGAGGTGCTCGCAAGCGCAGTCAACCGCGTGGAGGAATCGTATGGCGCTCCGTTGGAAGCCCCGGTTCGGGACAGTGAGAGAGGACGTAGTGGAGAGAGGGATCCAGTTGCTGCGCGATCGCGAAGCGCGCCTGGCCCGCGAAGCTCTCCAGAAGGATCTGGCGCAGGAACGGGAGCGGCAGAAGGCCGGCCCCGAAGCGCCTCCGTCCGACAAGCCCCAGAAGTAAGGCGACTGCCGAAACTGCCGCCGCTGCTAGCCGGCGCGAAACCCCGCTACAAGCTCCATCCGGTCCAGTTCGACAGCGACGTCGATCGGGCGGCCTATATCGCGGCCCAGGAGAAGCGCTCCAGAAGCGACGCGCATTACGTACGCTTCGTCTCCGAAGCGACCGGCATGAGTGAGCCGGAGGTGCGCGCCTACGGCCGGCGGGTCAAGGGTGCGCTCAAGGGACTGGCTCAAGGCGCCGGCGCGAACCAGGCGCTCCGGGTGCCGGACCAGGGGGCGAAATTGAAGACGGCCGAGCCGGCTCGATCCGCGCAAGAGCGGGCCCAGACCGGGAAGGGAACGGCGCGCCTGGCCCAGTTGCAGCAGGAGCTGCGGCGGGCCGACGACCGGGCCCGTGCACTCGAGAAGGCACGCCGCGAGGAGCTGGCGCGGCTGGAATCCGAGGGCGTCGACGAAGAGACAGCCCGGGAGCAGATCGAGGCGCTCGATCGGGACCTGGCGGCCGCGAAACAGAAAAAGCGGGCGGTCCTGGCGCGGATCGGCGGCGTGGCGGTTCAGGGCGCCCAGGCGGCGCGCCGAAGGGTCGAAGAGGGCGCGACGGGGCGGCGCAGGACGCTCATCGAGGAGGTGGAGGGTCCGGAATACCGGCCGGAGGCTCCGCTGGCCCAGAAGGCCATGGAAGCGCGCGCGAAGGTTGTACGCCAGGCGGGGGCGGCGCCAATGGTTTACGTGAATCGCCAGGCGCTGGCAGTCATCGCGGCGGCGATCGATCCGGCTGCGACGATCGACGCGGCGCCGGCGCACGTCTACGCTTTCACGATGGGGCGGCAGACGGCCAAGACGGTCCGCGGCCGCCTCCGGCGGATGCTGCTCGACCGGGAGCTTACGCAAGCCAGGGACAAGATCCGGCATTTACTGGCGGTCATCCAGGATGCCGGCACCGACAGCGACGGTGGGATAACCGGGCGAGTGATCGTGATTAACCCCGCGCCGGCGCTTTCCGAGGAGGCGCTCCGCGGCATCGTGCTGGAGGAAAGCGCGCACTATGCACAATTGGGTGTCCGCGGCACGCTTCGGGGGATGCTGGATACGGATCGGTTCCTTGCGCATCCGCTCGCGGTGAAGGCGGCCGAGCCGTTAATGGCGCTCGGATATTCGGATGATCCCGACGTGCTGACAGCAGAGATCGGGGCGCGACTGATGGCTCCGGGTATGTGGCGCGAACTTGGACTGATCGCCGCGGAGGCCGCAGAGCTGGCCAGCCTTTACACCACCCTGCTCCGCGCGCATAATGGTGGTCGTGCCGACGAAGTCATCCAAGCCGTCCTCCGGAACTTCCCCGAAGCAGCTCCACGGCGGGAACGAGGAGATCGCGCCCGCGGTGCGGCGTCGTCTTCGGACGCAGTATCTGAGTCACGACTGCGCGGCCGTGATGCTGGTCGACGATCCGAACGCGCCCGTGCCGGATATGCGGAAGCCCGGCGCCGACCGGAAGCCCGCCAAGAAGAAGTAGCCGAGCAGCGATCGCTGTTCGCCGGCGACCCTTACCCTCCCGAAAAGAAGTCCTCCCTCGCCCGCAGCTTCGTCAACATTGTGCGGCCCGTCGAATCCCGAATCGCGGACCAGGGGCCGGCCGGCCAGAGGCTGCAACACCTGATCGAGCGCGTCTTCGACGTCGGCGAGGTCAATGCCGGCAAACGAGTCGCGCGGCTGCTCGATGCCCGGCTCGACAAGCTCTCGCGCCAGGAGCGCTTCGACTTGGTCGACGCGCTGGAGGGCCGCGGCGATCCCGATTCGGATCGCGTCGCGGAGGCCTTCGCGATCGTTCGGGAACTGACGGACGCGATCGGGCAGGAGGCGGTCCGGAGCGGGGTCCAGGTGAGCTTCACGCGCACGGTGCGGCCCGGAGAGGAGATGCCTCCGGATCTGTCGCCGGCGGAGAGGGCCCTACTCGAGGCCGGCCGGGAGGTGTCGAGCCAGCAGCGGCGGCCGTTCCAGCCGAGGGCCGATTACTACCCTCACGTCATCCCGTCCGTGCGCAAACTCAAGCGGGGCTCCGTCCGCGCGGACGTTATCGAGAACATCGTCCGGCAGGGCATCGAACCAGATCGCGAAGCGGCCGGCGAGCTGGTGAACGCTTATATCGACTTCATGGAGAGCGGCGCGCGCAAGGATCGGCTGATCCGGTACCTGGTCCGGAGCGGCCAGGCTCGCGACGATGCCGAGGCCTTCGCCATGCTGCTCCGGTTCCGACGCCGAACGATCAAGCGGCAGGGGACGCTCGAGTACGCGCGTGAGGCCGATCTGCCTTTCTACGACCCGGACCCGTCGCGGGTGCTGCCGGGGTGGCTCGTTCGGAACTCGATGCGCTTGGCGCAGGTGCGGGGCTTCGGCCAGGACAACCAGAAGGTCAACCGCCTGGTGAAGCAGATCCGGGACTCCGAGGGTGACGCGGCGTTCGTTTCCGAAGCGCTCGACCGCATCCTGCAGACGGTGAACGAACCGGAGACGGACGAGGCGCGCGTGTCGCGGTTTCTGCGCATCCTGCAGGGATTCAAACTCGGCTTGGCGGTGATTCCGAACGTCACGCAGGGCGCTCTGAATACGATGCTCGCGGCCGACTTCAAGGCGGTGCTTGCCGGCATGAAGGGGATCGGGACGAAGAAGGGCCGGCGGTTCGGTATCCAGTCCGGGGCGGCGCTCGAGTTGGCCATCCAGGAGATGATGCGGCATGCCGGCGCCGGCGACGACGGGTTCGCGGGTGAGGCACTGGGCAAGTTCCTGCGCGCGACTGGATTCACCGCGACTGAGCGGCTGAACCGGATCTTCGCGGCGAATGCCGGCGCGGAGTACGCCGGACGGATGCTCCGGCGCCTCAGGGTCAACCCCAGAGACAAGCGGGCGCACGCGGTCCTCGGCCGATTGGGGCTCAACCCGGAGCGGCTCCTGCGGCAGGGCAGGCTTTCCCCCGACGATGTGCTGATGGCGGCGAAGCGGTTCAGCGATCTCACGCAGTTCCGGTCGCGGCCGCAGGACCTGCCTTTGCACGCTTCGACGCCTTGGGGCAAGGTGTTCTTCCAGTTCAAGAGCTACATCTACGGGCAGAGCCGGCTGATTTACCGGGAGCTGCTGCAGGAGCTTGGCGCGAAGCGATTCGGACGGGCCGCGTATGCGCTGCTGGTGCTCGGCATTGTGTTCCCATTCACCGGTGACCTGGTCAAGGGAGTGCGGTCGATCCTGACGGGGCGCAAGCGCGAGGACGAGGGTGTTGAGCGCTACATGGATGGAGCGATGCAGGTGGGCGCCCTGGGTGCGTTCGGAGACCTGATCGAGTCGAGCAGGTATGGCAAAGCGATCGAGCTGTTAGTCGGGCCGAGCTTGGGCGAGGCGGGCGAGATCGTAGAGGCCACGGTGCGGCCGAACCGCGGCCGCAATCTCACAAAGCTCGCTTTCCGGCGAATTCCCCTGATCGGACAGCTCTTCGCGAACCGATTATTCCCCAAGAGGCAGTCCGAGAGTGTGGCGCTGCCCGGGAGACGAAGCCGGCCAAGGCGAGGACGGAGGGGGCAATGACGGAAGGACAGATCACGGTCGCGATCGCGATCGCCGGGCTGGTCTGCCAAGCGGTGAACGCCTGGTTCTACCTGCGGATCCGCCACGCCATCCTCGAATCCGAGCAGCGCATGGCAAAGGCGATGGATGCGCGGCTGGAGCGCTATGCGACCAACGAGGCCTGCGAGCTGCGCCACCAGGTCGCGATCGCGCGCCGGTCAAGTTGACTTGTCGCCGCGATCTTTCCCCCAGCGCGCCTCGGCCGCCTGGCGCGCGATCTCGCGCCGGCGGTCCGGGCTCAGCTTGGCGTGCCGCTTGGCCACCAGCGCCTGCGCCGCCGGATCCTTCGGTTTTTCCTTCGATTTCGCCACTGCGAGCAGGATAGTCGGTTCAGCCGCGGCAGTCAATGCTTACGTAAGTACTGGAGCGAAGTTCCTATTGAACATGCTTACGTAAGCATATAGAATTCTCCCAGGTCGATGCCAGCACTTTCTCTGGCGCCGAAGCGCGGCGAGGTCCGCACCGTGCGCCTCCCTCGGACGGCCGAGCGGCGTTCCGAACTCACTTACTGCCAACTCCTCCAGCGGGTGCGCCGCAGCCGGGAGGGATTCGGATATTGGTTCGAAGGGAAACACTTCCGGTCCGGAGTCACGATCGACGAGCGGGAGCTGTGGCCGGATGCGACCTGGCCGGCCACGCCGATCGTACTCGAGTGCGCCGGCGGCCGGAAGGGATTGCTATACCAGCCGCCGAACTGGGGGCATCGGCGGGCGGCGCAGGTGTACGTCCTGTGGCGCTACGAGCGCGAGCGCGGGGAGTTCGTCGAGGTCGCGAGGGTGGTCGATCGAGGGCAGGACTGGATCCAGGACATGGCGCCGATCGCGATCCGGGAGCTCAACCCACGGCCGGTGCTGGTGGACCCGGCCGCCTCGGCCAAGCGCGTCCTCGAGGCGCTCGAGGCCGAGCTCGATCCGCTGCAAGATCCGGCGGCGCGCAAGCGGGTGCTGCTGGCGGTCTACGATCAGTTTGTGTCCGCGATGGTGGAGGCGGCGTAATGCACGGTCCGACTTTGGATTTCGCTCATTGCCGCGTGGGAACGCTCGTATAGGAATTCGAAGACTCAGGCTTCGTCCCCGTCGTCATGATTTTGATAAATCCCTCAAATAACCAGATGAGACGCGCCAAGCGAAGCAGAGCCAACGAAAATGAGAAGACGAGTGGACCGAACACCCATTCGGCCGGACGGCTATCCCGGTCAAAAACCAGAGCGACCAGGGAGACTCCGGTCACCAGCGCCAGTGCCCGAATTGCTGCGATAAAGATAGCCCACATGGTGTGGTAGACCTTGGCATCCCGAAGGAACTGAAGCCGTGGTGAATCCGCGACACTCATTACGATGGCCACTGCAGCCATGACGTAGCCGAGCAGTGCGCCGAAAACAGCCACCAACGCTCCATACACGGCGGTCCGATTGCCATCCAGCAGGTCCGCAACGGCGCCATCGTCGAAGTATCGCCTCCACACGAAAAATGCGAGCGTTAGGACTGCAACCAGCAGCAGCTCGAAGCCGAGGAAATGGCGCCGCCATACAGCCGGCACGGAACTTGTCAACGACTTTGAGACACCAGCCCGCATAAATTAGTGTTGCTCCTGTTCGCTCGCCGCCCGCGCGGGCGGCGGGTTGATCCAGACCGCTGTGGGCTTTCCCGGCGGTTTGGGATGCGCCCGAACGAAGCGTTCGGGATTGCGTTCGTAGGCCCGGCTCAGGACCGCCTGGCGCTGGCCGATCACGTCGTCGGCCCGCCCGTAGTGCAGGACCTCGGGAGTGAGCAAACCGATGCCGCTGTGATGGTGTTCGGTGTTGTACCAGGGAAAGAAGGCCTGGCAGAAGAGGCGTGCGTCCTGGATGGAGCCGAAGCGTTCCGGGAATTCGGGCCGGTACTTGAGGGTCTTGAAGTGGCTTTCCGAGAACGGGTTGTCATCGGAGACATGAGGCCGGCTGTGGGTCCTGGTGACGCCAAGGTCGGCCAGCAGCAGGGCGACCGGCTTGGATCTCATCGAGGCGCCGCGGTCGGCATGGAGCGTGAGTTGGCCGGGGGCGATGTTCTGCTTATGGCAGGTGTCGGCAATGAGCCGCCTGGCGAGTTCGGCGCTTTCGCGATCGGCCACCATCCAGCCGACCACGTAGCGGCTGAAGATGTCGAGAATGACATAGAGGGAGAAGCAGGTCCACTTGGCCGGCCCGAGCAACTTGGTGATGTCCCAACTCCAAACCTGGTTGGGTTGGGTGGCC
>JBKBWD010000123.1:0-10889 GCA_046289265.1 Bryobacteraceae bacterium | reverse complement strand
GAGCTGGAGTCCCAAGAAAAATCCAGCTCATTTTCTAACCAGTTGAATCTGTGGGACTTATAGCCGGACAGTAGTGACTTCGCAGAAACATACGAAACCCGCTTCCTCATAGAATATTATTCAAAAACTAATCTGCAAAAATCTCCTTTACTGCCAGGAAAACCGGATGCTACAATTCCGTAGCGGGTCTTTCCTGAAGTTTGCGGTTGACGAACCGGACATCACCATGCGTATTCTTGTGATCGAGGAGAACCCTTCCGAGGCGAATCTGATCCGGCTGGCGTTGGCGGAGGCTGCGTCACCGGTCCAGGTCGACTTCGTGAAGAACCGGTTACGCACCAGGGAGCGGCTCGGCACCTATCGCAACGGGATGCTGCCCGCATTCATCCTGCTAAGTATCAAGTACTGGCTGCCCGAGGATGGGCAGTTTATCGCGCAGCTTCGCGGCGAGGCGGTGTGGGCAAGTGTGCCGGTCGTCGTCTTTTCGGCGTTGGATCGGATCGAGGACCGGGAGGCCGCACGTGCCGCAGGAGCCAGCATCTACCTCAGGAAGCCCGGCGACGCAGCTTCCTATTTCTCGATCCTTGTTTCGATCAGCCGCCAGTTCGAATCGCGCGTTACCGAGTGGCGGGGCAGCGTCACGGCTCCGGCTTCGCCCAGTGCGATGCCGCGGCTTGCAGTCAAATAGCTGTTCCGTATACAGTTATGAGACGCATGGACGCGAAGGATTTAACCCGGAGGCGATATCGGACCAGGGGGTTGCTCATCTGCGTGATCGTCCTACTTCTCCTCCTGATTCTTGCGAAGCTATCCGACTGGGGTCCATTCGGATAATCATCCTGATGATCCGGTCCGTCATCTTTGACTTGGGCGGTGTCATTGTTCCGCTCGACTTCGAGCGGGGCTATGAGACGATTGCCCCTCTCTGCGGTCTGCCCAGGGACCAAATCCCGGCCCGGATTGGATCGAGCGAATTGGTTCCGCTTTTCGAAACGGGACGGATCGGGTCAGGCGAGTTCGTCGAGGGACTTAGCACTGTGCTCGGCATCGAGATCGGCTACGAGGAGTTCTGCCGGCTCTGGAGTTCGATTTTCCTGCCCTTTACGTTGATTCCGGAAAGCTTTGTGACAGAACTCAAGCGGAGCTACCGGGTCCTGCTGCTCTCGAATACGAACCCGATCCATTTCGAGATGATCCGCGAGAACTACCCGATTTTGCGCCACTTCGAACGATGCGTGCTCTCTTATGAAGTCGGCGCCATGAAGCCGTCGCCCGCAATCTATGCCGAAGCGGTCCGGCAGGCCGGCTGCAGTCCGGCGGAGTGTTTCTTCACCGATGACATCGAGGCATACGTGGAAGGGGCACGAGCGTTCGGGATCGACGCGGAGCAGTTCGTGGGCTACGACACGCTGGTAGAGCACCTGAAGCTACGGAAACTTCTCTGTTGAGACGAGACTAGAGCAGAGCCGTATCGAGGCGGTCTTCGAAGGCGGATTCCGCGTAAACCCGCGCGGAGGGCTCAACCTGGCGAAGGTAGTCGATCAGGGCTTCCGGGGAGTTGTCGAAGAAGGAGGCCAGTAATTCCTTCACCGCGATCCGGCGCAGCGCTTCCCGGCTCTTGAGCGGGCGATAGACGAACGACCGGCCGACTTTCCTGCGGCCCACGCCTCCCTTGCGGGCCAGGCGATCGAGCACCGTCATCACGGTAGTGTAAGCCAACTGCCGGTTCGCCGAAACCGCCAGCAGAACCTCCTTCCCGCTGGCTTCCCCGAGCGACCAGAGCACCTTCAGGCACTCCAGTTCGAGCGGCGGGGGAATCTCACGCGCAGGACCGGGGCGTCGCATTTATCCGTCTCCCTTGAGGGCGCTGCTCAGTTTTTCGCCGAACAGGGACGGACCACGGTCGTAGCGCGGCGCGGGTCGCTGCTGCGGGGCGGCGGCGGCCTCGCGCTGCTGCGGGGCGGTTGCGGGCACGGATGTTGGAGAGGGCGCGGCGGGACGGTCGTCGAGGTACTTGTCCTTCTTGAGGGCTGGGCGCTCCAGGGCCGGGCTGTATGAGGTCCAGAAGCCGTCCACCTGCTTGTCCTTCTCGATCAGCATCCGCATGCACTCCATCTTGGAGTCGAGATTGTCGAGGTGATGGAGCAGGAGCGCCTCCGGAAACAGGGGAACCTTTGGCGAGCCGAATTCCAGTTCGCCGTGGTGGCTGACAATCATGTGCTCGACGAGCGAGCGCAGCCGGGCAGGGAACTGCGGCATGTCGCGAAGCTTGTCACCCACCATCCGCAGCGCGATCACAATGTGGCCCAGAAGCTGGCCGTCGTTGCTATAGGCGAAGCTGCGGTCGTAGGTCAGCTCGCTGACTTTCCCGATATCGTGCAGGATGATACCGGTGAGCAGCAGGTCGAGATCGATGTGCTTGTAGTGCGCCGCCATGAGACGGCCGAGGTGGCAGAGCGACAGAACATGCTCGATCAAGCCGCCGAGGTAAGCGTGATGGATGGCTTTAGCCGCCGGAGCGCGTTTGTACCGCCGGGCCACGTCCTCATCGCGGAAAATCGCTTCAAGCAGCGCCTTCAGATGCGGATTGGTGAAGCCGCCGATGATCTGGTGCAATTCGGCGAGCATTTCGTCCGGATCCCGCAACGAGGCTGGAAAGTAGTCGGCCGGATCGATGTCATCCTCGGTGACCTTCACCATCTTATGAATGGTGAGCTGCGGCTTGTTCTGATAAATCTGGAGCAGGCCCTTGACCCGGATAAAATCGTCGCGTTCGAAGGTTTCGACCACCTCGCCCACGTTGTCCCACATCTTGGCATCGATGTCGCCGGTACGATCTCCCAGAACGAGGGAGAGATAGGGCTCGCCGGTCTTTTTCTGCCGGACGTCCTTCGATTGCACGAGGAAGGTAGCCGTGACCAACTGGTTCGGCTGGAGTTCGCTAACGTAAGGCGATTTCATTCAGGTCCGTTCTTTGTCGCGCGGGCTAGCGCGAAGAGCTCTTGGCTTTCGTCTGGGTACCGGGAAGCGGAATGGCCCAGAACAGGCGACGGCGGCGCGTCTGATTCACGATCTCTTCCTTGCTGACCGTCTCGGGCTTGAGCTCGGCCGGATCGGTCCAGCGCGTGTCCTTGCCGGGAGCGGCGCCGGTATCCACGTAGCCGTCCTTGATCTCAAGGAAGGCTTCCGTGCGAAGACGTGTGAGGAATTCGCGCACCTTCGGTTCGTAGAGCGGGCGGGAGAGGCGATCCTGGATTTCGCGCTCCACTTCCTCGATCGAGGCGAGACCGGCCTTGTGTTGCTCCTCCACCTTGATGATCAGGAAGCCGTTGGTCACCCGGATCGGGTCGGTGACATGATTGCGCTCCTGATCGAAAACGAGTTTTTCAAGTTCGGGCCGCAGGTCGCCGCGGGCGTAGCCGGGAAGTTCGCCGCCATTCTTCGCACTGTCGGCATCGGAGTTGTCGCGGGCGAGTTCACCGAAGCGTTCGCCGCGGCGCGCGCGCGCCACCAGATCCTTCGCCTTCTTCTCGGCCGCCTCGGTGCCGGCTGCGTCCTTGCCCTCGGTCGAGACCAGAATCTCGCGAAGGAAGACGCGCTCCTGGCGCATGAACTCATCCTTGTGCTCGTTGTAATACTTCTCGACCTCGGCGCGTGGGATATTGATGCGGCTGCCGACCTCCATGCCGATCACCCTCTGGGTCATCATCGCGTTACGCGTCTCGGCCCGGAAGTCCTCGAACGGCATTCCAGTCTGCTCGCGCACCCAGGCCTGGAACTTATCCGGATCGGCGATTTTGTTCTGGAGCTGAATCTCGGCGATGTACTTCGTCACTTCGGCATCGACGTTGACGTTCATCTCCTTCGCCTTCTGCACGAGAAGATGCTGATCGATCTTGTCGCGAAGAAGATGCTTCGACCGCTCCTCGACAAGCTTCTCGAGATCCGGTCCTTGTACGCCGCGGGCCCGGAGTTCCTCGATGAGCTGTTGGCGCTGCCGCTCAAGCTCACCCGAAGTAATGATTTCGCTGTTGACCTTGGCGACGATCTGCTCGACGACGTGAACTTCCGCCGCCCAGGCGGCTCCCAGACAAAGCAGAAGAGGCACAAACTTCATGCTCACATTATCCACCATTCACCCGAGCAGCCGCATCAGGCAGCTTTGTGTGTATCCCAGGATCTGTTCCGCGGTCTGAAATGCGCCGGGCGCGCCGCTGAGCGGTATCTTCAGGACGCCTGCCGGCGTGAACTGCGCGCCCGGCGTCGAGCCGACCAATCCCATCAGGCGCTGCGGGTCGATTCTGGAGTCCTTATGGAACTTGATGTTGATTGCACCGGCGCGGCGGTCGATCGACTCGGCGCCGATCCGCTCGGCGAGGCTCTTCAACTGCGAGAAGCGGAGCAGGTTTCGCACCGCCTCGGGCGCCGGGCCGTAGCGATCCTCCAACTCGGCCAACACCTTGGCGGAGCGCTCGTCGTCGCCGGCGTCCGCGATCCTCTTATAAGCGCGCAAACGCTGATGCTCGTCGGCGATGTACTCGGGCGGTATTCGAATGTCGAGCCCGAGGTTGAGCGTCGAGTGAATTTCGAGCGGCACCTCCTCGCCCTTGAGTTCATGGACGGTCTCCTCAAGCAGACGCACATACATATCGAAGCCGACCGATGCGATATGGCCATGCTGTTCGCCGCCCAGCAGGTTGCCCGCACCGCGGAGTTCGAGGTCGAGGGCAGCGATTTTGAATCCCGCTCCCAAATCACTGAACTCCTTAAGCGCGGCCAGGCGCTTCCGGGCGACGTCGGTGAGCTCGGCATCCGGTGGAACGAGCAGATACGCGTAGGCGCGGCGATTGGATCGGCCGACGCGGCCCCGGAGCTGGTACAGCTCGGAGAGTCCGTAGCGTTCGGCGTGGTCGATGATGATCGTATTGGCCAGCGGGATGTCGAGGCCATTTTCGACGATCGTGGTGCACACGAAGACGTCGTATTCGTGCCGCATGAAGCCGAGCAGCACCTTCTCGAGGTCGGCCTCGCCCATCTGGCCGTGGCCCACGCCGATACGGCAGTTGGGGACGAGCTCCTGAATCATCGCCGCGCGCTGCCAGATGGTGTCGATGCGGTTGTGAACGAAATAGACCTGTCCGCCGCGTCCCAGCTCCTGCTCGATGGCGCTGCGGATGATCTCCGGATGGAAGTGCGAGACGACGGTCTGGATGGCGAGCCGGTCCTTGGGCGGCGTCTCGATCACAGACATGTCGCGCAGCCCGAGCAGGCTCATATGCAGGGTGCGCGGGATAGGAGTAGCGCTCATGGTCAGGACATCGACGTCCTTCCTGAGCTGCTTCAGCCGCTCCTTGTGCCGGACGCCGAAGCGTTGCTCCTCGTCGACGATCAGGAGGCCGAGGTCGCGGAATTCAACGTCTGTCGACAGGAGCCGGTGTGTTCCGATCACGATGTCCACACGTCCCTCCGCGACCTCTTCGAGCACCGTCTTAATCTCTTTGTTGGGGCGGAAGCGGCTCAGCATCTCGATCCGGACCGGGAAGGCGGCAAAGCGCCGTTTAAAGGTTTCGAAGTGCTGGAGGACCAGGACGGTCGTCGGGGCGAGTACGGCGACCTGCTTGCCGTCGCCGAGCGCCTTGAACGCCGCGCGCATCGCGACCTCGGTTTTGCCGAAGCCGACATCGCCGCAGAGCAGGCGGTCCATGGGAATCGAGCTCTCCATGTCACGTTTGATGTCGGCGGTCGCGGCGATCTGGTCCATGGTGGCAGCGTATTCGAAGGCGTCCTCGAACTCGCGCTGCCAGTTGCTGTCCGGAGAAAAGGCGAATCCGGCGGCCACCTTGCGCTGGGCGTAGAGCTTCAGCAGCTCATCGGCCATGTCGCGCATCTTGGTCTTGACGCGGCTCTTGGTGCGCTCCCAGGTGACGCCGCCCATGCGGTCGAGCGAAGGAGCCCCCTCGCCGGCGCCCCGGAACTTCTGGACCAGGTCCATGCGGGTGAGCGGCACGTAGAGCCTGGCGTCGCCCGCGTATTCGAGGAGCATGAAGTCGCCCTTGCCGTCTCCTTGCGCGATCTCTCGAAGCCCGAGGAAGCGGCCGATGCCGTGGGTGGCGTGGACGACATAATCGCCCGGCTTCAGATCCGCCAGGTCAGCGGCGAAAGCCGAAAGCTGCGACTTCGCCGGACCGGGGCGGGTCACCAGTTCGGAGGCCCCGAACAGATCCTCGGCGCCGAACATTGCGAGCCGTGCCTCCGGCAGCACCGCGCCCTTGCGGACGTTGCCCTTGACAAGATAGATGCTCGCGGCCGAGCCCGCATACGCGCGGTGCGCGAGATAGTCCGGCGTTGTAGCCGAAGGATCGAGGCCGAGTTGAAAGGGGACGGAGTACTCCTGGAAGATGTCGGCCAGCCGCTCGATCTCGCCGGTGGACGGTGAGAAAAAAACCACGCGGTTCCCGCTTTCGACCAGCGTTCGGGCCTCCGCCACGGCGACGGGGATATTGCCCTGAAACGCCATGGATGGGCGCGAGGCGATGCGGACCGGCTGGACGCCGCCGTTGCCCCCGAGTTCGAGCTCGCGCAGGAGCAGTTCGGCGCGTTCCGGTGCTTGCGATTGCAGATCATCCCAGCGGAAGTAGAGGAGGTCCGGGTCGATGGGCGAGGGCCGGTCGGGTGTCTCAAGCCGCTTCCAGAACCGCTCGGCTGCACCACGAATCTGCTCGGGCTCATCCCAGACGGCGATCGGATTGTCGATCATTCCCAGAATCGACCCGGTGCGCGGCCGGATCAGCGGGACCAGAAACTCCCAACCGGGGAACATTTCGCCGGGCACGGCGTCGCTCCGTTCGGCGCGCTCGGCCAGTTCGCTGAGCAGGTCGCGGCTGCGGGGGAAGTCCAGAAGCGGCAGCAGGGTAAACTCTTCAATCTTCAATGCCGAGCGCTGCGTCTCCACATCGAACCGGCGCATGGACTCGATCAGGTCGCCGAAGAACTCGATCCGGACCGGGCGGGCGGCCTCGACCGGGAAGACGTCCAGGATGCCGCCGCGCACCGAGTACTCACCGACCATTTCGACCGGCTCGCGGCGCTGGTAGCCGATGCTGTCCATGTGGCGGACCAGGTCTTCGAGCGGCACCTCTTCGCCAGTCCGGAGCGTCAGGGCGAGCTGCCGGTAGAACTCGGGTGATTCGGTCTTCAGCAGCGCCGAAGTGATCGGCGTGATGGTGATGGGCACACGCTCGGTCGCCAGCCGCCACATACCTATGGCGCGCTGCTCGACAATCTCCGAGTGCGGTGAGAGGTTCTGGGACGGGAGCACGTCGAGCGCCGGGATGGCCTGCGGCCGGGGCGTCTCCTTGGCGAGAACGAGCAGCTCGAAGAAGGTATCGACCAGCTCGGAAATCGCTTCGGCCTGGCGGTTGCCGTCGACGATGACCAGGAGCGGACGTTCGGTGGCCTGCCAGAGGAGTACCAGGTAGAGCGCCTTGGCCGTGGTGGTGAGCCCGGAAAGGGAGACGCGCGCCTGCGAGTCCGCGCCGAGCCGGCGGGCGAGGTCCTGGAAAGACGGGTGTCGGGTCAGCTCGTGGAACAGCTCCCGTACGGCGGGGTGAGTCAAATCGATGCTCCGATCTGTAGTGGCGAACGGGTCAGACGCTTCGCTGGAGAATCTCCTCGACAATGTTCGTTGTGGAGTGGCCGGGCTCGAGCGGCAGGGCCATCACTTTGCCTCCGGCAGCCTCGACCTCCTCACGGCCGGCGATGAAGTGTGCCCAGTCGGCTCCCTTGACCAGTACGTCGGGCAGAACCTCGGCGATCAGTTCGCGCGGGGTGTCCTCATCGAAGAAGGTGACGGCGTCGACGGCCTCGAGTTCGAGCGCGAGTGCGGCGCGGTCCTGCTCGCAGATCAGCGGCCGGCTAAGGCCTTTGATCCGCTGGACGCTCGAATCCGTATTGAGCGCCAGAATCAGGACGTCGCCCAGCGAGCGTGCGCTCTCCAGCAGGCGGATGTGGCCGGGGTGGAGAATGTCATAGCAGCCGTTGGTAAATACGACGGTTTTGCCCTGGAGCTTCCAATTTGCGCGCGCCTCCACCAACTCGCGCCGAGAATAGAATCTGCCCATGAATCTCTATTTTACGAGGTTGCCGGGGAGCGCGTGCGGAAAGGCACATCCGAAGGGGTCCGATCTGAATTACCATAAACAAGTTATGGCTCAGATCAAAGGACCCGCAATCTTCCTCGCCCAGTTCATGGGCGATGAAGCCCCCTACAACTCACTGCCGGCCATTACGGCCTGGGTGAAGTCGCTCGGATACGAGGGCGTACAGTTGCCCTCCTGGGATGGCCGGATTATGGACCTCCAGAAGGCGGCCGAATCCAAGACTTACTGCGACGAACTGAAGGGGCAGACCAACGGCCTGGTCATCACGGAGCTGGCGTCCCATCTGCAGGGGCAGCTCGTGGCCAGCCACCCGGCCTATGACGAGATGTTTGACGCCTTTGCGCCTCCGGCCGTCCGGTGCAATCCCGCGGCCCGGGCCGAGTGGGCCGCCGAGCAGTTGAAGCTCGTGATAAAGGCCTCGGCGAACCTCGGGCTGAGCGTCTCTCCATCGTTCACGGGAACGCTGCTATTCCCGTACATCTATCCGTGGCCGCAGCGTCCGGCCGGCCTTGTCGAGGAGGGATTCAACGAACTGGCCCGGCGCTGGAAGCCGATTCTGGATTATGCCGACGAGCACGGCGTCGATCTCGCCTATGAGCTGCATCCGGGCGAGGATGTTTACGACGGCGCCACGTTCGAGCGTTTCCTGGACGTCACGGGCAACCATCCGCGCGTGGCCATCAACTACGATCCGTCGCACTTCGTGCTGCAGTGCCTCGACTATGTCGGCTTTATCGACCTCTACGCCGAGCGCATCAAAGCCTTCCATGTGAAGGATGCCGAGTACCGTCCCTCGGCGCGGGCCGGCGTTTACGGCGGCTATCTCGGCTGGGCCGAGCGTCCCGGCCGCTTCCGCTCGCTCGGCGACGGGCAGGTGGACTTCAAGCAGGTCTTCACGCGGCTGACGGCGGCGGGCTACGGTTCCTGGGCCGTGCTCGAGTGGGAGTGCTGCTACAAGGATAGCGTACAGGGTGCAACCGAGGGCGCGCCGTTCATCGCTTCGCACCTGATCGACGTTCCGAAGAAGGCCTTCGACGACTTCGCCGGCGCCGCCAGCGATGCCGGGCGGAACCGCCGGATCCTCGGGCTGGTCTGACGATCAGCGGAGAAATCCACTCATCCCGGTGGTTCGGCTGCAGAGTTCGTCGTTGAGCGGGTCATCGAGGGCGAGCAGCCACCGTAACTCGGGACCCAGGGCAGCCTGGGTTCCGGGCCGCAGCAGGGCCTTCTGATATTGCTGCTGGGGCTTATCGCGCCGTGTGTAGAAGGAGTGCAGCGCGCGCCGGGGTTGCCCGGTGCGGTTTGCGGTCCCGCCGTGCCACATGTGGGCGTTCATCACGACGACAGTGCCGGCCCTGCCGGTTAGAAGGATCTCGTCGGGGTGCGGGGCGGCGGGGTCGTTGAGGACATCCTGGGGCAGTTTCCGCCAGCGATGCGAACCAGGCACCATGCGGGTGGCTCCGTTGTCTTCGGTGAAGTCGTCCAGCATCCAGACGATATTGCAGACCCAGTTGCCGGCTTCGTCGGCGATGGCGCCGACATCGGCATGCAGCGGTTGAATCCATGTGGAATACGGATCGGCCGAGCGCGCGTTCAGGCTGCTCAACTTGAACTCCGGGCCGATGACGCAGCGGACGGCTTCGAGCAACTCTGGCGCCGCGATCGCACGCCGGAAGATCTCACCCTTGTCGACGAGATTGGCCAGCCGCCGGGTCTGCGGCTCCTGGCGGAATTCGCTGCCGGCGGCCTCGCCCTCTGCCGTAAATAACGCGTCGATGCGGTCGCGCAGCTCTTTGAGGAATTCCAGGGACGCGAAATCTTCCAGAACCAGGTAGCCTGCCTCGTCAAGCTGCCGTTTTTGCTCCGGTGTCATGGGGATATTGTATGCTCGATCAACGCTCCATGCAGCCTGGACGCGTGCAGTCGAAGGCAAGGCTTCACGGTTCATCCTCCTCCCGGTTTTACCAGCATAGAACCACAACCAGTCAGGTCGAAAAAAAGGGCCATCGCCAGTCAGCGATGGCCTCACGGAGGGAAGTTGTCCTATGGGGGTAGGGCGCTTATGCGCCCATGCGAAGTGCGGCCTGCTGCAGCATCTCGGCGCGGCGGGCGATACCGATCGCATGCGCCCGCAAGAGGTCGCGCTTGCGGCTGTCGCTGCTTTCGATGGTCGCCTTCTTCGCGGTAGTTACCGCCTGGAGGGAAGCGCTGATCGCCTTGATGCGCTCGAACTGGGCCTCCTGCGCCGTGTTCAGGGGTGGTTTCGCGGCCTCGAACGCCGCGATGTGGCTCTCCAGCTCACGCAGGTGATTTTCGAGAACTTCCATGCGCTCGGCGGCCCGGCTGACATCCGCCTTCTTGGCTCTAAGCTGCCTGGCGATGTCCCGGGCTTCGGCTTCGAGACGCTTCGCCTCGTCGAGGATCGGGGCGACCGGGCTATTCTCCGGCAGGGTAACGGGCATGCCTTTCGACGCTGCGGCCGAGGCCGCGAAGAGCAAAACTGAACACATGACGGTGATTACAAGCTTCATTTTCCTGGCAACCTCCATCGAAAATGTCTTTGAATTGCTATAGTCAATGTAAAGTGAGTTTCACAAAAAGACAAATAGAAAGTTTCGAAGAAGAACATCGGAAAAACCGATATAACACGGGGCGCGCTAGTCTCCCGTCTCAAGTAATTCTTTACAACGCCGGACCTTGTCAAGGATGACGTCGGCGGAAGTTTTCCAG
>JBKBWD010000122.1:0-10969 GCA_046289265.1 Bryobacteraceae bacterium | reverse complement strand
CCCATCACTTTAAACGGTCTTTCACATCAGCGACTTGCCTGTGTGTCGTCCGGCCTTCGAGTAAACTCCCGCTAGGGTCGGGCGGAGAGGGGATGCCGAGATAGTCGAGGAGGGTCGGGAAGAAATCGTAGGAGGAGACCATCGGGGCGGGCGTGATGCCGGCCCGGATGCGACCGGGATGGCGCCAGAGGAGGGGCACCTGGATCGACTCTTCGTAGAGATTGAACGGGTGCGTGCCGTTGCCTTTTCCCCAGACGCCGTGATGGCCTGCATTCCAGCCCTGGTCGGCGGTGAATACGACGACGGTGTCGCCTGTGAAGCCCAACGCTTCGAGTTTCCCGATTACGCGCCCGACGTTGTGATCGAGCCCGGTGATGAGGGCGGAGTAGCTGCGGTAGCTCTCACGGTTGCCGTGGTGGCGCTTGAGGCCGCTGTTCTGCCACGGGTGCATGGGGGCATCCGGGAAGCAGGAGAAGGACGCGCCGGCATAGGGGCGGCTGTAGGGTTCGGGCTGATAGTCGTAAGGTGTGTGGGGCGCGTAGAAGGGGAGCATGAGGCAGAAGGGGTTTTCGGCGCCCTTCTGGCGATCGAGGAAGTCGAGGGCGCAGTCGGTGATGAGGTCGGTCTTGAAGCCTTCGCGTTTGGATGCCACGCCGTTGTGGACGATGACCGGATCGCGGTAGGGTCCGCCGCCTCCGGGGATGGTGGCCCAATACGTAAAGCCGGCCTGCGGGGTCTCGTCCTGGCCCATGTGCCACTTCCCGCACATCCCAAGGGTGTAGCCGTTGCGGGCCAGGATTTCGGAAAAGGTCGGGTGGCCGTCGAGCCAGCGCCGGCTGCGCTCGCCGAAGCTGTCGACAGGGCGGAGCCAGTCCTGGACGCCGTGGTGCGAAGGCAGCCGGCCGGTCATGTAGGTCATTCGGCTGGGCGAGCAGACGGGCGTGCAGGCGAAGGCGCGGGTGAAGCGGGCGCCTTCGGCGGCGAGGCGGTCGATGTTGGGCGTGTGGATCTCTTTGCAGCCGTAGGCGCCGGTGGCCCAAGCGCCGTGGTCGTCGGTCATGAAGAAGACAACATTGGGGCGTCGGTTTGCGGCGGCGCGGGCTTTTGTAAAGACCGCGGGCGCGGCGGCGAGGAGGCTGCGGCGGGTGAGGGACATGGGTGCATTTTACACAGATGGCGAATTCGCCAGAAAGGCTCCAAGCAGGCCCATTCCGAACTGCATGCTGACCCGGTGGGGAGACCGCTGGAAGGATTCTCCGCCTTCGCGCTTGTTGCTCTGCGAGACGCCCGTAAGAAAGCCGTGCGGGCTGAGGCGTCCGAGGCAGCCCTGGAGGGCGCGCCGCGCTGCCTGCTCCCAGGACGGCTCGGCTGCTCTGAGTTTACGTGCGATACGGAGCGCTGCCCCGATACCGGCCGATCCGGAGGTGTCGGGTGCGACATCAGACTCCGGCAGAAATGCGCACCAAAGGCCGTCGTCGCGCTGGAATTGCAGAGCCCACCGGAGCGAGCGGCGGAGTTCTTCGAGCAGGTCCGGCGGACGCTCAGCGTCCGGGAGCGCGTCGAGGGTCGCGGCGAGACCGAGGATATACCAAGCGACGCCGCGGGCCCAGCCGAGATAGGTGCGTTCTCCGGTGCTCTCGTCATGGCGGAGAAAGAGATTGCCTGCTGTGTCCACCAGGCGGTCGCGGGCCGCGCGCAGTTGCAATACGGCCTGTTCGCGGAGCGCGCCGTCGCCGCGGACCGCTCCGATCACGGCCATCGGATAGGCGACGGTATAGTTCGCTTCGGCGACGATGCGCGTGCCGCCCTGTACATGGCCGGAGGCATTGCGGCGCTTGCTCCAGAGCGAGAGCGCATCCTCGATGGCCGGGTGCGATGACATGACGCGGGCGATGGCAGCGGCGGGAAGCGTCTGCTCGACGCCGCGTCGGAACGAGGCGGTCGCCTCTTCGCTGCTCTCGCGGAGGAACAGATCGAGATAGCGCCTCAGGGCCTTCAGCTCGCCGAGAGCGTAGAGTCCCTCGGTGACGCAACCGGCGCGCCAGTCGAACTCCTGGGTCACGTCGAGCGAGCGCATCCGATGGAAGTACTCGTCGAGAGGGCGCAGTTTCCCCGGGATCAGGAGAAAGGGGTGCAAGGCCGGGGCTTCGCGGCGGCGCGCGGGACCGGCGCTGAGGACGGAGCGGCGAGCATCACCCCCTTCGGCGCGAAGCAGAAGGCCCTCGCGGGAGGCGGTACGGGCATCGGGATCCGAAAGCGGGACGTAGTATGGGTCGAAGCGCGGCGCCAGGCTCACGTCGACCGAGGCGATCAGGCGTCCGCTGCCGGCCAGATGCACCGCGATCTTACCGAACTCGCGATAGTCGTGGCCGAAGGCGAAACCGAAACCGGCGGCCCCGCGCACCTCGGCCGGCCAGCGAAGCAGGACGCCGTTCTTTGAGTCCGGCGGGATTGCATGTTCGATGAACCCGGCGACCGGGACCGGCGTGCCCTCGCCCTCGACCGTTGCGTGGAGGAAACGGCAGGGCGCGGGAGCGGCGCCGGTCTTCCAGGGAGCGGCGCCGCATACACCGGGGAGCGCGGCGTTAAAGGCTCGGCGAGTGATTCTGTAAGGGGTCATATAGCAGTGTGCGATTTCAGGCCAGGACTTCCCTGACCACCTTGCCGCTGACGTCGGTCAGGCGGAATTGGCGGCCCTGGAACCGGTAGGTCAGCTTTTCGTGGTCGATACCCAGCAGATGGAGGATTGTCGCCTGGAGGTCGTGAATATGGACGCCGCCATCGGCGATGTTGAATCCGTACTCGTCGGAGCTGCCGTGGATGTGGCCGCGCTTGATTCCGCCGCCTGCCATCCAGATGGAGAAAACACGCCCGTGATGGTCCCTTCCGTAGTTGTCGGGTTTGAGCGTGCCCTGGGCGTAGGGCGTGCGGCCGAATTCGCCGCCCCAGATCACCAGCGTGTCGTCAAGCATGCCGCGCTGCTTGAGGTCGAGCACAAGAGCGGCGGAGGCCTGATCGACGTCGCGGGCCATCGAAGGGATCTTCTGCGTCAGGCCGCCGTGGTGGTCCCAACCGCGGTGATAGAGCTGGATGAACCGGACGTTCCGCTCGGCCAGGCGGCGCGCCAGAAGGCAGTTGGCTGCGAAGGTGCCGGGCTTGCGGGCATCCTCGCCGTACAGCTTGTAGACGTGCTCGGGTTCACCGGAGGTATCGGCAAGCTCCGGCACGCTGGCTTGCATGCGGAACGCCATCTCGTACTGCGCGATGCGGGTCTCGATTTCCGGGTCGCTGACGCGTTCGTAGAGCTGGGTGTTGAGGGCAGAGAGGCCGTCAAGGATCGTTTTTCGGCGCTCACGGGTGATGCCCGGCGCATCGGTGAGGTGAAGCACCGGATCGCCGGCAGAACGGAGCTGTACTCCCTGGTAGCGGCTCGGCAGGAATCCTGCGCCCCAAAGGCGCGCGAGCAGGCCCTGGTCGGGCATTCCGTTGCTCGGCAGCGAGTTCAGGACGACGAAGCCGGGCAGGTTTTCATTTTCGCTGCCGAGCCCGTAGTCGATCCAGGATCCCATGCTGGGCCGGCCGGGCAACTGGCTTCCGGTCTGGATGAAGGTGATGGCCGGATCGTGGTTGATCGCCTCCGTGCGCATGGAGCGGATCACGCAGATCTCGTCCGCGATCTTTCCGTGATGCGGCAGCAGTTCGCTGAACCACATGCCGCTCTCCCCGTACTGCTTGAATTCGTACATGCTGGGAGCGACAGGGAAGCGGTCCTGATGGGCGACCATGCCGGTGACGCGCTGCCCGCCGAAGACCGAGGGCGGGATGTCCTGGTTGAACCGGTCCTTGAGGCCGGGTTTGTAGTCCATCAGGTCAAGCTGTGACGGTCCGCCGGCCTGGAAGAGGAAGATAACTCGCTTGGCTCGCGGCGGGAAGTTCGGGAAGGCGCGCTGCTCGGGCTCGCGGGCCGCGGCGCGCCCGAGCAGCGCGTGGAGCGCGGCGATTCCGATCCCGTATCCCGATTTCGCGAGCATTTCACGGCGCGAGAGCGCGTGGGAGAAATTGCAACAATCCATGGCGTTCAACCTTTGGTCACGACTTCATCCATGTTGAGGATCATGTTGGCAACCGCCGCACATGCGGCCAGTTCGGCAGCCGGCAGTGACGCGTCGACAGGCGCCGCTCCGACGGAGAGCCAGGCGCGCGCGCCCGCTTCGTCCGAGCGGAATTCGGCGAGCAGACGGTCGAAGGTCTCCTGGAGGACGCGGCGCTCCCGCTCGTTTGGGTCGCGGCCGGTCGCCGTGCGGAACAGGAAGGCAAGGCGCGAGGCGGCCGTGCCGCCTCCTTCCCGGAAAGCGCGTTCGGCGAACTTCCGGGAGGCCTCGACGAAGCTCGGGTCATTCAACAGCGTGAGGGCCTGGAGCGGCGTGTTGGTCGTCGAGCGGCGCACGGTGCAGAACTCACGGTCCGGAGCGTCAAAGACGATCATCGTCGGGTGGGGTACCGTGCGCTTCCAGAAGGTGTAGAGGCTCCGGCGATAGAGGTCGTCGCCCTGGCTTTCCACGTAGGTGGAGCCCGGATAGTTGGCCGCGACGACAATTCCGTCGTACAGGCCAGCCGGTTGATACGGATAGACGCTCGGGCCGCCGAGGCGATTTTTCAGCAAGCCGGAGAGGAAGAGGGCCTGGTCGCGGATCACTTCGGCCGGCAAACGGAACCGCGGTCCGCGCGCGAGCAGGCGATTCTCGGGATCGCGGGCGAAGAGCGCGGGCGGTGCGCCGGAGTCCTGCCGGTAGGTGGCCGAAAGAACGATCTGTTTGAGCAGCGCCTTGACGTTCCAGCCCGAATCGACGAACTCGCGCGTCAGCCAGTCGAGGAGCTCCGGATGGCTGGGCCACTCTCCCTGGAGTCCGAAATTGTCGCTGGACTTTACGAGGCCCGCTCCGAACAGTTGCTGCCAGAAGTGATTCACCACCACGCGGCTGGTCAGCGGGTGGTCGGGTTTGGTGAGCCACCGGGCCAGTCCCAACCGGTTCGCCGGCGCGCCCTCGGGCCACGGACCGAGCAGCGATTCCGGGACGCCTGTCCCGACGACCTCGCCGGGGGCATCGTAGGCGCCGCGGAGCAGCAGGCGGGTCTCGCGCGGGGTCTCCATCTCCTCCATGACCATGACGGTCGGTGCGTTGCGGCGTAAGGCGAGCCACTCGGCGCGAGTCGTCTCCAACTCGCGCTGCCTGGATGCGTACTTGGCGTTCGCCTGGCGCAGCAGGGCTGAGCGCAGCCAGCCGGCTTCGATGCCAGTGGCGTTGCCTTCCCGGTGCTTTCCGGCGGCATAGGGGAGGGCGATCTTCTCGAACAGGGAGCGGATCTCGTCGTCGGCCAGCGCGCGCGTCCAGAAAGCGATTGCGTCAAGCCGTCCGGCAAAGCCCCGGCTCTCGAGGGCATTGTCCCAGCCGATGCGGAACTTCGTGGGCGAAGGTTTGTCGTTTTTGGCGGCCGGCATCGAGACGCCCTCGCTCAGGATGCGCGTCGGCGCCTCCCGGCCATCGATGAACATCCGGACCCAGGACGCGTCGGCTCGTCCGGTTTCTTTATCGCCGGCGCCCTCGTAAACCAGGGTCAGGTGGCGCCATTGACCCGCGCCGATGGCGGCGCCTTCGGAGCGTACGCGGATCGAGTAGGCCGGGAAGCGATCGGCGTAGCGGAACTCGAGTTCTCCACCGACCAGCCGGAGCTCAATGCCGCGACCGTATTCGACCGAGGCTTCGCTCTTGGCGTAGTCAACCGTCGAGAGAAGTGCGACGTCGGTGTCGGATTTCGACGGCTTGACCCAAAGACTGAAGGTCATGGGCCGACGCTTTGAAACCGGAACCGGCGCGGTCTCCGGCCGCGATTCGGAATCGCGGAATGCGCAGGGCTTGTCGGAGGTTGCGGGGAAACTGCCCTCGGGATCGCAGGCGAGCCGCAGGGCGGCGTCGTCGGGGACCGTGGCGCGATCGACGAACTCAACGGCGGCGCTGTAGTGTGCGTCGCGCCAGCGCCAGGATTTCTCGATTCGTTCCGTGGCGGCAATCAACTGTTGAATCCGGGATTCGAGTTCGGCCAGCCGCTTCCGCTGATCCTTCGTAGGGGCCGCAATGAACGGCACGGCGTTGGTGACGCGGCCGTCTTCGCCGTGTTCGGCGACGTTGTTGAAGAAGGCGAAGAAGCGATAGTAGTCGCGCTGGGAGATGGGATCGTACTTGTGGTCGTGACAGCGCGCGCATTCGAGCGTAAGGCCGAGCCAGGTCATGCCGAGGGTGCGCACGCGGTCGGCCACGTACTCGACGCGATACTCCTCTTCGATGATGCCACCTTCGGAGTTGATGACGTGGTTGCGCAGGAATCCGGTCGCGATGCGCTGATCGAGGCTGGGGTTGGGCAGGAGGTCGCCGGCCAGTTGCTCGGTCAGGAACCGGTCATAGGGCATGTTCGCGTTGAAGCTGTCGATCACCCAGTCGCGCCAGCGCCACATCGATCGCTCGGAATCGTTGTTGAAGCCGTGGGTGTCGGCGTAGCGCGCGGCATCGAGCCAGTCGATGGCCATGCGCTCGCCATAGCGGGGCGAAGCGAGGAGGCGGTCGACGGCGCTGCTGTAGGCGGCTTCGCCGCGAGCCTTCACGTCCTTGAGGAATGCGTCGTAGTCGGCGGGTGCCGGCGGCAGCCCGATCAGGTCGAGCGAGACGCGGCGCAGCCAGGTTTCCGGCGGCGCATCGCGGTTCGGTTGGAGCCCTTCCTCCTGGAGCCGCTTCCAGACGAAGGCGTCGATCGGCTGCTTCACCCAGCGGCTGTCGGCGACGTCCGGGACCGTAGGCCGTTCCGGCGGGACGAAAGCCCAGTGACGCGTATACCGGCCGCCTTCTTCGATCCAGCGCTTCAGGATGGCGATCTCCTCGGCGCTCAGCGTGCGGTTGGACCAGGCGGGCGGCATCCGCAGGGCGGGTTTGTCGGCGGTGATGCGCTGGAAGAGCGTGCTGTGCTCCGGGTTGCCGGGCACGAGGGCAGCGCGGGCGTTGCGGAGTTCAGTGGCGCCTTCGTAGGTATCGAGCCGCAGCCCGGCCATGCGCTTCTTGCTGTCCTGGCCGTGACAGTGGAAGCACTTTTCGGCGAGGATGGGGCGCACCTCCCGGCCGTAGTCCAGGGGCTTGTTGTCGGCGGCCTGGGTCGAGGCGGCGAGGCTGAAAAGCGCCAGGCACGCTGTGGCCGTTCGGATGATCGGAACCGACATTTCTCCCTCAACCAGATTATGGCAGCGATTGCCGGAAAGCGATATTGTAGGCAGATCTATGGGAAACTTCGACCGCCGCTCTTTCCTGAAGCTCGGTTCCGTATCCGGCCTGGGGCTGCTGCCATCCTACGGCGCGGTGCGGGGGCTGTGGACGCACGGGCCGGCGACAGCCGTCATCCACATTTACCTGGAGGGCGGGCTGAGCCACCTCGACAGCTTCGATCCGAAGCCGGATGCCGACTCGCGCATTCGCGGTCCGTTCCGGACGATCTCGACGAGCGTCCCGGGGCTGCGGATCTGTGAGCACCTACCGCGGATGGCGCAGCGGGCGGACCGCTACACGGTGATCCGGTCGATGACGCACGGGGCGGCGGCTCACTCGGCAGCCCAAACGCTCCTGCTGAGCGGACGGGAAGTGAAGCCGGGCGTTGTGCACCCGACGTTGGGAGAGGTGATTGCCAATCAACCGGGACAGCGGGGCGCGGCGGAGCCTTACGTTGTGCTTTCGGGTACCCGGAGGCTCGATCTGTCCGGCGAGCCGGATGCGGTCGTTGAACGGTATGGGCGAACCGCGCTGGGAGAGCGCTGCCTGATGGCGCGGAGGCTGGTGGAGTCCGGCGCGCGTTTCGTCACGGTGTCCCGGGAAAGGAATGCCTGGGACCACCACAGCGACATCTTCCGGTTGCTGGCGAACGAGTATCTTCCGGAACTGGACCGCGCCTTCTCGGCGCTGCTCGACGATCTGGACGTGCGGGGGCTGCTTGAAACTACGATCGTGCTGGTATCGGGAGAGTTCGGCCGCACGCCGGAGATCAATGAGAAGGCGGGCCGCGATCACTGGCCGCATTGTTTTTCGGCCATGGTGGCCGGGGGCGGTTTCGAAGGCGGTGCGGTCTGGGGCGAATCGGACCGCGACGGCATGTACGTCAAGGACCGGCCGGTTGAGTTGGGCGAGTTCGTGGCGATGCTGCGCGGGAAGATGGGGGTGGCTTGACCTCTATGCGCCGAGTAATAGCAGGCTTGATTGTGGCAGTCGCGCTGCTCGCGCAGCAGCCTTCCAGAACGACGTTTGAGGAGCGGGAGGCCTTTCTGCTCTCCAACGGGCCGTTGGCGTTAACGATCTTTCCCACCGGGGCGACGGTTGCGGATCTGGTTCTGACCGACGACGCCGGGAAGATCAGCCCGATCTGGAATCCGGTGCGGCTAGCGCGCGAGGCGGGGCAGCCGCCTCGATTCGGCGCGAGCTTCGGGCACTTCCTCTGCGTCGACGGCTTTGGACCCGTTTCAGCGGAAGAGCAGGCGGCAGGACTCCGCGGGCACGGCGAAGCGCATGTCCAAACCTTCGAGGTCGTCTCGTATAAGAAGGCCGGCAAGGTGACCGAACTGACGATGTCGGCCAAGCTTCCGCTGCTCCAGGAAAACGTCGTCCGGACGTATCGCATGGCGGAGGGCGAGAACGTCGTTCACGTCCTGACCGAGATCGAAAATCTGCTCGCCTTCGACCGGCCGATGGTTTGGGCCGAGCACGCGACGATCGGGGCTCCGTTTCTGGAGCGCGGCCAGACCGCCGTCGATCTGCCTGCCGGGCGCAGCAGGACCCGCCCCTACCAGGAGCGCGCGGCGCGAGCCGGAGCGGCTGAGAAGCGTCTGGCGAGCGACCGCGAGTTCACTTGGCCGAATGCCCCGCTCGCCGATGGCGGCCATACGGATGTGCGGATCGCTCCGCTGGGAACCAACTCCACCGACCACACCACCACGGCATTCGATGCAAGCCGGAAGCACGTGTACGTGACCGCGATCCATCCGGGCAAGCGGCTGATCTTCGGATACGTGCTCAAGCGCGAGGAGTTTCCGTGGCTCCAGAGTTGGGAGTTTTACCCATCCAGCAACACGCTTGCGCGCGGGTTGGAGTTCTCAACGCAGCCGTTCGATGTGCCGCGGCGGCAGGCGATCGACACGGGCAGGATGTTCGGAATCCCGACCTACCGCTGGCTCCCGGCGCGCTCGAAAGTGGGGTCGCACTTCCTGATGTTCTACGCGCGGACGCCGGCGAATTTCACGCAAGTGGACGACCTGCGGGTGGAGTCCGGTGAGATTGTGATCGAGGACCGGCGATCGGGCCAGACGATCCGGCTGCGATCGGAGACCGCGTTTTAGCTTTCGCGAAGCGTCGATGCAGCCAGACCGCTGCGCGGTAGCCGAGCAGCAGCGCCAGGGCGCCGGCGTAGAAGAGCGGGTCGAGAAGATAGGCTTTCCCCTGCCAGTGGTAGTGAAGCACGGCCGCGGCCGCGCTCAAGTAAATCAGGCGGTGCAATAGCTGCCAGCGCTTGCCTCCCAGGCGGCGGATCGCGCCGGCGGTCGAGGTCAGGGCAAGCGGAACCATGAGCAGGAAGGCCACAGCCCCGGCGATGAAGAAGCGCCGGATGGTCAGGTCCTCGATCATTTCGTTCCAGTCCCAGAGCTTGTCGAGCCAGAGGTAGTGAAAGACGTGGAGGCAGCCGTAGAAAAAGGCGGCCAAGCCGAGCGTCCGGCGGAAGCGGATGATCGGGTTCAGGCCCGGGATACGGCGCAGCGGCGTGATCGTCAGGGTGGCGAACAGCAGGCGGATCGTCCAGTCCCCCGTGTAACGCGCGATGTACTCGATGCGATTGAAGCCGAGCTGATCGGTGTGCCACTTCCAGGCGAGCACGGCCGCGGGAGCCAGGCATAGCAGGATGGCAATGGGGTGGACCGCCGGGTGCATCCACAAAGAGCGGGTTCGCATTCCTATCTACGCTATTTTCTCAAACGTTTATGCCGGCCGTGTTCGTGAGAGTACAATGTTAGATCGCATTCGGAAGAAAAGGAAGACAGCATGGGATTCGCCGCATTGGAATTGAACGGGAAGACGGCCGTTGTGATCGGGGGCACGTCGGGGATCGGACGGGCGATCGCGCTTGGGCTGGCTGAGGCGGGGGCGGACGTGATTCCGACCTCGCGCAGCGCCGAGCAGGTGGAGAAGGCTGCGGCCGAGATCGAAGCCAAGGGACGGAAGACTCTCCGAGTCAGGTCCGACGTGGGCGATCGGGCCTCGCTGGAAACCGTGCTCGGCGCGGCCGTGAAGGAGTTCGGACAGGTCCACATCCTGGTCAATTCGGCGGGCCGAACGAAGCGTGCTGCGACGCTCGATTTCAGCGAAGAGGATTGGAACTGCATCATGGAGACCAACCTCAACGGGACGCTGCGGGCCTGCCAGGTCTTCGGGGGGCACATGCTGGAGCGCGGCTACGGGCGCATCATCAACATCGCATCGCTATCGACCTTCGTGGCGCTGCACGAGGTGGCGGCCTATGCGGCGAGCAAGGCGGCCGTGGGGTCGCTGACCAAGTCGCTTGCGGTCGAGTGGGGATCGAAGGGCGTGGTGGTGAACGCGATCGCTCCGGGCGTCTTCCGGACCCCGTTGAACCAGGCGCTGCTCGACGGCACCGAGCGCGGGCGGGAGTTTCTCCTTCGCACGCCACTGAAGCGCTTCGGCAAGGTCGAGGAACTGGCCGGGGCGGCGGTGTTTCTCGCCTCCGATGCCGCGAGCTTTGTGAACGGCGAGATCATCGCGGTGGACGGCGGATTTCTGGCGAGCGGAGTGAACCAGTGATGCGCACTCTCAGCCGCCGGGAATTCTGCAAATCTGTCGGGCTCGCGTCGCTGGCATCGACGCTGCCGGCGGCT
>JBKBWD010000121.1:0-10997 GCA_046289265.1 Bryobacteraceae bacterium | reverse complement strand
GACTATGTGCAGCGGTTGGAGGGGATCGGCGCAGAACTGAGCATGAGCCGGCCGGGGAGTCCCTGGGAGAACGGCCGGTGCGAGAGCTTCATCCGGACGCTGAAGCAAGAGGAGTTGAATGCGCGGCAGTACAGCAGTTACGAGGAACTGCGGGCGCACCTGGAGGAGTTCATCGAAACGGTGTACCACCCGGTCCGGTTGCACTCGGCGCTGGGCTATCGTTCGCCAGCCGAGTTCGAGCGGATGCGGCAGCCCGACACGCCGTGGTGGCCCGGGGCGATGAGTTTTCCAAGGCATGAGGAAATCTATTTCGATATATGATTTAGAAGGAACAGCCGGCAAGCGCTTGCGCCTGCCGGCCCTCATCGAAATGAGTTTCCGGCCGGGTATTCCTTGGCAGGTTGCTCTCCAGCAGCGCCTGCCTCCGCTTCCCCGGCTGCAACCATTGTGAAGTGATTCCAACCCGTTCGTCGAGAACTCTTCAGCGAGCGGTAACTGTCGGATTTCCCCTGTGTCTCATTTTTGGGCGCAGTCCATTTTTGCCGGCATCCGACACATTCCGGCACTTCCGACACGCCCCAAAGCTGTACAATACCCAAATCCGGACAACCACCATGACCCGCCGAGCCTTCTTCCTCTCCTCCCTCAGCGCCGCGGCCGCCGCCGCCACCCCGCAGCGCATCGTCTCCGTCCGCGCCGCGCCCCTGCCCCTCCTGCCGACCACCCGATTCGGCACCAGCAAATTCACATCCGACCACGACCCCGCCCGCTTCCGCTGGTTCGGACCGTTCTCCCAACTCGCCGGCTCCATCCTCGTCCAGATCCGCACCGACCAGGGCCTCACCGGCTACGGCATGGGCGGAGGCGGCTCCGCAGCCGTCCACATCATCGACCACCACCTCCGCGACCTCCTCATCGGCGCCAACGCCCTCAACGTCGAACTCCTCTGGGACCAGATGTTCGCCTCTACCTCCTTCTACGGCCGCCGCGGACTCCCCATCATGGCCATCAGCGGCATCGACCTCGCCCTCTGGGACATCCTCGGCCAGCAGGCCAACCAGCCCGTCTGGCGCCTCCTCGGCGGGGCAGGGAAGGAGAAGATCCCCGCCTACTTCACCGGCCGCGACATCGACCGCGCCATGAACCTCGGCTTCCAGGCCTTCAAGATCGGCCTCTGGGACGAACTCGCCGGCTCCCCCGGAGGCAAACTCCTCGACTTCCTCCGCCAAGCCCGCCGCACTGCCGGCGATGACGCCAAACTCATGATCGACTGCCTCTGCCGCTGGGACGTCGAAACCACCCTCGACTTCGCCCGCCGCGCCGCCGACCTCGGCCTCCATTTCATCGAAGAGCCCCTCCTCCCCGACGACATCCCCGGCTACCAGCGCCTCTGCCAGGAAATCATCGGAACCCGCATCGCCTCCGGCGAACACGAATTCACCCACTACGGCTTCCGCGAACTCATCCGCAACCGCGCCTCACACATCCTCCAGCCCGATCTCACCTGGGGCGGAGGCCTCACCGCCGGCCGCCGCATCGCCGAACTCGCCGCCTCCGCCGGACTCCCGCTCCTGCCCCACCGCGGCGGCAGCATCTTCGCCATCCACCTCGCCATCGCCCGCCGCGAGATCGCCATGGCCGAGAGCTTCGGCACCGGCGAGCCCGGAAACGAAATGATGGAGGCCATGACCCCGCCCTTCGAAGCCGGTTACTACCTGCCGCCGCAGCGGCCCGGAATCGGCCTCGACCTTCCCCCGGCGCTACTTCGCAAATACACTCCGTCACTCGGTTGAGTAGGGGAGGCATATTTCTCTTAAGTCCTGTGGCTTAAACAGTACCACTGGCAGTTGTAGTCCGGCGTACACATATGTATTCTTGATGTGATCTATGGATATCGAGCGCATGTTGTCGGAGCTCCGAGAGGAGCGTGAACGGATCAACGATGTCATTGTCAGCCTGGAACGTCTGGCCGTCGGGCGCGGACGCCGTCGGGGCCGTCCGCCCGCCTGGCTTGCGGCCCACGTCGCCGCCGAGGGGGAAGAAAAGCCAATCCGCAAGCGCCGCAGCCGCAGCGCTCCCAGGAAAGCCGCTGAAGCCAAAAGTGAGTAACGGACCGGCCTCTCATTCGTCGCATCGCCGCGCCGGAATGGCTATGCTCTCGGCCTCTGTGTGATGAAGATCACAAAAGTAGAGGCGCTCTATCTCCGCCTGCCCGAGGTCAAGGACCAGTGCGACAGCGGCCAGGACGCCCTCATCGTCCGCGTCGAAACGGATGCCGGAATCACGGGGATCGGCGAAGTCGATTCCAGCCCGCTCGGCGTGAAGGGCGTGATCGAGGGGCCGTTCTCCCATACGATCACCTGCGGACTCGGCCATCTTGTCGTCGGCGAAGACCCCTTCGAAACCGAGAAGATCTGGCACAAGATGTACAGCGCCAACATCTACTCCGGACGCCGCGGCATCGGCCTCCACGCGATGAGCGGAATCGATCTCGCCCTTTGGGATATCAAAGGCAAGGCGCTCGGCGTGCCCGTGTGGAAACTTCTCGGCGGCGGCTTCCATCAGAAGATCCGGTGCTACGCCAGCTCATTGTTCGGTCCGACCCCGGCGAAGACCGGCGAGCTTGCCCGCCGCTATCGCGACCAGGGTTTCACCGCCGTCAAGTTCGGATCCGCCCCGATGGGGCGCGACGAAAGGACCGACATCGCGCTCGTGCGGGAGGGCCGCAAAGGGCTGGGCGACGATGCCGACCTCCTCATCGACGCCGGCCTGGTCTGGGATTCCAAGACCGCGCTCCAGCGCGCTAACGCCTTTGCCGACTACGGCATCTTCTGGCTTGAGGAACCGCTCCGCCCGGACGACTACGAGGGCTATCGGCGCCTGGCCGAATCCACACCGGTCCGCATCGCCGCCGGCGAAGAGGAGAGCAGCCGCCTGTCCTATATCGACCTGATGGACCGCGGCCGCGTCGATGTCGTTCAGGTCGATCTCACCCGCTGCGGCGGCTTTACCGAAGCGACCAAGATCGCCGCACTCGCCTATGACCGCAGCCTCCCGGTCGCCAATCACGGCTTCACCACCTACATCAACGTCGCCGCCGCACTGCACTGGCTCAACTCCATCCCGAACGCATTGATCTGCGAGTTTGTCGCCGAGGAAGAGACCAACCTGCGCGAGATCATCACGAAGCAGCGCCTGCGCGCCAAGGACGGATATCTCGAAATCCCGCAGGAGCCCGGACTCGGTATCGAACTCGACGAGGAAGCCGTGGCCAGATACCGCGTCTGCTAGCGGACCCGATACACCACAAAACGCCCGTTCTCAAATACCGGTTCGTCCGTCTCCAGGCGGTGCTCCCCCTTCAGAATGATGTAGTCGGCGCCGATCGACGCGTACAGCTCCCAGTCAGGACCGGTATACCTGCGAGGCATCGCCTTCTCCCACCGGTCGTGCCACTCTCTGGCAAATCCGTGCAGCAGGTTTACCTGGCCTCCGCCCTTCCAATCGACGTAGACGTTCCGCAGCGCCCGCGCCCGGAAAATGCCGGGATATCGCTCCCGCCCGGCATCCGGAAAATGAAAGACCGCCTCGACCGGCGTGCTCGCGCGCGCCCACGCGCTCAGCGCATCGAGTTCGGTGCTGTGATGATTCGGGAAGTTCTGCACCGCGCCCGCGGTCGGCAGCAGCAGCATCGGCCCCGCCAGCGCCGCCGCCCACAAGCTCCAGCGCAGCGCCGGCGCGCTCTTGTGCAGGGCAGCGGCCGCCGCAACCAGCGCCGCAAGCCCCAGCACCACCAGCAGCCGCCGCCCTTCCACTCCCTCGATTTGCAGAATCTCGAAAACCCTCGAATGCGCCGCCGGAGCCAGCGCCAGCGCCAGCCACAGAAACGCTTCGGGAATTCGCCGTGCCTGCGCCGCGCGAATGCCCGCGACCGCGCCAAGCACGATCGCGAAGGCCGTCACGAACAACACCGCCCGCGCCGGCTGCAACTGCGGCATCAGCACCCATCGTGCGCCTTCCAGCAGCGCATAGGAGACCGGAATCATCAGTACGCCAAACAGCGGTAATCCGGTCAGGAACGGGCGCAACTCCTTGGGAACCTCGCGACGGATGCGCAGATACGCGGCCGCCGAGACTCCCCATAGGAACAGGTACTGCCAGATCAGGCCCGGTAGCCAGAGCGAGACCCAGACATAGGTCGAGCGCATCCGCTGGAGCGCCTCGATCGGCTCATCCAGCCGGCCGAACAACACATGCGGCTCCGCCAGTCCCGGCTGAAGTTTCCGGAAGAGCAGCAGCAGGCCCACGGACGCTGCCATTGGAAGCACCGGCTGCCAGCGCTCGCGCGATCCAAGCCGCAGCACGAACGCTCCATAGACCGCGAGGAAGGGAAGGACCGTCGGGGGATGAAACAGAATCGCCGCACCGGCGGCAATGCCCGCAAGCCGGAACCGCCCATGCCCCAACAGCCCCAGCGCAAGGAAGACCAGCGGGAGCGCAAAGCCTCGCGGAATCGGCTCATGCTCGATCGTCAGGACCGTCGGCCCGTCAATCAACGCCCCAAGCCCGAAGATCCCGGCAACCACCAGCGCCCACGGATTGCAAAGCCGTACAGCCGTGGCGATCAGGAAGACGCCGGCCAGCCCCAGGGCCCGCGACAGTACCTGTCCCACTGCCAGTACATTCTCGAAATCCGCGCCCGTAAGCCGGCGCACCAGCAGCGCCGCCTCGTCATAGATCGTGTAGCCGACATGCGGATGGAGCGCGACCGGGTCCTTCCCGAGCACCGACGGATCGTGGAGCCGCTCCAGAATCGCCGCGTAAATCTGCGTGTCTTCCTGAAGGTAAGTGTGGCCTGGAAACCAGAAGTATCCGGCCAGCGTCAGGATCGCGATCCCGGCGAGGACCCCCAGGCGCTCGGTCATTCGGCGGGTGTCTTCTCCAGTTGCTGCTTGGCCCAGACCCGCCCCGGATTCAACTCGAGCGATTTCACGATCGCCTTCCTCGCCTCCCCGTTCCGGTTCGCCTTGCGCAGCGCGATGCCCAGCCAGAGATAGGCTTCATCCGACTTCGCATTCAGTGCAATCGCTCTTTCGAAGTCCTGGATCGCCAGCTCCACGCCGCCGCCGAAGGAAGGCGGCAGGTAAAAGTTGCCCACGCCCCTGCTGAGGAAAGCCGCTGAGGATTTCGGATCGATCTCGATGGCCTTATTAATCGAATCCAGGGCGCAGCGTCCGTACTTGAGACCCAGCAGCGCGTTGGCCGGGATCACCTGCCCGCACAGCGTTCCCAGCATCCGGTGATACTCCCCGTTGGAGGGCTTCAGGGCGACGGCACGCTCGGCGGCCTCGATTCCAGCCTCCGCCGCGCTTCGAGCCAGCCGGCGGTCTCCCGTCTCAATCGCAATCTGCGCCAGGTAGGAGTTCGCCAGCGCCAGCCGGTATTGCGCCTCGGCGTCATCCGGCTGCTTGGCGGCCGTTGCCCTGAGACTTTCGACGGCCGACTCCAGGCCGGCACGGTCCTGTGCGTCCCGCGCCTTCCGCGCCTCCTCCGGCGTAGCCGCAAGCAGGAAACTCAATGGGAGCAACAGCAGCCAGAACTTCATCTCGATCTTATTTTACCCGCTCCCCTGCTACAACGCCGACACCTTGCGCCGCATCGCCAGGAAGTAAACCCCCAGGAACAGAAGCAGGATCCCGTTGGCCGCCAGCACGTACGGCGCCGAGTACTCGCGGATCAGCGATCCTGACAGCAGGCTCCCGATCGGCATTCCGCCGCGAAACGCCACGTTGTAGACGCTCATCACCCGTCCGCGCATCTCATCGGCCGTGATCGCCTGCACCAGCGAGCTGATCAGCGAAAACGCCCCGATCAGCGCGCCGCCGGCCAGGAACAGAAATACGCAGCTCACCGCCAGCGACCCGGACAGCGCAAACCCCGTCATGAACACCCCCAGCATCACGATAATCAGAAGCGCATCGCGACCCTGCTTCCGCCGCCCTCCCAGGCCCGCCACCACCAGCGCGCCGAAGACCGAGCCGGCCCCCGACACCGCCAGTAGCAGCGTGTAAGTATCCGGTCCCCGGCTGAACACGTCCTTCGCAAAGACCGGAAGGAACACGATGATCGGCATTCCCAGCATCGTCATCAGAAACGCGAGTGCGATCAGCGACTCCATCGCCCCCTGCTTGCGGATGAATCGAATCCCCTGTTTCATGCTCGCAAGCATCGTCTCCCTGCTCGGCGCCGGGCAGTAGCGCCGGTGCAGCGCCAGCAGCGTGAATATTACTGCGACGTAGGAGATCCCGTTCAGTGAGAAACACCACGCTGCCCCAAGCTGGGTCAGTGCCAGTCCCCCCAGCACCGGGCCGATGACGCGCGCCAGGTTGAACTGGATCGAGTTCAGAGCGATAGCGTTCGACAAATCCTCGGTTCGGACCAGCGTCGGTATCAGCGCGAGATAGGCCGGACCGCCAAACGCCTGGGCCAGCCCGACAATGAAGGACAGCGTCAGAATGTGCCAGACCTGCACCAGGTTCAGCGCAAACAGCGCCGCCAGCGTGAAGGCGCACGACATCTGGACCACCTGCGAGACGATCAGCAGGTAGCGGCGGTCCATCCGGTCGGCGACTACGCCGCCGACCAGGGAGAACAGAAAGATCGGAATTTCGCCTAGAAATGCGTCCAGCCCCAGCAGAAAGGGCGAACCGGAGATTTCAAGCACCAGCCAGCTTTGGGCCAGCTTCTGCATCCAGGTTCCTATGCTGGAGACGCAGGCCCCGGCCCACATGAGGCGGAAGTCCCGATACTCGAAGGCCTTGAAAACCCGGTTCAGCAACGCGGTTTCCGGCTAGGGCAGGGGCTTTTCGCGGTGGATGAGATGGACGTAGTTGCCGTCTCCGTCGGCGAAGAAGACCAGGCGGTTCCCCTGGTTCTCGAACGGCTCCGTGACGAACTGGACGCCCAACTCCTTGAGCTTGTTGTGCGCGGCGTCGAAGTCGTCCACGGCGATCGCCAGATGGCGGATGCCGGGATCCTTCATCGTCTGGCTCGCTCGATCTCCTTCGCTCGGGATGATCTCGAGCATCGTGCCGTCGGCTGCCCTCACAAAATAGTTGCCGGCGTAGGTGAAGTTGATTCTGAACCCCAGATTGTCGACGTACCACTGGGCCAGCTTGGCAGGGTCCGGCGAGGCGATGGCTGTGTGTTCCAATCCTTTGAACATAAAGGGGATTGTATCAGGATTTGCGCGCTGGCAGCCCGAAGGGCCCCGGCTCAATACACCTGGAAGCAGAAGACGTCGTTGGTCCCATCCGGCGACAGGCAATACTCGCCGTTGTCGATCCCCTCGTTGACCTCTACACGATACAGATTCCCGCTCAGGCGCGAAATGGAAAGAATCACCGGGCGCGGATTGTCCTTCCTCTTCCGCTCATTGAAGACAATCTCCCGTCGCCCGTTTTTGACATTCATCCGGTACAGGTTCAGCTTCTCGGCCCGGATCTTGTCGGATTCGAACAGGAAGATCGGTTCCGCCAGCGGTGTCCGCGCCGGGGAGCTCGGTCCGAAAACAGCATAGATCCGCTCGTCCTTCTTGGTCTCTTCCTTGGCTTCGCTGACCTCGGTCTCGATCAGGTTGCTGGCGTGCAGGAGATAGGGAACATCGGATTTCGGCGGTTTCGGTCCGTCATACTTCTGCGCTAGGGCAGCGGCGGCGAAGAAACCGATGACAACAGCGAGTCGGAACGGCATGATGCTACTCATTCTACTGACTCTCCCATCCAAATAGGACGGCGCGGCCGCTCAGGCCGTTTCAGGCCGGCACGCGCGAAGTAGAGTTTGTCTCCGCCGGCAGCATCGCCGCCAGCACCCCGTCCAGTTCGGATTCCTCCACCGGACGCCGCAAAACATGGCCGCCGCTTCCGCTGAACGTCCGCGTCATCTCCGAATCGTAGCCCTCCGTGATCAGTACGAACTTCGCGGGCTGATGCCGCAGCCGCTCCGACAGCCCTACCCAGTTCATCCCGGGCAGCCGCAGTGAACAGAAAATTCCATCAAAGCGCATCCGCTGCGCCAGGTCGTACGCCTCCTCGCCGCTTCCCACCGGCACCACACGATGTCTCCGTGCACTTAAGAGACTAACCAGCCGCCGCTGCTCGGCCGGAACCGGCTCGACCAGCAGGAGCGTCAGCGGACTCGAACCGCTCCGCGCCCGGCGGCTCGCCTGTGCCGGCGGCGCCTGCCGGACCGGCAGCTCCACCTCGAAGCGCGATTCCGCGCCAGCGTTCACGTGCCGCACTTCGCCGCCATGATTCCTCACGATTCCCCGGCAAACCTCGAATCCAAGCGAGGAGCCCTTCGTCTCGGCGCCGCTGTCGTCAAACGGATCGGTGTTCCGCCCGGAACGGCTGGGGTACCTGATCTCGACGATCGCATGATGCCCAATAATACGGCTGCCCACCGTGACCGTCTTCTGCGGCGTCGCCGCCACCGACTGCTCGGCATGAATCAACAGGTTGAGAAAGACCTGCTCGAGCTGCCCCTGCGCCGCCAGCACAATCACCGGCTCCGGAGCGAGCAGATTGCGGACGCGAATCCCCAGCATCTCCCACTCCCGCGCGCGAAACTCCAGCAGGCTCCCCATCAACTCATTCAAGTCCACCGGGCCCGCTTCGGTCTGGTCCGGACGTGCGAATGAAACCAGCCTCGCGAGAATCGCGGAGGCGCGCCGTGCCTCCGCGGCAACCGCCCTGAGGTCTCGCCGCGTCATTGGATCGGTCACTCGCGCCAGGCACGTATCGGAGACCCGCAGGATCGTCTCCAGCGGCGTCCTCAGTTCGTTCGCCACGCCCGAGATCAATTGCCCGGCCGCCGCCAGCTTCTCGCTTCGGAACAACTGCTCCCGGATCGACTTCTGCTCGGCCAGCTTCAGCGCCGCCGCAACCTGGTTCGCCAGATGCTGCGCCGCCGCCTTCTCATCAGTCCGGAAGCCGCGCGGAGCCTCCTCGCCTCGCAGCTCGAGAACGCCCAACAGGTCGCCCTGCGCCAGCATCGGCACACACATCGCGCACAGGGGCGGCTCCTCGTCGGGGCTCGCCGGCAGATACGCGCTCCTCCGCGTGTCGGAGATCGCGATCAGCACGCGGTTGCGGAAACACAGCGCCACACTGGACGCCGGAGCGGCTGCATCGATCCGGACCGTGCTTCCCGCTTCTCCTTCCGCCCCCACGGCCTCCAGACTGCGTGACCCGCGATTGTGAAGATAAATCCGCACCCTGGAGATCCCGAGCACTCGCGGCAGCACGCCTTGCAGTTTCCCCAGGATTTCGCTTGCGCTCCCGGCCGCCACGATCTCTTCGCTCAGGGCGTTCAACGCCCGCATCCTTCGCTGCTGCGCCGCGACTCCCCGGCCCCGCATCCACCAGATCGCCGACGCCAGAAACATCGACAGCACCGCCGTGAGCAGCAGCGACGGCGGAGCAATCCAGCCTCCCGCGAGCAGCTCCACCGCCGCGGCATCCCCGATCAGAATCTCAAACTCCCGGTCGTACGGCGGCAGCGCGCAATACTGCGAAGCCAGGCCCGTCACCCGGATCACGTCGCCATCCCGGAATCGAGTTAATTCCGGCTGCCGCAGCCCGTCTCTCCACGGTCGAAAGACCCGGAGCGGCCGGTCCCGCTCGCCGATCTGCAGGATTTCGCCTCCCGTGTTCGCCCCCGCGCGGACCACCTTCGCCTCCGTCGTCACCAGCGCCCCGAGGTGACGGAAACCGTTCAGCTCCGAATACCGGACGGGTATCGGCTCGATCGCCGCTTCCTTGTTTACCAGCCGGATCTCCGCCGGCCGCAGCACGGGCAGCCCGGCCCGCTCCGCAATCGTCCCGCGCACCTCCATCCGGTCGCCCGCGCCCATCCCCGCGAAACGCTCCGGTGCGTCCAGCAGAAACAGCCCGTAGCCGGAATCGTCCTGGATCGCGAGCATGGCGTAATCGAGGATGGAGACTGGCGCAGCCGCGACGCGGCCTTCTACCGTCACTTCGCGTCCGGCGTGCAGTGGGGAGTAATCGGTATTCCTGCGTGTTCCCGCCTCCTGCAGGCTCAGCTTCTCGGCCGCGACGGGCGATCCCGCCAGCAGGAGGCAGACGGCCAAAAGAGTCAGTCTCAATGGAATCGTCGCTGTAAGGACAGCCATCGATCGAGTTCCGGATCGCAGAAATCCCGGATGCAGAAATCCGCATCCGGCAACTCCGCGTGCGTGGTTGTGACACCGATCACGCGAGCACCCGCGGCCCGCGCCGCCATCATGCCCGCATAGGAATCTTCGAAAATGATACAGTTGGCCGGAGGCACCTTCAACATCTCCGCCGCCCGCAAAAATACATCCGGGTGGGGCTTCGGCCGCTCTACCTGGTGCCCATCGACAACCGCCGCGAACCGGTCCGCCAGTCCCGCCTCGCCCATAACAAAAGATACGTTCAGAGGTTCCGCGTTCGTCGCCACGGCCATCGGCACGCCGCGCCGCTTCTCCAGAAATTCCACCAGCCCCGGCGCCAGGCGCTCCCCAAGCTGCGGCCGCATGAATTCCCGATACAGCGCCTCTTTGGCCGCTCCATGCGCCCGGACCTCCTCGTCGCTCAGCCCGCCGCCGAAGATCTCCCGCACCAGCTCATCGTTATGCCGCCCATACATTCGGGAGGCCAAGTTGTCCATCGTAAGCCCGAACGGCTCCAGGTACGCACGCCACGCTAACGCATGTACCGGATTGGAGTCCACAATGACCCCGTCCATGTCGAAAATGAGTGCGAAATCCTTCATTAGTAAAGCGGGCGGCTGCCCCAATTGGGGGATCATAACACAGTTTCTACGCGGTCGCCGAAGCAGGTTATTCTGAACTCAGCCTCTGGAATTCACTGAGGAAAGCCACTCTTGTCCAAATTAGATTTGGCGCCACTGGAATATGGTGGTTGACGGAGGAGGCGGAAGCTGCGGTAGTGTAG
>JBKBWD010000120.1:0-11023 GCA_046289265.1 Bryobacteraceae bacterium | reverse complement strand
GCTTCGACTTCACTCCCAGCGCCCCTTCGGCGATGGCACGCTAAGAGATCTAAAAGACAGACTTCTGCCACGGGCTGCTAAGAGAAGTCGTTGAAACCCGGGCAACTCAGGGCGAAAACGCTGGCTCGTTGATCCCGGCCAGGGCGAGCGTCCTCCGCATCTGCTCAAGATCGACGGTCAGATCTTGATGATTGTTCACCGGATGGGTTGGTCCGGTGGATGATCTGAGGTAGCTGTAGCAGATGCTCATCCTTCGAGCGAGGCGGAAGAAGACATCCTGGAGCTTGTGCGGCTGGATCTCGACCACCTTGGTGCCGGGGCAGCAGAACACCAGGTTGGCGAGAGCGGCGCCATGCGGCGCGATGATCGCTTCCGCGCGATGGAAAAGTCCGGCCTGCTCGACCACGCTCCTCCCGGCGAGTTCCACGCGCTGAAAGCCAAGCGGCTCCAGCAGTCCGAGTAGTTCGGCCTCGTTGACGACCCGTCTGGTTCGCGCGCCGCGACGCGTGATATAGATCCGGCGTCCCCCATCCGCCGGATGCGCGGCCGGAATTCGAGGCAGGATGCTTTCGCGCAGGAAGTCGCAGACCCATTGCGGGAAGGCGGAGCGCTTCACCTCGTGAAAGGGAACGATCAGGCGGCTCGCCGCCGCCATGGGATAATTCTCCGCGGGGATGATCCGGTCCACGCCGATTCCGAGCAACGAGAGCGTTTCACGCTGGAACGGCGCGGTCGTTTTGATATAAATTTTGCCGTCGGTCCCCCGCGCCATGTGGACCCTGGGAAGGACGTCCATCATCCAGTGGAAGTAGTTATCCTGCACTCCGCTGGTCGCCGCGACTACGCAATCACTCGTGTAAGTTCTCGGGAAGACGTGCGACGGAAGATAGTAACTTCCGGTGTTCCTCCGGGCGGGGTGGGAAGCACCGGTGACGAGGCAGCCGTCTTCGGAGAAGACATTGCCGGAGCAGTCGACACGCCCTTGCGGCACCGTGACGATGTGGCAGGACTGCAGGTCCAGTTCCACCAGATGAGGCGGCATCCCCGTGGTCCAACGCACCCACTCGGCCGGGTCGTGAATCGCCGGTGGCGGCTCAGTGGCCGCGTTCGGTTCAACCCGTTCGTAAACGGCGTACTCGAACGCGGTATGGGGCGCCGTCTGGACCGGCAGCGGGAAGAAGCCGAAGCGGCGGTAGAAATCCGATGGCGAATCGCAGAATCGCCGCGCCAGGCGCCAGAGGCGGGAGCGTTCCGCGTCCCGGCTCATCCACCTTGCGATGCGAAAAGGAATCCGGCGCTGCCGGACCATGCTGCGGATCTGCTCGAATCGCGGCCACCGTGTACGAAGCATGCAACCCCTCGTTTCGTTTCGGACGGGACAGAGCACGTTGATCTTACCATTCCCGGCCACTCCGTTTGAACCCTCCGCGTTGCGGCCCTCCTGACCGGGTGCAATAATCAGTTCAGAATGCGAACAGAGTGGGTTTCTTCACGCCTGAACGACAGGATCCGGACGCAGATGCACTACGCGCGCAAAGGCATCGTCACCGGCGAGATGGAGTACGTGGCGCGCCGCGAGAATCTGTCGCCGGAACTGGTCCGCTCCGAAGTGGCCCGGGGACGCATGATCATCCCCGCCAACATGAACCACCGCGCGCTGGAGCCGATGTGCATCGGCACCGCGAGCAAGTGCAAGATCAACGCCAACATCGGCAATTCCGCGACGACCTCCAACATCGACGAAGAACTCGACAAGCTACGCTATGCCGTCAAGTTCGGCGCCGACACCGTCATGGATCTCTCGACGGGCGGCGACATCCCCGAGATCCGCAGGGCTATCATCGAGCACTCGCCCGTACCGATCGGAACCGTGCCGATCTATGAAGCCCTTTCGCGCGTTCGCCGCATCGAGGACCTCACGCCCTCGATCATGCTCGAAGTCATCGAAGAGCAGGCCGAGCAGGGCGTCGATTACATGACCATCCACGCCGGCGTGCTCATCCAGTACGTACCCCTGACCACCAAGCGCATCACCGGCATCGTCAGCCGCGGCGGCTCGATCCTGGCCGAGTGGATGGTGAAGAACCACAAACAGAACTTCCTGTATGAGCATTTTGAAGACATCTGCAGGATCTTCCAGAAGTACGACGTCAGCTTCTCTCTTGGCGACGGACTGCGGCCCGGCTCGGTAGCGGACGCGAGCGACGAGGCACAGTTCGCGGAACTTAAGACGCTCGGCGAACTGACCAAAAAGGCATGGGAGTACGACGTCCAGGTCATGATCGAAGGCCCCGGCCACGTCCCGATGGACCAGATCCAGTTGCAGGTCGAAAAGGAAATGGAGCTGTGCCACGAAGCGCCCTTCTACACGCTCGGGCCGCTGGTGACCGATATCGCGCCCGGCTACGACCACATCACCTCGGCGATCGGCGCCGCCATGATCGGCTGGCACGGCGCCTCGATGCTCTGCTACGTGACGCCGAAGGAGCACCTCGGGCTGCCGAACCGCGAGGACGTCAAGGCCGGGATCATCGCCTACAAGATTGCGGCGCACGCCGCCGACATCGCGCGGCACAGGCCGGGCGCTCGTGACCGCGACGATGAACTCTCACGCGCACGCTACCGCTTCGACTGGAACCGGCAGTTCGAGCTCTCGCTCGACCCCGAGACCGCGCGCGCCATGCACGATGAAACCCTCCCGGAGGAGGGCTTCAAGGACGCGCACTTCTGCTCCATGTGCGGGCCGAAGTTCTGCTCGATGAACATCTCGTCCAAGGTCGAGAGCTTCACGATGGCCGATGCCGAGGCGGCGCTCTCGGGCGCTCCGAAGCAAGCCGACGGGCTGGTCCAGCTTGCAAACGCTCAGGGCGATTGAGCTTCGCCCGGCCGACCGCGTACTGTTGCTGCTGATCCCCGAGCCGGAGGAGGCTCGGGAGTTGGCGTCACGCGTTCCGGGGGGATTGATTGTCGGGGTGGGCCCGGACGAGGACGTCCGCGCGGCCCGGCGCGCCCTTCGAGGTGTCGAGAACGCGATGTTCGTCCCGGGCGATGCCGGGGAAATCCCCTGGCGCGACGACTTCTTCACTGTCGCCATCGCGCGCACGTTCGCCCTTCCGCTCGAAACTTTGCGCGAGATCTGGCGGGTCCTTGCCCCGCGGGGCCGGCTGGTCCGCCTGGAGCCGGGCGAGGTTCCGCCGGCGCTGGCTTCGGCCTTCGAGGCGTCCGATCCCGAGTCTCAGGTGCTTGTTACCCGCAAAGGCGCGCAGTCCTGACTACTTCCGCACCAGAAAAACGGCGATCTCGGCCAGGAGGTTGGGATAGAGCCGCACGCGGCGATTTCCGGCGAGAAAATAGCGACGCTCAATGGTCCACGTCTCCCGCTGCACGAGTTGTTCGAAGTCATCGACCGTAAGGTAGTGGCTGTTCGGGGAGTCAAACCACTCGTAGGGGAAAAGCTTCGTTTTCGGAGCACGTCCGCTGGTCAGGTGCGCGAGCCGCACGCTCCAGTGGCCGAAATTCGGGAACGTCACGATCGCGTACTGACCGACGCGAAGCATCTCGCGGAGCACCTTCAACGGCCGCCGCGTCTCCTGCAGCGTCTGGCTGAGGATTACGTAGTCGAAAGCGGCGTCCGGGTAGTCGGCCAGCCCCTGGTCGATGTCGCCCTGGTAGACGGAGACGCCGCGCGCAATCGCGCGCTGGACCTTGGCCCCCACCAGTTCGACGCCGCGGGCGTCCACTCCCTTGTGGTCGGCGAGCCATTCGAGAAGCTGCCCGTCGCCGCAGCCCAGGTCGAGCACGCGGCTGCGAGGCGGGATGATTTCACTGATAATGCCGAAGTCGCCGCGCCCCAGGACTTCGCGAACCAGGGGTCCGGGATCTGCCGCCGCCACGCCTGTTCCGCCTGCCGAGGTGGAGCTCACGCCGCCTTCTCCCGGTAGGTCTTCGCCAGGAAGCCCCGCACGAGTTCGGTCTGCTCGCCCACATCCACCAGGAAGGCGTCGTGGCCGTAGTTGGAGGGCAGTTCGCAATAAGCGACGTCGCGGTTGCGGCTGCGGAGGGCGCTGACGATTTCAAGCGACTGGTAGCTCGGGTAGAGCCAGTCGGAGGTGAAGCTGATCACCAGGAAGCGGCACGTGGCCCGTTCGAGCGCGGCCGCGAGCGAGGGATGACCGTTAGTGGCGTCGAAATAGTCCATCGCCTTGGTGATGTAAAGGTACGAGTTGGCGTCGAAACGGTCGACGAACTGGCTGCCCCGGTAGCGCAGGTAGCTCTCGACCTCGAAATCCGCCTCGAAGCCGAAGCCGAAAGCGTCTTTCCCACGGAGGCGCCGGCCGAACTTTTCGCGCATCGAGTCGTCGCTCATATACGTGATGTGGCCGACCATGCGGGCGACGGCGAGTCCGCGCGCCGGGGGCTTGCCGCCGTAGTAGTTGCCCTCGTTCCAGTCCGGATCGTTCATAATCGCCTGCCGTCCAACCTCGTTGAAGGCGATCTGCTGGGCGCTGTGGCGCGCCGTGGCGGCAATCGGGAGCGCCGCCGCGACCGCATCCGGGTAGGCCACAGCCCATTCGAGCGCCTGCATTCCGCCCATGGATCCGCCGGCCACCGCCAGCAGCCGCTCGATCCCGAGATGGTCGATCAGCATTTTCTGGAGCCGGACCATGTCGCCGATCGTGATCACAGGGAAGGACATGGCGTAGCGGGCGCCGGTGGCGGGGTTGATCGAACCCGGCCCGGTGGTGCCCCGGCAGCCGCCGAGCACGTTCGAGCAGATGACGAAGTACTTGTCGGTGTCGAAGGCCTTGCCGGGACCGATCATGTTGTCCCACCAGCCCGGCTTTCCCTCGTGATTGATCCCGGCGGCGTGCGCGTCGCCTGAGAAGGCGTGCAACACAAGGACGGCGTTTGTCTTCCGGGCGTTCAACACGCCGTAGGTTTCGTACGCGACCTCGACCGGGGCGATCATCGCTCCACAATCGAGGGAGATGCCGTCGAAACGCACTTGCCGTGTGTCAACAATCATGAGCGAAAGCGAATGTCCAATGATAACAGAGCCGAGTTGACCAGCTTCTCAGCAGTACGCTTCTATTTTAACGCCGCAGCCGCCAGAAGTGACCGGATCGGCGGTGCCGGAGCCACGGAACCCCTTGAGCGGCTTCGGGCGAATTTTTCCGTATTCGTGTGACCGGCGCTGCCGGGCGAGGTTGAACACAGGCTCGCAACGTGGTCAAATAAGAGTTACACCTTCCTATAGGAGCCTTCGAGATTGAACTCTGCAATTCTGGCCCTGGAAGACGGTACGGTCTTCGAGGGCAAGAGCTTTGGTGCGCCTACGCTACGGTCCGGGGAAGTCGTTTTTAACACCTCCATCACCGGCTACCAGGAAATTTTCACCGATCCCTCCTATTCCGGACAGATCGTCGTTCTCACGTATCCCGAAATCGGCAACTATGGCGCCAACGAAGGCGACATGGAGGCTGCGCACCCGCACATCGAGGGCCTGGTGGTGCGGGAATTCTCCCCCATCGCCAGCAACTGGCGCGCAGTGGAGACCGCAGAGCAGTTTCTGACCCGGCACAACATCCCGGTGATCGCCGAAATCGACGCGCGGGCGCTGGTGCGCCGGCTGCGCTCGCGCGGCGTGATGCGGGGCGTTCTCAGCGGCGCCGGCGGCGACCCGAAGGAACTGGTCGAAATGGCGCGACAGGCGCAATCGATGTCCGGGCTCGACCTGGCTACTCGGGTTTCGACAACGGGCCCCTACGAATGGAGTCAACCGTCCGAGCCGTGCTCGCCGTCGGACCTGGTGGGCGAGCCGCGCAAACCCGAATTTCGCGTGGTCGCCTACGATCTCGGGATCAAGCGCAATATTCTCCGGCGGCTGGCGCACTCGGGCTGCAGCGTCACGGTGGTTCCGGCAGGGACGACGGCCGAGGAAGTGCTGGCGCTCAATCCGGACGGGATCTTCCTCTCAAACGGTCCCGGCGATCCCGAACCGCTCGAATACCAGGCGGGGCAGATCCGAAAGCTGATCGGCCGCAAGCCGATCTTCGGCATCTGCCTCGGCCACCAGGTGCTCGCGCTGGCGCTCGGCGGCAAGAGCTTCAAGCTGAAGTTCGGGCACCGCGGCGCCAACCACCCGGTGCTGAACAAGTTGACCAATAAAGTCGAGATCACTTCGCAGAATCACGGCTTCGCGATCGACCCCGATTCGCTGAACGCCAACGACGTCGAACTCACCCACGTGAATCTGAACGACCAGACTCTCGAAGGCTTCCGCCACCGCAAGCATCCGGCCTTCTGTGTGCAGTACCATCCGGAGGCGGCGCCCGGACCTCACGACTCTCTCTATCTCTTCGACGACTTCATCCAACTGATGAGCGACTTCAAGGCGGGTAAGTAAGATGCCACGGCGCAACGATATTCACCGAATCATGATCGTGGGTTCCGGGCCGATCATCATCGGCCAGGCCTGCGAGTTCGACTACTCGGGCACGCAGGCGTGCAAAGCGCTGCGCGCCGACGGCTATGAAGTGGTGCTGATCAACTCCAATCCGGCCACGATCATGACCGATCCGGAACTGGCCGATCGCACCTATGTGGAGCCGCTCGCTTTGGAGTACGCCGAAGAGGTGATCCGCCGCGAGCGTCCGGACGCGCTGCTGTCGACCGTCGGCGGACAAACGGGACTCAATCTTTCGGTCGCGCTTGCCGAAGCCGGGATTCTCGACAAGTACGGCGTCGAGCTGATCGGCGCCAAAATCGATTCGATCAAGAAGGCCGAGGACCGGCTGCTGTTCAAGGACGCGATGCGGAAGATCGGGCTGGAGACGCCGCACTCACAGTTGATCAACAGCATTGAAAAAGGGCTGGAGTTCGCGGCCAAGCTCGGGTATCCCCTAATCCTGCGCCCGAGCTTCACGCTGGGCGGGACCGGCGGTGGCATCGCCTACAATCGTGAAGAGCTGGTCGAAATTCTTGAGCGCGGCCTCGATCTCTCGCCGGTACACGAAGTCCTGATCGAAGAAAGCGTGCTCGGCTGGAAAGAGTTCGAGCTCGAGGTGATGCGCGACCTCGCCGATAACGCAATCATCGTGTGCAGCATCGAGAACATTGACGCCATGGGCGTACACACCGGCGACTCGATCACAGTGGCGCCGGTCCAGACGCTTACCGATCGCGAGTACCAGATGATGCGTGACGGAGCGCTCGCGTGTCTGCGCGAAATCGGAGTGGACACGGGCGGGTCGAACGTCCAGTTCGCCATCAATCCGAAGAACGGCCGGATGGTGGTGGTCGAGATGAATCCGCGCGTTTCGCGAAGTTCGGCGCTGGCCTCGAAGGCGACCGGATTCCCCATCGCCAAGATTGCGGCGAAGCTTGCGGTGGGCTACCGGCTGGACGAGATCAAGAACGATATTACGCGAGTAACGCCGGCGTGCTTCGAGCCGACGATCGATTACGTGGTCGTGAAGATCCCGCGTTGGCAGTTCGAGAAGTTCCCCGGCGCGAACACGACGTTGACGACGCAGATGAAGTCGGTGGGCGAGGTGATGGCGATCGGCCGCACGTTCCAGCAGGCGCTCGGCAAGGCGCTGCGGAGCCTGGAGACGGGCAAGTCGTCGTCGGCCGAAGTCTTCGACGAGTCGCTGATCGCGCAGAAGCTGATTACGCCGACGCCGGACCGTCTGCGCTACATCCGCTTCGCCTTCGAGCGCGGCTACTCGATCGAGGAGGTCAACGAGATGACCTCGATCGATCCGTGGTTCCTGCGCCACATTCGCGACCAGGTGCTCACCGAGCAGGACATGGCCTCCGAGAGCCTGGATACGATTTCTGCTGAAAAGATGCGAAAGGCCAAGCGCGACGGCATCTCCGACTCGCGCATGGCGCGGGCCTGGGGCGTCGATCCCCTGGCGGTGCGCGAGAAGCGAAAGGCGCTCGGCGTCAAGGCGGTGTTCAATCGCGTGGACACGTGCGCGGCCGAGTTCGAGAGCTTTACGCCGTATCTGTACTCGAGCTACGAGGGCGAGTGCGAGGCCGAGGTCTCCGGCCGCAAGAAGGTCATGATCCTGGGCAGCGGTCCGAACCGGATCGGTCAGGGCATCGAGTTCGACTACGCCTGCTGCCACGCCTCCTTCGCGCTCCAGGAGTTCGGCGTCGAGTCGATCATGGTCAACTGCAATCCCGAGACCGTCTCGACCGACTACGACACGAGCGACCGGCTCTACTTCGAGCCGCTCACCCTTGAAGAGGTGCTGAACATTGTCGATACCGAGAAGCCGGAGGGCGTAATCGTCCAGTTCGGCGGGCAGACGCCGCTGAACCTCGCGCTGCCTTTGAAGAGGCAGGGCGTGCCGATCATCGGGACCGACCCGGAGAACATCGACTTGGCCGAGGACCGGAAGCTGTTCGGGCGTCTGCTGGATGACCTGGGAATTCCGGCGCCGGCGAACGGCACGGCAACGAGCGTCGAAGAGGCTTGCGAGGTGGCGCGGCGCATCGGGTTCCCGGTGCTGGTCCGGCCGAGCTACGTGCTCGGCGGGCGCGCGATGGTGATCGCGTATGAGGAAGACATGGTTCGACGGTACATGCAGGAGGCGGTCGTCTTTTCCCAATCCCGCCCGGTGCTGATCGACCGGTTCCTGGAAGATGCGGTCGAGGTGGATGTCGATGCGCTCAGCGACGGCGAGGACGTGCTGATCGGCGGCATCATGGAACACATCGAGGAGGCCGGCGTGCATTCGGGCGACAGCTCCTGCGTGCTGCCTCCGTACTCGATCGGCGAGGCCGAGCTGAAGACGATCGAAGAGTACACGGTGAAGCTGGCGCGGGCGCTGCACGTGATCGGGCTGATGAACGTGCAGTATGCGATCAAGGAAGGCAAAGTCTACGTGCTCGAAGTGAACCCGCGCGCATCGCGGACGGTTCCCTACGTCAGCAAGGCGACGGGCGTGCCGCTGCCGAAGGTGGCGGTGGCGCTGATGCTTGGCAAGAAGCTCAAGGAACTGACCGGCCTGACGGGCGGGCTGGCTTCGGGCCGGCTGCCGGTGAGCCAGTTCTTTGTGAAGTCGCCGGTGTTCCCTTTCAACAAATTCCAGGGCGTCGATCCGGTTCTGGGCCCGGAGATGCGGTCGACCGGCGAGGTGATGGGGGTCGGCGAGAACTTCGGCGAGGCCTTCGGAAAGGCGCAGCTCAGCGCGGGCACGCCTCTGCCGAACAAGGGCGCAATCTTCATCAGCGTGAACGACCGGGACAAACCGGCGGCGGTCGAGGTGGCGCGGCGGTTCGCGCAGCTTGGCTTCGAACTCACGGCGACGCGCGGCACGGCCGCGGCGATCAAAGCGGCGGGCCTGAGTTGCCGGACGGTTTTCAAGGTCAATGAGGGACGTCCGAATGCCGAGGACCTGATGAAGGCCGGATCGGTGCAGCTTGTAATCTACACTTCCACCGGCGCGCACTCGTTCAGCGACGAAAAGGCGATTCGCCGGACGGCGGTCACCTACCGGATTCCCTGCATTACGACCATGAGCGGCGCCAAGGCGGCGGCGGAAGCGGTCAGCAGCCGCCTGCGCGACCCGATTCGCGTGTGGAGCCTCCAGGAGATCCACAGCGAGCGGCAGCCGACGACTGCGTAGACGATGCCCGATACGATTCAGCGAGTTTGCGTCTTTTGCGGCTCGAGCGCCGGCGCGCGGCCCGTCTATCGCGACGCCGCCCGGCAGGTCGGGCAGCTGCTGGCCGGCCGCGGCATCGAGGTGGTCTATGGCGGCGGTCACGTCGGCCTAATGGGCGTGGTGGCCGATTCCGCTCTCGAGTACGGCGGCAGGGTGATCGGCGTGATCCCGGAGGCGCTGGCTGCCAAGGAGGTGGCGCACCTCGGGCTGAGCGAACTGCACGTCGTAGGGTCGATGCACGAGCGCAAGGCGCTCATGGCCGAGCTGTCCGACGCCTTTCTGGCGATGCCGGGCGGGTTCGGCACCTTCGAGGAACTGTGCGAGGTGCTGACGTGGTCGCAACTCGGGCTGCATGAGAAGGCCTGCGGTGTGCTGAATGTCGAGGGCTACTACGATCCGCTTTTGGCACTCTTCGATCACGCGATGAATGAGTGCTTTCTGCGCCCGGTCCACCGGGACATCCTCATTGCGGATTCCGATGCCGGGCGGCTGATCGAAAAACTCGCGACCTACCGCTCTCCCCACGTCGAGAAGTGGATTACGCCGGACGAGACGTAGCGGCCTGCCGGGTGTCCGGATAGAGGACGGGCGGGGCGTCCTGCCCGTGGCAGCGCTTGTACTTTCGTCCGGAGCCGCAGGGGCAAGGTCCGTTCCTCGGCGTGGCTTCGCCGGTTTCCTTTCTCAAACGGTCGAATTCGTTGGTGTCGTCGACGAGGCGCTGGAGGGCGCCTTCGACTTCGCGCATGGTGGGCTGGCTGTGCGAGTCCGACAGGGCTTCGGCGGGCACGGGGATGTTCCAGTCCTTGTGCTCGAAATGGGAGCGGCGGAGGACGGCCAAGGCTGCACGGAGTTGGACGGCGGGCGGGGTGGCCGGGTCTTCGAGCAAGCGCCTCAGTGTGGCGATAGCGGTCTGGGCGAGGGCTGCAAGCTGGTCGTGGAGTTGGGATTCGCAGGCTGATTTGGCCTGAATGACGGCCTGGGCGAATGCGGGTTTGGTGCGGCGCCATTCATAAATGGTGTCGCGGTGGACCTCGGCGGCTTCGGCGGCGGCGGCCACGGTGGCTCCGGCGGCCAGGGCCTGCACGGCGCGAATCTGGGCCGCGGTGAGATCGGGAAATTGCGCCGGATTCGTCGGAATCTGTCGGGTTGCCGGTTCGGGCATGGGTTGTTCCCTCCGGTTTCAGGATAGGGGGCGGTGTCAAGGAAATCGGGGCAGATGGTGTGGGGCGGGAGTTTGGAATGAAGAGGTTAGGAGGAATTGAAGGGCTGTGAATGCCCCACGGCGGGCTGCCACAACGGGGGATGAAAATCGGCAGACCCAGGGTGAGCGTCAGGCGGGTAGC
>JBKBWD010000011.1:0-102241 GCA_046289265.1 Bryobacteraceae bacterium | reverse complement strand
GGATCAGCAGCGGCGGCGAGATCCTCAGATGCTGTCCCAGCCGTTTGGTGCGGAAACTAATTTGGACAAGAGTGCTCGCCGTTGAACATCTTACCCCCGAACCGTTCACGCGATCGCCCATATTTTCATCTCCGGGGGTGACCAGACCGCGCGGTCATGGATTTCGTTTTGCGCGATTTCTTATTGGCTGCTCCGGTGTTGGCGAGATTCGGCACTGGATGGATTTCTCCGATTCCAGGATAGAGCACGAAGTCAAGATATTCGGGGTTTGGCCTGGGAGAAAGCCTTTTGAATCTGTTGAATAAGGAGTTACGCGGGGCGGTGATCTACAGAGCGACGCGCGTGAGCGGGCTTCCGGGCAGATGGGACGGTGTCGCGCCGATGAGGTGCGGCGGAACCATTGGACGCGGCAAGAATTTAGCGCGCGCCACGATTCCGCCGGTCCTCGCCCGGCTAAGGAGCGCGTTTAATTCGAAACGGCCTGTTGCCGAGAAGGCCGAAAAAATAGAGAGCCAAGGATGGACACAGTTGCACAGGTATTGAAAACAATGGTCCTGTCCGTGTGGAGCTGTGTTTATCCGTGGCTGAGATATCGATTCCGCCACGGATCCTGACGCTCGGGGATTCGGTGGATTTACATTGGCACGTCACTTGCACCGATGACAGCGCTATGCTGGATCCCATCGCCAATCGGCTGGAGCGCTACATGGATCTCCTGAGCGCCCGCCAGAAACTGGTTGCGTCAAATATCGCCAATGCCGACACGCCCGGCTACAAGGCCCGGGACATCGACTTTCAAGCCGAATTCCAGAACGCGATCCGGAGCCCAGCTCCGCGCGCGATCGAGGTGCTGGGGCTGAAGGTCAAAAACGACGGCAATAACGTGAGCATCGACCGCGAGGCCCGCATTCTGGCGGAAAACGCCATGCGCTTCGGATTCGCCACGCAACTGTTGCGGACGCAGATCCGCGCCGTGCGCTCGGCGATTCAGGAGGGCAAGAACGGATGAGTCTGTTTAACCTCCTCTCGGTCAGTGCCTCCGGCATGGGCGCCCAGCGGACTCGCGCCGAGTACCTGGTGCAGAACATGGCCAACGCCGAGACGACGCGGACGCCCGAGGGCGGGCCCTACCGGCGCAAAGACGTCGTCTTCGTCAGCGAGCCTCAGGATTCACCCTTCGCCTCCGTCTTCCAGGCGGAACTGGACGGAGGCGTGACAGGCGTCGGCGTCGCCGAGGTGGTGGAGGATCCGCGCGAGCCCGCGAAGCGCTACCTGCCCGGACACCCGGACGCCGACGCGGAGGGGTACGTCTCCTTCCCGCGCCTGAACCCGGCCGAGGAGATGGTGGACCTGATGGGGGCCACACGCGGCTACCAGGCCAACGTCTCGGCGATGTCGGCCGTGAAAGAGATGATTCAACGCTCGATCGATCTGCTGAAGTAAGATGCCCACACCGATCGTTCCCCCCAGTCTGGGGCAAGTCGCCGCGGTCCCCGGCTTCGAGGGCCGCAGCAGCGCGCCGGGCGGCGCGCAGTTCGAACAATTCTTCCGCGAGGCCGTCGCCGGCGTCGAGCAGCTCCACCAGAACGCCAACCGGACCGTCGACAGCCTGCTGAAGGGAGAGAACCAGGAACTGCACAACACGGTGCTGGCCGCGCAGCGCGCCGAGCTCTCCTTCGAGCTCTTCCTGCAGATGCGCAACAAGCTCGTCCAGGCCTACCAGGAAGTCATGAGAATGCAGCTCTAGGCCGATCGCCGCCATGGACCAGTTGAGGGCTTTGCTGGCGCGCCTGAACCTGAAGCAGCAGGTCTCGCTCGGGGTGGCCGTCGTCGTCGTGATCGTGGGGCTTATGGCGCTCGCGCGCTGGAACCGCGAGAGGGATTTTCGCCCGCTCTATACCGGGCTGGCAGCCGAGGACGCTGGGGCCGTGGTGGCTAAGCTGCGCGAGGCCAACGTCGAGTACCGGGTTTCCGACACCGCCGGCGCCGTGCTCGTCCCGTCAAGCCGCGTGGCGGAACTGCGCCTGCAGATGGCAGCGGCGGGATTGCCCAAGGCCGGGCGAATCGGCTTCGAGCTGTTCGACCAGACCAACTTCGGGACGACGAACTTCGCCGAGCAGGTCAACTTCCGGCGGGCGATCGAGGGTGAACTGGAGCGCTCGGTGGTGGCGCTGACGGAGGTGGAGTCTGCCCGGGTGCACGTCACCTTCCCGAAGGAGTCGGTCTTTCTCGAATCCCGGCAGCCGGCCAAGGCGAGCGTGCTGGTGAAACTGCGGCCCGGGGCGCGGCTCGATCCGAGGAATATCCTGGCGATCTCGCACCTGGTCGCAAGCGCGGTGGAGGGACTGCAGCCGGAGTCGGTCTCGGTGCTCGACATGCGCGGCAACCTGCTGAGCCGCCCGGTGCGGGCGGGCGGCCCGGACGGGCTGGAAGCGCCCGACACGATGCTGGAATTGCGGCAGCGGATGGAGCGGGACCTGGTGGCGAAGATCGCGGCGACGCTGGAGCCGCTGCTCGGGCCGGACCGCTTCCGCGCGGGGGTCTCGCTCGAGTGCGATTTCACCAGCGGCGAGCAGAGCGAGGAGCTTTACGACCCTGACAAAACCGTGATGGTGAATGCGCAGCGCTCCGAGGAGTCGACCGCGGGCGTGGCCTCGAGCGGGGGAATTCCGGGGACCGCGACCAATCTGCCGCTTCCGGTCGTGCGGCCGGGGACGACTTCGGCCGGGCTGTCGAGGCGCACCGAGAACATCAGCTACCAGTCGAGCCGGTTCGTCAAGCGCCTGCGGCTGCCCCAGGGGACGATCCGCAGGATGTCGATCTCGCTGCTGGTGGACCATATGGTCCGGCATGAGGGTTCGGGCGCGGGGATCCGGCGCGTGGTCGAGGCGCCGCCGCCCGAGAAGTTGAAGATCATCCGCGACGTCGTGGCGGCCGCGACGGGGTTGCAGGCGGAGCGCGGCGATCAGCTCGTCGTCGAAACCCTGCCGTTTGAATCGACGCTGCACACCGGACCTGAGGAGGCGGCGCCGGAGGCGACGCCGGCCGGTACGCCGATTGTGCTGCCGGAGTGGCTGGAGCGCGCGTTGAAGGAGACGCCGCTGCCGGTCCTGATCGGCGTCGCGGTTGGGACGCTGCTTGCGGTGCTCGGGCTGGTTGTCTTCCTGGTAATCCGCGGGCGCAAGAAGGGCAAGGCGAAGGCGAAGATGGCGCCCGCGCTTCCGCAGTCACGGGCAGAGAAGGCGCCGGGGCTGCCGCCGGGCCAGCCTGCCGATTTCGGCAAGCAACTCGAGGACGCGATCGCCGAGACCGCCGCGCTCCAGGAGCAGCGAGAGCAGGAGATCCTCAACACGCTGCGCTCCTCGGTCCCGACGACCAAGAAATCCGAGGTCCTGCGGAAGCACATCGGCGAGGAGACCAAGAAAGATCCGGTGGCGATGGTGAACATCGTCCGGACCTGGCTCAACGAGCCGGACGTGTGAGCAATCCATGACGGGATTACGGAAAGCCGCCATCCTGATGGTGGTCCTGGGGGACCAGACGAGCGCGCAGGTGATGCGCCTGCTTGACGAAGAAGAGGCCGCGACGATCGGCAAGGAGGTCGCGCGGCTTCCGACGATCACGGCCGAGCAGGGCGAACTGGTGCTCGAGGAGTTCTACCAGATGACGCTCGCGCACGACTACGTGCTCAAGGGCGGCATCGATTATGCGAAGAAGATCCTGATCGGCGCCTTCGGGCCCGACCACGGCAAGGCGCTGCTGGAGCGCCTGGTGCGGCAGCTCGGCAGCGAGGCCGCGAGTTTTGACGCGCTCCAGAAGGCCGATCCGCAGCAGCTGGCCAAGTTCATCCACAGCGAGCATCCCCAGACGGTCGCGCTGGTGCTTTCGCACTTGAGTTCGTCGCAGGCGGCGGCGCTGCTGTTCTCGCTGCCCCCGGAGATACGCGCTGACGTGGCGGTTCGGATGGCGAACCTCGAGCAGATCTCTCCGGAAATTATTTCGAAGATCGCGGCGATCATCGGCCAGAAGCTGAAGGCGCTCGGCGAGATGAGCCGCGAGTCCTATGGCGGCGTGCGCGCGGTCGCCGAGATGTTCAACCGCATGGATTCGGTGTCGAGCAAGGAGATCCTTGACAACATCGAGACACTGGACCAGTCGCTCGCCGAGACGATCCGGCACCTGATGCTGGTCTTCGAGGATTTGCAACTGATCGACCCGAACGGGCTCAAGGAAGTGCTCTCCCGTGTGGACCGCAAGGTCCTGACGGTGGCGCTCAAGGGAACCAGCGACCCGCTCAAGGACCACTTCCTGCAGTGCATGTCGCAGCGCGGGGCCGAGATGCTGCGCGAAGACATGGAGGCGCTGGGCCCGATCAAGATCAAGGAGGTGGAGGCGGCGCAGCAGCAGATCATCGCGATCGTGCGTCAGTTGGAGAACGAGGGCGTAATCAGCCTGAAGGGCGCGATGGGCGACCAGTATGTCGACTAGGGTGGTGCGGCTTGACAGCTCGACCGAGGTCCAGACGGTACGTTGGCGCAGGGTGGGGACGCCCGGGCCGGAGCCCGAGCCGGCCGAGGGGACGCCGGCGGCGGGCAACAGACCGGACGCAGGCTTTGAGCGCAGGCTGGCCGAGATGCAAGCCGAGGCCGCCGCGCGCGCCGATCAGGCGTACCAGCGCGGGCTGCGGGAGGGTGAGGCGCGGGGCGCCGCCCAAGCCGCGGCGGGCTACGAGGCGGCGCTCGAACGGGCTGTCCGGAGCGTTCAGGAACTGGCCGGCTCCCGCGACCAGTTCCGGCGCGAGGCCGAGGAGGACGTGGTGCGGCTGGCGATCGCGATCGCGGCGCGCATCCTGCACCGCGAGATTCAGACCGACCCCGAGGCGCTGCTCGGGCTGGTCAACGCCGCGATGCGAAAGCTCTCGCTCCGGGAGGTGCACCGCGTCCGGACGCACCCGCAGGATGCGGAAGCGATTCGGCGCCAGCTGGAGCGTTCCGGCAGCCCGGTTGCAGTGGAAGTCCAGCCGGACGCTTCGCTCGCGCGCGGCTCGCTGGTGGTCGAGACGTTGCGTGGGTCGATGGACGCGAGCGTGGACACGCAGCTTCGGGAGATCGAGCGCGGCTTCGTGGACCTGGTGCACCGGAGGGCGTAGATGGCGGTTCCGCAGATCGACAGCCGATGGAGCCTGAAGCGGTATCTGGACGCGCTCGAGCGTGCGAACCCGGTGCAGTGGACGGGCGTGGTGACCGAGATGGTCGGGCTGCTGGTCGAATCGGCCGGGCCGGCGGCGGCGGCCGGGGACTTTTGCGAGATCCGCACCACCTCCGGCCGTACGATCCGGACCCAGGTGATCGGTTTTCGCGACGGGCGCGTGCTGTCGATGCCGCTCGAAGAGACTGATGGGCTGCAATTGGGGGACCCGATCTACGCCCGGAGCGAGGATGCGCGGGTGGATGTGGGGCGCGGGCTGCTCGGGCGGGTGCTTGACGGCTTCGGGCGCCCGATGGACGGAGGGCCCGCGATCGAGCCGGAGCAGAGCTACGGGCTCTATACGGCGCCGCCGGGGCCGCTTGACCGCGAGCACATCACCGTGCCGTTGATCACCGGCGTCCGGGCGATCGACGGACTCCTGCCGGTCGGCAAGGGACAGCGTGTCGGGCTGTTCGGCGGCAGCGGCGTCGGCAAGAGCACCCTCCTCGGCGCGATGTGCCGGCACAACGCCGCCGACGTCACGGTGATCGCGCTGATCGGCGAGCGCAATCGCGAGGTGCGGGGTTTTCTCGAGCACGAGCTGGGGCCGGAGGGCTTGAAGAAATCGGTCGTAGTGACCGCGACCTCCGACCGGCCGGCACCCCTGCGGCTGCGCGCGATGTTCGTGGCGCTGGCGGTGGCCGAGTATTTCCGCGACCAGGGGGCGAGCGTGCTGCTGGTGTCCGACTCGGTTACGCGCCTTGCCATGGCGCAGCGAGAGATCGGCCTGGCCGCCGGAGAGCCGCCGAGCCAGAAGGGGTATCCACCCTCAGTGTTCAACCTGCTCCCCAAGGTCTTTGAGCGGGCCGGAAACTTTCCGCGCGGGTCCATTACAGGGTTCTTCACGGTCCTGGTCGAGGGCGACGACTTTAACGAGCCGATCTGCGACGCCGTACGCGGGATCCTGGACGGTCACATCATCCTGTCGCGGGAGCTTGGCGCCGCCGGCCACTATCCGGCCATCGACGTTCTCCAGTCGGTGAGCCGCGTGGCCGGACGGGTCGCGACACCGGAACAGTGCGCGGCGGCGCAGAAGATCCGGGAGGCGCTGGCGGCCTATGTGAGAGCCGAGGACCTGATTCAGCTCGGCGCCTACGTTTCGGGGTCGAACCCGCAACTGGACAGCGCGATCCGCGCGCGGCCGAAGCTGCTCGAGTTTCTGCGCCAGGATGCCGAGAACCGGACTGCGATCGACGAAACACTGTCCAGAATGCAGGAGCTGGCGAGGATGGTGGCGGAGAGCTGACGGCTGTTTGAGAGCAAGTCGATGAAACGCTTTCATTTCCCGCTTGGGCGGGTGCTCGCATTACGCCAGACCCAGGCGGAACTGGAGGCGGCCCGGCTCCAAAGACTGGATGCCGAACGCTCGGCGATCAATCGGGAACGCCTGGAGCTGGCCGAAAGCGGCCAGGCCGCTGACCGGGCCGTGCTCGGCTCGGCTGCCTTGGAGGCTCACGAACTCGCAGCCCTGACGGCGCATCGCAGCTACGTTAGCAAGCAGGACCGAAAGCTGCAGGCCAGATCCGAAGAGGTGGAGCGGAGAATCGCTGCCCAGGTGGTAGAGGTGACCGAGGCGCGGCGCCGCGTCCGGCTGCTTGAAAAGCTCCGCGAACGCCGGCGTGCCGAGCGGCAGGCCGCCTGTGACCGCGAGCAGGAGGAGACCGCCACGGAGGTCTTCCTCGCCCGCTGGCGGGAGAGACGGAGGAATTGAGAAAGAACCCTGGGGTTGCGTCCGTCTATAGATGACGGGGATGAGCATCGACGGGATCACCGAACTTGTCTCGGACTATGGATCCGGATCGCTATGCCGGGATCTCATCGGGGCTGATCTGTCCGGGGTCGCCGTTCTGGATGAGCGCGGCCGGGTTCTGGAGGCCAACGATGCCTTGCTACGCATTCTTGGCTTTTCCCGGAGTGAGTTCGGATTCGGCAGTGTGCTCTGGCCCGACCTGGCCGCCCCGGAGGCGCGGCCCGCCTGGGAAGCGGCGATTGCACGCGCACGCGAGGGCGTCGTGACCGCCCCAATGGAGTCTGTCTGCCTTCGTAAAGACGGCGGGCTGGCCTCTATTCTAACCCGTCTTCGGCCGCTTCCAACCCGCCCGCCTACGATCGCCTGTTTCGCCCTCGACATCACGGACTACCGGCGAATCGAGCGCGAGAGGAACCAGCAGGTGCGGCTCGCGTTGGCAGTCGGCTCGGCGTTCACTCGCGACGAGGATCTCAAGAGTATTCTCAAGAGCTGCACCGACCTCATCGTGGCCGAGCTCGGCGTAGCCTTCGCGCGCATCTGGACCTACAACAGTGACAACAAGATGCTGGAGCTCCAGGTCAGCTCCGGCATCTACACCCACACGGACGGCGGCCACAGCCGGATCCCGGTCGGGGCCTACAAGATCGGCCGCATCGCCGAGAGCCGCCAGCCCCATCTTACGAACGATGTCACCCACGATCCGCACATCAGCGATCCCGAGTGGGCCCGGCGCGAGGGCATGGTTGCCTTCGCCGGTTATCCACTGCTGGTGGCAGACCGGCTGGTCGGCGTCCTGGGGATGTTCTCCCGACAGCCGCTGTTGGCGAGCACGCTCGATACGCTGGCGGCGATCGCCTCGACGATCAGTCAGGGGATCGAATGGAAGAGGACCGCCGACGAGCGCGACCGGCTCCTCGCCGAACGCCTGGCGCTGCTTGAGATGGAGGAGACCCGCACGTTCCTCCACTCGATTGTCGAGAATTTGCCGGTCATGCTCTTCATCAAGGACGCGGCAACGCTGCGGTTCGTCCACTGGAACAGGGCCGCCGAGGAGATCGTCGGGATAACCCGCGATGAGGTGCTGGGAAAGACCGACTTCGACCTCTTCTCCAAGGAGGACGCGAGTATCTTCGCCACTCGCGACCGCCACGTTCTGGCTACGGGCCAGCCGCTCGACCGCTGGAGTGAATACCTCCGAACGCCGGACCGCGGAGTCCGGCTGTTGCACACGCGTATGGTTCCACTGCTTGGGCAGGACGGGACGCCGCGCTACCTGCTCGGCATCTCCGAGGACATTACCGAGCAGCGCGAAGCGGAAGATCAGCTCCGGCGCGCCCGGGAGCGCGAAGTCGAGATCGGTTTCCGAATTCAGAGGACGCTGCTGCTAAACCAGCCGCCGGACGTGCCGGGCCTGAGCATCGCGGCCATAACGCTTCCGTCGCAGACCATCGACGGCGATTTCTATGACTTTTTCCGATATCGTGACTGCTGTCTGGACGTCATGGTCGGTGACGTCATGGGTAAGGGCATATCGGCGGCGCTGCTGGGGGCGGCGGCCAAGAGCCGATTTGTCGAAGTGATCAGCGAATTGGTCGCGAGCGGCGGTTTTCCCGCGCCTGCCGAGATCGTGAATGCGGCGCATCAGAGCCTCGTCTCGGAGCTGGTGGATCTCAACAGCTTCATCACGCTTTCCTACGCACGATTTGACCTGGACGCCAACACGATCGATCTGGTCAACTGCGGGCACATGGCAACCCTGCACTGCCGCGCCCGCGATGGCGGTTACGAGCTGATTCCCGCCGAGCAGCCCCCGCTCGGTATCGATCCCGAGTTGCGCTACGCCTCCCGGACGTTCCCTATCGAGCCCGGCGACCTGCTGTTCTTCTACTCCGATGGCCTCATCGACGTGCGCAACTCGGAAGGGGAGTTTTTTGGGGTGGAACGCATGGTCGATTTCGTGCTCTCCCGCGCCGGGCGTGAGCCGGCCGAACTCATCAACAAATTGAGGAACGCGGTCGTCTCGTTTGCGAATACAGCGGCCTTCCGGGACGACTTGACGTGCGTCGCGGTCCGGTTCGAGCCGCGCCCGGCGCCGCTGGCCTATGAGGAGCGGGAGTTTCAAAGCGATCTCCGGCAACTGGGCGAGATCCGGCGCTTCCTGCGGGAGTGTTGCAGCAACTCGCTTGACCCCCGTAGGTTTTGCGAACTGGAGCTGGCGGTCAATGAAGCCGCAAGCAACATCATTAAGCATGCCTATCGCAGTGAGCCCTCGGGAGCGATCGCGATCCGCGCGAGCACTTTCCCGGAGCACATCGTTGTGCGGCTAGTGCACTTTGGCGAAACCTTCGATCCGGCAACCGTGCTTCCCCCGGCTCTGGACGGCTCGCAAGAGAGCGGATTCGGCCTCTACCTGATCGGTCAGTGCGTCGATCAGGTTCTCTACACGAGTGAGCATGACGGCGCGCACTCGATCTGCTTAACCAAGCGACGGAGAGACAGACGGCATGGTGTTAACAGCGGATAGGGTAAACGACTGCGTGGTGATCGTGGCGCCGGTCGAGGAGCTCGACGCGGTGAGCGCCGGCGAATTCCTGGCGGCCATCCGGCCCACGATCGAGACGGACGAGACGGTCGTGATCGATATGAGCCGCCTCCGCTTCGTCGACAGTTCCGGCGTCGGAGCTTTTCTGTCCTGCCTTCGGAAGCTGACCGCGCAGGGAGGCCACCTCCGGCTCTGCGCCATGCACCCTGCTGTCCGGGGCATCTTTCAGATCCTCTGCCTGGACCGGCTTTTCGACATCTCCGAGACCTGCGAGGAGGCCGTCGCCAAGGGGCGCGCCTCGAAGCGAAGCTAGTGAGCTTGGGCCGGAATTGTCAATTCGCTCACCACGGCAGCCTCTACCCTACGCCGCCCGCGTACGGGAACTTCCCCTTCGGCAGCGTGCGGTCGACGTGCCGCCGCAGCGCCGCATCCGTCATCGCATAGCCCCAATTGATCAGCCGTTCCTGCATCCTCGCCGGTAGCTTCTGCAGCCGCGTCGGCACGTCCGCGATCTCATCGACCTTCTCCTGCGGACAATCGAGCGCGCCATCGCCCAAACCGTAATTGGCGATCTCCGAGCGGATGCTCCAATACGCCCCGGGCCGCCGGTCCCGAATATAGGCATCGATCAACAGACGCTTCCGCAAACTCCGCACCTGGTGGTCGATCACTTCGAGTATCCGGTGAGTATGCCGAGCCCAGTCCGTGCTCGGCCGCTCTTCATCCGAAGCCTGGCCTCCGGCGTCGCTCACCAGAATCGTCCAGTTCCGCTTCCACGCCGTCTCCAGGCCCAGGTTGTCATACACTCCGCCGTCGGTCAGCACCACCCGTGTCGTGTACGGAGGCCGCTGCAAATCCATACCCGTGTTTGGCACATAGTCAGACTCCTCAAACCGCAGCTCTACCGGCGAAAGGAACGGCGGAAAGGCCGACGACGCCCCCACCGCCAGCGCCAGCTCCAGCTTCGGATTCGGAATTTTGCCCACCCGGTAGTCCCTGCAATATGGCTTGCTGAACCGCCACAGCGCCTTGGACTGCACATTCGTCGCATTGATCACGAACCGCGGATAGTTGGGCAGATCCTGCAGGGTCGCATTTCCGAACAAAAACTTTCGATACGCCGTCACGATCCGGTCGCTCGCGCTCCGCCGCGGCGTCAGCGCCCCCACCACCACCGAACTCACATCGATCGACTGGCTCGCCAGCGCGCGCACCGGCTGGACCACGCGCTCTGCGAATCTCTGCGCCACCCCGTCCACGAACTCCAGTCGCTCCCAGTTCATTCCCAGCACGCCCGCCGTAATGCTGCCGCCCGACACGCTGCTGATCCGCGCCAGCTTCGGCAGCATCCCTGCTTCGTTCAACCGCCACAAGCTGCCCGTGTGGAACAGCATCGCTCTATAACCGCCGCCCGACAGGCACAGCCCCGTGCCCGCCTCGGGTTCGCGCCCCGCATCCCCTGGGATTTCCCGTACCGGACCCCGCTCCCGTTCCTGCTCAAGCATTCTGAATTCTCCTTTTCCTCGGAACCCGCCTCTTCTTCACGGGCTTCACCGCAAGCTCCAAGGTCAGGTCTTCGAAGAACTTCTCCGGCTCCGTCAGGGATGCGGTCGTGAAGTACGTTGTCTCCCGCCGCAGCGCCTGCACCAGCGTGCGCCGGGGCACCTCTGTCTTTCGCTCCTCGCTCCCGTGCTTCCCATGCATCGTCGAAACAATCGCGCGCAGCCGCTCCGGACTCTCCTCGGCGGACCGCTTCCGGAACCATCCCCACAGCGTCTTCGGCGTCGCGTTCAGACTGCCGTGATGCCCTACCTTATAAACATCCACATCCTCCAGAAGCGCCCGCGTCTCCTCCTGCTCCAGCGCATACGCCCAGTTCTCAATCTGCGCATCGCCTGGAAACAGCAGCTTCCGCCCGCCCGCCGAAAACAGCAGAATCAGGCTCGTGTTGTTCAGTGCGCGGTCGAGCGCGCGCACCAACTCCAGCAGCTCCTCGCCGCGCATCTCGCGCATCCGCCGCTTCAGCCACTGGAATGGAACCGGCATCTCCTCGCTCGGCCGCCCTGGAAACAGTGGAGCCCCGGCCGCCGTCGCCGCCGCCTCCGCTGCGAATCCCCAATACCGCGCCCGTAGATGCCAGAACTCCCCGGGATCGGTGCTGCGCATCCGCCGGATCGTCTCGCTCTGCTCGAGCGTCGGAGGCCCCAGCACGTTCACCTGCACCCCCGGCAGCACGCCCTCCAGCCCCGATACGCTCCCCGCATGGGCATAGATCCGGCTCTTCCCCATCGCCTGCAGATTCCGCACCGCCGAAAGATTCGGCAGATTGTCCTCGCCGATAAACTGCAGCTCCTCCCGCATCCGTGCCGGCAGGTACGGCATCGACCCCAACTGCTTCAGCGCCGCCGCCGCAAATTCGTGCATCGCATGAAGCGACTGCCGGAACGCCCGCACCCGCGTCGGAGCTTTCGCATCCAGCTCCGCCTCCGGGTCCTCCGTCCATGGCTGGATCACCACCTCGGGATCGCATTCCGCGATGATCCGTCCCGGAGCCTGCCCCTCGGTCGTAAACCCTCCGATGTGGTCCCGGTGCCGGTGGGTCGCCACCACCGCATGCAGCTTCCCCCCGCACCGTTCACGGATGTTCCCGGCCACCCGCACCATGTGATCGCCCGGGTATCCCTTCGGGAGGCTGGTCGTGCCGAAGTCGATTAGCACGTGCCGTTCCTCCTGCTCATAGCCGAAGGTCAGAAGGAAGCAGTCGCCGAAGCCCACCTGGTAGGTCCGCAGCGCAATCGATCGCGGCCCCATTACCATCCCTCCTGGAACCCGCTGGTCTGCTGCAGCGCCCGGTTGCGGTGCAGTTCGGCGAAACGCCGCAGCGGGCGCCGCCCGAAGTATCCGTTCTCCCAGAGATAGGCAAGCCGCTCGCTCTGCCGCTCCGCGTTGGTGATCCGGTTTCGGATGTGGTACGCAAGCTGCCCGTAGTCGTTGAACAGCAGCACGCCGCCCCCATACAGCGTCACCACCGTATCGTCCGGCATCGTCGCCGGTTTGCGTATATCGAGCCTCCTCAAATCGCTTGCCCGCAGATCGAGCACCTGGTAATACTCCGCCAGCGTCTCCCTCACGAGGAACCCGTCCGGGCCTACCCGCAGCGTCGGCTTCACCGCCATCACCCGGCAGAACGCGTCTTCATACATCTTCAACGCCTCGCGGTTGTCCCACAGGAACCGGAACGCCTCCGTCGGATCGCGCTGCAGGTGCTCGAATCCGATCCGGTCATAACGGAAGCTCCCCTCCACCGGCTCCCAGGTTCCGCTGCCCTCCGGCTGCGACACCGGCTCGATCCCATACCCCGCGAACGATTCCCGCAGAATCCCGCGATAGTTATACTTCCCGTCATCCGGACTCACCCGCGCATCCGCCGTCAGCAGCGCGCTCAGATAATCCCCGAACAGCAGATCCACCGGCGGCGTATAGTCGAGCGCCCGGATCGTCATCGTCAGCAGATGCCGAGCCGCCGTCTCGCCCTCCTCCACCACCCGCTCTGTCGAGATCTCCCCCGGCCGTACCTCGCCCAGGCTTCGAAGCCGCTGCGTCCAGACCTCGAGAAACGCCTGCAGTACCGCGGCCACCAGCACCTCTCCCCGCGTATGCGGGTCGAGCCACTCTTTGAGATACCGCTTTGACGGCGTCAAGCTCGCCGACCGCCGAAGCGCCCCGCGCACCGCCGATAGCTCCGCGCCCATCTCCTCTGCCAGCCCGAGCAGTGCCGATCGCCGCAGCGCCGCCACACTCACACTCGACCGCGGCAGGCTCGCCCGCCCGTTCCCCAGCAGCGACCGCACCACCCCCGGCGTCGCGAACACCGCCAGGATCGCCACAATATCCGAGCACGCCTCGTGAAACGCCGCCTGGTCCGGCGACGACGGCGTCATGTACCGCTCGCGCAGCCCGTCCAGAATGGCATGAGTCGCCTCGTGTGCCACGATGTCATGCGAGAGGCTTGTGAACACCCGGCGTCCGTCCCTTCCCGGAAAATACCCGAACAGCAGAGCGTGGTCGCGCCGCGAGTAAAACGCATTCGCTTCGGAGAAGGCATGGGGCGCCGCCTGCAACTGGTGGCTCTGAAAACTCCACGGCACCCGCCGCCCCAGCGCCGCCTCGAACTGCGCCAGCGTCCGCGAAACGATCGCATAGACGTTCTGCGAATGGAAGCCCGGATTCGTCAGAAGCTCTTCATCGTCGCTGTCGGCGAACGGATCGTCCTCCGCCAGCACGAACGGTCCGTAATACCGGTCCGCCGTCGCGTCATAGTCGACCACCTGGACCCGGCTCCCGCGCGGACCGGGTCCCAAAGGCTCTACCGGGACCGCCGCCGCGGCCCGCACGATGCGCCCGCGCATCGTGACGCTCGGATCTTGGGCAATGATGGTGAGCGGGCGTGTTCGAGGATTGTAAGTCGCCACCTCATCAGCTTACGCGCGGACCTCGCGTCTATCAAGCATTGGCCCGGTTCATCGCTACACGCGTGCTGCCGAGCCACCATCAGAGCCACGGATGCACACGGAGTGCGCCGGGATAAACCGGCATGGAGTGGGGAATGGAAGAGTCCTGCGGGAAAGGAGTAGCGAACGATTCGGCCCCCGAGTCATGCGCAGGTCATCGCGAGGTGATTGGCGAAGCGCTGACAGCCGGCCGATTCGTCGGGAAAGCTGGTGGAAGGGTTGTCTAGGACAGCCCCTCTAACGCTCCCGTACTGTCTCCGAATGACTCTTCTTTCACCCCGAGGCGATGCAGGATCGCCAGGTGCAGGTTGCACATCGGCGTCTTCTCGGGGGCGCGGAGCCGCCGGCCCGGACGCAGGCTCCCTTTGCCGCGGCCCGCGAGGATGAGCGGGAGGTTTTCGGGGTCGTGGCGGTTGCCGCACTTGAGCGAGGATCCGAAGAGGATGATTGAGTTGTCGAGCAGCGTCGAGTCGCCTTCCTTCAGGCTCTTCAGCTTGTTGAGGAAGTAGGCGAACTGCTCCATGTTCCAGTTGATGATCTTCTCGTACTGGGCGCGTGTGCTTTCGATATCGGTGTGATGCGAGAGACCGTGCCAGCTCCCGTTGACACCCGGCAGGAACGAATAGTTCTGCGAGCTTTGCGCGTCGCCGAACATGAAGGTCGCGATGCGCGTGCTGTCGGTCCAGAACGCCAGAATCAGGATGTCGAGCATCAGGTGGAGATGCTCCTTGTGCGTCTGGGGGATGCCGGGGGCGGGGCGGTCGAGCGGGAACTTGCCCTGGTTGATCCAGCGTTTCTGCGGGCGCATCGACGCTTCGATCCGCTTCTCCACGGCGCGGACGGACTCGAAGTATTCGTCGAGCCGGGCCTGATCGTCCCGGCTGCCTTTTCTCCGCAGATCGTGGGCCTGGTCGCGGACCAGATCGAGGACGCTGGTGTCGTCGCGCTGGAGCGATTCAATCAGAGACGGATGCTTGGGATCGGCACCCGAGACGACGCGCATCTTCGTCTTCCGGAAAAGGCGGTCGAAGGCGAGTTGCGGAACGATCTCCTTGGGCACCGGGCTTTGCGGCCCAGCCCAGGATAGAAACGATCCAAGCGCACGAGGGAAGCCGCCGCCGGCCGTGTCGATGCCGGTTCGCGGCGGATCGAGCCCGAGTTCGAAGGACGGCAGCGGCGTCTCGGTACCGATGTGGCGCGCGGCCACCTGGTCGACGGTGGTGCCGCCGGAATCGAGGTCGCCCCCGTTGGTCCGCTCGACGTAGCCGCCGGAGAGCCAGGCCGGAACCTTTGGCCAGTGGCCGTTGCGGCCGACGGTGTTCTTGTTCCAGAGATTCTCGAGAAGCAGGAAGTCCTTCTTGAGGCTCTCAAGCGGCTTGAGGTGTGGGGTGATCTCGTAGTCTTCTCCGTCGCCGGCTGGCGTCCAGTGCTCGGGACGCACGCCGTTCGGCATGAACATGAAGGCGGCGCGAAGGGGCGGCGACGAAAGGGCCTCGCTCGCCGTGAGCGATTCGAGCCACGGGAGGGCCATGGCGGCGCCGACGCCTCGCAGGAGTGTCCTGCGGGAAAGGGTTCTGCGGGAGAAGTCATCAGTCATGTCGAGTTCCGTCCCTTCACGGTTCAGCCTATCACTTTATGCCGAGTAAGCGGCGAGGAGCCTGTTTCGGCGCCGCCGGCTCGATCGGGACCGAGGCGGCTTCGCTCTGCGAATTCCGAAACGGCGTGCTGAGCACGATTTCGCGAATCAGGATCCGGGCGCTGTAGTTTTCCTGCTTCAGCGCCTCGCTGATGCGTTGAATGGTGCACTGGTCGCCATCCTGCAGACTGCGTCCTAGCGCGTAGCCCAGCACCTTGCCTGTCAGGTGATATACGAAGTCGTCCTTGCGGTTCATCAGGACCTTGCGCAGTTCCACCGGCCCGTTGAAGCTTTCGCCCGATGGCAGTGTTCCGCTGGCATCGATAGGCTTTCCGTGCAGGTCCACCTCACGCCAGCGGCCCATCCAATCGAAGTTCTCGAGCCCAAAGCCGATCGGGTCCATCAGGTTGTGGCAGGTATTGCAGGAGGGATCGGCGCGGTGCCGCTCGAGCATCTCCCGCAACGTGAGCTTGGCTTCTTCCTTGGCTGACTGGTCGAGCGCGGGCACGTCCGGCGGCGGGGATGGGATCGGAGTTCCGAGCAGTTTCTCGAGAACCCACGCGCCGCGCAAAACGGGGCTCGGTTCCTTATAGTGCGACGTCATAGCGAGCACCGAGGCGAATCCGAGGATGCCGCCGCGACGGTTGTCCGGCCATTCGACGCGACGGAAGGTGTCGCCGTCGAGCCCCTGCACCTTGCCCTCGACCTGGTAATAGCGGGCCAGCCGCTCGGTCATAAAGGTATAGTTGCTGTCGAGCAGGTCCAGAAGACTGCGGTTCTCCGAGACGATATAGTGCATCAGGAGTGCGGGTTCCTGGCGCAGGTCGGCGGCGACATCCGGCGTGTAGTAGTTTTGGAGTTCGGTCAGCAGCGGCACGACGCGACCGCCGATCTCCTGCGTGCCCAGCCACTGCCCGATGAAAGCACTGGCGAAGGCGCGGGAGCGGGGATCGTCCAACATCCGCGCCACCTGCCGCTTGAGGACCTCGGGATCCTGCAGGCGGCCCTGGCGCGCCAGCGACATCAGCTCGGCGTCGGGCATCGTCGACCATAGGAAGTACGACAGGCGTGAGGCGATCTCGTACTGGCCGATCGGGCGAATACCCGGCGTCGTGGCGCGATTTTCGACGCGAAAGAGAAAGTGCGGCGAGACGAGCACCGCTTTGAGCGCCAGCTTGATACGCTCCTCGTATGGGTCGCCGCGCTCGGCGGCGCGATCGTAGAGGGCCAGGAAGCGCTCAATTTCGGAGGGCTCAACCGGCCGTCGGAAAGCCTTCGGCAGGAAGTTGGCGAGGATGCCTCGTGCGGCCGCTCGTGCATCGGCGGGATACTCGCCCGGTTCGAGCCCGAAGAGCCGGTAGTGCAATACATTCTTGTCCGGGGGCGCATCGGGCGGGGCCTGCTCGACGATGAAGCGGAACAGGTGGACGGTGTAGTCGGGCGCGGCGCCGATGGTGATGCGATGGACGCCGCGGTCGAGCGTCGCGCGGTAGCCGCGCGTGGTTGAGCCGCCGTTGAGATCCCGCCGATAGTCGAGCTTGGCGCGGGAGACGCCGTCGATCTTCAGCTCAAGTTCGAACGGCTGGCGGACGGGGCGTTCGATGTTAAACCGCAGGTCATAGTCACCCTCGACGAAGATCGGGAGGTCAAAGGAGAACTCATCGCCGGGAGCCAGTGTACGGCCGGGTTTACCGGGATTCTCCGGAATCCGGGGCTCCATATCGGTGGATCGGATGAGCCGCTGCAGCGGCCGCGTGACAATGACGCGGTCAAGGACGCGATTGGCGGCCTCCATGTAGCGCTCGACCAGCATGGGCGGGATGTAGAGGCTTTCGCCGAAGGTGTCGAATCCGGCGCCGGCCGATTCATCGGCCGGGAAGATCTCCGAGACGTTCAGATCGACCCCGAGCAGGTCGCGGATCGTATTGCGGTACTCGCGCCGGTTGAGCCGGCGCGGCGGCACTGAACCTGCGAACTCTCCGGCCGAGCACGCGGTCTGGCGCAGGCGCTCTTCCACCCAGGCGGCGATCTGCAGGCGATCGTCCTCGCTCAGCTTGGATGCCATCGGGGGCATGGTCCGGTTGCGCAACTGCGCCGCGACGCTTCGCCACATCCTGCGGTTGGATTCGATATCCTTGGCCGATTCGGCCTTGAGAAAATCCACCTTGTTCCTGGGATTCGCCGGATTATGGCAGCCGCCACAGTTCTGATGGAGAACCGGTTTTATGGAATGGAAAAGTTCTTGAGCGCCTACTGGCGCGGCGACGCCGAACAAGAGGAGTAAGGGCAGACGAGCGCTCACTGACCTAATATATATCGTTTCAGCGGTAAGGGCAATGCACCGGAAAACCGGGTCAGTTGTCAATGTGGTGGCGTTCCCACTCTTTAATTTCATTGAGTTGGGAGCCGATGAGGCGACCGCGGGCCGTGTCGTAATCCTGGATGTTGCGCCGGGCGCGAAAGGATCGGTGAACGAGGATGGCCACGATGATTGCGACCGCGGCGACGATGTAGAGTCCGGTTGTCAGCATCAACTCAACCTCGCAAGCCGTCCTGAACCCGAGCAGCTGGTGGTATTGGTCCGGAACGGCCCGTTGCGGACGCGCGCTGCCCGGTGGAGTCATTGCTTCGATGACGGCATTATATTCATAACCTCTAAAGCGATCCTATAAGTTAAGTTACTGAATTCGTTTCGCAAAATCCCTGACCGGCGGACCAGGGTGGGAGGATGAGGCCGCCGGTCCGGTCAGCGGGTGGCAAACAGGAGAGCAGCCACGAGGGAAGCCGCGGGGAGTGCCAGCAGCACACAGCATCCCAGGGCGGCGCCGGCCTTACGCTGCCGGCCGGCACGGGTCGTGGGAATGCCCGTTTTGCGGGCGATTTTGGCCTTGGCGGAGGAGATCCCCAAGGCCCGCTTCCAGGAAAACGAGAGTCCGGGAATGCCGGTCTTTTTTCTTCTTGCCATTCAGCTATGCAGACTACCAGATATCGAGCGAGAGGGGACTCACGGAGGTGAATGAGCCTCCGGGGTTAAACCATAGGCCAAGGCCGGCCATGAAGAGCCCGGAGGAGACGAACTCGATCATGCCCCGATGGCCCGCGAGAGCAGGAAACTGCGGGCGAGTGCGAACGCCTTGTGCCCGAAGGCCGGCAAGGTGAACGTTCCGGAGCCAAGCTGGGTGCCGTTGGGCTGATAGAAAAACGCGGTGATCAATGACGTCGAGGGTGCGATATTCACGAGGGCGCAACCGGTAGCGTACCCGTTGGTGTTGTCGAACATCAGGCGCATCCGACGCTTCGAGAGAGGGCTGGCTGGGACGGAGGCTTGGAAGTCAGAGCGTCCCTGGACGCGCTCTCGGAAGAGTGCGACTCCAGAGACGATTCCAGTGGTACCGCTCACGCCGGCGGTGCTGAGGATAGCGAAACCCTGCTGCAGGGCTCCGATGCCTGCGGTTTCGATCTGCGCAGAGCCGTTTACCGGAAGGGTCCGCTAAGCTGCACCCGCGGCCCGATCCCTGGGAAAATCACGTTGTCGATCGGGTCCATGATCGCGTTTCGGATCAGGCTCGAACCTTTGGCGGCCTGGGCGGACAGGGCCTTGGATGCTCCCAGAAACAGCAAAGGCAGCTCACGCCGGCTGACAAGTTTTTTCATGTTGTTCTCCTGGAATTCCGGCTCACCCAGCCGGAAAGTTGGTCTCGGGACGGCGCCTGATCCGGTCGCAATGATTCGAGAGTTTAGCAGAAACGCTTACGGAATTGGGTGCCGCTTGTTAAACGCTTGCTAAGCGCCCTCGAGGTCTGCATCCTGGAAGAGGAATGTCAGCACCCGCCCAACGCAAGACACGTCAAAAGACCGCGATCCGGGCGGTCTTCGAGGAGCACAACCGCCCGCTGTCGCCGCAGGAGGTTCTGGAGTTGGCGCAGCAGGAGGTCGAAGGACTCGGCATCGCGACCGTCTACCGCAATCTCAAGGCGCTGGTGGAGGACGGATGGCTCACACCGGTCGAAATGCCAGGCGGCCATGTACTCTACGAGCCGGCGGGTAAGGGACACCACCACCACTTCCAGTGCGAGCACTGCAACCGGGTGTTTGAACTCGAAGGCTGCATCCCCACGATCAACAAGCTGGCCAAGCCGGGCTTTAAGGTTGTGCGCCATGAGGTGATCCTCTACGGAATCTGCGCGGGTTGTTGCCGCGGCTCAAGCCGGAACTAAGCAACGAGGATCCGCGGCGGCCATATCGTTGCCCATTTAATCGATAGTGCGGTATCATTATCGGTTAATGGCCGATTGGCCACAGCGAGCGAACGTGCACATCACGGAAGGATACCTCCCGATCACCCACTGCGCGGCGTGGGCCGGAGCATGCGCCCTCCCGGTCGCCTGGAGCTTCCGCCGGCTCGATCTGGGCGCAATGCCCCAGCAGCGGCGTCTGGTGGTGGCCGCGGCGGCGGGCTTTCTCTTCGCGCTGACCGCGCTAAAACTGCCCTCGGTAGCCGGCAGCAGTTCACATCCCACTGGAATCGCGCTGGGGACGATTCTACTTGGGCCGGCGGCAATGCCCGTCCTGGCGCTTCTCGTACTGGTGTTCCAGGCGCTGCTTCTCGCGCATGGTGGATTGACGACCCTAGGCGCCAATCTCTTTTCGCTTGGCGTAATCGGCCCGATGGTTGTCTGGCTGGTCTGGAAGGCGGCCGGTGCGATGCGGCTTTCCGAGCCCACGTCCGTAGTCCTTGCGACAATGGCAGGCTCGACCGGCACCTACGTGGCCGCATCGCTACAACTGGCGCTCGCATTTCCGGACGATGCGGGCGGAGTTCTCGCCTCTTTTGGCCGTTTCGCGGGCATCTTCGCTGCCACTCAGATTCCGGTAGCGGTCGTGGAAGCTTTCTTTACGTTGGCGCTTCTGCGCGCTTTGCACGGAGCGACACGGAGGGCGGTGGCTTCATGAAGCGGATGGGGGCTGCCGCTGCCGTGGCAGGCGCAGGGGCTGTCGCGCTGAGCCTGATCGGATGGGAGAGCGCCGACGAGCAGGCACAGGAGGCGGTGTACGCGCTTCGCCCAGGCTATACGCCCTGGCTCTCACTTCCGAGCCTTGCGGCGGCGGTACCCGAGCCCGTACTCTTCGGGCTGCAGGCGGCATTCGGAGCGGCGCTCATTTGCATCGCCTTCCGGCGTCTGGGGCAGGGGGGTTAGAATGCACCGGCACGTACCCCTCGACCACATCGCATACTCCAATCGGTGGAGCGGCAGGCATCCGATGGAGAAAGGTGTTCTGGGCGGCGGACTGCTTCTTGTCGCGGTGATGGCGCCTCCGATGCCGACAGCCTTGATGGTCGCGGCCGTGACCACGGCTTTGGCGACGATCCACGCCAAGATTCCGGCGCGCACCTGGTTTCGGCTGCTTGGCGCCCAGAGCATTTTTCTCATCTCGGCGATGTTGGTGATCGGGTGGCAATCGGGTTGGGCGCAGGCCGGAGCGCTGGTGCTCCGCAGCCTTGCGGCTACAAGCTGCCTCCTGCTGGTCGCGCTGACGACGCCGCTGCCGTCGTTGTTCATGTATGCGTCGCGCTGGACCTCGACCCGTCAGCTTGCGGAGCTGGGCGCGCTGGTCTACCGATTCCTTGCCGTCATCATCGAAACGATCGCGGTCACGCGTGCGGCGGTCCGGCAGCGCTTTGGCGCGGTGCGCGGGTGGCGTGAGTGGGCGGCGCTCGGTCAGGTCTCAGGGCGCGTGCTGACGCGGACACTCGACCGCGCGATGCGGCTGGAGCGCGGTTTCCAGAGCCGCGGGATCGAAGGGGCAATTCCGGTCTACGACGCCGGCGTGCCGATCAGCGGGCGGTTCGTCGCCTGGTCGGTAGCGCTGCAGGCGGTTATTCTGCTGCTCGGGGGATTTCTGCGATGACGCCGGTCCTTGCGCTGAGCGGAGTCTCCTTCGCCTACGCTCCCGGGCAATGGGCGCTGCGGCATATCGACCTCGACGTGAAGACTGGCACATGCATCGCGCTGATGGGCGCTAACGGCGCGGGCAAGTCCTCGCTGCTCCTGATGCTGAGTGGAGGTGAGCCGCCGTGCGCCGGATCGCTGCTCCTCGACGGGCTGCCGGTCCACCAGACACGCGATGAGTTGCGGCGGCTGCGGCGAGGGGTCGGCATCCTTCTGCAGGAACCTGACGATCAGCTCCTGGCTCCTACCGTTGAGCACGATGTCGCATTGGGGCCGCTGCAGGCGGGCGCTTCCAGCGACGAGGCGCGGCGCCTGGCGCGGGAGGCCCTCGACGCGATGGAGATCACGCACCTGGCATGCCGGCCCGTGCACGAATTGAGCCTGGGCGAGAAGAAGCGCGCCGCTCTGGCCGGACTGGTCGCCATGCGGCCGCGCGTGCTGCTGCTCGATGAACCGGCGGCCGGGCTGGATCCGCGAGGCGTCAAGACGCTGCTGGCGATTCTGGAGCGGCTGCGGGAAGACGGTACGGCGGTCGTGCAGGCGACTCACGACGTGAACCTCGCCTATGAGTGGGCCGACAGGGCGTACGTACTATCGCGTGGGTCGATTATCGCGGGCGGCGATGCCCGAGTGGTACTGAGCGACGGACCGATGCTTGCATCGGCCGGGCTCGATCTGCCGCTGCTGTTGCGCGAGAGGGAGCCGATGCGAAGGAGGGCGGAATGGGCCGAAAGTCCGGCAAACCGGTAACGACGAGAAGGACGCTGGGCCAGGTGGTTGTCTGTCAGGGCTGCTGCTGCGGCCGAACGGACAAGGGTCACCCGGAGGTGCCGGTCGACTGGCTCAAAAACGAGTGGCGGAAGCGGGAGCTTCCGAAAAAGATTCATTTGACCATCAGTGGGTGCCTCGGGCCGTGCGATGCCACCAACGTAGTGCTGCTGATGTTGGGCAATGAAGCCGTGTGGCTGGGAGGCCTCGAGAGCCAGGCCAGCTACCGTGACCTGGTGGAGTGGGCGTCCAGCTGCGAGCGCCGGGGTGCATTGCAGCCCCTTCCCGCCTCCCTGGAGCGCAACCGTATGGAGCGGTTCGTGGAAGATTCGCCGAGAATCCAAGTGGCTTAAGGAGAGATGAAGATGACGACACAAGAGAGAGTTCCGGTCACCGTGTTGACCGGCTTCCTCGGTTCCGGAAAAACAACGTTGCTGAACCGGATCCTCACTGAACAGCACGGAAAGCGAATCGCGGTAATCGAGAACGAGTTCGGTGAAATCGGCGTGGACAATCAACTGGTCGTCAACGCCGAAGAAGAGATCTTTGAGATGAATAACGGGTGTATCTGCTGCACGGTCCGCGGCGATCTCATCCGTATCCTGGGCAACCTGATGAAGCGCAAAGACCGCTTCGACTACATCATGATCGAGACAACGGGGTTGGCCGATCCGGCTCCGGTCGCCCAGACCTTCTTCGTCGACGAGGAGATGCGCGAGCGAATGGCGCTGGACGGGATCGTCACTCTGGTCGACGCCAAGCATATCTGGCAGCATATCGACGACTCGGATGAGGCCAAGGAGCAGGTGGCCTTCGCCGACGTCATCCTGCTGAATAAGATCGATCTCGTGCCGCCGGACGAAGTCGACAAGCTTGAAGCGCGCATCCATCAGATGAACCCGGCAGCCAGAATTTATCGCACCAGGGATGCTGTTGTGGATCTCGACAAAGTGCTGAACCTGGGCGGATTTAATCTCCAGCGCGCGCTTGAGGTCGATCCAATGTTCCTCGAACCGGAGTATCCCTTTGAATGGGGTGGCGCCTACCAGTTTACGAAGGGTACCCACGAACTGGTGCTTCAGGACGGGCCGGACCCGGCGATGAACGCCGTTCTGCTTCCGGCGAAGTCGGCAGACTACGAGGGGCTCGAGTCCGTTCAGATGGAGGCGGTGCTGAGCTTCTCCGATGAGGAGAAGCCCGTCGATCCCGGCTCGGCGCTGACGCCCGGCGCCACGCTGTATCAACTCAACCTCGAGCGCAAGGGCGAAAAGCGCTTCCGCCTGGAGATTCCGGCCGATGGCGTTTACGCGCTCTTCACCGAGCACCATCTCGAGGAGTTTCAGGGGGCCGTGCATGGATCGGCCTTGCTCGAACCGGCGGTCAGCAAAGCCTATAAACCTGACCATGAGCACGACGAGGAGGTCTCCTCGGTCGGCATCGCCGTGCCTGGCGACCTCGATGAGAAGAAGCTCAACAACTGGCTCCGCGATGTCCTGATGAACATGGGACCGGACATCTTCCGGATGAAGGGGGTGCTTTCGATCAAGGGCGATGACCGGCGGTTTGTCTTTCAAGGTGTCCACATGCTTTTTGACGGCCGGCCGGACCGCGAGTGGGGAAAAGAGGTCCGGCACAATTCCCTGATATTTATTGGGCGCAACCTGAACCGCGAAGAGTTGACGGAAGGCTTCAAACGATGTTTCGCCAACTGACGAGCGAGGCGCCGAGCGCACCGCCATTTGCCGTGCACTGGGAGGCCGAGGTTGGCGACCATGTCGTGCGCATGGCGTGGTCGCCGGACGGCTCGAAGCTGGCTGCCGCAGCTGTCGGGGGTCCGGTGGTCCTCTTCGATCGAAGTGGACGGCTGCTCTTTGAGCTTCCGGGTCATGCGCTGGGCACCTTGTCTCTGAGCTGGCGAGCCGATGGCAGGATGCTGGCGACCGGCGGGCAGGATGCCGCGGCACGGCTTTGGGATGCTGAATCGGGGAGGCTGGTCTATGAGCTGGAAGCGGGGCGGCAGTGGGTGGAGCAGGTCGCCTTTTCTCCTACCCGCGACTACCTGGTGACCGCGTGCGGGCGCCTGCTCAAACTGTGGAGCGGCGCCGATGGCCGGCTGCTGCTCGACTATCCCGATCATCCAAGCACAATCGCGGACGTACAGTGGCAGCCGGGGGATTACTTCTTCGCGACGGCATCCTACGGGCAGCTTGCGACCTTCCGGCCTGACTCGCCGGACCCGGTCAGGAGTTTCGAGTGGAAGGGCTCGATTCTTACGATCGCCTGGAGTCCGGACGGGAACTATGTCGCAACGGGCAACCAGGACGCGAGCGTGCACTTTTGGTATCGCAAGAGCGGCAAGGACCTGGAGATGACGGGCTATCCGGCGAAAGTTCGAGAACTCGCCTGGGATTCGTCCAGCCGATATCTCGCTACTGGCGGTTCGGCGGTGGTGATCATCTGGGATTGCGGCGGAAAGGGTCCGGCGGGGACACGGCCGATCCAGTTGGACGGCCACGCGAACAAGCCGCTGCGCGCGCTGGCCTATCAGCATAGGGGATCGATGCTGGCCTCGGGCGGGCAGGAGGGGCGCGTCTGTCTGTGGCGGCCGACCAAACACACGGGATTGATCCGCATGTCGGAGCTGGGTTCGAGCATCACGCAGCTCTGCTGGGCTCCGGACGACCGCAGTCTGGCGGCCTCGTCCGCGAACGGCCTGGTGCGGGTCTTTCGATTCGAGGAGTGATCAGCCATGAACCTGTTCCAGGAGCGCTCGCCGGGCGCCTCGAAGATCAGCGAGATTAAGCGCTGGGTAGAGGAGGAGTTCGTACTCGGCGAGGAGTTCACCGTGATGGTGACGGAGCTGCGCTGTACCGAGCCGGGTTGTCCACCGCTCGAAACCGTGGTCGCGATTCTCGGCGGCCCGGAGCCGAGACAGTACAAGCTGCATAAGGGCGCGGCCGAGGTGAACCGCGCCGACATCGCGAGGCTGCGCTGACGGATGACGGCGCCGGTCGTGACGTCCGCGGAGGGTCTCCGGGACTGGCCGGGTTCCTATTGGCAGCGTGGCACGTTCCTGCTGCATCAACAGTGCTGGTGTTGGGGGCAGGACATCCGCAGCCCGCATGGCAACCTTCTACAGCGCTATGGCTTCACGCGCGTACGCGCTCCGGAGGGCCGCGAAGGCAGCTCCCGCTACTGGCTGCGCGACGGATCACAGGAACTCTATCTCTGGGGCTTTGGCGTCGCGCTGCGGGATGACGCAAACGGTGCGCTCTATCTCAACCGGTACAACTTCATGCCGCGCTGGCTGGAGGACGGCAAGCGGCTGCGTGAGGCTTGGCGCATCGAGGATCTTGGCGACCTGCGGCCGCCGCTTTCGATGCGTTCGCTGCGATGCACGCGCCGGATGCTGCGGGTCGTGCTGCGGCGCCTGGCTGACTATGAGCGATGGGTGCTGGCGGAATTCGGTGTCAGCTACCGGCGCGAGGTTCTGCGCGAATGGCGGCGGCCGGCGATTCTGCCGGAGCGGATGCCGCGCGAGTGGGATGAGATGTCATGGCGGGTCGAGGATCCGCCCGTGACGCTTGTGTGACCGCTCGCCGCACGCGCGTGATCGCAATGCGGACGGCTGTCAGCGACAGAACGAAACAGCCGGTACAAAGTGCGATGACGAGGACATCCCAAAGCGGGCGCTGCCGGTAGAGCCAGGGGAAGTCGAGGCTGTGAAGGCCGTGATAGAGCCAACGCTCAATGCGGTTCAGGCGCGCGAAACCCGCTACGATCCGGCCGCCGCGAGGATCGGCGTAGAGCCAGGTCCCGTTAGGGTCGTCGAAGCGGAGGCGCAGGACGGGCAAGGGCTTGCGGTTCTGGCGATCATAATAGTAAGCGTCGTAGTCAGTAAGCCAGGCGGCGTCACGCAACGCCCCGATTCCGGAGGCTGAGACGATGACCCGTTCCAGTTCGCCGGCCGGGAGAGCAGGGAAGGCACGGCCCGCCGCATCGATGAGCACGCTGTCGTTAATCTCGAAAGAGGCCAGGACGAGCGGCTTGCCGTCGAACTGCACGAACTCGATCTCTCGCACTCCGGCGGGAACGCGCGGGAGGCCGAAACGATCCAGCCGGAACTCGCCCCCTGCGATGCGTTCCGTCAGGGCAGGCGTGACGCTTTCCGGACTCCAATGGAGCGGATTCATGGAAAAGAGTCCGCTCAGGATCCAAGTGAAGGTAAACAGGCCGAAGCCTAGTCCCAGGACGTAGTGCCAGCGCTTCATTTCGACGTATGGGATCGCAGTTGACCCCATCCCGCGCAGGCGGTAGCGCCGGGAAGGTGAGTAGAGCCAGAGACCTACGACGATACCGGCCAGGCACATCACGACCCCAACTGCGGAGACGGCGATGACGACGCCGCGCCAGAGGTCGGTCCGCGCACGGAGCGGGGTGAAATAGACCCAGTGGATCACGGCGCCGAGGTAGGCGCCCATACGGCTCGATCGCGTGGTGGCCTGAAGCACCTCACCTGTCCGCTGCGATACGTAAACCTCAGTCGCGGCGGCGTCATCGAATACGAATTTGAGCCACGGCTTGAGGGAGCGGACGGTTTTGTTCAGAGTCCACTGGTCTTCGATTTCGAGAGGGCCGACCAGCGTTGCACTGGATGCGGGCAGCCTGGCAAACTCGGCGGCCATCCGGCGGGCCAGGGACTCCGGCACCGGTGAGACGCTGGCGCCGTCGTCGGCATACACGGCCGTCTGGTTCCGGCCCGGAGTATGGAAACGGTAGACCGGGCGGCCACCGAGCATATTGAGGCGGGCGGCCAACGGCGGAGATCCCAGCCCCGATCGGGCGAAGGCCTCGGCTGGCGTGAGGGCGACGCCCCCGATCGGAGCGAGATGCGCGAAACGCTGTTCCGGCTGAATCCGCGGGTAGTCAAAATACATCAGGACGACGCCGGAGAGGAACCAGAGCGCGAAGAGCAGGCAGAAGCCCACTCCCAGCCAGCGGTGCAGCAGAATGCACCAGCGCTTGATGTGAATTGAGGTGGCACGGGACATAGCGTTCTAGTTGAGCCGGAGCCGGATGGAGCAGAAGAGATTCAACGGAGTTCCGGGATAGACCTGGCGGTCATTGATGGCGCCGACGAAAAAGCGATGCTTATTCAGTAGGTTCATTGCGTTAATCGAGTACTCGAGACGGCCCTGGCGCCAGCCTGCCGAAACGTCCCAGATGGTGTAGCCGCCGAGCCGCACCGAGTTCCGGTTGTCGGTGAAGAGCGGGCCGACGTAACGGCTGCCCACGCTGATGCGCAGGCCGTTATCCCAGAAGCGGGTCGCCCAGAGATTGGTCGTATGGAGCGGCACGAAGCGCGGGAGATTACCAGAGAGATCGAGCGCACCCTGGCGGAAATTGTCGAAGCGGGCATTGGCGTAGCCGTAGCCGGCAACCACGGTCCAGCGGCGCGTCAGGTTGGCGTTGAGATCGATCTCGGCGCCGCGCGAGCTCTGGCGGCCTGCCTGAACGAAGACCTGCGGCGCGACGGTATAGGCGACATTGCGCTTTACGAGGTCGTAGAGTGCGGTCTGTACGGTGAGTCCGCGCACGGGCTCCCATCGCGAGCCAACCTCCATGTTGCGGCCCGACTCGGGGTCGAGGTTGCGTCCGTCGGCCGGGACCTGGAAGAGCGGACGGAAGCTCGATGAGGCGGAAGAATAGAGCTGCCATGTACGGACCGGGCTGTAGACGGCGCCGTATCGCCAGGTGTAGGCGTTGGCTTCGCGGTCGATGCGAGTGCCGTCGCGCTGCACGCCATCGACGACAGGGTCGTTGCGGGACCAACGGCGGATAAGGTCGGCTCGGCCGCCGACCAGCACGGTGAGGCGTTCCGGAACGACGGTGATGTGGTCCTGCCAGAAGAGGGCGTGAATCTGGTTGTCGAAGAAGTCAATGCGGCTCAACGGGAAGGACCGATTGACGTGGCGCTCTTCGAATCGAAGGAAATCGATAGGAGCGGTGGCCGTCGAGGCGGCAGCGCTGCGATTGGTCCAGTTGTGGAAGCGTTGGTATTCGTAGCCAGCAAGATAGCGGTGCGAAAGACGTCCGGTGCGGGCGCGTCCGAGCAGGTCGGCTTGATTGAGAATGGGGCGGCGATGGTGTTTGAAGTAGAGAAACTCTCGGGTGATAGTGCTGCCGCCGGCGTAGCCCAAGCCTTCGGCGCTGAAGTATTCGTCGTTAAAATGACGGTAAGAGGCGGTGTTCCGGAGCTCGATACTTTCGCCGATCTGCCGGTTGTACTGTAGCTGGAGATTGTGGTCGTGCGAAAGCGCGAAGTCCTGGGGCGTGTTGAAGCGCCGGCCGAGCGGAATACCCGGGGCCGAGAGCGCCGCGATCGGAATTCCGGAGTCCGTGTCAAAGCGATCGCGGTTCAAGCTGTAGTGCAGAGTCAGGCGGTCGCGGGAGGTGGGAAGCCAGGTAACGGCGGGAGTAACATTGAAGCGGCGGGACCCGGCCTGACGGAAGCCGTCCGTATCCTGAAGGCCGGAGTCGAGGCGGTACAACAGCCGATTGCCGCCGAATAGCGACCCGGCGCTGCCTCCGGCCCAGCGAAGATTGCGCCAACGCCCGGCCGAGATTTCGAGTTCCCGGACCGGTAACGCCTGGGGCTTCTTGCGCACGAGGTTGATGGCGCCGCCAAGCGCGTCGCCACCGTAGAGGACCGAGGCGGGACCTTTCAGGATTTCGACCTGCTCGACGTTAACCAACTGAGTATTCATGCGATTCCCTTCGTTGCGGATGCCGTCGGTGAGCTGTAGCGAGTCGATGAAGAATCCGCGGACGCTGTAGTACTCATAGGTGCCGTAGAAGACGGTCGCGAAAACGCCGCTGGCGTTGCGGAGGGCGGAGGCGAGGTCGTTGGCTCCCTGCTCCTGCAGGGTCTCGGATGTGATTGTGGCCTGCGCCACCGGGTCTCCCGGAGCGGGATATCCATACGATTGGCGGTGGTCTTGCCGGATGAGGCCTCCACTGTAACGGCGGCGGTGGAGGGGAGAAGTTCGAGTTGAACCGCGATGATCTGATCTTCGTCTCCGACGATGGCGGCGCCACGGTGAACTCGGAAACCGGATTTTTCGATCTCGAAGGTGTACTCGGCTGGAAGCGCATCGATCACGGCAGCCCCGTCCTTCGAGGTACGGACGGTGAGCGGAAACTCCCCGATTCGAACGAACCGGATGGTGGCGGAGGGAACAACCCCGCCGGCCGGGTCGGAGACCCGGAAGTTCAGGGTGGCGGCGTGGGAGAGCGCAACGTTTACAATCAACAGGAGCGCGAGCAAGCGTTCTGACATGACGATAATGATAACGCGATATCAGTAACATAGGCAACTCGCGGTGCGTAACCGGATCGACTAAGCTGTAAAGTTGCGCAGAATACTGGTTCGAGCCACGAATTGGGTGGGGGACGCCGTGATGTCGCTGCCGGCGCTTCGCGCCTTGCGGCGGAGGTTTCCTGAGGCCCACATCGCGATCCAGGCACGTCCCTGGGTGGCGGATCTCTACGCGCGGGAGCCGTTCTGCGACGAGATCATCGCGCATACGGTGGCGCGCGGCGCCAGGGACTGGTCCGGCAAGTGGCGGCTCGCAAGGACGATCCGAAAGGGCGGGTATGAATGTGCGATTCTGCTGCAGAACGCCTTCGAGGCCGCGCTGATCACAGCGCTGGCGGGCGTGCCGCGGCGGATCGGATACGACCGCGACGGCCGCCGCTTCCTGCTCACCGATGCGGTGGCGGTTCCGAGACGAGGCGAGATTCCCGAGCACGAGAGTTTTTACTATCTGGAGTTACTGCGCCGCGCGGGCCTGATCGATCGGCTGCCAGAGGATGAGCCGATTTGTCTGGACGGGGCGGCGGCGGCACGCGAGACCGGAGCACGGCGCCTCAAGCAATGCGGACTGGTTGGCCCGGTGGTCGGCGTAAGTCCGGGTGCGGCGTACGGGAGCGCCAAGCGATGGCTTCCGGAGCGTTTTGCCGAGACGGCTACAAAACTCGCGCGAGAGCGCAGCGGTTCAGTCGCAATCTTCGGATCCAAGGACGAACGGGAATTGTGTGAGAGCGTCGCAGGCGAAGTCCGGCGCGCGGGGGTGGCGGTCCACGATTTCGCCGGTGAGACCAGCCTGGCGGAGTTCATTGAGCTGGCGGCGGCCTGCATCGTCGTGCTCACGAATGATTCCGGCGCGATGCATGTCGCCTCGGCGCTGGGAATCCCGACCGTCGCGGTTTTCGGCTCAACCGACCACGTGGCGACGGGTCCGACGGGTCCGCTGGCTCGTATTGTCCGGGAGCCGGTGGAGTGCAGCCCGTGCCTGCTGCGCGAGTGCCCGATCGATCACCGCTGCATGACGCGCGTGACGAGCGAGCGGGTCGCGGAGACGGCTGCTGCGCTGCTGACGCAAAGGTAGCGCGCGAGGTTGCAAACTGCTCAAATAGACAAGAGTGGATACCCGTTCCAAAATCCTGACAGCCGCTGCGGCATCCGAACTGCTCCGTGGAGAGACGAAGATTGTGGCCGGATTCTTCGACCCGATTCTTGCCTCGCACGCGGGACGTCTGCGACAGATTCGCGACGCGGAGCCATCGGCGGCCGCGGTCGCGGTCGTGCTGTTCGATCCCGAGGACCCACTGCTGCCGGGACCGGCCCGCGCGGAGCTGGTGGCGGCGCTGAAGAGCGTGGACCACGTGATTCTGCCAGGTCCGGAGAGTGCCGATCTGTTGACCCTGGTACCCGAGGAACTGCTTTTCCATGAGATGGAAGCCGATAAGGGGCGGCGGTTGGACCTGATGCGGCGTGTCCACGGCCGGAGTTCGGCTTAGCGCCGTGGGCTCCGGAGCCGAGAATCCGCTGAACGATGGAAACGTTGAACATTCTGGTTGTCCGGCTCGGCTCAATGGGAGACATTCTCCATACGCTTCCGGCGGCGGCATCGCTGAAGCATAGTTTTCCGCACTCACGACTGAGCTGGGCGGTCGATCCCAAGTGGCTTCCGCTTCTCGAGGACAATCCCTTTCTTGACGCGACGATTCCGCTGGTGCGCCGCGGCATCGGCGACTTTTTCCGCGCACGGCGCAAGCTGCGTGAAACGCGGCATCAAGTGGCTGTCGACTTCCAGGGGCTGATCCAGTCGGCGGTGGCGGCATCGCTGGCGCGGCCGGATCGCATCTACGGTTTCCACCAGTCCGAGGTGCGCGAGCGCTTCGCGGCGCTGTTCTATTCGACAGGTGTGCAGACGCGCTCGAAGCACGTCGTAGATAAGAATCTCGAACTCGCAGCCGCGGCCGGCGCCGCCAATGTCCTGCAGGTCTTCCCCGTGCCGGCCGGACGCCCCGAGGGGGAACTGCCGCGGGAGCCTTTTGTCCTTGCGAGTCCGCTGGCCGGGTGGGTTTCCAAGCAGTGGCCGCTCGAAAATTACAGCGACCTGGGGCAACGGCTGCGCACCGAGCTTGGCCTGCGCCTGGTGCTGAACGGCGCGCCCGGATCCGAAGCGATCCTTGCGTCCGTGAAGAATGCGGCGCTGCACATTTCAGGCCTGGCGGGCCTGATCGATGCGACACGCAAGGCGACCGCCGTGGTCGGGCTTGACAGCGGTCCCATGCACCTGGCGGCGGCGCTTTCGAAGCCGGGCGTCGCGCTTTTCGGTCCGACCGACCCCGAGCGAAACGGCCCGTATTGCGATACGATGACAATTCTCCGGAGTCCTCGCGCCCGAACGTCTTATAAGAGGAGGACGGAGATCGATCCGAGCATGCATGACATCACTCCCGAAGCCGTACTCGAAGCTTTGAAGCTGCGCCTTTCGCGCTCGTCCCGATCCGCCGGTAACTCCGCCTGATGCGCCGCAACTGGTTTCCAAAGCCCTATGCCGATGTAGTCGCGCGCCTGCGCGTGCCGGGAGGATTTGTGCTCGTCACGGCGTTTCTCTGGCTGTCGAATCCGAATCCCGAGTCGCTGGCGCTGGGCATTCCGATTTCGCTGTTGGGACTCCTGCTGCGGGGATGGGCGGCGGGGCACCTGTCGAAAGACCGCCAGCTTGCGATGACCGGTCCGTACGCCTACGTGCGAAATCCGCTCTATCTCGGCACCCTGACCGTGGCAGCCGGGCTCGTAGTCGCGGCACAGGAGCCGCTGCTTGCCTGGATCTTCAGCGCCGTATTCCTGTTGGTTTACCTGCCGGTGATTGAACTGGAAGAGCAGCACCTGCGGAAGCTCTTCCCGGAGTACGCCCGGTACGCCGAGCGCGTGCCGGTGTTGTGGCCTCGCTACGACGCACATCGGAAAAAGGGGCGATTCCGCTGGGACCTTTACCGGCGAAACCAGGAGTACCAGGCCCTGTTGGGATTCCTCACCGGCGTGGCCGTGCTGCTTTGGAAGGTCTGGGGTAAGGGAGTGGTTTAATTTACTCCCCTGGCGCCGGCAGCAGTCGGAAGAGTTCGATGGCTGGGCGCCCGTGCGTGTCGGGGATGACGCGCAGAACTTCCTTTCGATAACCGTTGGAGGCGGCCATCGCTTCCAGGCGCAGCCGCGTGCCGGCGAAGACCTCTTTGCCTTCGACGAAGCCGACGAAGGTGGCCTGCGGCGATTCGAGCAGGCGCCGGAATCTGTCGTCGGCGTCGGGCCCCGGTTCCGTGCGTAGAATATCGTAGCCAATAAGGATGCCGTCAACGGCGCCATTGCGCATGACAAGCCAGTTGTGCAGGCCCCAGTCCGTCAGAATGACGGGGTCGCCGTAATCCCGGAGGGCGGCCGGCAGAGCGAGCGTAGCATCCGTCCATGGTCCCTCGGCGCCGCTCCGGGCGAACTGGGTCCGGTAGGCGTTCAGAACCAGCAGATTCGACAAAACGAATAGAATGCCAAACAGCATGAGAACAGGCCCGCGCCCGCGAGAGAGCCGCTCGGAGATGTGGACGGCCGCACCGGCGATCAGAAACTGCGGGAACGGCCAGAGCAGGATGACGTGGTGAACGGTGCCTCCGGCTCCGGGATTCGCGGCCATCAGAACCCACGCCGGAAGCATCGCCGCGGCGCAGAAAAGGGGAAGCCGCGAAATCCGCCGCCAGGCGAGTACGGGCGCAGCAGCGGCCGCCATTAGGACGAGCGCCCATTGAGCCGTCCGGTGCGGTCCTGTTTCGGGCTCGGCGATCATGTATCCGAACAGGCCGGAGCCGTCCATGGTTGCGCGAAGGATGTCGATTTTCGGAATCAGCAGCCCTAAGTCGAAACCGGAGTTGCCCGCGAAGCTGGCGAACCCCGACGTGGCATTGAAGTGCAGGAACGGGAAACTCCCGAGCGAGAAGCCGGCGAGTGCGGCAGCTCCGTTGCGCCAGCTTACATACTTTCGAGCCTCCCGGCCAAACACTGCCGCGACCGCAAAGCCGAGTCCGGCGGCGCTCCAGAGGAAAATACCTTTATTCCAGACCGCCAGTCCGAGTAGAAAGCAGCAGCCGGCAAGATCGGCCCGCGAAGCCGAACGTGAGAACCGGACGAGCAGAAGCAGGCCTCCCGCCTGGAGGAACTGCTGGATGGCGACGGGCCCCCAATCGAAGCAGGTCGTCATGATGAGCATCGGGTCGGTCGCGAGGAGGGCCGTCGCCAGGAGAGCGGCGCGGTCTCCGGCGGCCCTCCTCAGGACGTGGTAGTTCAACAGGACCGATCCGGCGCCGATGAGGAGCGCCGGGAGACGCACGGTCCAGACCGAGACTCCCAGGATCGCGAAGATCGGGGCGAAGAGCCAGGTCTTGAGCGCGCCAACATAGGGCATCACCAGAATGGGAATGTGCCGTCCGAAAATCTTCCAGTGGTGCGCGGCAGCCGATGGCGTGTGGAGAGGAGGGCCGAACAGGATTTCGTCCTCCTGCACGCCGGGGTAAGGCAGCAGCATTACCCCGCAGAACAGAAATGTCAGCAGGAGCAGAGCGAGCAGAGCCCGCCTGCGGGAATCATCCAGCCGGCCAGGTAATGATTCAGGGCAATCCATTCCAGTTCGCGTGAAGGAGCAGCACGTACCTAGACTAGACTGGACTGGCCCCGGACTTCCGGTTGTGCAGACTCTTCACCATCTCGAGGACAAAGTCGTCCCGCAATTTCCGCACGGCATCGGCGCTTTTGACACTCCAGTCGTAGAATCCGGCGCCGGACCTCGCTCCCGTTTTACCTTCGGCGACCAGGTTTCGAAGTAACTCAGGCGCCCGCGAATCGGCGTTCAGACTCGGAGCGACGTAATCGAGAATCGAGAGGCCGACGTCAGCGCCGACGATGTCCTGATGCTCCAGGATCCCGTAAACCGGCAGGCGGAGCCCGAAGCCGCATTTGGTTGCCAGATCGATCTCCTCGACGCCGGCGATGCCCTCCTGCAGGATGTGAATCGCCTCCCGAAAGAGTGCGAACTGGAGGCGATTTCCCAACTGGCCCGGCGTGTCCTTCTTCACCAGGACCGCGACCTTGCCACAGCGCGTCAGCAGTTGCCGCACGGCCTCGGCCGCCTCATTGGAAGTGCGCTGTCCCTTGACGACCTCCACCAGCGGCATCAGATGCGGCGGATTCCAGAAGTGCGTCGTGAGCACCCGCTCCGGATGACGGCAGCGCTCGGCGATCGAGGTGATGCTCAGGCCCGAGGTGTTGCTGGTCAGGACGGCGGATGGTTTGGCCCATCGATCGAGCTGCTCGAACAGCTCCTGCTTGAACGCCATGTTCTCCGGGGCCGATTCGATGATGACGTCGGCAGCCTCGATTTCACTCTGCATATTCGCGGAGGCCCGGATGCGCTCCTCGAGGCCGGAGGACGCAAGCCCGTGTTCGACCAGGATCCCAAGAAGCCGCAGCGCGGACTGGCGGCCGCGCTCGGCGCCCTCCGGCGTGCGGCTCAGAATCGTAGCGTCAAGCCCTCCACAGGCGAGCGTCACGGCGATGCCGGGTCCCATCATGCCGGTGCCGATCACGGCAGCGCGGCGGAATTCAAAACTCATGAGATGACAGCTTCTCCTCTCTATCCCGACCATTGTACAGAGAGGCGGGCGAGGGGCTCAGGGCAGGGCACGCTCGAGCCACTGCAGCATGGCCTGCTGCTTCCGGAGTTCACCGAGCGCGGCTTCGATATTTACGTACCGAATCCCGAGGCGAATGGCGAGCTGAGAAAGTGAGCCGTCATCCTCGGGGGGCAGCGTGCTTTGGAGGAGCACATTGTAGGGCGACGCCGCGAGCCGCTGGTAATCCTGGCGATCCGTGCAGAGATAGAAATCGTTGGGATGGCTCGGATCGTTCAACGCCTTATCGTCGCTGATCTGTAATTCGTCATACAAAGAGTAACCGCGCTGATTATTATGGAGCGCAATGATGATGCCGCCTTCGGGTGGGAGCAGAGCCTGGAGCAGCCGCGGGCGCTCCCGGTCGAGCCGGTCGAGCACGGAATCGATCTGCTGCCGCCCCCAGCCCGGATTCAAACGGCGCAGGTTGCGCTCCGCCCCGACTCGCGAGAACAGGCGGTTGGGGTCGATCTCTCCACCGTCAATCGGGATGTTGCGGGTCTTTCCAGTGACAAGATGCGCGACGCCGGAATGGCTTCGCATGTGCTCGTAGAGAACCTCGCGGGCCGTATGTTCGTCGCCATGGATGAGAAGGTAGCGTCGATTCGAGCGTCCGCGGCGGATGATCTCGAATTCGACTCCCGCGAGCCGGACCGTGCTGCAGGCGTTGAGGATCGGGAGGGCAGCCGGAAGCAGTAGCAGAAACTCTCGCCGGCTCATTCGGCAAAAGGCAGCCATGAAACACCAGTTTAGCGCTCCGAAGGCGCCCTCCGGCAGCAAAGTTTGTTAATCGGCACGCGATAGGAACACGCAATAGAATTTGACCGGGTAACATAGTATCACGGGAATGAATATCCGAACTGTCGCGACTTCCGAGCTGCGGCTGGAGACACTCTACGGATTGAACGCTGCTGTCGCGCGCTGCCACGCGGTGCAGGAGATTGCTGCCGAGGCGGTCCGTGCGCTGATGGCCGCGCTGCCGGTGGACCGCGTCTCTGTCCTGATCGCGGACGCGGATGGCGTCATGCGATTCAAAGCCTGGGAGGGTCTTTCCGAGGAGTACCGCAAGGCGGTCGAGGGCCACTCGCCCTGGGGTCCCGGCGCCATCGATCCTCCGCCGGTGCTCGTCGAGGACGTGCTCGCCACAGCGGAAATGGCGTCCTATCTGCCGATCTTCGAACGCGAGGGGTTACGTGCCCTGGGGTTCATTCCGCTGCTCGCCCAGCGCCGTGTGATCGGCAAGTTCATGCTTTACCACAACAAGCCGCACAAGTTCACCAGCGGGGAGATACAATTTGCCACAGCGGTGGCCAATCACGTTGCCGTCGCCATCGAGCGGCGCCTGGCCGAGGATCAGCTTCTTTCGGCGAATGCCTCGCTTGAAGTGCGCATCGCCGAGCGTGTGAAGCAGTTGCAGGAACTGAACCTTCAACTCGCCACGGCGCAACGGCTGTCAAATCTGGGCAGTTGGGAGTGGCAGATCGATCCCGACACGGTGCACTGGAGCGACGAACTCTATCGCATCTACGGCTTGGAGCCGCAGTCGGTTCCGATCGACTTCGAGTTCTATCTCGGCCTCATACATCCGGCCGACAGGCACCTGGTGGTCAGTCACGTTCAGGAAGCCCTTCAGACGCACAAGGAGTTCATGTTTGAACACCGCATCGTCCGGCCGGACGGTGATGTCCGGGTTTTGTGCGCACAGGGACAGGTTGTGGAGGACGAACGTGGCGAGGCCGTGCGCATGTTCGGTATCGGACAGGATATAACCGAACGCAAACGAGCCGAACAGGAGCGGGAGCGACTTCTCCGGGAGCAGGCGGCGCGCGCTTCGGCCGAGGCTTCCGAACAGCGCGCGCGATTCCTCGCGCAGGCCAGCACGATCCTGTCGGCGTCGCTCGAATACGAACCCACGCTGCAAAGCCTGGCCCATATTTCGGTACCGGAGTTTGCCGATTGGTGCACCATTGACGTGCTCCGAGAGGACGGCGCGCTGGAGCGGATCGCCTCCGCGCACGCCGAACCAGACCAGGCAGCTTACTTGTCCGAGCTGAATCGGCGCTACCCGCCGAATCCGGACGCGAAGCTCAGTATTTTCGACGTCGTCCGGACCCAGACTCCACACTTCTACCCGCACCTCCCGGATGAAATTCTGCGGCAGGCAGCGCAGGACGATGAACATTGCGCGGTGCTCCGGTCCCTGAATCTCACATCGGCGATTTGCGTTCCCCTGGTTGCTCGCGGCAGGAGTCTGGGGGCGATCACCTTCTGCCGCACCGGCGACCGCACCTTCGATGACGCTGACTTCGCTCTGGCGCGGGACCTTGCCAATCGAGCCAGCATTGCAATGGACAACTCGCTGCTCTATTCGGCTTCCCAGCGTGAGCGCGCTGAGCTGCAATCCGCACTGGAAGCGCTCCGGACGGCCAATCAGGATCTGGAGCAGTTCGCCTACATCGCTTCTCATGACCTTCGCGAACCGCTGCGAACCATCGCCAGTTATGTACAGATGCTGCAGCGGCGTTATAGCGGCCGCCTGGACGAGGACGCCGACGAGTTTATCGGGTTCGTAGTCAAGGGGGTGCACCGGATGAACGATCTGCTTTCGGACCTGCTACAGTACGCGCGCGCCGTCAGCGTAAACGAGGCGCCGAGCCTCGAAATGCGCAGCGCGGGCGAGGCGCTGAACACGGCGATCAACGATCTTCAGGCAGCGATCGCGGAGTCCGGAGCCGTTATCGAGTGCGGCGCGCTGCCGCAGGTGCGGGCCAATCATCGGCAGCTCACGCAGGTCTTCGCCAACCTGCTCAGCAATGCGATCAAGTACCGTGGCAACCTGCAACCCCACATCCGAATCTGGGCGGAGCAGGATGGCCCGATGTGGGTGTTCTGCGTGCGCGATAACGGCATCGGGATCAGCCCTGAGCATCGCGATCGGGTTTTCCAATTCTTCAAACGGCTGCACGGAACCGAGTATCCAGGCACCGGGATGGGCCTTGCGATCTGTAAGACAATCATCGAGCGCCATCGGGGCAGGATCTGGTTCGAATCCAAGGCCGGCGAGGGTACGACGTTTCGTTTCAGCCTGCCGGCCCTGTAGTCCGGTCCCTCCGCTATGATGAGAGAGCGGAGCACCCAATTCATGGCCCTTGAGTCTGTTACCCCTTTTGAAAAAGAAACGAACCCGTGGCTGGCCGCCGAGACGCGTTTCGACGAGGCCGCCGAACGCCTCGGCCTGGATGATGGAATGAGGAAGGTGCTCCGGACTCCATCCATCGAGGTGACGGTCCATATCCCCGTGCAGCTCGACGACGGGCGGCTGGATGTCTTCACCGGATATCGCGTCCAGCATTCGATTGCGCGCGGACCGGCTAAGGGCGGCATCCGCTACGCGCCCAATGTCACGCTCGACGAAGTTCGGGCGCTGGCCTCCTGGATGACCTGGAAATGCGCGGTAGTTAACCTCCCATTCGGCGGCGGGAAGGGCGGGGTGGTCTGCAATCCGGCAGTGTTGTCCTCGAACGAACTGGAGCGCATCACGCGCCGCTACACGGCGGAGCTCGTCGATATTCTCGGACCGGAGCGCGATGTTCCTGCTCCGGACATAAACACGAACGAACAGACGATGGCCTGGATCATGGATACCTACTCCATGCACAAGCGCGCGACCGTAACGGCCATCGTAACGGGAAAGCCCGTGAACCTCGGCGGCTCGCGCGGGCGCACCGAAGCCACCGGACGCGGCTGCATGATCGTGACGCTCCAGGCCTTGCGCCTGTTCGGCATTGAGCCTACCGGCACTCGCGTCATCATCCAGGGATTCGGCAACGTTGGAGGCATGGCCGCCCGGCTGATGGACCGCGCCGGCCTCAAGATCATTTCCGTCATCGAGGTTGACGGCGCCGTTTACAATCCGAACGGACTCAATATCCCGGCCCTGATCGAGCATCGCCGCGAGACGGGTTCGGTCCGCGACTTTCCCGAGGCCGACACACTCGATCCCGAGGAGGCGCTCTACCTCGATTGCGACGTACTGGTGCCGGCCGCCAAGGAGAATGTCATCACGTCGCGCAACGCCGACCGCATCCGGGCCCGCATCATCTGCGAAGGCGCCAACGGACCCACAACGGCCGCGGCCGACAGCATCCTCGCAGACAGGAGAATCTTCGTGATCCCAGACATCCTGGCCAATGCGGGCGGCGTCACCGTCTCATACTTCGAATGGGTCCAGGACCGCCAGGGTTACTTCTGGAACGAGCAGCTCGTCATCAATCGGCTGCAGGAGATCATGGTGAACGGATTCCGCGACGTAGTCGGTTTTGCGGAGAAACACCATGTCCACAACCGGACGGCGGCTTACATGCTCGGCCTGGACCGCGTCGCTTTCGCGATTAAACTTCGGGGCATTTACGCATAAATGAGTTCCGAAGCCTCCACCCCGCTGATGCGGCAGTATCACGCGATCAAGCAGCAGGTGCCACATGCGCTGCTGATGTTCCGGCTCGGCGACTTCTACGAGTTATTCTACGAGGACGCCGTCACGGCGGCGCGCGAGCTGGAGATCACGCTTACGGCTCGCAATAAGGAGAAAGGCCAGCCGATCCCGATGTGCGGCGTGCCGTACCACTCCGCGGAAGGCTATGTGGCGCGCCTGATCCAGAAGGGCTACCGGGTCGCCATCTGCGACCAGGTGGAGGACGCCCGCCTCGCAAAGAAGCTGGTCAGGCGGGAAGTCACGCGCATCGTTACGCCCGGCACCGCGACGGAGAGCTCGCTGCTGCGATCCCATGAAAACAACTACCTGGCCGCTGTGTCGCGCAACGGCAGCCGCGCGGGACTGGCCTATGTGGACGTCTCGACCGGCGAGTACCGGGTCACTGAATTGGATGCCGCCGACGTGGCGGCCGTACTGGAAAACCTGAACGCTCGGGAGGTTCTGGCCGCCGCCGGAGAGCCACCGTGGCAGGCCAACGAGGGCGCGGGCAGCCTGCTCACCGAGCTCGACGAATGGGTCTTCACCTATGACTACGCCGAGCGGACGCTGCGCGAGCACTTCAAGCTGCTCAGCCTGGACGGCTGCGGTCTCGCCGACCGGCGCTTGGCCGTCGCGGCCGCCGGGGCCATCCTGCACTACGTGCGGGACACGCAGAGATCGGCGCTCGATCACCTCGATCGGCCTTCATTCTACGATCGCGGCGAGTCGATGCTTTTGGACGCCGTGACGGTGCGGAACCTCGAACTCGTCGAGCCGATCTTCGCGGCAGACCTCGGCGGGACAAAGGATTCGACGCTCATCAGCGTTCTCGACCAGACAAGGACGGGAATGGGCGGGCGCCTGTTGAGAAACCGCCTGCTTCGCCCTTCGCTCGACCCCGCCGAGATCGAGGCACGTCTCGACGCCGTCGAGCAATTGCTCAAGGAGACGATTACGCGCGCGAAGCTGCGCGAGCAGTTAGGCTCCATCCTCGACCTCGAACGGCTGCTCGCGAAGGTGACGATCGGATCGGCGACGCCGCGGGAGTTGCTGGCGCTCGGGCGGTCGCTCGAAAACGTTCCGAAGCTGCGCGAACGGATTGCTCAGGCACGCAGCGCGCGCCTTCAGGAGATCCACTGCCGGCTGGACGAGGTTCCCGAAGTCCGCCGCCGCATCCTCGAAGGGATCTCCGATGAGCCGCCGGTCAGCCTGGCCGACGGAGGAACGATCCGCGATGGCTACCATGCGGGGCTCGACGAACTTCGCGACATCAGCCGCAACAGCAAGCAGTACATTGCCCAGATCGAGGCGCGCGAGCGGACCCGCACGGGTATTCAATCGTTGAAGGTCCGGTTCAACAACGTCTTCGGCTATTACATCGAGATCTCCAAGCCCAATCTGCACCTGGCGCCGGATGACTATGAGCGGAAGCAGACTCTCGTCAACGCCGAGCGTTTCACGACACCAGAGCTGAAGGAGCTCGAAGGCAAAATACTTGAGGCCGAAGAAAAGATTCTCGAGATCGAGCGGGAAATATTCACCGAGATCCGCAGCTTTGCCGCCTCGGAGGCCGCCCGCATTCGATCGACCGCCGCCGCCATCGCGGAACTCGACGTCACGGCGGCGCTCGCGCAGGTCGCCGCGGAGAACCGCTACTGCCGGCCTAAGCTCTCCGGGTCCGGCGAGATGCGAATTGACGCGGGACGCCATCCCGTCATCGAGAAGCTCACCGAACGCGATGCCGCGCGCTTCATTCCGAACGACCTGTATCTCGACCCGGAGAAGGAATTTGTCGCGGTCATCACCGGGCCGAACATGGGCGGTAAGTCAACCTACCTGCGGCAGGCTGCGCTCATCGCGATTCTGGCCCAAATGGGCTCCTACGTTCCCGCAGATTCGGCGCTGCTTCCGATTCTCGACCGCGTGTTTACACGGATCGGCGCGTCGGACAACCTCGCGCGGGGCCGATCAACCTTCATGGTCGAGATGACGGAGACGGCCGTAATCCTGAACACGGCGACGCCGCGCAGCCTGATCGTGCTCGATGAGATCGGGCGCGGCACGTCGACCTACGACGGCTTGGCGCTGGCGTGGTCGGTGGTCGAGTACATTCACCAGAGAATTCGCGCCAAGACGCTCTTTGCTACGCACTATCATGAGCTGACCGAGCTGGCCGAGCAGCTCGACGGCGTGCGCAATCTCCAGGTCACCGTGAAGGAGGCGGGCGACCAGGTGATCTTTTTGCGCAAGGTGGAGCCCGGTTCGGCCGATCGCAGCTATGGAATCGAGGTGGCGCGGCTGGCGGCGCTTCCGATGGCTGTCATCGAGCGCGCCCGCGAGATTCTCAGGCATCACGAGAAGACCGAGCACGCCATGACCGAGGAGCTGGCTCCGAGGCCGGCGGCCCGCGGCGGTCCGATGCAGATTCAACTCTTCGAGCCGGTGAACTATCAGATTGCCGAACGAATTCGGACCCTCAATGTGGACGAGCTCCGGCCGATCGAAGCCCTGCAACTGCTCTCGGAGTTGCAGAAGGAGCTTCGGCGGGCATGAGGGTTGCGGGGATCATGAGCGGCACCTCGCTCGACGGCATCGATGTAGCGATCGCCGATATTTCAGGGCGGGGTTGGCGGACCCGATTCAAGCTCGCGGGCTTTTACACCCGTCCGTACCCGAAGGCCGTTCGCGAGGCGATCCTGGCCGTCTCCAATACTGAAACCCATACGGCGCAGATCGCGCGTCTGCATTTTTTCCTGAGCGAACTGTATGCTCATGCCGTGGAGGATGCCTGCACCGCCGCGGGCATAGCGCCACAGTCCATTCGGCTCGTCGGCTGCCACGGCCAGACGATCTTCCATGAAGGCGATGCGGTTCCGTTTCTCGGACGCAGGGTCTCCAGCACGCTCCAGATTGGCGATGGCAGCGTTCTGGCCGAGCGTCTGGGGATTCCGGTTGTCTCCGACTTTCGCCCGCGCGACATCGCGGCGGGCGGCAAGGGCGCTCCTTTGGTACCCTACGTCGATTACCTCCTGTTCCGGCATCCGCGCAGGGGCCGGGTGGCGCTGAATATCGGAGGCATCGCCAACCTGACGGCGATTCCGCCGGGCGGCGCGCCCGAGAGCGTTTCCGCTTTCGACACGGGGCCGGGCAACATGGTGATCGACGCCCTGGTGACCGCGGCGACAAAGGGCCGTCGGACTTTTGACCGGGGCGGCCGAATGGCCGCAAGAGGAAGGGTTGACCAGAGGCTCCTGGATCGGCTGCTTTCACAGCGCTATTATCGGCGCTGGCCGCCGAAGTCGGCGGGCCGCGAGCAGTACGGCAGCGAGTTTCAGCGGCGCTTCGACCACCTTTGCTCTGAAGACGGCATCGCCACCGCCACGCAGCTTACGATCTCGACCATCGCCTTGAGCATTCACCGCTTCGTTCGGCCCGTCATGCCGGTCGACGATCTCATCGTCTCAGGCGGCGGAGCGCACAATCGGAGCCTGATGGCTGGCCTTGCAGAGGCGTTGCCAGGGGTGAAGGTGGCCGCATCGTCGGAATTCGGCATCGATGTGGATGCCAAAGAAGCGATCGCTTTCGCCATCCTCGCATACGAGAGCTGGAACCGGCGGCCCGCGAATCTCCCGTCGGCGACCGGGGCGAGACGATCTGCCATTCTCGGAAAGCTCAGTCCTTGAGCGGCCTTCCCGCAAAATCTCTTTGAAGATGTACTAGGCGCCAGGTTGAACGCCGAGAGGACCGTCGGCCGGCCCCGTAGTACCAAGGTTCCAGTTTCGGGTCCCAAAAGGTCCCAATCCAACCTCGACAAAGTGCGTTCCGTTACAACTAAGCCCCTTAGATCGTGACGGTTGCATAGTACTTGCGTCCATTTGCTTCGACACGCTGGGTGGCTACACTCTGGGTGTGCTTATCCGTCCTGTTTCCTTCGGGAGAAGAAGCTGACCGGCAATGTCTGAAAAGAACCGCACTCGAAAGCTCGTAACGCCGTCGTTTCAGAACCGGTGGTTCTACGCGGGCCTGCTATCGGCCGTGATTATCCTTCTGTTGTTTTGGATTGGCGTGTACAGGGAAAAAAAAGAGTCGGCGCGGCAATCGCCTGCGGGCGCTGAGCAGGCGCTTGCCGAGGCTCCCGTGGATGTGCCGGTCGCGGAAGCATCCGTCGACGGGCCATCGCGGCCCGTCTATCCTTATTCCCTTGTGCCGGGAGGCGTCTACAGCGCCGAGGAGTTCCGCCGCATCCTGGAGCGCGATCCGGTTCTGGCGCAGCACTTTTCCGATTGGGATTTGAGTAAGGTACGGCTTGAACGACTCGACCGGGACGTGCAGGCCTACGTCTCCTACCGCATCGGCGACCGAATCTACTGGACCCGTAAGAAAGTCACGATCCGAAAAGGCGAGCATGTGCTGACCGACGGGGTTCACTTCCTACGGGCTCGATGCGGCAACCGGATGGACTATCGCGCCCAGGAGCCTACGCTGGCCGACGAGCCGTCCGAGCGTGTATTGGATACGGTAGTGGGGCCTGTGGCCGCTGTAGTCGCGCCCCCGGAGGATCTATTCGGATCGCCCTTAGCTTTCATGCCGGAAGTGGCGCCAAACGTGGTCCTTAACCTGCCGCCTCCCCCTCCGTCGTCACCCCTGCCGCCGGTCGCAGCGGTCCCGACGGCGGCACAGCCCGCCGCCCGTTCCGCCCAGATGGGGCCGCCGCCGTATCCGGGCTGGGGTCCTCCATCCATGCTGATGGTGACGCCGCAGCCTCCGGGCGACCTGGTCATCAATCCGCCCCCTGTGCTGCCGCCGATCGTGATTCCGCCGCCGATCATTCCGCCGATGCCGCCGGGGGCGCCGCCGGTTTCACCACCGACTTTCACGCCGCCGCCGGTCGATCCGCCGCGGATTCCGCCATTGGATCCGCCGTTTGTTCCCCCGGTCATTCCGCCGGGACCGCCGCCGGTTGTGCCGCCTCCTCCGGTTGCGCCGCCTCCGCCGGTTGTGCCGCCCCCGCCGGTATTTCCACCGACCTTCGACCCGCCTCCGCCGGGTCCGCCGGGTCCGCCGGGTCCGCCTGGACCACCGGGTCCCCCCGGACCGCCAGGGCCACCAGGACCTCCCGGCCCGCCGGGAAAGGAATGTCCGGAGTGCTGCCTGGCATGCCCACCGCCTCCGTGCGATCCGCCACCTCCGGAGATTCCGGAGCCCGGAACGTACTTCCTGCTGGGAGGAGGATTGTCGGCGCTGGTCGCACTGCGCGAGTGGAAAAAGCGGGCAGGGAAATCGCGTGAGTAACGAGCGGGACCTTCCGGGGTCCCGCCCTTAAAATTCTTTGCCGTTGTACATCCCGGCGACGTACTTCTCGTATCCGTTGTAGAGCAGGGTCTTGCGGCGCTCGCCGGTCGGGATTAACTGCTCAACCGCCTGCGACCATCGCGGGTGCGGCTTGTTCGGATCGACATTGGAGTAGAAGCCGTACTCGGAGGGCTGCAGCTTGTGCCAGAAGATGTCCGGCTCGGTGCTGGTGAACTCGATCTTGACGATCGACTTGATACTTTTGTATCCGTACTTCCAAGGAACCACCATGCGAATCGGAGCACCGTTCTGTTTGGGCATCGGCTTGCCGTAAAGGCCCACCGCGACCAGGGTGAGCGGGTTCATCGCTTCGTCCATCCGCAAAGCTTCGAAGTAAGGCCACGGATAGCGCGGGGCGTCCTTGAGTCCCGGCATCTGTGACGGCACCATGGCTGTGACAAAGCGGACGTACCTGGCTTCCGGCTTCGGTTCGAGCGATTTGATCAGTTCCGAAAAGGGGAATCCGGTCCAGGGTACGGCCATTGCCCACCGCTCGACACACCGGAAGCGGTAGAGCCGTTCCTCGACCGGCATCGTGCGCAGCAGGTCATCGATGTCGAGGGTGCGCCGCCGGGCGACCAGGCCTGTAACTTCGATCTTCCACGGCGAGATCTCAAACTTGCCGACCTTGTCCTTCACGGCCTCTTTATTGTATGGATCGAACTCGTAGAAGTTGTTGTAGCCGGTCGCGGCGGCTTCGTCGGTGATCGGCCGGTCCAGTGTGAACTCGGGATTGCGCTTGGCGGGGTAGATGCTTTTGCTCGCCTCGGCCGCGCGCAGAGCCGGAAGTCCGGTGCCGAGCAGACTGGCCGCCACAAGGAACTTGCGCCGATTCAGGTAGACATGCTCCGGAGTAGCTTCGCGTTCGGGGATTTCCCATCCCTTGGGTATCTTGATCAGCATCTTCCGCCCTCACGACGATTATACGTTCATCCGGCGGGCGCGGCGCGAACAGCCAGCGCCTGGGCAATTGCGGCGAAGAGCTGGTCGGTTTGCACCGGTTTGGCGACGTAGCCGTCCATGCCGGCCCGGAGGCAGTTCTCCCGATCCCCTTTCATTGCGTTAGCCGTTAGGGCGACGATCGGAATGGAGCGGATGACCTTGTCCTGAGAGTTTCGGATCACTACCGTCGTTTCGAGTCCGTTCATCTCCGGCATTTGGACGTCCATCAGGATAAGGTCGAATCTGTCGGTTTCAAGCCAGCGGAGAGCCTCGCGCCCGGAGGCAGCGAGTTGGTGTGTCCAGCCCCGGCGCTCGATCAGGCGCGCAATCAGTTTCTGATTCACGGGACTGTCTTCGACCAGAAGGAGATGTAGACGCTCCGGGAGCGAAGCCTCGTTCTGGCCGGAACCGGGCGATGCGGGAATCATCGGCTGCCGCCGCGCATTCTCATGCCGGCCGTCAAGCAGATCCGTCACCGCCTGGCACAGCTTCGATGGGGAGACCGGTTTTACCAGATAGCTGGCGACGCGGAGTTCCTCGCATTCCTGTGCGCTGCTCCAGGAATCGGCCGAGCTGAGCATCATGATGACCGGGTGCGCAAAGGAGGTTTCGGCGCGAATCCGCCGCACCAGATCGAAGCCGCTCAACCCCGGCATGTTGGCATCGGTCAGCAGCAAGTCGTACGGGCGGCGCTCGGCCGTGGTTGCCCGTAAAAGCGCGAGGGCCTGTTCGGCCGTAGACGCCGTTTCCGGCTCGACACCCCAGTTCGCGAGCGTCTTTTGAAGGATGCGCAGGTTTGTCGGGTTGTCGTCCACCACGAGGATGCGCGCGTTGTTGCGTCCGGTACGGAGCGGGGCGTTCAGGCGGAGGGCGGGGCTCCGGATTCCGAGGCGGACCGTGAAATAGAAGGAGCTGCCCTTGCCAGCCTCGCTGTCCAGCCAGATTCGCCCGCCCATCAACTCGACAAGCTGCGCCGAAATGGTCAGACCGAGGCCGGTTCCGCCATAGCGGCGTGTCATCGAGCCGTCGGCTTGCGTGAAGCTGTCGAAGATAGATGCCTGCTTGTCAACTGGGATCCCGATGCCGGTGTCGCTGACGGAAAACTGCAGGACACAGTGATCCGCTTTGGTCTCCAGGCCCGATACCCGAACCACGATCTCTCCCGTCTCGGTGAACTTGATCGCGTTGCCGATCAGATTCGTCAGGACCTGACGAAGACGCACGGAATCTCCGACAAGGATCTCGCCCACCTCGGCACCGATATCGTAGATCAATTCCAGCCCCTTCCGGTCCGCCTCGATCGCGAGCGGGCGGAGGTGATCTTCGATCTCCTGGCGCAAGTTGAACTCCACGGGATCGATCGTAAGTTTGCCTGCTTCGATTTTGGAGAAATCCAGGATATCGTTCAGAATGGCGAGGAGGCTCTCTGCAGAGGTCTTCACCGTTGTGAGATAGTCGCGCTGCTCTTCGGTCAGGTCAGTATCGAGCGCCAGTTCGGTCATGCCGATGACGCCGTTCATCGGCGTCCGGATCTCATGGCTCATGTTGGCGAGGAACTCGCTCTTGAGACGCGACGCCTCCTCGGCGCGGTCGCGAGCCTCCACCAGGGCCTTGTTCAAATTGACCAGCTCTTGCGTGCGTTTTGCGACCTCGGCCTCAAGGTTCTCCTTGTGGCGCTCGAGTTCGGCATCCCGCGCCTGAATCTGTGCGAGCATCTCATTGAAAGCGTTGACAAGTACGCCAATCTCGTCTTTGCCGCCCCGGCGGAAGCGCGCGGAGTAGTTCCTCCCCATCGTCACGTGGCGGGCCACTTGCGCCAAGCCCAGAATCGGTTCGGAGATGACCCGCTCGAGGCGTTTCGAAATCAGGAGTGCCACAAGTGAGCACAACGCGAGCACGAGCAGCACGATGGTCGCATAACGGCGGAGCCGGTAGGTGAGGGCGTCCAGATGGGCAACGATGAAGATGGTACCGATGCGTTGGCCGTCGAGAAGGACCGGCTGGAAGAGGTAAAAGTGCCCGTCCTCGAAGTAGTTGCCATCGGCCCTCGGCTTCGCGGGCGGCGCGGGCACGCCGCCATGCTCCATCCGCTGATAGCAGGCGAATACGCCCCCGGCTTCGCTATAGATGCATGCGGCCTCGACATACGGATGGGAGCGGAACGCCGAGAGTGTCTGATGGGCCGACGCTTCGTCCTGGAACACCAGGGCGGCCGTACTGTTCATGCCGATCATTTGAGCCGAGCGGGCGAGCTCGCCGCTGATGGAATCTTTCAGGCCGATCAGCTCATAGGCGATGAAAAACAGCGAGGCCGCCAGCAGCGAGACTCCCGCCGTTAGCATGACGATAATCCGGAGCTTGCGCCGGATCGGAGTGTTTCTGAGAGCGTTCATTTCTCTCTCCTTCGGATCTCCCGATGCACGGCCCTGGCAAGCTGCAAGAGTTGTGCGTGGAATCGGAACCCGGCCTGCTGCGCCGCCAGGAGATTCACCTCGAAGCGGATCCGATTGTCTTCGAGCACGAAATTGATCATGCCGCCGCGCTCGGCAAATTCATCGAGGTGACTCACCGTCAGGACACCTCCCTCGGCTGCCGCAAGGACGATGGAATCGACGTTCCGGTGTTCGGATGGGCTGACATAGACGATGTGACATTCCGTGATCTCCGGAACCGACCGGATACGGCGCACCTCGAAGGTGCGACCATGCACGGTTTTGTCGCGAAAGGTCTGTTCGAGAATCGTTCCGAACGGATCGCGTCCAAGAATCCCGACGACGATCGTGGCGGGCTGTTGCTCCAACACATGCGCGGGCCATTCGATGAAGCGGGCGAAGTTGTAGAGGAAGGCAGCCTTTATGCGGAGTTCGATCGACACGGCGCCGACCTGGGCGCCGGCTGGCGCTGCCACGACAAGGAGCGGTAGTAAAACGATCCAGGCCCACCAGGATACGCCGGAAGATCCAGAGCCACGTCTGGATTGCGCCACCCTAGAAGCGCCACGCGATCTTCGCATATGCGCTGCGACCGATCTCCTTTCGCGCGACGAAGCCCTCTTCGGAAAAAAACTCAGCGTGGGAACCGAGAAGGTTCTGGCCGTTCAAACTGAACTCGAGTCCATTCGGCAGTCGCCACCCGAACCGCAGGTCGACGCGGGTATAGCTCGGAATATTGTCGGCCTTCAGTGGGCCGACGTAGTAGACGAAGGTGTCGAATTCCAGATTTTTCGTCAGGTTCAGGTAAGAGCGGAGATGGTGCTGATGCCCGGGACTTTCCGTCTCTGCCGAACGCAGCCCAAGTGCGGCCGACTCCGGCCGGTCTTTCAGCCTGATCCTTAGCAGCGACTGGTTTCCGCTCAAGCGCCATCGGGGCGTCACCGTCCAGGTCACCGCGGTCTCCACACCGAAGGTGCGGCCGTCGAAAACGTTATTCAAGCGCAGGGGAAGCAGGATAAGACCGAATGGATTGGGCCCGATCAGGCCACCAAACCTCTCCAGGCCGATCAGGTTGTGATAGACGTTGAAGAAGCCGCTGACATCGACGGAGACATTGCGGCGCATCTGGCGGCGGTAGCCGGCCTCGTGGGCGTGCAGTTCCTGCGAGCGGACGCCTGGGTTTGGCTGAATCGTCGTCATCGCCGTCAGGCCGAACGGTAGGGGTGTGGCCCCGATGTGAACGCGCATGTCGTGATCGGTCCGTGACGGCGTCCCTACCGAGCGCGACGCCGCCGCCCAGAATGCGCTTGCATCCGTCGGCTCCCAGAGAAACCGCACGCCTGGCTGAAACTCAAATCCCGTGTAGTTGTTGTGCTCGAATTTCGCGCCTATCGTAAGTCTCGTCGTTTCCGTGAGTTGGACTTCATCTTGGAGAAACCAGGTGAAGAGATTGTCGGCGCGCTCCTCCGGCACCGTGCTGACCATGAAGGAGTTGCGGTTGCGATCGACATTGAACCGGTACGTAGCACCCCAGAGGAGGTCATGGCGGGCGCGGACTCGGGTTGAGTGTTGGAAATCGGCCTCTGCAGTGTGGCGATGGTGCCCGAAGATCTGGTCGGTCCGCTCCAGCCGGTCATAGAAAAGCTGGAGCGCCATCGCGGAGTTCTCGCTGTAAGTGCGGCGCCACCGCGACAGCAGGTTGCCGCCGGATGAACCGGTCCGAACAAGGCCGGGGCGCTCGAATGGCGGCTCAGGATGGTAAGTCGCGGACGCCTGGTGGGTTCCGCCGCTGAAAAAGTCACCCTGGACGGTCAAGGTGTCGCGGTTCGAAAGTCCCCAGTCGGAGCGGAAGCCGCCGCGTGAGTAACGCCACGTGTCACTCCGGCCTGGGCCGGCCTCGTCCGCGCCCGGCGTCCCGCCGCGCCGGAACCCGCGATACCAGCCGCGATAGAAGCCTCGGCCGCCTGATGCGCCACCGTAACGGAACGCGGCGGTTCCGCGCTCCTCATTGCCTCCCATGGCGTAGGCGAGTCCACCCTGCGTATCGCGCGCGTCGCGCGTGATAATGTGAATCACCCCGTTCACCGCGTTGGCGCCCCACATTGTAGCGCCCGGTCCTCGGATCACCTCGATTCGGTCGATGTCCTCCAGGAACAGGTCCTGCTGGTCCCAGAACACACCCTTGAACAGCGGCGTATAGACCGTCCGGCCGTCGATCATGACCAGGAGTTTGTCGCTGTAGCGGCCGTTGAAACCACGGGCGCTGATCGCCCAGGTGCTTGAATCAATGCGCGCGACCTGTACGCCAGGAGCCATCCGCAAGGCTTCAGGGATGCTCGTCACTCCGGAGCGCCGGATGTCCTCCTGGGTGATGACGTAGACCGCCGCCGGGCTCTTGGTCAAACGCTGCTGCCGCTTGGAGACCGATGTGACCTCGATCTGCATCAGGTCTTCCAGCGGCATTGAAGTGAGATCGGCTGGAATCGGCGGCTTCTGCTCCGCCAGCAGCCGCGACGCGCACACGCTGAGAAGGATTAAGCTACCCAGGGCGAGAGCGTAAGAGTTCGCACGTATGCCGCGTCTGCTGCACATCTATTCCAGCACATCGGCCGTTGCGGCGAAAAACTTGGCGAAAAACTTTCGGAATGATCTGATCGGAAACCAGTTTCGGGACCCTGGGGCCGGACTCGGGCTCCCAGGGCGCCTCAAGCCTACACAGCGAGAGTATTGATCGAAAACTCCCGCTTCGCCTCATAGGCGGCGATGGCGGCCTCCTGCTGCTGGATGTAGCCGAGCTCATCGACTCCGGCCAGCAGGCAGTGCCTGGAGAATTCATCCACGGCGAACTCGACGGCGCGGCCGCCGGGGAGCGTCAGGGTTTTCGAAGCGAGGTCCACCTTGACGGTCGCCGAAGGATTCTCACCGACCATCCGGAACAGGTCGGCGTGCACGTCGCGCGAAACGACAATTGGCAGGAGCGCGTTCTTGAGCGAGTTCTGCTTGAAGATATCGGCGAATGAGGTGCTGATGACGGCGCGGAATCCATACTGGGTCAGGGCCCAAGGCGCGTGCTCGCGCGAGCTGCCGCAGCCGAAGTTGTCACCCGCCAGGAGTACCTGCGAGCTCTTGGCCTCCGGCGTATTCAGGATGAAATCCGCCTTGGGGCTGCCGTCGGCCTCATACCGCCAGTCGTAGAAGAGCTGGTCGCCGAGTCCGTCCTTGGAGATCGTCTTCAGGAACCGCGCCGGGATGATCTGGTCAGTGTCGATGTTATCGACCGGGAACGGGACCACGCGGCTTTCAAAGGGAGTGAACTTCGTCATAGCAGTGTCCTCACGTCGGTGACCACGCCGGTCACGGCGGTGGCTGCGGCAGTCAGGGGGCTGGCCAGGAAGGTGCGGCCGCCTTTGCCCTGCCGGCCTTCGAAATTCCGGTTGCTGGTCGAGACGCTATACTCGCCCGGCTGGAGCTGATCGCCATTCATCGCGATGCACATCGAGCAGCCGGCCTCGCGCCACTCAACGCCGGCCTCGCGGAAAATCTGGTCGAGCCCTTCCGCCTGCGCCTGCCTCTTGATTTCCTGCGATCCGGGCACAACCATGACCCGGACGTTCGGATTGACCTTGCGGCCCTTGAGCACCTGGGCGGCGCTGCGCAGATCCGACATCCGCGAGTTGGTGCAGCTTCCGATGAAGACCACGTTGACGGGCCGCCCCAGCAGCGACTCGCCCGGTTTGAGATCCATGTAGCGGAGTGCTTTGGCGAGCGACTCGCGCTCCAGCGGATCGCCGAGCGATGCCGGGTCCGGAATCCGGCCGCCGATCGACATGCCCATTCCGGGGTTGGTGCCGAACGTGATCATCGGCTCCAGTTCGTTGGCATCGAGGACGAGTTCCTGGTCATAGGTGGCGCCGTCGTCGGTCGGCAGCGTGCGCCAGTAGGCGACCGCCTTGTCCCACGCCTCGCCTTTCGGAGCGGCGGGACGTCCGCAGAGGAACTCGTAGGTCGTGTCGTCCGGCGCGACCAGGCCCGCGCGGGCGCCGCCCTCGATCGACATATTGCAGACCGTCATGCGCTCTTCCATCGAGAGGCTGCGGATCGCCGAGCCGGTGTACTCGATGATGCTCCCGGTGCCGCCGCCGATGCCGATCCGGGCGATCACCGCGAGGATGATGTCCTTGGCCGTCACCCCCCCCTTGAGCGTGCCGTCGACGCGCACCTGGAAGGTTTTCGAGCGCCGCTGCAGCAGGCACTGGGTCGCCAGCACATGCTCGACCTCGCTGGTGCCAATGCCGAAGGCGAGGGCGCCAAAGGCCCCGTGGGTTGCCGTGTGGCTGTCGCCGCAGACAACGGTCATACCCGGCTGTGTGAAGCCCTGTTCGGGACCGATCACGTGGACGATGCCCTGGCGTTCGCTGCCGAGCCCATAGCACGGGATGCCGAACTCCTTGCAGTTAGCCTCCAGGCGCGCCACCTGCGCGGCCGCAACCTTGTCGAGGATCGGCAGTGAGCGGTCATGCGTCGGAATACTGTGATCGGTGGTCGCGAGCGTGAGGTCCGGCCGGCGAACCCTCAGGCCGCGGGCGCGCAGTCCGTCAAAAGCCTGCGGCGAAGTGACTTCATGGACGAGGTGCAGGTCGATGTAGAGCAGCGCCGGTGCGCCCGGCTGCTCGGCGACGACGTGCGAGTCCCAGAGCTTCTCGATGATAGTGCGAGGTTGCGCCATAAATCTCCCTAATCGCCGCTATCCGATGGCGGCGCAGACAGCCTCTCCGACCTGCGTTGTGGTCGCGGGCGCGCCTTTTGGCTTCAGATCCGCCGTAACGCAGCCGCTATTGAGGACCTTCTCCATGGCGGCGTTCACCGCCGCTGCCTCTTCCTTAAGCCCGAAACTGTACTCGAGCATCGCCGCGACCGAGCCGATCGCCCCGAGCGGGTTGGCCTTGTTCTGTCCGGCGATGTCCGGAGCCGAGCCGTGGACCGGCTCATACAGCCCCACCCAGGCGCCCGAGGGCCGCTTGCCGCCAATCGAGGCCGAAGGCAGCATCCCGATCGAGCCGGCCAGCACCGCGCCTTCGTCGCTGAGGATGTCGCCGAACATGTTCTCGGTGAGGACCATGTCGAAACGCTTCGGATTCAGGATTAACTGCATCGCGCAGTTGTCGACCAGCAGGTGATCGAGTTCGACGTCCGGATAATCGGCCGCGACCTCCGCCACCACCTTGCGCCAGAGCTGCGAGGTTTCAAGGACGTTGGATTTGTCCACGCTCGTGACCTTCTTCCGGCGCTGGCGCGCGAGTTCGAAGGCCATGCGGGTGACGCGCTCGATCTCCGGGCGGGTGTAGGTCATGGTGTTGACGCCCCGCTCCTCCTGCCCCTCGCCCGAAATGCCGCGCGGTGTGCCGTAGTAGATGCCGCCGTTCAATTCGCGGACGATGATCATGTCGGTTCCGTCCACCAGGTGGTTCTTGAGCGGGGAGGAGTCGAGCAGCGCCGCGTAGGAGCGCACCGGCCGCAAGTTCGCAAAGACGCCCAGCGTTTTGCGGATGCCCAGGAGACCCTTCTCGGGACGCTTTTCCGGAGGGACGTTGTCGAACTCCGGCAGCCCGACGGCGCCCATCAGGGTCGCATCGGCCTCGAGCGCCAACTTCGCCGTCTCCTCGGGGAAGGGCGTACCCATCTTATGGATGGCGATGCCGCCGAGGAGCGCCTCCCGTAAGTGCGCCTTGTGATTGTACTTATCGCAAACGTGTTGGAGGACGCGAACCGCCTCCCGGGTCACTTCCGGGCCGATTCCGTCTCCGGGCAGAGTGAGAACGTGTAAGTCCATGGGGTCAGTCTTTACAGTAGTGAGAACTACTAGTCTCCCGCAACCTGGGCGGCTTTTCCACTGGTGGTCTGCTCGATCAACTCGACGATCTCCTCATCGAGAACGCCCTTCTTCCGATCCGCAATCGCCGTGAAGCCCTGGTAGACGGCGTCGAGTTCTTCTTTCGTGAGCGTATATCCCAACGCTTCGCACCGGCTCTTGAGCGCATGGCGACCGCTGTGCTTGCCGAGCACCAGCCGGGTCTCCGGCACCCCGACGGTCTTGGGGTCGATAATTTCGTAGGTGCTGCGCTCCTTCAGGTAGCCGTCCTGGTGGATGCCGGCCTCGTGGGCGAAGGCGTTGCGCCCGACAATGGCCTTGTTCGGCTGGGGCCCGAAGCTGATGAACTGGGTGAGGAGCTGGCTGGCCGGGAAGAGGTGCTCGGAGACGATCCCGGTCTGGAAGGGCAGGCGGTCATTGCGGGTTTTCATCGCCATGACAACCTCCTCCAGCGCGCAATTGCCGGCCCGCTCGCCGATGCCGTTGATCGTACACTCGATCTGGCGCGCGCCCGCCTGCACCGCCGCGATCGAATTCGCTACGGCCAAGCCGAGGTCGTCATGGCAGTGTACGCTGACAATGGCGCAGTCGCCCAAAGCCTTGACGATCCGGCCGATCAGCTCCGCGTATTCGCTCGGTACGGAGAAGCCCACTGTATCCGGCAGGTTGACCGTGCGGGCGCCGGCCTCGACGACCGCGCGCGACACCTCCTCCAGATAGTCCGGGTCGGTCCGGGTGGCGTCTTCGGCGGAAAACTCGACGTCATCAACGTAGCGCCGGGCAAGCTCGACGGCGGCAACCGCCTCATCCAGAACCTGTTGGCGGGATTTCTTCAGCTTATACTTGAGGTGGATATCGCTCGTCGCAATGAACGTGTGGATCCGCGGGCGCTTGGCGCCTTCGAGCGCCTTCGCCGAACGCTCCACGTCCAGCGCGCAGGCACGGCTGAGCGCGGCCACCTGAACCCAGGGAAACTCCCGGCTCACGGCGCGGACCGCCTCGAAGTCTCCTTCCGAGGCGATCGGGAAGCCCGCTTCCAAGATGTCGACGCCCAGTTCGACGAGCTTCTGGGCCATCTTTAACTTCTCGGGAACTGTCATGCTGCATCCGGGCGACTGCTCGCCATCCCGGAGCGTGGTATCGAAGATGTACACCCGCTGATTGTTCTGCGTCATAGGTTTGGTTTTTCCGTCTGCGCTGATGACCGGAACGCCCCCTGGACCGGCCTGTTTCTCCGGGTGTGGGGCGCTCCGATACAGAGTCATTATGCCGCTCCGCCATGGATTTGGCAAATTTATAATTTACGCTAGTACGATAATATCCAATGATACAATAAGCAACATAAATGCCGCAGGCGCAATTCTCGCCTTCGGCTAATCGAAAGCAGGAGCGCATCGATGGAACTCTACGCTTTGAAGGTCTTCCTGGCGGTAGCCAATGAGAAGAGCTTTTCGCGGGCCGGCGAGAAGCTGTTGCGAACACAGCCGGCCGTCTCGCTGGCGGTGCAGCGGCTTGAGAATGAACTGGAGGAGAAACTGATCGACCGGTCGGGCAGGGAACTGCTCCTCACCGATGCTGGGCGGATCGTTGCCGAGTATGCGCGCCGCTTTGAGAATCTGGAGCGCGAGATGGAGAACGCGCTGGCCGAGCTCCGCGACAACTCGTCGGGACGGCTGATCGTCGGCGCCAACGAATCGACCTCGCTCTACCTGCTCCAGCATATCGAGCGCTATCGCAGGCTCTATCCGAAAGTGAAGGTCCAGGTTCGGCGGACGCTGTCGAGCAAGATTCCGGCACAACTGATCGATGGCGACCTCGAACTGGGCGTGATCAGCTACGATCCGGACGACGAGCGCCTGGCCTCGAGCGTCATCTACACCGATCACCTTGCCTTTGTGGTCTCGCCGCAGCACCGGTTCGCAAAAAGGCCGGATGTCTCGATCGCCGAGCTCGATATGGAGACCTTCATCGCCCATAACGTGGTCTCGCCGTACAGAGAGGTGGTTCTGCGGGAGTTCCAGCGCCATAAAGTGCCGCTCAACATGGACGTCGAGATGCCGACGGTGGAGACGATCCGCAAGCTGGTCCAGCGTAATGAGGGCGTGGCGTTCCTGCCGCGCATGTGCGTGGAACAGGAGGTCTCGCAGGGAACTCTTTGCGAGGTCAAAGTCACCGAGTTGAACGTCGATAGGAAGATCCGGCTGGTCTACCCGGTGCGGCGGAACTTGAGCCATGCGGCCAGAGCGTTCCTGGAAGTGGTAAAAGGGGAGACGGGCGCGTAGCGCGGGCGCACGGGATTTCTCAAATTGGACTATGTTATCTTAACGCGACAGGCCCGCCCATGAACTCGCAGCTTTTCGGAGCCGCAGCGGCTTCCAGACCCTCCGCGCAATCCCGCCGCCTTCGCTTTGACCGCAGCGAATGGTCCGGTGCGTTCGGCGATCTCGGAACCGACCTGCCCCTGCTGGTCGGGATGATCCTTGCGGCAGGGCTCGATGCCGCCAGCGTCCTGACCGTGTTCGGCCTCATGCAGATCGCAACGGCGCTGCGCTACCGGATGCCGATGCCGGTCCAGCCGCTGAAGGCGATGGCGGCAATCGTGATCGCGACGAAGCTACCGGGCAATCTCCTCTACGGAGGCGGTCTGGCCATCGGGCTCAGCATGTTGGTCCTTTCGGCGACCGGGTGGATCGACTGGATCAGCCGCGCCGTCCCCAAGCCGGTCGTGCGAGGAATCCAATGCGGACTCGGGCTCCAACTGGCCGGCATTGCGCTGCGGGATTATGTGCACGCCGATGGCGCTACTGGTTTATGGCTGGCGGGCGCCGGCTTTACACTTGCGGTCTTCCTCATCGGAAGAAGGCGCGTTCCCGCAGCCGTAATTCTGGTCCTGCTGGGCGTCGCCTACGCCTTCGCCTTCAAGCTGGATGCCGGCGCCATGGCGGGGGCGGCGGGAATTCATCTTCCGAAGTGGCACCAACCCACGTTCGCCGACATTTGGTCCGGCTTCCTCGTCCTCGCCCTTCCGCAAATCCCTCTCTCTATCGCCAACTCGGTTCTGGCGACACGGCAACTCGCCGAAGACCTCTTCCCGGAGCGGGGAATCACCGCGCGGAAGATCGGGTGGACCTACTCGATCATGAACCTGCTCAATCCGTTTCTCGGCGGCGTGCCCACCTGCCATGGATCGGGAGGCATGGCGGGACACTACGCCTTCGGCGGACGCACGGGCGGTTCCGTTGTGATCTACGGCGGCGTCTTTATAGTACTCGGCGTCGTGTTCGGTCCAGGGTTTGACACGGTGGTCCAGGTGTTTCCCCTGCCGATCCTCGGCGTGCTGCTGCTGTTCGAGGCGATTACTTTGCTTGCTCTCCTCCGGGATCTGGCGATGCAAGCTGCCGGCCTTACCCTCGCGATCCTGGTCGGCCTCATCGCGAGTTCGCTTCCCTACGGCTATCTTATCGGTCTCATCATCGGTATTCTCTGCTTCCATCTTTCCCGCCGCGGCCTTACCCGGCTTGGAGCCGGCAAGTAATTGCACAGGCCGCCAGGCGGCGCCGAGTAGTTGACGCTACCGGGATGGTCTCTGGGTTCCAGGACCGCCGGTTCATCGACGCCGGTACGGATGGCATTTTCCTGGTACTTCCTGCCATAACGTAACGCTGCGCGACGCTGTGGAACTCCCGGCGCCCAAACCGCCTTTCCGATCGGGTTCCGGTACGTAACTGTACCGCCGTTCCATTCCACGGCCGCGGTCTTCGCGGCGAACATGGGGCTGTTGGATTGCACTATCGGAGGCAACATATCATGCGACTTCTATTAGCACTCGCGATCGCCGGGCTGTCATGCACCGCGTTCGGATCGCCGATCATAACGATCACGGAGGTTCCGGGAGCGAGTATGGCTGACCGTATCGCCAACGCCGACGGCGTCAGGAATACGGTTCTCGGCGGAATGAGCTTCACCATCCTCGAAGACTTTGAGGGCTACTCGGCGCTGTACAACGGACCGAGCATCGCCACCGGAGTCGGAACGTTTACGGCCGGAGGGCTGTCGGGTCAGGGATCGTGCCTTCCCAGCGTGCCCTGCACGGATCTGTATATCCTCGACGCGGCAACCACGCCCTTCAGCGGCCGATACAACACCACCGCCGGCGGCAGCAAGTGGCTCGACTCGAACGACGTCACCTTCATCACGCTCAACCTGGAAGCCCCGAACCTGAACAGCAGGTTGAACAATCTCTTCTTCTTCATCACCGACGTTGAGGACCAGGGCGGCCAGCTTACGGTGACGGCGAACGACGGCCAGAGCGTGATCGCGCACTTCGGCGGGTCGGGCGACAACGCCAAGCTCGTCAACGGTTCGTTGTTCTTCGTGAACATCAACTCCGCGGCCGGCCTGTCCTCGATCACCTTCTCGAACACTTCGCGGAAAGACGGATTCGGGGTGGACGACTTCGGGACCGTTGTGCCGGAGCCTGGCTCTATCGCCTTGCTCGGAGCCGGACTGGTGGCAGTCGGATTGTATCGACGGAAGCAGAGGCGGGCGTAACCGCGCCGGCGGCCCCGTCTATTCTGCCGAATAGACGAGTTCGCCTCCCGCCCAGGTCTTTTCGATCCGGATGGCGTGCGTCTCCGGGTCGTGGCGGAACTGTACAATATCGGCGCGGTCTCCCGGCATGAGGCCGCGCAGGCGCGAACCGACGCGCCCGGCGCGGGCCGGATTCCGAGTCGCCGTCGTCAGGGCCTCCAGCAACGAGAGTCCGGCGAGGCGCATCAGGTTCGAAACGCCCCGGTCCATCCGGAGGGAGGATCCGGCAAGACGAGTGCCTCCCGCAAGCACGACGCTCTCATCCGCGCGAAGTTCGACTTCCACTTCTCCCAGCCGGTACCGGCCAGGCGTGCAGCCGGCGGGCATCACGGCGTCGGTCACCAGCACCGATCGCTCGATGCCTTTCGCCCGGAGCGCAACCTTCAAAAACGATGCCGGCAGATGAATGCCGTCGACGATGAAGGATGCCGCCAGCCGGTCCTCGGCAAGCTGATCCCAAATGTAGTTCGGGTGCCGGGGCAGAACGGAGTGGGCGCCGTTGCCGAGGTGCGTTGACATCGTGGCGCCGGCGCTCACGGCGTCGGCGATCTGCGCGGAGTCCGCCTTGGTATGCCCGATGGCGACGACCACGCCGTCGCGTACCAGGGCCTCGATGTACCGCAAGGCGTCGGGCCACTCCGGCGAAAGCGTCACCAGCCGGACATTGCCCTGGGCCGCATCCTGCCAACGGCGGTACTCTTCGAGATCCGGAGGTCGCACTGCCTCGCGCGGATGCGCGCCCCTCGGACCGTCCTCTGGCGAAATATGCGGACCCTCCACATGAAACGCCTCCATCGCCGAGCCTTCTTTCAGCGATTCTTTCGCGCGGGCCAGGTTTTGTAGCGCCCCGGACATTCTCGCCGGGCTCCCCGTGATCACCGTTGGGAAGAACCGCGTGACGCCAGTTGCGTACTGAACCCGAATCGATCGGGCGATCTCCTCGTGTGGTGTATGCGGCGAGTTGTAGTCGACGCCGGCGAAGCCGTTCACTTGCAGGTCGATGAATCCTGGCGCTAGCCGGGCCGGCGCCTCGATCGGTTTCAGCAGGTCTTCCACCGACTGAATGACGGAGTTGAATGAAATCTCAACGTGAGCGCCGCTGACGGGATGAATGCCGGTGCATGTCATGGGGAGAACATTTCCTGGGTATTCTGTTTTTTGCACAGTATCTTCACAGAGGGTTGTCCTCAAGTATAAGAAACGGCAAGGGAAAGAACTGTTGAAAAGCCTGCCGGAATCCAATTTCGCCACTGGCTTTCGCCGGTCCGGCCTGCTAAAAACGTATTGATCGCCTGCGGACGCGATCTGAACGGATGATCTCGGGGGAGGTGGCCGTCCGGATCGCGACCGCGGATCGCTCGATCAGTTTCTCACACCGACCGGCTGCGACGCGTTCACAGGGGTGAGCCAGCCGAAGCGGTCCGGCGCCGTCCCACTAAGAATCGCGAAGAACTCCTTCTGCAGCTTCTCTGTGATCGGACCCCGATGGCCCTGTCCGATCGTGATCCTGTCGATCGAACGGATCGGCGTCACCTCGGCGGCGGTTCCGGTAAAGAATACCTCATCGGCGATGTAGAGCATCTCGCGAGGCACAATGGTCTCGATCACCGGGATTCGGGCGGATTCGGCCAACTGGATGATGCTGTCCCGCGTGATTCCAGGGAGCACCGAAGCCCCGAGCGGTGGCGTGTAGATCTTCCCATCGCGGATCACGAAGATGTTTTCGCCGGAGCCTTCGCTCACATAGCCGGCCTCATCGAGGGCTATTCCTTCCGCGTATCCGTTAGCATGCGCCTCCATCCGGATCAACTGGGAGTTCAGGTAGTTGCCCCCCGCCTTGGCCAGCGCGGGCAGGGTATTGGGCGCGATCCGGTTCCAACTCGAGATGCAGACATCCACCCCCTGGGCCAGCGCCTCATCGCCGAGGTACTTGCCCCATTCCCAGCAGGCGACGTAGACTTCGATCGGGTTGTTAATGGGAAGGACGCCGACATCGGAGTACCCGCGAAGGACGATCGGCCGGATATAGCAGGACTGAAGCTTGTTGACGCGTACCAGTTCCACCATGGCGGCTGCGAGTTCATCGGCGCTAAACCCAAAATTTTCCATGCGATAGATCTTCGCTGAGTCGTACATCCGCCGGATGTGCTCCCTGAGGCGGAAGATCGCGGGACCGTTCTGGGTCTCATAGCACCGGATGCCCTCGAACACGGAGCTTCCATAACTCACGACATGGGACAGGACGTGGATTTTCGCGTCCTCCCAATTGATAAAGCGGCCGTTATGCCAGATCTTCTCGGTAGGCGTCAACATGCGTCATATTATAGCCCACGTAAAAAGTTGAATTCTAAGGGGGGTCCTTGAGTCTGACCCTGAGCCCTCCCGGGTAATAAACCCCCGGCAGACCCGGGGGTCTTCGGTTGTGAGCCGCTCAAAGCGGCTATGCGGGTCGCTAGCGCGCCCCCGCTTGGTTTGGGCTACCTCGCGGTGGCTACCGGTAGTCCAGATTCAGCTGATCGATACGGCGATCTTCGGCCTCTTGCTGGCGGATGTAGTCTCGAATCGCCGCTTCATCCCGCCCTATCGTCGATACGAAATACCAGCGGGCCCCAAAGTGGTGCCCAACAAAGTTCCGCTTCCGCTCTCCGTAGGTCCGGGCGATGTGGATCGCACTCGTGCCCTTGATGTAGCCCACGACTTGCGATACCGCGTGTTTTCGGCGGTATTGCAATCATCATGTGCACATGGTCGCTCATCAGGTGACCTTCTTCCATCCGGCTATGCTCGGCCAGCTTCCGAAAGACCTCGCCCAGGTACTGCCTCAGTTGGCCATACAGAACCTTCCGCCGATACTTCGGAATGAAGATCACGTGGTATGTGCACTCCCACTTCGTTTGGCTTAGACTTTCGTATTCGTCCGTCGCGTTGACTCCTTTCGTCTGCTTGGCGGCTCACGTCTCGGAGTTTCCGCGCTGGACTCCCGGAAATGTCAAACTCCTGCTGCTTCCTCGGCAGAGCCGGGGGGCCTCCCCTGGGTAGGCTAGTGCGAAAGTACTGAATTTCACAGAAAAGCTTGACAACACAACGATTGCCGTTCACAATCGTTATGGCACACAAGGTATGACATTCGTACTAGGAACAGCCGACACGCTTCGAGCAGTTTGCCTGGTACGTGGTCAAGCCAGCATGGAGGTGGAGGAACTCTTATGGTGATGAAGCTGATGAAACTGTTGGTGCTGATCGGGGTCTTGGGTGGCATTTCGGCCGCACCGGCCGCTACGACCTGTGTATCGGGCACGACCATGGACCTTTGGACGAGCTGCCAGGTGGGGAATCTCATTTTTTCCAACTTCGTCTTTGACGAGCTAGGCACGAAAAACGTCCCCGCGAGCAGCGCTGCAGATGTGACGTTAACGTTTGTTGAAGGGATCGGCGGTGTCCAACTGGTGTTCAACTCACCAACATGGAATCTTGCATACATAGACAAAGATCTCGAGCGGCATGTGCACATCAGCTACATGGTGATGGTCGCGGACAACAATATTTATCTACTCGATAGCGTTCTGCCCGAGTGGCAGGTTTCGTCCACCGGCCACAAGGCGGAGGTCGATACGTACATCTGTGTCGGGGGGTCCTTCCCAAATGCGAAAGCGGGCGACTGCGGCGGCAAGGCTGGAGGGACGCGCATCGACCGCGAAGACCCCGGCGGCAACGGGCTCATTGCTAACCTGATTCCATCCCAGGAAAGCGTCGGTGTAATGATGCACATCGATCTCAGGGCAAAAAAGGATAGCAAGAGTAGCGTTAACAGCCCCGCATGGGCGCAGAACATCAGTTTTTCCTTCAACGATGTGGAGCCGATCCCGGAACCTATCACGTTCTCCCTGATGGGACTCGGGCTCCTTGGCATTGCCGGAGTGCGCTCCTGGCGGAGCTGGAAGAACGGCAAGTAAGCGAAGCCCTCACCTCAGTGCAGAGCAATAAGCCCGGCTCGGCGCACACCAGCGCCGAGCCGGGCTTATTGCATTTAACTTTCAGCTCGCAACCCCTCCGTTTTGTTGTACATCTAGTAGAGACAAGGAGAAACCACTCGAATGCGGCTCAAATCTCTGGTAGCGGCTCTGATCTTGTGTGGGAACCTGCTTGCGCAGCAGCGCGAACTGAAGCCGGGGTTCAATCTCTTCTCGAAGCAGCAGGATATCCAGCTTGGGCGTGAGGCCGCAGCTCAGATCGAGCAGGAGGTCCGAGTGGTGAACCATCCCGAGCTGAATGAGTACATCCGACGGATCGGTACGAAGCTGGCGGCGCAGCAGGGCGCAGACGAGTATCCCTACAGCTTCAAGGTCGTCGACGACAAGAACATCAACGCGTTCGCGCTCCCCGGGGGCCCTACCTACGTCAATACCGGACTCATCATCGCCGCCGACAACGAAGCACAACTCGCGGGTGTGATGGCGCATGAAATCGCCCACGTTGCATTGCGCCATGGAACAAACCAGGTCTCCAGGGCCAACCTGATTCAGTTACCCGCGCTGTTGGGAGCCTCGCTGGCCGGCAATCAATCGATCACGGGAATGCTCGCGCAGCTCGGCATCGGCCTGGGGGCGAACTCGCTTTTGATGAAGTACTCGCGAAACGCCGAGCGCGACGCGGACCTGCTTGGCGCGCGCCTGATGTCAGCGGCAGGCTACAATCCGATCGAAGCGGCACGATTCTTCGAGAAGCTCGAGGCGCAAGGAGGCAGCCGCGGCCTGGAGTTCCTCTCCTCCCACCCGAATCCGGGAAATCGATCCAGGATGATTCAGGAGGAGATCCGCTATCTGCCCCAGCGGCAGTACGACGGTGAGACCGGGCAGTTCCAGCGGATGAAGCAGATCGCTGCGCAGGCGACAGGCGCTCCGGCTCCGAAGCAACAACCGGCCGCCGCTACCTCGGCGAATCCGCGACAGATGCGGCCTTCCGGGCGGCTTCAGCGCTTCCAGGGGAGCAACTTCATCATGAGTCACCCGGACAACTGGCGAGTCCATACCGGCTCCAACGCCCAGAGCGTCACGATAGCGCCGCCCGAGGCGTTGCATACCTCGCCGAACGGCACGATGGTCGGCTATGGCGTGCTGGCGGGCTTTCAACAGAGCAGGGGAGGCAGCGTAGATCTGCCACGGGACACGAATACTCTCATCCAGCAGATGCGTCAGTCCAATCCAGGGATGGGCGATCCGAGCCGCTCCCGGCGCGTGCGCGTGGACAATCAAAACGCCCTCGTCACCACTCTTCGCTCGAGGTCGCCCTACGAGGGCGAAACCGAAATCGACATGCTCGTCACGGTCGCGCGGCCCGGCGGGTTGTTTTACCTGATCTTTATTGCGCCGGAGTCCGAGTACAGGCTCGCCCAAGGGACCTACGAACAGATGCTGCGTTCGGTTCGGTTCCGGTAAGCTGCATGGGCTACGACGCGATCCTCTTCGACTTCGATGGCGTTCTCGCCGATACGGAGGCGATTCACTTCGAGTGCTGGAACGAAATTCTGGCGCCCTACGGCATCCGGCTGACATGGGAACACTACTGTCGAAGCTGTATCGGTATAGCCGATCGGACCATGATAGAGTTCCTGGCGGGCCAAGCCGATCCGCCGCTCGATCCCGACCGGCTCTTTGCCGAGTATCCGGCTAAGAAAGCGCTTTTCCGAGAACGCGTACTGACCCAGCCACCCGTCTATACGGAAACGATAGACCTTGTGAAGGCTCTAAATATCTATGGCTTGGCCGTGGTCACCTCAAGCGGTCGCTTAGAAGTTGAGCCGGTCCTGACCGCAGCCGGACTCCGCCCGTACTTCCGCGCTGCCGTGTTCGGCGACGACGTCATCCGCCACAAGCCGTCGCCCGAACCCTACCTGCGCGCCGCCGAACTGTTAAATGCGCGGTGCCCGCTGGTTGTCGAAGACTCGGATGCGGGAGCCGCCAGCGGCCGGGCTGCGGGCTTCGACGTCCTCCGGGTCGCCAGTGCCATGGAGGTTCCGGAGCGCGTTCGGCTGGCTCTGGCCTCCGGGCGTATCTGACTTCCGATAATGTATATTATGTAAACTTATTTCCGCGCCTCAAAAAATGCCTGTCCTCAACGGCTCCCCGCCGAGGACAGGCCTGAGGGAAGATTATACTGAAATCAGCGGGATCGTCCGCTGGCTCCACGGCCTCCACTGTCGCCGGAGCTGCGCCCGACCGCGCCTCCGCCGCCGCGCGGCGAACTACCGCCTGCGCTGCCGCCTCCGCGAACGGCTCCGCCAGAGCGGCCTTCGAATCCCCCGCCGCCTCGCATGGCGCCTCCGCTCCGAGCACCACCGTAGCCGCCCGACGTTGGACCGGGTGACATCCGCGGGCTGGAACCGGGCTGCGATCCGCGCTCGCGAACTGCCGGCGGACCGACCCTGCCGGAGCCACCGGAGCCACTGTAGCCGCCGAAGTTCGGGCGATCGACGCCTCGAGGTGAACCGCCCCTGGGCTCGATGCGCCCGCCGCCACGGTTTAAGTCGCCGCGCGAGGGGTTCGGTTCGAATCGCCGCCAGTTGCCGCGGTCGCCCTCACTAGCGCCGGTGTCACGACGGCCGATCCCTTCATTCCGCGCGGGAGACGGTGCGCTGCCCGGATCTCCGAACCGCCGCCAACTGCCACGGTCCATGTTGCCGGCCGCAGGTCTGGACACGTCAGACTCACTGCCCCGGACGCCGCGCTCGGGTTCGCCGAATCGCCGCCACCCGCCACGGTCTACCGCGCCGCCACCGGCACGCTCGGCTCGACCGGTCACCGTGCCCCCACGGCCCTCTATGCCGCGAGCGCCCTCTCCGGCCTCTCCTACACGCCGCCAGCCGCCGCGGTCTACCGCGCCGCCACCGGCACGCTCGGCTCGACCGGTGACCGTGCCCCCACGGCTGGACTCTGCCGTCTCGCCGCCGAAGGTGCGCCGAGTCATCTGTTCCATGCCGCGCCGCTGCTCGTCGAACGATACCCTCTCAACTGCCGAGGGCGCGCGACGGCTGTGGAAGCGTCCGTTCTCGAAGGCCCGCGATCCGCCCGCGATTCTGGTGTCGCGATCGGTCATCCGCAGACTCTCGCGCTGCGGGACAACCGGAAGCGCTCCCCGTACCATACTGGCCTGCCGAAGCTCGGCCTCGGAGAGTCGCGCTGCCCTGCCCGGCCGGCCGCGGCTGAAGTCCACCGCATCGACCGCCGTCATGCCGTTCGGCACGCGGGCGTTCCGGTAAACGTTCGTGATATTCACGTTGTTAACGATCGTGACGCCGTTGGCGCCCCAGCCCCGGCCATAAAAGCCCGGCCCCCACCACGGATGCAGCGGCTCGAAGGGTGCCAGCGGAACCCAGCCGACCCGGCCGAATCCGATGCCCACACCGATTCCGCCGCCCCAGCCCACGAAGGACACCAGTGCCGGGCTCCACATATGGCGGACATGCATCCCGCCCGGATACCAGCACCACTGGTTCGCATGCCAGAACCACCGCCCATAGTGATACGGCGCCCATCCCCACGGATCGTGGCTGACCCAGGTCCACCCGTACCAATCGATCCAAGACCAGCGACCGAAACGGTACGGCGCCCATCCCACCGCAACCCTGGGAGTCCAGACAACGCCGTACGGAGGCACGTTGATCCAGGAACCGTGCATGTCGAGCTCTTCGGCCCCATAGATGTCGCGGCTCACATACTGATAGGTGCGGCTCCGCTCCAGGTCGCGGTCCCGGCTTTCGTTCCAGGCATCCCAGGAATCGCGCGGGATGTCGCTGGCGACCTGGTACTCCGGATCGGAGGCCGGTCCGCGTGCGACCATGGTTCGCCCCGAACGCAGGCGCTCAACCCCGCGCGGCGTGAAAATCTCTGCTTCTCCGGACCGCACTGTAATCTCTGACGTTCCGTCCGCCAGAACCGTGATGCGGTAAGCCCCTCTTTTAACAGGCCTTACCGACACGCTGGGCGTGTTGATGTCGACATCGGCATCCGAATCCCGCAGAACGCGGAACGTCGTCGTCCCCTGAGCCACCTGTACCTGGTAGCGGCGGTGCTCGAGTTCGGAGAGCCGAATCTCTGCATCGCGGCCGATCCGGATCATGTTGGCGTAGTCAAACTGCACCTCGGCTCGCGACCCCGGACCCGTCAGGATCCTGTCGTCCACGACCAAAGGCGCGTTCACCGCCGCGGCGATCCACTCACCCGAGTCGCCCCGGCGCACGGAGACGTCGCCGTCGATTACGCTGATCCTGGCCACACCGCGACCCGGACCCTCGTTTTGGGCCAAGCCAACTGCCGTCCCACTGACCGCCAGTATCAACAACTGCAGCGTCCATCGCTTCATGACACGCCTCCTGTTCGACAAACGTATTGGCATTTCCCGTGCCAAAGTACAAGCATCTGAAAATAAATGAGAAAACTCACGCGCATTTATACCGCTGGTGGTGGAAAACCACCACTCGTGGTCGGAAGGCACCACATCGATAGTCCTTCTATGGCATAGCCGCCCAAATATAATGTAGTTAATTAGATAAAGTCCTCAAGCCAAATAGGATTCGATGTTTAATAAAAACTTTCTCCATTCCACTTGACGTGAGTCTCAGAACCGACGATACTTAGGTTTAAACCATAGTTAACCTATGGCCTGAAACACATGCTTAACACTACGCCGCCCGGGGTGAGTTCGCGCTCCCTTCCCGAAGTCCACGGGAGTGTCGCGACCAGCCAACCGAATCTCTGGCGGCGGATGTTCGCCTTCGCAGGCCCCGCCTACCTCGTCAGCGTCGGTTACATGGATCCCGGGAACTGGGCGACGGATCTTGAGGGAGGCGCGCGCTTCGGCTACCAGTTACTTTGGGTGCTGGTGATGTCGAACGCTATGGCGATCCTTCTCCAGACCCTCAGCGCGCGACTCGGGATTGTGGCGGGCCGGGATCTGGCGCAGGCCTGCCGCGAGGCCTACCCGCGGCCGATCGCCTGGATCCTGTGGGTATTGTGCGAGGTGGCGATTGCGGCGTGCGACCTGGCCGAGGTGCTGGGCGCGGCAATCGGCCTGAACCTTCTTTTCGGCATGCCGCTGATTGCCGGCGTCGTCCTGACGGCTGCCGATACACTCTTGGTTCTGTGGTTTACGCGCTTCGGCATCCGGGTCATCGAGGCCTTCATCCTGTCGATGGTCACGATCATTGGCGGTTGTTTCCTGCTTGAACTCGTTCTGGCCCGGCCAGACTTCGGCGAGGTAGCGAACGGGTTGATTCCTCGAATTTCAGGGGAAAGCCTCTATATCGCGATCGCCATCGTCGGGGCGACGGTGATGCCTCATAATTTGTACCTGCACTCGGCCCTGGTCCAGACACGGCGGATCGGCGACGGGCCGGCGGCCAAGCGCACTGCATGCAAGTACAACCTGATCGACTCGGTGATCGCGTTGAACGGGGCGCTCCTGATCAATGCGGCCATCCTGATCCTGGCGGCTTCGGTCTTTTACCATCGCGGTATCGTCGTGACCGAGATCCAGCAGGCGCATCTGCTCCTTGCGCCGCTGCTCGGCACAACCATGGCGGGAGTCGCGTTCGCGACTGCCCTTCTCTGCGCCGGCCAGTCCTCGACGCTGACCGGGACGATGGCCGGGCAGATCGTCATGGAGGGCTTCCTGCGGTTCCGCATGCGCCCCTGGCTGCGCCGGCTGATCACCCGGATGGTTGCGGTGGTGCCGGCCGCAATCACGATCTGGATCGCAGGCGACGAGGGCACCTTTCGGCTTCTCATCCTGAGCCAGGTGATCCTGAGTATGCAGTTGCCCTTTGCCGTCATCCCGCTGATTCACTTCACCAGCGACCGGAAGCTCATGGGAGAGTTCGTGAACCGGCCGTGGGTAAAAATTCTGGCCTGGACGACGGCAAGTATCATCGTCTGCTTGAACTTGTGGCTCGTATTTGAAACAGCACAAGGGTGGTTATCGCCTGCCGGCGAGTGGAACCTCCTGCTCGGAGCGGTGCTCATCCCCTTCGTTGGCGCCCTCGTAATTCTGCTGTTTTGGATTATTTTTCAGCCTCTGCTTCCGGCCTGGTTCCGCCGTCAGGGCGATGCACCCGTAGCCCTGCCCGACGCTCCGGGCCCTGACATCGCCTCTCCCCGGAGCCCGAAATACTCAAACATCCTGGTACCGCTCGACCATACCGAGCGCGACCGCACGGCCATCTCTCATGCCGTGGGGATGGCGAAGCTGCATGGATCCAAGCTCCACCTCCTGCATGTGGAGGAGGGGGTGACGAGCCAGGTCTACGGGCCGTTCTCTTCCACCGCCGAGGTGGAGGCGGGCCAGAAGTACTTCGATGCGATCCTGCAGACTCTTCGCAATGAGGGGATTGAGGCGGAACTGGTCGTGCGCCATGCGCCCGATCCCCGGACCGCCATCGTACGATATGCCCGGGAGGTCCGGCCAGACCTGGTCATCATGGGAGCCCACGGACACAAAGGGTTGAAAGATATTGTGTTTGGCAATACAATCAATTCAGTTCGTCACGAAATTGATGTTCCGATCCTGATCGTGCGGGACGAACTGTAGCTTCCTTCACACGCTGTGGGACAAAATTGTTCCCACCCCGTGTCGATGGGAAACAGTGGCGGCCGGTCGGCCCCTTCCCGACTCCGTATTTTCAACATCTCCGAGTGGCAAAGCAGGTGCAGTCGGGAGTCACGGTAATCTGCCATGATCTCCTTATTTCGTGCGTCGGTAGCGGCGCTGGTGATGGCCTCGGCTCTGCTGCCGGCCACACTGGAACGGCTGAGCCTTGACGACATGATCCTGAAGTCCACAGCGATCGTGCGGGCCAGCGTGCAGAGCTCCTACTCGATCCCCCGCGGCGCCCTTATCTACACCCATTACCGCCTGCAGATCACGGAACGTTGGAAGGGACCGGCTACCTCGCTAATGGACATCGTTGTGCCCGGCGGGAGCACCGGCGGTTTTCGCCAGACCTTCTCCGGGGCGCCGGAACTTCAGGCCGGCCGGGAATATATTCTGTTCCTGTGGACCGGCAAGAGCGGGCTCACGCACGTGATCGGTCTCTCGCAGGGGGCCTTCAACCTGGACATTAACTCCAAAGGCGAGCCGGTGGCCCGGCGCGCCGCTACATCGGAGACAATGCTGGACTCACGGGGCCAGCCGGTGAAGGACCATCCTATCGAGATCACGCTAACCGAGCTGGCTGCGAAGGTATCCCAGCTGCTCGGAGGGGGAACGAAGTAGATATGGGCCTCCGCCGCGCTATTGGCCTGCTTGCAGCCTGCCTCACCCTGGCAGGCTCCGCGCCGGGGTACTATCATTTCGTCCACTACTCCTCGACCTCCGGGCCCTACGTCCCGATTCTCGAAAAGTTCGACCTCAATGCCCTGCCCGGCCGAACCGTCCAATACCTCATTTCCTCCGAAGGACCGACACAGTATGCTCCGGGCGACAGTTTCGCCGCAGTGATCAGCCAGGTCCGCCTGGCCGCCCGTGCCTGGAACGAAGTACCGGGCTCGGAGTTGCGCATCGCCTATGGCGGGATCGCAATGCCGGGGACAGTCCAGAACACGCCCGCGATTGACGTCGTCTTCGACGAACTGCCACCGGGCCTGGTCGCGCTGGGCGGACCGGTGTCCCGAGCCGGCGTCGTGGTTCTCGAAGACGGGGGCTCGTTTGTTCCGATCACACGAGCCGTCGTGACGTTGGGCCGGGACCTTCGCGAGCGTCCCAGCTTCAGCGAGCGCTTCTTTCTCTCCGTGGTCCACGAATTTGGCCACGCCCTGGGTCTCCAGCACACGCTGACTTCAAGCGTCATGGCGACCGAGATCACACGCGCCACGACCAAGGCGAGCCCGATCGCCCCGGACGACATCGCCGGTCTGGCGGTCCTATATCCCTCGGCGGCGTTCCGGGCCGGCACGGGCAGTATCAGCGGATCGGTACTGCTGGGAGGAAACGGGGTCGCTCTGGCTTCGGTCGTCGCGCTTTCGCCGGACGGCTTCGCAGTCAGTGCCCTGACGAATCCGGATGGCAGTTACCGGATCAAGGGCCTCGCTCCGGGCCGATACTACGTCTACGCGCACCCTCTGCCGCCGCCGATGTTTGGCGAACACAGCCCGGCCAACATCGTCTACCCTCGGGTGGGCGACGAACGCCTGACCGCCGGACCGGCGTTCGAGCTGCAATTTTATCCTGGAGGCAACCGACCCACGGAAGCCTTGACGGTTGAGGCTGGCAAGACGATCGAAAGCGTCACCTTCCCGGTACAGCCCCGCGTCACCGCTTCGCCAATCTTCGGGCTCCAGACGTACAGCTTTATCGGATCGGTGCCGACGCAGCCGGCGCACTTTTTCCGCGAGCTCGGTGAGAGCTTCCTCGTGGCCTCCGGATTCGGAATGATCTCGGGCGCTGCTCCAGTCCCCGGACTCGAACTCCGCGTGCTGAACGGTCCCGAGGCGCTTGTAGCTCCGCCGAAGCCATACGCTCCGGCGCCTGAGTATTTCCTTCAGATGGATTTTGGACTGAACCGCGAGGCATCAGAGGGCTACCGCCACCTGCTGGTCTCGCGCGGACAGCATGCGCACGTACGTCCGGCCGCGTTCAAGGTCGTGAAGCGGCAGCCGCCGGTCATTCAATCCGTCGCACCCGGCGAGGAAGGCCGCGGCTTGGTCATCACAGGCGCAGGCCTCGGCGATGATACCAGAATCTATTTCGATGGGGTTCCGGCCGCCGAACTCTCACGCGAGGAGGGACGCATCAAAGTCCGGCCTCCAAGGGCGCCGAAGGGCCATCAAGCCAGAATCGTTGCGATGAACAGCGATGGGCAGAGCTCGCTGTTCGTGCACGGCGCCGATTCGCCTGTCTACTTCTACGAGGGGGCTAATGGCGCCACCCCCGCCGCCATTCAGGTCACGCCAGCGGCGCTGCCGGCCGGAGTCGAGACGGTCGTGGTGATCGAGGGCGTCCACACGGCTTTCGCCGAGGGCGAGACGCGCGTGGGTTTCGGCACGGCAGACGTTTTCGTCCGTCGAATCCGCGTCCAGAGCCCGACCAGCATTTGGGCCGAAGTTGTCGTTGCGGCCAATGCAGCCGAGGCGCCGGCGCACGTGAGCGTAACGACAGGACTTGAGACTATAGCGACCGAAGGCTTCCGTATTCTCCCGAAGAGCCCGACTCAGCTCTCGCTGTTTCATTTGACAAACGCCGTGTCGGGCGGGCCGACGATTCCAGCCGGCGGAACCGGCAGGGTTCACGTCAGGAACGCAACCTTCGCCAGCGCTGCGGAGATCACGGTCACGATCCGCGATCTCCAGGTCCCAGTCTTCGCCGCCTCGAATGGGGAAGTCATCTTCCAGGTGCCCTCGAACTTCTCGCCCGGCATCGCGCTGGTGCGAGTAAAGGCGGGATCCGAGACGAGTTTACCGGTCATGCTCGAGATTGATCCGCCGCTGCCGGTCATCGCCGCTGTCACCGACGCGATCGGCTTGCCGATCGACACAATCCGCCCTGCCCGGCCGGGCGACCTGATCACTTTGCTGGTCTATAGCCTTACCGAGTCGGGGAGCGCTCCGGATGCCGGCCGTGTGCGGGTCTACGTCAATGGAATCCAGCATGAGGTGCTGACGATCGCACCCGCGCTCACGCAGGCCGCCGGTCACCTGATCCGATTCCAACTCTCGCACGACATTGAGGCCGCGGGCGCGGTGCCCCTCGCAGTCGCGGTCGACAGCCGGCGGTCCGTTTCCGTGAACGTACCCGTGCATCCCAGGTAAGCCGAACCGGACTCTCGGAGCCGCTCACTTGTGCTATGTTCGTGATCTATGGCCTTTGAGTCCGAGAAGACGATGTTCGAGATCTATCGCGAGACGTCATACACCAACCATTACCGGGTCGTCTATTTCACCGAACTGCAGGATCACAACAAGGAAGCGGAGATTAATCACGCCATGGCGGGTGAGCACTTCTTTGACGGTTTTCTGAAGAACGTCCGGAAGGACGAAGCCAAGGAGATCATCGACGGCCTGCTGCGACGCATGAACGACGGGGAAAAGCTCGAGCCGTGCGACGTCGAACGCGCCCTTTCCGGATATCTCGCCTGAGCACCGCCTTGCAGATCACCCGTTACCTCTCATTGAATGAAAGTCAGTTGCTCGGCTGCACGAGCGCCTTCGTCGATTCGCTGTTCGGCGCGCTCAACCAGTCCGCCATGTATCTGCGGAAGCTCCAGGGGCAGAAGAAAGGCGCGGCCTTCGCCTTCGAGATGCAACTGGATGCAAACCGCTACGGCGCGCTCCTGATTCTGGATCGATGGGGCGAATTCACCAGAGCCTTCGCTCCGCACGCGAATCTGGAGCGTCACCGGTCGATTCTCGACGAAGCACCCGAGCGCGTCCGCACCGCCGAAAATCTTCTCGGCCGCGTCAATGACCTGATCGATGCCGCCGAGAGCTACTCCGACGAAATCGTCTCCGCATGCCTGATGGGTTTCCAAGCATTGAACACAATCTTCGCCGAAGAGAAGACCGCGGCCGAACAGGCGTTATCGCTCGGGCCCCTGCTGCCCGAGGAGTTCCGCGAGTACCGCCGCGTCTTCCTCGGGGATCTCGCCGCGCGGTAAGGTTTCAGCGGCTCTCGCGCTTCAACTGTTCCCGAAAGACGTTCTCATACTCGGCGACCGCGGCACGGTAGCCCTCGGGATCGACGAACCGGTTCGGGGCATATGGCATCCCGGGCTTGAACTTCCGATGCAATCCGTATTGCCCGGCGTGGGCCGCGAGGAAGACATCGCAGGGCAGTTCCTTCTGGACGTGGACCGCGCGCGCGTAATCTTCGGCGATCTGCGGATACTTCGGGTTATTCACCAGCTTCACGCCAGTATTGATCGTGTTCATGTTAGCGAACAGCACGTTGTAGTCGCGGCCGTTCTCCCAAACTCGCATCGCATAGCTGGCGCTCCCCTTGGTATGGCCCGGCGTCAGGTACACGGTTAATTCCCTGCCGCCGAGCCGGATCTTCTCTCGGTCGCCCAGTATCCGATCCACCTTGACCGGCGCGAAGTGGTAATCCTTGCCCAGGTGGTAGTCGCTCTTCCCACCGTCTTCGAGAACCGGGGCGTCGCCTTCGGTCGCCCAGACGCGCGCCCCAGTCAATCGCTGAACTTCGGCAAAGGCCGCGACGTGATCGAAATGCGCCTGCATGGTAAGGAGGATCTTTACGTGCTCGAAGCGAAAGCCGAGCTCTTCGATCGAGGCGCGAATGAGCGGCGTGGAGTCGGCGAGTCCGGTATTGATCAGGATATGGCCTTCGGGCGTGGTGATCAGGAAACAGGCGAGGTCGTAGGTGCCGACGTAGTAAACGTTTCCGATGATCCGGTGAGCCGGGAACGGTTTCCGCCAGTTCTCATAGAGAGGGGCCGGCTGTGACAGGCCGGCCCCTGCAATCAGGATGAGTAGTGCAACGAATCGTACGAGCACTTCCGCATTATAACGGGAGTGCGTCAGCGTCCCCGGCTCAGCCTCCGGAAGTACTCAGCGACGGCGTCGGCGTACCCGGGCGGCACGCGATCGGTCGCGCCGCTGCGGACCTGGCCGGACTGGCCCTCGTCAAGCTGCCGCCGCAGTTGCAGCTCCAACTGCTCGATGGCCGGCAAAACCTGTGTGCGTAGCTGTTCGACCATCTCTGGGTTGCCGGGGAATCGCCGCGGGTCGAGCTGCGACATCTGGCGGATCAATTCCTGGACATCGCGATCGGCGCCGTCGGGAGCACCCTCAATCCCGCGCAGCGACTGGCGAAGCTGGTTGAGGTCGCGGAGGCTCTCGCGATAGGTCCGTTCGATACCCGCCGCGTCCATGCCCGTGCCGGAGGCGATTCCCGGGGGAACCCGCCGGTCTCCGGTGTTCATTGCGGAGTAGGAGCCGCCGCCCCGGGTTCCGCCGGCCTGACGTTCACCCATCCGATCGCTGCCTTGGCCTGCCTCCCCGCCCTGGCCCTGTTGGCCTTGGCCCTGTTCACCCTGCTGGCCTTGTTGGCCTTGACCCTGGGCCTGCTGGCCTTGCTGTCCCTGGCCCTGCTGCTGGCCCTGGTTCTGACCGCGCCCCTGCTGCTGGCCTTCCCGGCCGGCGCGCGCGGCCTGTGTCATGCGGTCGAGCTGTTCGCGGAGGCGCTCCACCTGGTCAAGCGCCTGGCCAAGTTCGCCGCGGCTTTCGGTGTTCTTATCGAGGGAGCCCTGCGCCTGCCGGACCTGCTCGCTCAGCCTGTTGAGCCCGGCCGTGACGGGCGCTTCGCGCGGCAGCGCCGCCGCACCCAATCCGCGCCGAATCCACTCACCCCCGAGCTTCATCCGCAGCGCCAGTTCGTCCTTGTGCATCTCGCCAAGCGCGTCGCGAAGCTTCGACGAGGCCCCCCGCTGGCTTCCCGCCATGTCGCGGACTGCCCGCTGCATCTCGCGTTCGAGGCGCTGGAGTTCCTCGTGCATTTTGAGCTTTTCGTTCCCCATTTCGAGGATCTGCTGGCGGCTTGTGCCGGGCATCAGACGCGGCTGGGAACCGTCCTGTCCCGCATACATTTCGCCGAGCCGCTTTACGAAGTCACGCTGCTGCGAGGCCAGTTGCTCGGCGCGCCGCGCCAGGTTCTCCATCCTCTCGGACGCCTCCTGCTGCCGCATTCCGCCCAACAGGTCGCGCGCTTCCTGGAGCCGTTCAGCGGCCCGCCGGCTCTCGCTGGCGCCGTCCTGGCTTCCGGCGCGCCGCATATCCTCGGTGGCTTGGCGAAGCTGCTGGATGGCGCGTTCGATCCGCGGATCGATGCGCTCCTGCCCGCCGCCCGAGCGGGAAGCGCTCGATTGCGAGCCCTGCTGGCCGGACTGCTGCGAAGACGACTGTTGCGAGGACGACTGCTGCGAGGAAGAGTTTCCGCGCGAGAGCTGCTCCATCTTGCGCCGAAGCTCTTCGGCCTCCCGGCGCAGCATCTCCTGCTGCCAGCGCTGCTGGAAGGACTGCTGCTTGTTCTGCTGGCTCTGCTGCGCCAGTTCCTGCTGCCGCCGGGCGAGTTGCTCAAGCTTTTGAAGCGCCTCATCGACTTCGCGGGCGCGCTGTTCGGCCGACTGGCTCTGCTGCCCGGTTTCGTACTGGTTCTTCTCCGTGTCGAGCTCAAGGTCGAAGAGGTTCTCCAGGTCGCGACCGGCGCCGCCGCCACCCCCGCCGCCGCGATTCCCGAACGCAACCTGAATCTGGCGGAACGTAGCCTCGGCGCGAAGCAGATGCTGCAACGCCTTCTGTTCGGGCGCGAGCGCGTCGCGCCAGCCGGCCTGCTTCAGCTTCTCAGAGGCCTCGGCCATCGCGTCGGCAGCGGCCTCCATATCCTTGGAAAACTTCTGAAACTCCTGGTTCTGTCCGGAAAGCTGGCGGCTGTTCATACGCTGCGCAAGTGACTTGGCCTGGTCGCGCAGCTTCGACTGAATCTCGGATAGGAACCTGGCCTCTTCGGCCGTATCCTTCTTCGAGCGTTGGTTGCGGAGCTGATTCCAGGTCGCCGAAATGATCTCTTTCTGCCGCTCGGAAATCTGGTTTTCCTGTTCACCGCCGCCACCGCCACCGCCGCCGGCCTGTTGCGACTGCGAAAACTCCAGTTCGAACGGCCGCGCCTGAATGAAAAATATATCCGACCGCGTGGTGTTGCGCGCATCCCGCGCGGTCGCATACATCGCCACCACATCGCCCGGTACCAGGTTGAAATCCTCGAGCGCCAGGACCGTTCTTCCCGATGCTTCCGTCGCGCCCCGGTTCTTCAAAAGCGGAACGGTCTTCTCATCCCCGCCGTTCACCGAATAGTGCAGCGCCATCTCCTGGAGTCCGAAGTCATCTTCGGCCTCGATTTGCACCGTGACCTCTTCAATCGGATTCACCTTGGCGTCACGGCCGGGGCGCCTGATCCGGACAATCGGCGACATCTCCTGCTGGGCTTCGATGAAGAAGTCCTCGCTCAATCGCACCGGCTCGCCCTGCTCAACGCTGGCGACGTAGTACATCCCGTCCTGCTGGATCGGCACGCGGCCGGTCAGCCAGTTCCCTTCCCCGGCCTTCAACGGAATCCGCGTCTCGTTATCGATCACGAGCACGCCGTTGCGCAGCGGGAGATCGGTCTCAATCGCAACCTCGGCCTCGGTGCCTTCCACTGCGCGCAGGTCGCCGCCCGGATCCTCGACCATCACCTTCGAGCCGAGCCACTTCGGATAGTGATACGTGACCTTGATGTGCTTCACCGACGGAAGGTCGATCACGCTCAGGGTGTGGACCGCCGAACGCACCGCCCCTGCCTCGACGTAATACTCAACCGTCTCGGCGATCCCGGCGAACAGAAACTCGAAGTTCGTCCCGCCCGGCTGCGGGTGCATCGGAACAGGCTCCCACTTGGAGGTGCCGCTGTATTTGGCGAACAGGCGCGCGCCCGGCGCCTGGAACCCGACGAGTTCGGCGCTGATGATCTGGTCGGACCGCCGCCGCACGGTGCGGTCGCCGGGCTGCACAAGAACGCTGTAAAATGGACGTGCCTCTGCGCCGCGCGGTGCTCCGGCCCAGAGCAGCGAGGTGCCGTATCCCAGGAACCCGGGCCCGGCCACACCCAACCATATCAGGATCGCCAAAGCCGCCGCCCCGGCCGATAGCCCGCCGAGCAGAATGCCGGTACCCACCACTTCTTTCGGCTGCGCACGCTCGGCCACTTCCACCGTATCCTCGGCCAGCAGTTCGACGAACGGATCACCCGGCTGACAATCGCGTTCGGCGAGCGTGATGAGCCGCTCCTGGAACTCCGGAAATTTCTCCTCTGCCTTCCGCGCGGCCCGGCGGCCGTCCAGGCGCAACAGCGGCCGAACGATTCCGAACCCGATCGCCAGCGCGAGGGTCAGAAACAGTAGGATACGCGCCGACAACACGCTCATCGGTGAAAAAGCGAGCGCGTTGCTCATCAACACCAGAAGCACCGTGGCGACCAGGGCCGATGCCAGCGTTATGGCGATCCCCAGCGAAACTGCGCCAAACCGCATTCTGGCGAGCAGGCTCCGCAAATAGCCGTTCAACTGATCGAGCGCGTTCATGCCGTCTCCTTCTGTACGGACAGATACCGGTTCCCCAACAGCGACTCCGCGACCGCCAGAGCCAGAAGCGCGAGCATTACGTACCACCACAAGCTCGCCGGCTTCCGCTCAGCGATCTCTCCACTCATACCGCCAGCCGATGCCGCCGCGGCCGACGCCGGACCCTGCCAAAGGTCGAGCGACTCCTTCGGGATGGGCGTCAGGTCCGACTCGCGCCGGTCGGCGTTCACCGCAACCATCTCGTTCCGACCGCTGCCGCGCTGTACCTCGTAGAAGCCGGCCCTGCTGAGCGCCAGCGTCTGGGCGGTCGCGGCCTCCTGGAGCGAGAGCGCACGCTTGCCGTCCGGCCCCAGAACCTCGATGGCCGCCGTACGCTCATTGTCTTCTTTTCTCAACTCCAGGAAGGCATCCACCGGGAAGACGGCGGCTGAGTCCTCGACGCCCGAAAGATACTGCGCCGTCTGCTCTACGAAGGGCACAAAAGACGGCCGGAGCGGGAAGTCATTCGAGATGTTATCGAAGGTCGAGGCGAACACCAGCACGCGGCCCTCGCCGATCTGCTTCTCCATCAGCACGGGAGTCTTATCGGTCAGGCGCGCCACGATGCGCGCATCGGCCGGGTCGAGCCGGATCGCCTGGTAGAACTTCACGTTCTCCCACTGGTTAGCCTTCCGCAATGCCGGGTGTGCCGTGTCGCCGGAACCGAACATCTGGAATCGCTCACCCGAGCGCGACGAGTAGCGGGACTCGATCACTTCGAGGTCGATCACCGGGACGCGCGCACGCGTCGCCGCCGCCGGCCCGATCGAGACCAGCACCGAACCGCCCGTGCGGACATACTTCCGCAGCGCCTCCTCGAACGGCGCCGGCACATGCGCCACGTCGGAAAGGATCACGAAGGCGTAGCGCTCCGGCGAGACATTGGCCACCTGATCCGACGTCGCAGGCTCGAGCAGAAATGCCGAGTCGACTGAGGACTCCAGCGCCGCGCGGTAGTAGAGGATGCCGCGCGTCTGCCGCGCCTCGTGGACAAAAAGGATCCGGCGCGGGTCGGCGCGCTCCATCGGGAAGTAGAACGTGTCGTCTCCCGGCAGCGTATCGGCCGAATCGATCCGCACCTCTCCGCGATTGAATCCGTAGGGCGCATCGATCGAGACGAACTCCACCGACGCCCGCCCGTTCGCCGGGACCTGCGCGCTCTTGCTCTGGAGCACCTTTCCGTTGAGCACCAGCGACACGGTCCGGGTCGCCTCTGGAGTCCCGTAGCCCGCGATCGTCGCGGCAATCCGTACCTTTTTCGGGTCCGCAATCCGGCGCGGCGCCGAAACGGTCTCGACCAGCCAATTCGGCTTGGCCTCGCCGATCGTGTGCAGAACCAGGCGCGTGTCGCCCGCCAGCCGGAGGTCCGAGAATCCCGATGGCATCGACGTACGCTGCATGTCGCTGAACAGATGGACCTCAAGCGGCGTCTTCGAGGACTGCGCGATGGACCGCAGCACGCGTGCCAACTCCCCATAGGAGCTGCGCGAATCACTCGGCTGGATCGAATCGATCGCGGCGCGCAGTTCGCCTGCCTCGGACGTCACCTCGGTCAGCAGCCGGACCTGTGCCGCAAAGGCCAGAACCTGTGCTCTGTCGCTGCCCCGCAGGGACGAGACCACTCCGGCCGCACCGCTCCGCGCCGTCTCCATCCGCGAGCCCTCCCTCATGCTGAAGGACTCATCAATCGCAATCACCGTCAGCTTGTCCCCGCCCTCGCCCGGAAGCGCCGACGTCATGAAGTAGGGATTGGCGAAAGCCAGAATGAGGAACAGCAGTACGAGCAGACGCGCCGCGAGCAGCATCAGGTAGCGCAGGCGGCGATGCTTGATCGAGCTCTGGGTCCGCTGCTCCATGAACATCAGGGAGCTGAAGGGCAGCGGCGTGCTCTTGTGCTGGCGCAGCAGGTGCAGCCACAGCGGCAGCCCAATCGCTGCGAGTCCGGCGAGAAACCATGGCGCGAGGAATCCCACTACATCCTCCCCTTCCGGATCGTCAGATATTCACGGAGCGCCTCGTCGAGCGGCCGGTCGGTCCGCAGGAGGAAGTAGTCCATACCGGCGCCGCGCGCTTTCTCCTGTAGCGCCGCCACGTGCGCGTCGATCTTGGCGCGATACTCGGTTTCCGTGTACTCGGGTGAGACTTCGAGCGAGTCCTGCGTCTCCATGTCCACCAGGATCATCGGCTGCCGGAGCGCCGGCCGAAGTTCCTGCGGATCGAGGACGTGGAACAGCACCAGCTCATTCCCGCGGAAGCGCAACGGCTGCATTGTCTTGATTACGACATCGGGCTGCTCGTAAAAATCGGAGACCACGACCACCAGCCCGCGCCGGCGCAGAAACTCCTGGCAGTGGATGAACGGCTTGGCGAAGTCGGTCCGGGCGGCGGTCTCGGCCTGGTCAATCGCGTGGAGCAGACGGCCGAGCTGTCCGTGCCGGCTCGATGGATGCACGTAATTCCGGACCTCGTCATCGAAGACGATCAGGCCGGCCGCATCCCGTTGTTGATTGGCCAGGTAGCAAAGCGCCGCCGTCAGATACCGCGCATAGTCGATCTTGTTCACTTCGTGCGAGCCGAAGCCCATCGACGAACTGGCATCGAGCAGGATTGTCACCAGCGTGTTCGTCTCACCCCGATACCGCTTCAGGTAGGCGCGCTCGGTGCGGGCAAAGACGTTCCAGTCGACGTGGCGCAGATCGTCGCCCTCCGAATAGGCGCGGTACTCGGCGAACTCCTGGCTGAAGCCGAAATCGGGCGAGCGGTGCAGTCCCGCGACGAAGCCCTGGACGACGGTTTTCGCCACCAGATCCAGCCCCGAAATCGAGGCCAGCACGCCCGGATTGAGAAATCTCTGCTCCATGAACGAACCCGCTTACGCCTTCGGCGGCGGTACCACCTCGAGCAGCCGCTTCAGGAGCGTATCCTGGCTCAGCTTCTCGGACTCCGCATAGAAATTCAAAAGAATCCTGTGCCGCAGCACCGGAATCATCATCGTGCTGATGTCTTCGTAAGTCACGTGGTAGCGCCGGTGCATCAGAGCGCGAGCCTTCGCGGCCAGCACCAGGAATTGAATGCCGCGGACGCTCGCTCCGAAATTGATGTACTTCTTCACGAAGTCCGGAGCGGTCTCATCCGTGTAGCGCGTGGCGCGCACCAGTTTGACCGCGTAGCGCGCGACGGACTCGGCGATGGGCACCATGCGGACCAGTTGCTGGAACCCGAGGATCTCCTCGGCATTGGTAACGGCTACCGGGGTGGCGACGTGCGTGGTCGTCGTCAGGCCGATGACCTTCAGTTCGTCCTCCGGCGCGAGGTAGTCGAGCACCGTGTTGAACAGGAATCGGTCGAGCTGCGCTTCGGGAAGCGGATATGTGCCCTCGAGTTCAATCGGGTTCTGCGTCGCCAGCACGAAGAACGGCGCCGGCAGCTTGTAGTGATGGCCGCGCACCGTGCAGGAGATCTCCTGCATCGCCTCAAGCAGCGCCGACTGCGTCTTCGGCGGCGTACGGTTGATCTCGTCGGCGAGCAGGACGTTGCAGAAGATCGGACCGGGCACAAAGGTCCAGGTGCGCCTTCCGGTTGTGGTGTCCTCCTCGATAATGTCGGTGCCCGTGATATCGGACGGCATCAGATCCGGAGTGAACTGGATGCGCTTGAACTCCAGTCCCAGGGTCTGAGCCATTGTCCGGACGAGCAGCGTCTTGGCGGTGCCGGGCAGGCCCGTAATCAGGCAGTGGCCGCCCACGAAGAGCGCGATCATGACCTGCTCCAGCACCTCTTCCTGTCCGACGATGACTCGCCGCACCTGCTGGACGATCGCCTCCTGCACCTCTTGGAACCGCGCGATTTTCGCCTTCAGTTCCGCTGAATCCATCTGGGTTGCAACTGTTGTCGACATTCGTTTGCTTTCAATCTTTCTTTGTCGATTCTGCGTTCAATTCAAGCAGCATCCGCTGCGCCGGCCTGTAGCCGGGAGCAGCCTCGAGCGCAAGAAATAAATGCTCCTGCGCCTCGTCCATCTTGTTCAACTGCCGGTACGCGCCGGCAAGCTGGAAATGCGCGGCCGCCGGATCGATAGGCCGCGACGCCACGACGGCGCGATATTCGAGGATGGCGCCTTCCATGTTTCCCAGCTTTGTCCACAGATCGCCGAGCCTGCGATGCACATCCTCGCTCTGCACCGGATAGATATAGTTGATCCGGTGCAGCGTGCCGGCTGCCTCTCGAATCTTGCCCGCCTCTTCCTGCATGTCCGCGAGCTTCTTCAACGTCGCCGGGTTGCGCCCGCCCGCCTTCGCCCAGCGCTCCAGTTCCGCCATCGCGGATGCCTTGTCGCCCTTGGCCAGGTAAGCCTCGGAGAGGAACTCATAGACGTTGGCCGCCTCGACGTACTCGGGGTAGATGTCGCGGATCTCCAGCCCTTCGCGGATCACTTCATCCCATTCCTTCTTCTTGACATTGGCCGCGATGGCGCGCAGGCGCTTGGACCACTCTTCGAATCCCTTCACCGTCGTTCCGACCTGCCCGTCGAGCCACGCCAGAAACTCCTCGTCGAACTTCTCGGCCTCCATCCCCAGATGCTTTCGAATCACATCGGGCGTTGAGGCCGACTTAGAGAACGAGTGCATCATATCAAGGAGCGTCTGGTATCCCCACCGCTCGGCGATGTAGTCGCAGATCCGGCCCGCCTGGAAGTACGACACAATTACCTGCGCCGGAAACTTCGGCCGGACGAAGCCGCGGTCGAGCTCGGAGACCGGCAGCAGGCGCTTGTTCTTAATCGCTCCGATGATGTCGGCGCTCAGGCGATCTCCCCATTCCGGATCGGTCGCCGTCTCCTCGTGCACCGCCAGTCCCTCGGTGAACCATCTGGGGACCCGGTGGTTCGTCGCCGTCAGAACAAAGACGTGGCTCAACTCGTGCCACAGCGTACTGGCCCAGTGAAAACTCCCCGGCTTGCGTCCGGACGGACTGTCCATCGCGACCACCGAACCGAACGTGACGCCCAGGGCGCCCAAGCCCGGCATGCCCATCGTGCGGACGGCGAAATCCTCGTGGTCCGGATAGACCTCCAGTTGCACCGGCCCCGGCAGCTTCACCTTGTACTTTTTCTCGAAGGTCTCGATTGCACGGATCAGTTCGCTTTCGAAGTAGGGCCGAAGCAGTTCGGCCTCCTTTTTGTGCAGCTTCAGGATCGTGCGGGGCGTGCGGAAAGTCTCGAAATTGGCATAGCTGTCCAGCAGCCGCAGCGAGTTGACGGTCTGGTGGCTCTGATAGCCATTGTGGTAGCACCGCTCCAGGTGCTCGCGGGCCTCCGTCTCGCGGCCCATGCGCATCAGGTTGATGCCGAGATCCGAGCGGATATCGTCCAGCTCCGGCCGCAGCGCGAGCGCCTTTTGAAACAGTTCGATCGCCTCGTCGTAGCGGCGGTTCAGGACGAAGATCCTGCCCGCAAGGCCGTAGGCCTGGCCGTAAACGGGATTGATCTTCAGAATCCGGTCGATCCAGGGCGTCTCTTTCCTGTCGTCCAGCCAGTCAATTGTGGCCAGAACCGCCATCGCATCCAGCGCAGCCTCGGAGAGTTCGAGCGCCTTTTTGGCCTCTTTGACCGCGCGCTCCGGATTGCTGTCCTCAAGCGCCAGGCGAGCGAGCAGCTCCTGTGCTTCCAGCAGCTTCGGGTCACCCTTGAGCGCCTTCTCGGCCAGCTCGACCGCACGGCTCTCGAACGAACCGGCCGCTACCAGGGCCATTCCGAGGAGAGCGGGTGGATAATTGGGATCGATTTCGAGGGCTTCCTGGAAAATCGTTGCCGCCTCGGCGGGAACGTAGCGGTCCAGGAAGAGCCTCCCCCAGCGGACCCGCAACTCGAGATTCTCCGGCTGTGCTTTGACTGCCATGTTGAAGGCAGCGTTGGCTTCCACATACCGGCCGAGCGCCCAAAGTGCCTCGGCGCGCGCGAAAGGATCGGAGGATGATGCCAGCCGCGTATGGCATTGCCTGGCTGCATCGAGGCGTCCATAGCGGAGATGCTCGCGGCACTCCGCGGGTGTCCGGGCGCACAGGGGCAGGCTCGACACCAGCAGGAACGCGATGGCGCCGGCCCGTGGGGTCATTGATCCAACTCCGCCTGGGTCTTGGCCAGTTCGAGCAGCAGCGCCGAGAGCTGTTTCCGATACTCCTGGATCGGCATTGCCGCCTTCTGGTACTTCAGCCGGTCGATCTCCTGCTCGATCTGCTCCTTGCGCGCGAACAGTTTCTGTTTTTTCGGATCGCGCGCGGCGGCATGCGCATCGCCGAGCCGCAGCACCGGGAAGCGCGCGGCGACAAGTCCCTGGCCGTTCTCCGGCGACGGCGCGCGAACGCCCTCGCCTTTGCCCGTATCCTCAATCAGCGGATGTTCGGTCGCGATGCGCTTCTGCGTTTCGTAGAACTGTGCTGTCTTCTGGTCCGCGTAGCGGAAGGCCTCGAGCGCCGAGATCATCTCATTCTTATCCGCGTCGGCGGCGGGATCGCGTAGCGCCTCGACCCAATAGCGTGCGAAGACGGTCGCATTCTGCTCGCGCCCGGATCGCGTGGCCGTGATGACGATGCGGTTCTCCTTGCGAAGCGTTTCTGTCGAACCGCCGCTCGCGCTGCTCATGTTGACCACAAGTTGGCGCTCGGCCGGAACGCGGTCGAGCAGTTCGGCCAGTTCCACATCCGTGATGTCCGGCCCCGGAAGATTCAGCTTATACTCATAGCCGTCAAAGCTTCCGTGACCGATCAGCATCACCACCAGCGCGTCGTCCTTACCGGCTTCCTTCGCAAACTCCCCGAGCGCCGACCGCAACCGCTCGCGCGTCGCCTGCGGACCATAGAGAGTGATCGCCTTGGCGTCCGGCCCCGCGTCTTTCAGAATCTTTTCCAGGTCCTTCGCCCAGTTGGCGAAGCGCTGTTCGTAGTCTGGCTCTCCGCCGAGGCCCGCAACTGTCAGGTAAAACGTTCGGGCGCCGGCCTGCGCGGCCGTCAGGACCAAAGTCGTCAACAGAACCGCGAGGATTCGCCTCATACCACACCCCACTTCCGACGCAACAGCCACTCGGTCGAACGCAGGGCAATTACCAGGAGGAACACGATCGGCATGTTCCACAGATCCTTGGTCTCCCGCACCGTGATGCCGGCCTCCGAATAGGAAACCTCATCGCCCAGGCGCCGCAACTCCGAAGGCTTCCAATACCGCCCGCCGGTCTGCGATGCGAGCTTCTCCAGGAGTTCGCGATTCTGTTCGGCGCGGAAGTTTTCGGCGACGCCGTCCTCCCTCCGGAAGGTCAGGACATCGCGGCCAAGATCCTCGCTGCCGCGCGTCACCAGCACTTCGGCCAGGTAGGAGCCCGCGCGCACGGCTGTCCACTCCGCCGTATATAGTCCCTGCGTCAACGGATCGGGATTCAGCTCCACTGTCTCGGCCAGACCCTCCGGACCGAGGATACGCGCCTCAACCCTTGCGTCGGAGACTGGGGCGTAGTTCCGATCCCGAACCTCAACCCGGAACACCGCCTTGTGGTCGTCCGAGAGCACCTGCTGCGGAATTGAGGCGAGCACGCGTCCCGGAGAATCCGAAACCAGCCATCGCAGCAGTTGCTGCCAGAACATCTCGTGCGTCTGGTCGGCGAGGTCCTGAGTCATCTGCCAGCGCCACGTCCCGCTGGTCGCAAGGACGCCGACTCGGCCGCGTCCATACGGCTGTGTCACCAGCAGGGGCAGGCGCCCCTTGGAGGCGGGTGACAGTTCGGCCAGCACCACGGCGGCCGGTTTCGGAGTCCCGATCTCCTGGTAGTCGGCCAGGTGGGGAAGTTCTTTCCAGCGCTGCGCGTTCTTGTCGGCATCTTCCTCCAGCCGGCACAGCACGCTCTCGCGCCCAAGCTGTGTCAATTCGGCGAAGGCCGGTTCGCGATGGAAGGTTCCCTTGCGATTCGGAAGCGTGACCGGAAGGATTTCGGCGATCGGTGTGTTCGCATAACCGCCATCGGCCAGCGACGCCCGGCCCGCCAGGAAGAGCACTCCCCCGCCCCGGCGGTCGACGAACTGCTGCAACAGCTCCTGCTGCGTCGGAGTAAAGTAGTTGGCCTCCACCGAACCGATAATGATCGCCTGGTAGTTGAACAGCTCCTCGCGCGTGGCCGGGAAGCCCAGTTCGAGCTCCTTCGGTTCGCCGATTCCTTGACGGTAAATCTTGTTCTGCGTGGTCCGCAGCATGCTCACGATGTGCAGACTGCGGTCCTCTTCAATGGCGCGCCGGATAAACTTGAACTCCCACCGCGGCTCCCCTTCGATGTAGAGGATGCGCGGCTTGAACGCCTCGACGTTCACCAGCCGCGTGACGGCGTTGTTGTTCGGATTCTCCTCGTGGGGCAGCGGATCGACGCTCACCCGAACGGTGCGTGCGCCCGCCACGCCCGCGTTGAACAGGATCGTCTCGGTCTGCTGGGCGCCGTCGGCCTTCAGAGTAATCTCCTGGCTCGCCAGCACCTTGCTGCCGTCTCTTACCGAAAGCCGGGCCTTTTTGCCGGAGTAGCCGGTCTGCCTCAGGCTCACCTGCGCGCTCAGGCGGGAATCGGCCAGGGCCCGCGCGGGCAACTGGACATCGGTGATTTCCAGGTCGCGCTCGAACTGCTCTCGCCCGAAGCCGACGGTGTGGACCGGGATGCGGCGCTGCCGGATTTCCGAAAGCGTCTCAAGATCGATACCGCCGGAGTTCTCCGCCCCGTCGCTCAACAGGACGACTGCGCCGATCGGCAGGCTGCTGGCCTCCGCCATCACCTGCTTAAGGCCCTCGCCGATTCGGGTGGCGCGCGCCGAGGCGTTCAACTGCTCGAGGCTCTCGATCCGCTCGAGCGCCTCGCCGATCCGATAGGTCCGCACCTGGAATTTCGTCCCGAGCTTGTCGAGCACGCCGTTGTTCAGCGCGGCCACGGCCTGGGCGCTTCGAGAGGTCCCGTCTTCGACAATCGACATGCTATGGGAATCGTCCACCAGCACCGCGATTACGTTTTGCTGCGGCTTGAGCGTGGCGACGCTGACCGCAGGCTGCCACAAGAGCAGAAGCAGGAGCGCTATGAGAGAGATTTGCAGCAGGCAGACCACCGCGGTACGCACACCACGGACGCTGGGCGCCGCTTCCATCCGCCTCTTCCAGACCGGAACGGCGACGAAAGCGGCCGCCCCAAGGATGAGGATCAGCAGGACCCACACCGGCCACCGGCCAAGCAGAACGAAGTCCCCCTTGGAGAAGACCGTGAGCGGGTAATTGAATAAGAAATCAAACATGTTGGACTGCTGGCTGGAGGCTCCTCAGTGCGTCATGGCGTAGATTATATAGTTGATTGCGACCCGGTAGGCGAGCGACGCCCAACGCTCCGGATACTGGGGCTCGTCGGCGTGCTCCCAGGCGTCGCCGAGGTCCATGTTATGGCAGATGGCCACCATCAGGCGGCCGCGATCGTCATAGATGCCGCGCCATGCGGCCTCTACGCCGTCCCGCTCGTACATCCGGCCTGAATAGAGATACTGGATTCCCGGAACCTGGAAGCGCTCCTCCAGGTCGTAAAGAACGTGAAATGCCGGATCCTTGCCGTCCATGTCCACCACCGGGCGGTCCGGGAAGACACGGGCCATGCTCGCCATAAAAATCTCCCATTCGACGGTGCCGTGAAAGTCGTCCACCATCAGGAATCCGCCGCGCAGCAGGTACTCCCGCAGTTTCTTGCACTGCGCGTCGGAGAGATCCCAGTGCCCCACCTCGACGGCATAAACCCAGGGCCAGTTGAAGATTTCGTCGCTGTCCAGGTCGACCACCTGCTCCATCGATCGCGCATGGACGCGCGTCAGGCGGCGCAGCCCTTGCAGGAACTGGCGGTCGGCCTTGGGATAGTCCGTCGTCCAGGCGCCGCGCGAACCCCAGTAGCCAAAACGAACACTCGGATAGCGCAGGCGCGCGAAGGCGAACTCGGTCTTTTCGTTGTAGTCGGGCGGGATGGGAGCGTCATCGTCATCGAAGAGCAAGCTTCGACGACCGCGCTGGAAGGCAAACAACGCGCTCCACACGAACAGGGTGGCGAGAAGCAGAGAGACTACTGTACGGAGCCGCATCGCATACCCCCCAGATTCGACCAGAATACCATAGTGAGCGCACCGCCTCTCTTTTAATGACGTCCGCAATCGTGAGAAGGTTCAGCCTCTCTGCGGATAAAATGAACCGATGTACTGCTGCGATGATCTGAGGGACCTCGCCGACCGCGATTGGATGCGCGTCGCGCCCGTCCACACTATCACAAACGGGCGTATTCTCAACGAGATCGATACGGAGTACTTCCTGGTTTTCGGGACCGAGCGCCCCAGCTACGTCGGGATGAACTACTGCCCGTTCTGCGGCCGCGCGCTGTCGAGGGGATTGTGGAATCTGGAGAAGAAGAAACAGTGAGGGGCGGGCGGACTCGCCCCCCACTCACACTCGAAATTCACGCCGAAGCCAGGCCGCGGAGGTTCCAGCCGCAAATCGTGCTGGCCAGCATCTTGTCGCCATCCGGACCCGGCCAATGGGTCTCGAGGCTGATGTAGCCCCGATAACCGTCGTTCAGCAGCGCCGCAATCTGCCCTTTCCAGTCCACGTGCCGCGTTCCGAGCGGACCCCAAATCGGTTTGTGCCCGTCCATCTGGCAGTCTTTGGCATGGACGTGGACGATCCGGTCGACCGGCAGCAGGCCATAGCCGTGCGGGAAGGGGTTTTCGCCGCCGACCAGAGCATTCGCCGGGTCCCACACCAGTTTCAGATTTGGGTGCTGCACCGCCTTTAGAACCTTGGCCGATTCGGCCGCCGTGCCGATGTTGCAGGCGTGCTCGTTCTCAAGTCCGATGATCAGGTCCTCGGCCGCTGCCTTCGCGGCCAAGTCCGAGAGCGCGCTGACGACGGCGTCGAAGCAGCGGTCAGGCTCCACGGTGCGCCAGTATGAAAACACCCGGATGATCCTGGCCCCGAAAAACCTGGCGAGCCGGAAGGCATGCTCGGTCAGGCGGGGCTGATCCTCGTATGTGTGTTTGGAGGCGAAGATATCGTGTTGGAAGCGGCCGTCGACCTCCGGAGCGTTCGGCAGGACGCATTTGAGCAGCGGCGAGGCAATCGAGATCACCTGCATGTTTTTCGCGTGCACCAGGTCGCGGGCGCGGCAGAGTTCGTCTTCGGTCAGGTCCATGACGTTCTTTCCGAAGACGACGCGTAACTCCACTCCTGTCATGCCGATAGAAGCCATAGTTTCAAGCGCTGCCGCAAGGTCCGGGGAGAACTCGTCTGTAATCGCGGCAATCGGAAGTTTAGGGTTCATAGCGTAATCACCTGGTCCGGCATGTTGCCGGAGAGAGCCTTGTAGAGATCGGGGAAGCAGCCGATCGGGACACCGTCGAAGAGCTTGTCGGCAATGTCGCGCTCATAGCAGCACTGGTCGCAGCCCATCAGCAGGATGTTTTTCTTCTTCGCGACCGCTGCAAGCCGCTCACCGATCGGGTTCCCTTTCTGGAGGACGTAGCAGTTGTCCTCGAAGAAGAACATCCCGACGACTTCGACTCCGTGCCGATCCTCCTCCAGTTGGGGCAGGATCATCTTCCCGAGCTTGTAGGAGACCGTGTGTCCCTGGGTCGTGAATATGTAGGCTACCTTCATTCCTTCTCTCCTGTCTTTACGCTCTCGACGGCGAATCGCAGCGCCCGGATCGCGAGGTCGGCACGGTCGGCGCGGACGGCTGGGATCTCCGGGTGCAGAGCGCGCAGGTCAGCGGCCGTCATCCGTTCCAATTCGTCCAGACTCCGTCCGGTCGCGAGTTCGCGGATGTGCTCGCACAAAGCCACCAGCGTCACGCAAGTGCTGGCGCGGTAGGCGGCGGCGACCACTCGCCCGTCGCGCGCTGCCAAGCGGAAGCTCGCGAGGTTGCCATCGGCGCCGCGCACCACGGGTCCGGGCTCTCCAGACGGCTCGGCCGGCCTCCTGCGCAAGGCTGCCTGGAAGTAGTCATACACCGTCAGAGACAAACCCCTAGTGTATCCGATGAGTCAGCGCTTGAGGATGCCCTTGTCTTCGTCAATCAACAGGAACTGGTTGCGCGCCACGTCCTGAAACTGCTGCTTCCTGCCGCTCGGCCATTCGACCGTGATGCTCTTGACGACAGGGTCTTTGCCGATCCCAAACGTCAGGGCCAGGTCACTCTGCGAGCAGTAGCTCGAACCGCTATGGACCATGCGCCATTGCTTGCCCGAAGCGCTTTCGATCCGCACCACGGCGCCGATGCCGTTCCGGTTGGACTTCGTTCCCGCGAGCCGGATGTTGATCCAGTGATTGGCGTTGCCGCCTTCGTTCCGGAAAAGGTATGCCGGCCCGTGATTGGTCGTAATGAGGATGTCGAGGTCGCCGTCCCGGTCGAAGTCGGCGTAGGCGGCGCCGCGCGCGACGATGGGCCGCTGGAAGCCTCCGCCAATCTGCTTTCCAACCTCCCCGAACTTGCCCTTCCCCAGGTTGCGGAACAATAGCGGCGGCTGTTCGAACCGCACCTTGGGTTGGACCCGGCCGATCTCCTCGTCGATGTGGCCGTTGGCCGCAAAGATGTCCGGGTGACCGTCGAGATCGTAATCGAAGAAGAAGACCCCGAAGGCAAGGGTCAGGAGGCTGGCGCGGCCGACGGTGGAGCGCGGAGCCTCGTCCACGAAGAGGCCGTTACCCTCGTTGCGGTAGAGCGCGAGCATCTGGTTCGAGAAGTTGCCCACCAGCAGGTGCGGCCGGCCCGAGCGGTCGTAGTCAATCGCATCGACGCCCATGGCGCCGCGCGCCACCCCGTCCTCACCGTAGGCGACGCCCGCGATCACGCCCTCCTCGACGAAGGTGCCGTTGCCGCGATTGCGGTAGAGCTTATTGGGCTGGGTGTCGTTGGCGACAAAGAGATCCGGCCAGCCGTCGCCATCGAAGTCGAGCATCGCGACGCCCAGGGCCTTGCTGGTCGGGTCGGCAAGTCCCGCTTTGGCGGTCACGTCCTCGAATTTCCCGTTCCCGAGGTTCCGATAGAGCTTCGACGACGTGCCCTTGTAAGACTCGGGCGTGCAATAGGATTTCGTCGCGCCATCGAGCGAACACCACAGGTCGCCCTTTGGGGTCCACTGGACGTAGTTGGCGACGAACAGGTCGAGCTTACCGTCGCGGTCATAGTCGAACCAGATGGCACTGGTGCCGAAATCAGCGTTGCGGATGCCTGACTCCTTGGTGACGTCGCGGAACTTGCCGTTGCCCTCATTGCGAAAGAGCCTGTCGCCTTCGAGCGCCGTGATGTAGACGTCGTCGCGGCCATCATTGTCGAAGTCGCCCACGGCAACGCCCATGCCGTACATCTCGATATCGAGTCCGCTGCCGGCCGTGATGTTCGTGAATGTACCGTCGCGGTTGTTGCGGTAGAGCGCCGGAAGCGACTTGCGGCCGCGCGGCGTCCAATCCTTGCTGTTAATCAGGAGGATGTCGGGCCAGCCGTCGCCGTCCACATCGAGGAAGGCGCAGCCGGATCCCATCGTCTCGGGCAGGAACTTCTTCCCCGCCCTGCCGCTGTTATGCGTGAACTTAATTCCGGCCGCCGCCGTCACATCGGAGAACTTCACGGTTTGTCCGGCGAGCGAGGCCGCCAAAAGGAGGGCCGCGCCAAACTGCAAGATTCGGGACACACTCATATTGCGCTCTCGTGGTCGTGGATCATCTGCCGTTCGTTGTTGTCCTCCGGGCTCAACATGCGCGGCTTCGCGGTGATCGACTGGGCGCTCTCATCGGCCTTGAATCTCCGGAAGAGCTTTTCTTCGCGCGCGGCGTTCTCGAGATCGCCCAGGCCGCGGTAGCAGAGCATCAGGGTGTAGTGGGCCTGGACGTCTTCCGGATCCACCGAGAGCACGCCCTGGAGCGCCTTCACCGCTTCGGCGTACTCGCGCTTGAGGAACAGGATGCGGCCCATCTGGTTGAGGACAACGCGATCGCGCGGATACTGGGCTGCGACGCGCCGGAGCGATTCGAGCGCCGCGTCGTAGTCACCGTCCGCTTTCTGGATCATGGCCTTGAAGAAGTGGATGCGACCGAGGCTCGCATCGATTTGAAGCGCCCGTTCGATGTAAGGTTTGGCTGCCTCGGTCTCGCCCTCCTGGATCAGCGCCCGCGCCACGTTGAGCCATCCGTCGGCATAGTCCGGATCGGCCTCGGTGACCTTGAGGAAAGCGTATTCGGCGCCCTTGAGGTCGCCCTGCAGCAACATGCCGATGCCCCAGTCGTTCCAGCGGACGCGGTCATCCTTGCGAACGGCGGGCTCCCAAACCGGTTCGGTCCTCGGGTCGCCGAGATGTAGCTTCGCGGTTGATTCCGCGAGCGTGACGATCGGGATGTTCGGGATCTTATCCTTGATCCGGCCCGACACGTTCCTCGGGATGTTGGCTTTGTCGAAGGAGTACTCGCGGCTGTCGTGGTGGACATTTGCCAGCGCCGGATCCTGCCCGGGCTTTGGCTTTCCGGCGTAGGCATACTGCGTGTAGTAGTGCGAGAACTTGCGATAGTTCAACCTGGCCGTGAGCGTGATGGGACCGCGGGCGTCCTTGGGAATCTTCACGCGGTAGTGCGCGACATCGGCCGCGCCGGGCGGTATCAGCCGGACGTAAAGCAGGCTCCGGGCCTGCCAGGCGTTGCGCTTGTTGATGTGGTTGCCTTCGGCATCGAGCAGGAAGGAGCGGTAGAAGTGCGCGCCCTTTTCGACGGGCCCTCGCCCTTCATCCTCGACCAAGCCGCTCCAGAAGATGACGCGCCCGTCGGCGTCGCGGCCCTGTAGTTCGAGCCAGACGTCAAAAGCATCCACGGTGCCGCCGGGGAAGAAGTGGCCGATCTTGAGGGTCCGGACGACGACATCGACCCGCACGGTCGATCCGGGCTGAAATCTCGTTGCGACCCGGTCGATCGGCGCCGCGACTTTGCCAACCTCGCGGATGAAGACGTGCCCGGATTGCTCCGCCTCTTCGCCGACGGCGAAGGTGGAGGAGAGTTGCGGGCCATCCGAGCGGCGCAGCATCTCCGGCTGCCCCGGCATGTCTTCTACCGGCGTAGCGGCAAAGATATCGACGCTGATGAAGCCTGACTTCAGGAACTCTTCAGTTTGCTTGAGCTGTTTCTCGTCCTTGTTGGCGTAGGCGACGGCCGTGTTTGCCGCGGCGAAGCGGTGATTGTGGACCATGCCTTTGCGATTGCCCGGATCGTCGGACTTCACCAGCGGCATGTGACAGTCCGCGCAGGTGGCGGGCTTGGCCGGGTAATAGAAGGAGCGAGCGCCCTGACCCGAGACGCCGCTTGCCTGCCAATTGTCGTAGTCGTTGAAGCCGCGCTGCCAGCGGTAGTTGTTGACCGGCACGTCGAGGTGGACCTTGTGGCAGGTAGAGCAGAACTCGGAGGAATTCTCGCGCATGAAGGGCTTCATGAAGGTGCGGCGGTGAGGCTCGGGATTGAGGTTGGTCAGGAACTTGTCGACCGCGCGGATGTATTTGTTCGGATGCGAGGCGATCTCGTGCAGCGGCGGATACGCGATGGTGAAGCCGCCGTTGCCCATCGTGCTGTCGACGTGCACGATCGAGTGGCAGGACATGCAGCCAAGGCCGGTCTGTGCCTCGGGCGTGTCGATCTGGGCGGCGATCGGATGATCGAAGCGGCCGTTGAAGAAGACCGCATGATCGTGACAGCCGGCGCACCACTTGCTTCCCTGGGTGCCGGACAGCTCCTGCATGTGCTCGATCGACTTCCGGTAGAACTGGTTGTTGAACGAGGCAAAGTGGTGCATGGAGCTGTTCCATTGCTCGTAGATATCCTTGTGGCACTCACCGCAGAACTTCGAATCCATGAAGAAGTTCGACGGGATCGTGCCCCCGACGTTGGTCTTCGACGACGAGGGCCAAAAGGGCGAGTTGGGGCCGCCGCCCTCCTCTTGCATTGAGGTCGGAACTACGATCGGATTCCGGATGCGAAGCGTCGGGTCGGGAAAGAAGCGTTCCCGGAGATGGGCTGCCGCGGGCAGCAGGACCAGAAGCGCGAGGCTGCCGGCGATGGCGTTGCGGAACCGCGGCCAGTTCGAGGCGAAGGGCAGGAGCGCGCCCGTTCCAATGCCGGCCATCGCGATGTGGGCCCACAGGGCCCAGCGGTTGGGCATCGTCGCGCCGCTCCAGGCGAGGTACAGTCCCATCACCGCCGAGCCGAGCAGGAACCCGGCCGCCATCGATATCGCACTCCAGAACTTCGGGTGCCGCAGGAGCAGCCAGAGGAAGGCTCCGGTCAGGACGATGCCGCCCACCAGGTGGAGCACGACATTGCCCATGTAGAAGATCGTCGCGGCCGGGAAGGACGCGATATAGGCGGCATTTACCAGCAGCAGTACGAATCCGATCGCGATCCGGCGCTGCAAGTTACCGGGAGACATCGAGCCTCCTGCTGAACAGCCCGTGGCAGAAGTCCCGCGGACCGCGCGGTAAGGGCTTGCGAGCCCAGGGCGCGAAGAGCCGATCGAACCAGTGCGGGACACTGGGAGGGAGGCTCGCCAAAGCCGTGGGCCGCAACCCCTTGTCGCCCTTCGGGTTCGGGCGGCGCCGGGCCGCTGGCTTCGTTGCGGCTCCTCTCCGATGGCTCGCATCGCCCTCGTCGCCACGCCTCGCCATCGACGCCGGCGGCGCTCCGAACGCGGCCGCGCGACTTCTGCCACGGGCTGTTAAGGGCCGCAGGAGCCGCAAAGCCGGGCGCGTGTTGTACTTCTCGCGCCACTCGCGATGGCGCGGGGTGTCCGGGAATGACTCGTTCGGGCCGTAGGGATACTGGGACATGCCGTGGAACGGCAGCGGCTCGACGGTGTCGCCATGGGCGGTGTTGGGGTCGCGGTCCTTGGCCCAGCCATCGACCTTCACGAGGAAGTCGCGGCGCCAGCCCGCGGGCAGCGCAGGCAGGGCGCCGGCGTCGAACAACAGGCGCATTTCGTCGCCCGAGCCCATGATGACGAAGCGGTCATCGACCTCTGTCAGGAGTTCGCGTACATCGCCGAAGCGCGTGTACATGCCGGGCGTCGGGTTCCACATCGAGGTCGGCGAGGGTTCCCCGTAGATGAAGAACTCGGGCTGTTTGCGCTGCGGGTGGATGATCGCCTTCGAGAAGCCACGGAAGCGCAGGTCGGCCGACTCGACCTCGAGTGTCGTGAGGCGCGCGGGAGGCTCGGCGGCGTTCGGAATCAGGAAGATCTCGTCCCAGTAGATACAGAGATTCGTGACGATCCGGATCTCGCGCGAATCCGAAAGGAACTTACCGCTGAGGTCGACCGCGATGGTCTTGGGCTTGCCGGCCGGCATGCCCATGTCTTCGATCACCGTAACCCAATTGCCGGCCGCGTCTTTGACCTGAAGGTAGGGAGGGACCAGGCCATCCCGATTCTCCTGCGAGACGCCCAGGAAGGTGCTGCCGTCGGCCCAGTCGACCCAGCCGTGGAGGACGAGGACGGCCTGTTCGCCCGGCGCGTCCTTCCCGAAGTCGAGCGTAAGCGAGTGGTTTTCGGCAACGCCGGACATGGTGCGCGAAAAGTCATCGGGGTACTTGCCGTCGAGCGCGGCGAGCTTGGACCGCACGTCCTCGCCCCGGTGATTGCGCGCGGCCTTGGCGTAGATGCGGCGGTCCGACCCGAAGAGCCGGAACTCCGGGAAGGGCGGACTCTTCCACTTGTCATTGGTAAAGATATCGACCTCGCGCAGGTGATCGACGGCGATCAATTGCACCTGGTCGATATAGGCGACTTCGCTTAACTCCTCGGTGATGCGGATTTCATACTTGCCGTTCACCGGCACGAGCGATTCCCCACGCACCTGGACGTATTCGTCGTGATCGACCGGGAAGTACTCGCCGTCGCCGGCGCTGGCTCCGAGCGGGGCGACGCCGAGGACGTCGGTGATGTATTCGAAGTCGTTCCCGTTCCAGGTCCAGATGAAGGGGCAGGACCCGGAGAGGCGCTGCGCCTCTTTGTACTCGTTCACCTTATTGGTGGGTTGGCTGGCTTCGTTCTGAATGAGGCCGTTGGGCCACGTGATCCGGACGGAGTCGACCTCCTTATAGTCGCGGACGCCGAAGTGGAGCGGAAAGCCCTGGTAGAGCTTCTTCTGATAGAGGCCGCCGGTGCGAATCTCGACCTCGGTCCCGTAGGCGAGCACCGGGTTTTTGACGCCGATGAGCCGGACCTGAATCCATTGCTGTTTGAGCGGCGTGGCGTTGAGGCGGCGTTCGATGGAGCCGTCGGGTGCGAAGGCGATGAGGTCGAGACGGCCGTCGCCGTTGAAGTCGGCGCGGGCGGTGGCTGCGGGAATGATCTCCTGGATGCCCCGGTTGACCAGATCGGCGGGGACGAAGGCTTGGGCCTGGATGGAGAGCGTTTCGGCGACGAGCTTGCCATCGCGATTGGCGACGAGGCCGACCGAGCCGCCGCGGCTGTAGGCGACGTCCATGAAGCTGTCGTTGTTCAGATCGACCGGAGTCAGTTGCGTCGACCCGGCAGGCAGCGCTGGGGCGGGTTCGGCGGTATAGCGGCCTGCGAGGCGGTCGCGGTAGAAGACGCCGTCGCGGTCGCGGTAGCTGACAAGCAGGTCCATGCCCTTGGTGTCCGGGATGAGGCGGAAGACGGCGGCGTCGATGGCGAGACCGCGCTCGAACGGGAAGGCGGAGGTGTGGTCGGCGAAGCCGGCTTGCCCTTCGTTACGGTAAAGCGCGGACTCGGCGCCGAGGAGGATGAGGTCGAGGTCGTAGTCGTGGTCGAAGTCGACCCAGACGGCGCGCTCGAAGCGCCGGTCGGGCAGCTTTGCCGCGTCGGCCTGGAAGACGCCCTTGTCGTTGCGGAAGAGGAAGGCGCCGGTGTCCGTGATGACGCAGAGGTCGGGGTAGCCGTCATTGTTGTAGTCAGCCGGTTCGATCCAGACGACATCCTTGAGAGCGGCGAGCGCGGGAGTGCGGACCGGAGTGAGGCCATTGCGGAAGAGTGCGATGCCGACTTTCGACCAGACGAGGAGGTCGGGGCGGCCGTCGGCGTCATAGTCGAGGACGGCGGCGCCGGCGGTGGCGGGATCGACGCGACCGGCGAGCTTGCGGGTCTGGAACTTCGGGACGGGTGCGGGACCGGGATCGGCCGAGGTTGCCGGATCGATGACGTCGTGAATCTCGGAGTAGAAGCTCCACTCCATATCTTCGGGGACGGCGGCGCCTTCCTGCTGCTTCTTGATTGCCTGGAAGATGCGGAGCTGTTCGGCGGCCTCTTCGCGGCGGCCAGCCTGGCGGTAAGCGTTATAAAGCTGAAAGTGCGGGGCGGCCAGATTGGGGTCGAGGCGGGCAGCAATCTCGAACTGGCGGATCGCGTCATCGGTGCGGTTGGCGAGCTTGTACAGCGTGCCGAGGTTGTAGTGCGAGATCGGCTCGTCCGGAACAAGCTGGATCATGCGCTCAAACTGGGTGGCGGCGCGCTCGTAGTCGCCGAGTTTCTTGTATTCGATCCCGAGATTGAACCAGGTGTGCGGGATGGCGGGATCCTGCTGCTGGACGCGCTCGATCTCGGCAATGCCCTCGTCGGTCTTGCCGGCGCGAAGGAGGGCGAGGCCGTAGTTCAGGCGCTCGATGGGCGAGTCGGGCTTGAGTTCGAGCGCCTTGCGGAATTCTTCCACCGATTCATTCTGGGTGACCGGATTCTCGTAGAAAGCCTTGCCGAGGTTGCGATGCCGGAGGATGCGCTCCCGCAACTGCGCGTCGGAATCGGCCCCACGCAGGAGGAGGAGGGCGGCGCACACTACGACCGCCAAGGACACCCAGAGTCTCATCCGGTTCAATGTAGCCGCCAGGAGGCGCCCCGTCAATAATCGAAATCGACTAGGCACGCTCAATAGGCCACCGGGATGGTTGCCGAGAGGCCGATCCAGGCTGGCGGCGGCGCCGGCGAACATCGGAGCAGCGCCCGGCTTGGCGCATCGGGGTGGAGAAGTAGAGGTATAGGACCGACCCGTCGGCTGTGGCCGCGAGTCCCGTGTATTGGGCGTAGAGCGGAAGCGTCGATCGCACTGCGAACGCCAGCGGCTTCATGCGGCGCCATTCCTCTCGCGCTAGCCCTTCCCCACGACGGTCCAACCGGTCGCTTCGCTGGAAACGGCCTTCCCACCTTCGCTGACCTTGTGGACCGAGAGCCCGCCCGTTCCATTCACTTTGACGTACAGGTGCCACAATGTCGCGGTCCATGCAACGGTGATGTGGGCAAGCTCGATTCCGTTTATGATTTCGCGTTGGTGGAGTCCCTTGAGCACGACCATGATTGCTTCGTTCGACTCATCGGACACGGCCGCGACGAAATAATTCCGCTCCTTTTCCGGGAAGGCAAACGCGGATGCCTTCGACTGTAGAATTTTTTTGATTTCCTCCTTCGTGTTCTTGTCGGCGAAATTCTTGGGTAGTCCGTCCAGGTAGGAAGCATCGTTCCAGTCCTTCCCCTTGGTTTCTCCGTCGTAGACTTTCATCGAATTATCGATGGGCGCTTCGTAGAATTTGATCATCAGTCTCTCCTTTATGGTGGGACTTGTCCGATTTCAGTATAGCTTGCGCCGCCAACCGCGGCTGAGCGGATTTCGGTCTGGATTTGGTCGCGCGGCGGAGGCGGTTGGCCAGGATTCGAACCTGCTGGGCGAGTTCTTCCGGTTCGAGGATTGTGAAATCGACTCCGAGGAGCGGGAGGTGGACGGCAAGGCTTTCGAAGCAGGGCACGGCGGTTTCGAGAAGACAGGTGTGGTCGTCGATGGCTTCAAGTTCTCCGACCCAGCGGGGGACGCGGGCGGCCATGCGGTCGCGGGACGCATGAATCAGGATGCGGGCGCGGCAAGGCGGCGCGGCGGCGATTCCGCGAGTAATGTACGCCGCAAGATCGCGGGCCGGGAGTTCGCGGGGCGTGAACCGGGTTCCCGCGACGGGCGCCGATTGGATGCGGTCGAGGCGGAAGGTGCGCCAGTCGTCACGGTCGAGGTCCCAGGAGACCAGGTACCAGGCCCGGCCGGTGTGCACGAGGCGTTGCGGTTCGATGTGGCGCTTGGTGAGGGCGCCCTCGAAGTCGCGGTAGCCGAAACGGAGGGTGTTGCAGTCGCGGCACGCGGCGGCGATCGCGGAGAGGACCTGGCCGTTAACGGCGGCCACGGTGTCCGGCGAAGAGACGATGACGGCGTTCAGACTCGCCACTCGGCGGCGCAGACGGGACGGGAGGAGTTGCTCGATTTTCGCCAGGGCCCGGACGGCCGTTTCTTCGATTCCCTCGATCAGTCCGGTGGCCGCGCCGCGCAGCCCGAGCGCCACGGCGACGGCCTCATCGTCCTCCAGCAGCAGCGGCGGCATCGTGGAGCCGGCGCCGAGATGGTAGCCGCCTTCGACGCCGGGGTTCGAGTGGATGGGGTAGCCGAGGGTGCGGAGCTTGCCGATGTCGCGGCGAAGTGTGCGATTGGTCACGTTCAGCCGGGAGGCGAGTTCGGCGCCGCTCCAGTAGCGGCGCGACTGGAAGAGCGACAGGAGCCGGAGGAGGCGGGCGGAAGTTTCGAGCATATCCTCCAGGGTGCCACATTGAGGACTGAAGTTGTCCGCAATCACGCGTAAGTTGGAACCATGACAATCAGTCAGATTCTCTCTGTGGATTTTGATGAAGAGGTCCAGAATACGCGAAAGCTGCTCACACTCGTGCCCATGGACGATGCTCATCGGAAGTTCCAGCCGCATCCGAAGTCGATGACCCTGGAGGCGCTGGCAAGCCATGTGGCGGAGTCGCCGTCCTACCTGGTGAAGGCGATCAAACAGGACCGCTGGGTGATTCCGGCCGACGAGAAGCCGTGTATCGCCACCTCGCCGGAGGAACTGCTGTCGCTGTTCGAGCGGAGCGTGGAAGCGGCGCAGGCGGCGCTGGGCCGGGCCACGGATGAGGCGATGGATGCGCAATGGGAGTTGGAGTTCGGCGGCCAGGTTGCGTACGCTGACCGCCGGATTCGGGTGATCCGCACGTTCCTCAACCACATCCTGCACCACCGGGCGCAGTTGGGGATCTACCTGCGGCTGAACAACATCCCGATTCCGGGGATGTACGGCCCTTCGGCCGATGAGATGCCGGCTGCCTGAGAGCCGGATCATCGGGCCGCCGTCGGGATAATGAGTGCGCCGCCGCCGATCGTCACTCTTGCGGTTCCGTCAGGGAGCGACAGCGGCAGGCGCACGTCGAGTTGGTAGACACCGACGAGGCCGGGGGCGAGTCCGGCGAAGAGGAGTTCGGCCGGTTGGCCATCGACCAGGACAGCGGGTCGTGCGACGGCGCGGGCCGGCGGATCGGACGGGGCGGCATGGCCGGTCGGTACGGGTGGGACAACGTCGCCCAGTCCGGTCATGTAGAAATGGACGATCTCGCCTGGCTTGGCTGGGCGTTCCGGGGTGACGAAGCCGTCGAAACCCTGGTGAATCGCGGCCTGCGCGAGGAAGCGCGGCACGGACGAATCGCAGCAGAAGACCTGGAACGGGCCGAGTTCGAAGGGTGCGTTCAACTGCTTGAGTTCGGCCTGCAAATTCTCGGCTTCCCAGGGGACCTGGAACGCGATCTCGTCGGGCGCGATGCGCACGAGGGGCGCGGGGATGCCTCCGACCGTGATGGTGATGCCGGCCATGGAGCGCGGCAGAGGCGGAAAGCCTGCGGCGGTAGACCCTTCGGGGAGGAAACCGCTGCCCGGGAGGCGGGTATAGGAGCCGCGGATCAAGTTGAGTCCCGCGAGGTTGGGAACCGCGAGGCGTTCGACGAGCCAGCGCAGTTCGCCGGTGTCGATATCGTAGCGGAGGAGGCCGTTGTGCCAGGTGGCGGCATAGACGACGCGGCCGTTGCCCGATAGCACGGCTTCGTTGATGCCGCCGGGAATGCGGGGGAGTTCGCGGACGCCGCTGCCGTCCGTATGGGCGAGGAACATCTGCATTGCGCCTTGCGAAAGCGACGTGAACAGGACGAGGCGGCCGTCGGCCGAGAGCGAGATCCGGGCGCCTGGATAGACGACGGCGGGCTGGACCGAGTGGTCCACGGGACGGTTCTGTCCTTCGAAGAGGCGTGTGCGGGCTCCGGTGGCGACGGCGACGGCGTCGAGAGTCCAGCGCTGGTTGAGATCGCGGGGAACGACCTCGCGGGTGACAACGATGGAACCTGAGGCGTCGATTTGCGCCTCGTCGCCGAGCCACGGCGGGGCTTCGGAGCCGGCGAGGGTGACGGGAGCATCCGGGGCCAGGCGACGCCAGAGCAGGAGTTGGGATGAATTCGCGGCTCGGATCAGGACGCCGCCATTATCGGTTACAACGTTGTGGCCGGAAAGCGGCGACGGCGGGAGTTCGTAGATCTGGCCGGTGAGGCGGTCGAGGAGCGCGGGGGAAGCTACTTCGAAGGAGCCGGGAACGCGGAGGAGGAAGCGGCCGTTACGGCTGAGACTGGCGGCTCCGATGCCGAAGGCGCTGGTTTCTCCGCCGGTCATGACTTCGGCGAATCGCGGGCTGCGTCCGATGCAGCCGCTGAGGCTTCCGGTGCAGATGGTTTGGCCGGTGAAGGCGATGACGGCGCCGTCGTCCGAGACGAAGGGGTCGCGGAGTTGGAAAGGATTGGAGGTGCGAGGAACGCCGGACGGGTCTTCGGGTGGCAACACTCGTTCCCGCTGGAGGAGGAGACGGATGCCCTGGGCGTCGGCGACGAAGAGCTTGGCCCAGATGAATTGATCGGTTCCCGTCTGGCGAAAGGGCGCAGAGAAATAGAGCACGGCGCCACTCTTGTCCAAATTAGTTTCCGCACCAAACGGCTGGGACAGCATCTGAGGATCTCGCCGCCGCTGCTGATCC
>JBKBWD010000119.1:0-11209 GCA_046289265.1 Bryobacteraceae bacterium | reverse complement strand
CGTTCGATTACTTGCCGCCTGACGGCGGCACTTGTTGAAGTATTCTTGTTTACAATTTCAGATCCAAGAATCTAATGGTTCTTGGGATAGTTGAACTACCCAGTTGCGCTTATAGCACTGAGGCGGAACACTGACACGCATTGTCCTCCTTTCCGAAGGCCGCGCGGAGCAGTCCCTGATCCGCGCACGGCGGCAACTCAACCCGCCAGGCTCCGCCCCGTTCTCATCCCCCTCCGTGACGAAAGCGAAGCGCCGCCATAAGCCGTCACACGCCCACTCGGATAGCAACATCACCTGTTTTCAATGTCTTGCCACCGCCACAATGTCGCACCTCTTGCCCTCCTGAGCTACCCTGGAAAGCGCCAGGACGCAGCGCGTTAAGATGCGAAGCCCTCGAAAGCAGGGCGGTTCACGGAAGTGCAAAACGAAAAATTACAAAACGAAGCGAATCCCAAAATCGGACACCCGCCAGCCGCCCTATCCACATCCGGCCGCTCAACCCGCGATACACTATCAGATCGCCCGTCGCTCGCCATGAAAGTCCGCATCCTCTACCACGACCACTGTTTTGACGGCGCCGCCTCCGCCGCGCTGGTGAGCCGCTTTTTCCTCGACTCCGTCTATCCCGGAGCCGACCTCGCCTACACCGGCATGGCCCACACCCCCAACTATCCCTTCCATGACGCCCTCTTCGATTCGGACCACCACGCCATCGTCGACTACAAATATTCCAGCCACCCCCGCGTCGACTGGTGGTTCGACCATCACCAGAGCGCCTTTCTTAACCCCGCCGACGAGGCCCACTTCCGCCAGGACCAAAACGGCCGCAAGTTCCTCGACACCAGCTACAAATCCTGCGCCCGCCTCATCCAGAGCATCGCCGGCGCCCGCTTCCACTACCGCTGCCCGGACCTTGACGAGCTCGTCCGTTGGTCCGAGATCATCGACGGCGCCCTCTACCCGGACGCGGACACCGCCGTAAACCTAGCCGCGCCGGCCATGCAGCTTACCCTCGTGATCGATAACGTTCCGTCGGAAACGGTCCAGCAGATCATCCGCCTTCTCGCAGCCGAGCCCCTCCAGGCCATCATGGAACGGCCCGAAATCCGCCGGCTTTACCAGCCCCTGTATGAACGGCACCTCCAGTCGATCGATCTCCTCCGCCGCCACGCCGGACTCCGCGACGGCATCATCTTTTTCGATCTCTCCGGCCAGGGCGTGGACCGCTACAACAAGTTCGTTCCCTATCAGCTCTTCCCCAAGGCGCCCTACTCGGTCTCGATTACCAACCCTCCGGGCATCGTCAAGATCTCGGTCGGCTCCAACCCCTGGGCGCCTCACGACTGCACCCGGAATATCGCCACCCTCTGCGAGCGCTATGGCGGCGGGGGCCACCCGAGCGTCGGCGCCATCAGCCTCCCCGAAGGCGAAACGCAGCGCGCGCGCGAAATCGCCGCCCAAATCATTCGTGACCTCCGATGCTGACCGGGACGATGCCGCGATGACTTCACAACAGCTTGAACATTTCCGCAAGGTGCTCGAGCAACTCCAGTCGGAGCTGGAATCCGAGCTGGCTGCTTTGAGCGGCTCCACCGCCCCGGTCGCGCCCGACAGCGCCATCGGCCGCCTCACCCGGCAGGACGCCATGCTCTCGCAGCAGATGGCCCTGGAAATGAAGCGACGGCAGGAAGCGCGCCTGCGCCAGGTTCGCGAGGCGCTGCGGCGAGTCGAAAGCGGCTCCTATGGCGTCTGCGTCAGGTGCGAAGAAGAGATCTCGGAGGCGCGGCTGCGGGTCCGCCCCGAAGCGCAGGTCTGTATTCACTGCGCCGAAAATCGCCCGCGATGAGGAAACTGGGAAATACTCTATGAAGCTCCTTCGATTCGAATACCAGGGAAAGCCCCACGCGGGCGTACTGACACCGGAGGGCATCGCGCCCGTCGAAGCCATCAACGCGCGACTCGGCACCCGCGTGCCGGACAGCATCCTGGAAATCATTCAGACCGAAACCGCCGGGCAACTGCGCGTCGAGTCGGGCATCGAACTTCTACCTCTTTCCGAGGTGCGCCCGCTGCTCCCCTACGACGTGCCGCCGAAGATCTGGTGCATCGGCCTGAACTATAAATCGCACGCAGAGGACATCGACGCCGTCCAACCCGAGGAGCCCGGCAGCTTCATGAAGCCCGCCTCCTGCATGTTCCAGCCCGAAGGCGAGATCATCCTGCCGCCGCCCGATGTCTCCGACGACGTCGATGCCGAAGGCGAACTCGGTGTCGTCATCGGAAAAAAGTGCCGGTTCCTCGATGCCGGCGAGGTTCGCGACGCCATCTTCGGCTACACGACGACGCTTGATCTCACCGCGCTCGACGTGCTCCGCAAGAACCCCCGCTACCTGACGCGCGCTAAATGCATCGACACCTTTTTCAGCTTCGGCCCCGTAATCGTCACGGCCGACGAGATCGCCGACGTCGACTCGCTCGAAGTCATCACCGAGCACAATGACGGCATCTGCTCGCGCGACTTCGTCCGCAACATGCACCACCGCCCCTATGAGCTGATCCGGTTCCACAGCCACTACATGACGCTGCACCCAGGCGATCTGTTCTCCACCGGATGCCCAAAGGGCGCGCGCATTAAGCCCGGGGACCGCGTCCGCGCGCGCATCGAAGGCGTAGGCACTCTCGGAGCGACAGTGCGGGCGGCCCGCGCCGCACGGGCGTAAGCTACTTCACCCCGAAAATGCCGTACCACTGGCTCTCAGGGATCTGCTCGCCTTTGGAGAGTAGCCGGAAGCCATTCGCCTCGATTTCGCGGATCGCATCATCCATATCGAGGCGAATGTGCTCCAAGGCGCGCCCGCCCGGCATCGCGTTCGGGCGTTTGTAGAAATCGACGATCACCATGCGCCCATCGGGCTTGAGCCCCTTCCGGATGCTTGCCAGCATTGGCTCGGGATAGTCGAAGTGGTGATAGGCATCGAGCACCAGGACCGCGTCGCAGCAGCGCTCCGGAAGCTTCGAATCGCGCTCGGTCCCCAGCACATAGCTGACGTTCGCAAGCCCTTTCGAACGCGCGGTCTCGCCGGCCGCATCGAGAAAATCCTGGTGGATGTCCTGCGCCAGGACCTTCCCGGCCGGGCCCACCGCCTGGCTCAGCCAGGGAAGCATGTAGCCCACGCCGGTTCCGAGATCCGCCACCGTCATGCCCGGCTTCAGGTCCATAATCCGGACCAGATCCGCCGGCTTCTGGCGTGCATCGCGCTCGGGATTCGAAAGGTTGCGCGCGACGTTGGCGCGCCCCTCTTTGGTCTTGTAGCCGGTGTTCGCCTTCTCGGCCACTTGCGAGAACGCAGCGGAACAAACGAGGAGCAGGACTGCAATTGAGCGTCTCATAGGGAGGTTTCCATGGGCAGCGCCAGTGGCGGCTCCACCATAAACTCCAGTGCCGCCATCCGTTCCACAGCCTCGCGCATCGCCAGCTCGGAGGTGGGCTCTACCGTGATGACGAACGGGAGATCTTCTTTGGTATCGCAGGGAAGCTGAAGGACGGCGTCCAGGCTGATGCTCTTATCCGCCAGAATTTTCGATAGCGCGGCAATGATTCCTGGCCGGTCCTGGACACGGAAACGCAGGTAGTATGGGCGTGACTGCCGAGTGACAGGAATCGGCTGGTATTCGCCCAGCCGTTCGTGGGCGAAAGGCGAAACGCGCTCGGGGCTGCCCGACCGGATCTCCCGCGCCACCCGCATCAGGTCGCTCACCACCGCGACGCCGGTCGGCCGCGGACCCGCGCCGCGCCCGTAGTAAAAAGTATCCTCGCCATACTGGCCGCGCACCCAGACGGCGTTGTAGGAGCCCTGCACGCTGGCCAGAATCGTCGAGGTCGGCAGAAGCGCCGGCCGCACCGACAGGATTACGCCTTCCCTCGTCTGGCGCGCCGCGCAGATCAGCCGGATCGTGTGGCCCAGCCGGTGCGCGTACTGGAAGTCGACCGGCGAGATCCGCCGGATGCCCTCGGTGTAAATATCCGACGGCGTGATCTTTTCGCCGAAGGCCAGCGCCGCCAGGATCGCCAGCTTCGAGCGCGCATCGTAGCCATCGATATCGGCGCTCGGATCGGCTTCGGCGTAGCCCAGCCGCTGCGCCTCGGCGAGCACCTCCTCGAAGGCCGTGCCGAAGCGTTCGATTTCGGTGAGAATGTAGTTGCTCGTGCCGTTCAGGACTCCGTAGAGCGCGGTGATCCGATCACCCGAAATTCCCTCGCGGAGCACGGCATGGATCGGAATGCCGCCGCAGACGCTGGCCTCCATCGCGAGATTGATCTTGGCCGCGATCGCCCGGTCCCAGATCTCGGCGCCGCAGGCCGCCATCAGCTCCTTGTTGGCGGTCACAACGGATTTCTTATTTTGAATCGCCGTATCGATGATCTCGCGGGCCACCGTCGTTCCGCCGACCAGTTCCGCGACGATATCGACCTCCGGGTGCGTGACTACGTCCTGCCAGTAGGGCGTCTTCAGTACCTCTCCCAGGCCCTCCGGCAGCCGCTTTGAGGCCACCGTCGGGCTGCAGATCGCCTTGACTTGAAGCTTAAATCCCAGCTTCAGCGCAATCTGCTCGGCGTTCTCCATAAGAATCGTCAGCGTCCCGAGGCCGACATTGCCGAGACCCACGATCCCAACATTCACTTGCTCCATATCCTTCCAATTATGCCATCTGAACTTTTCGAGCCGCTTACAATGGAAGTATGAACCGGCGGACACCGTTTGCTTTCATTGTCCTGCTGCTCGGAGCCATGCTCGTCTTCGGCCAGATTCCCTCCCGGACCATGCCCGAAAATAACAAGCAGGTGCGGCTGCCCAACGGCAAGCTGCAATCCGAGGAGATCCTCAAGTCCGAGCACGGGAAGAACCTCGAAGACGTCGAAGAGCTGATCCGCATGAGCGAGGAGCTGAAAGCGCAGCTCGAAAAAAATGAGCACCACGTCTTCTCCATCCAGACGCTCAAGCTGACCGAAGAGATGGAAAAGAAAATCAAGAAAATCCGCGGACGCCTGAAACGCTACTGAGCCCCGCCGCCGCGCCCGAAATCGAACTCTGTTACATTCTTGATTGGAAATCTGCAGGAGGACCATCCTATGAAGAAAAAAGCGACCCTATCCGCATCCACCGGCGCCGCCGTCGTCCTGATCGTACTGGCGTGCAGCACCCAACAGGCAAGCACCGAGGACCCGATCGTCTCCGGATTCAAGAAGACGACCGTCGCCTCGGTAGCCGACGCAGTCGACCAGATCACCGGAGAGCGCGGCTTCATGTCGCACGACATGCGCCCGCGCGTCGAGGGCGTCGTGGTGGGCCGCGCCATCACAGCGCTCGTCCGCCCCGCCCCGCCCGAGAAGGCGACGCCGCCGCTTGCCGTCAAGCACTCGGTCGAGATGATCGACAATTCGAAGGAGGGCGAGGTCGGAGTCATCGTGATGGAGGATGGCCTTGACGTCGCCGCCATCGGCGGCCTGATGGGCACGGCCGCCAAGGCGCGCGGCATGGCGGGAATGATTCTCGACGGCGGCGTCCGCGACCTCGCCGAACTCCGCGAACTCGGCCTGCCCGTCTATGCCCGCAGCATCAGCCCGGCAACCGCCGTGAGCCGCTACGCCAGCGTGGAGAAGATGACGCCCGTAAAGTGTGCTGGCGTCACCGTGAAGCCCGGCGACATCATCGTCGCGGGAGAGGACGGCGTTGTCCGCGTGCCGCGCGAGAAAGAGGCCGAAATCCTCAAACGCGCCCAGGAGATCGATGAGCGCGAGACCAAGATGGTCCCGCTAATCAAGGAGCACAGGTCGCTCCAGAAGGTCATCGAGATCTTCAACCGGATCTGAACAGAACAAATCCGATCCTGAATGTTAAGATCGGCTTTGATGCAGTCATCCAAAGCTCCCGGTCCGGCCGAGATGACCCTCAAGGCCGTCGGGTTAGGGCTGGTCCTCGCCTTCGTCTTCGGGGCGGCCAACGCCTATCTCGGAATGCGGGCCGGCCAGACGGTGGCCGCAACGATTCCGGCCGCCGTCATCGCGATGGCTCTCTTCCGCCTCCCGGCGATCCGAGGCGGCGTGCTCGAACAGAATATCGCCCGCACCGCGGCCTCGGTCGGCGAGGCGCTCGTCGCCGGCGCGATCTTCACGATCCCGGCCTTCCTCATGGTCGAGATGGACGGCCGGCGCCTTTGGACCGACCTGCGTTCGCACTATTGGGAGGCCACCGTCATCCTGCTCGCCGGCGGCCTACTCGGCGTTTTTTTCATCGTTTTGCTGCGCCGCCCGCTCTGCGTCGAGGCCAAGCTCCCGTGGCCGGAAAGCGTCGCCAGCTATGAGATTGTCCGGGCCGGCCAGGACACCAGCGACGCCCCGCGCTACATCTTCGGCGCCATGGGATTCGGCGCCCTCATCCAGATCCTCAAGAGCGACAAAGGACTGCAAGTCTTCCGCGAGTTCAGCGAAGGCTTCCTCGCCTTCCCGCGCTCGGTGGTGCAGCACTTCAACTTTCAGAAGGAGCCGATCGGCGCGGTGACGCACTTCGGCGGCATCCCCTGGTCTACACCCGCGCTCTCCCCCGCCCTGCTCGGCATCGGATATATCATCGGACCGCGCCTGGCCTCGATCAACGTTTCCGGCGGCTTCATCGCCTGGTGGGTGCTGATCCCGCTGCTCCTGTTCTTCGATCCAGACCTGGCCGTGCGTCTGGGCGGCGCCGAGAACGCCGCGGCAGATGTCGCCGCCTACACTCTCTGGTACAACATCGTCCGGCCGATCGCCGTCGGCGCAATGCTGGTGGGCGCGGCGAACACGCTGCTGTCGATGCGCTCCTCGATCGCCGCCTCTCTGCGAGGAGCCATCGCCGCCTCTTCCGCCGCGGCGCACCAGGCCGAGACGACGCAGCGCACCGAACTCGATCTGCCGGCCCGCTGGGTAATCGCCGCCATTTTCGGCCTGATGATCCCGGTCACCGCGATTTACTACTACTTCACCGGCGGCTGGTGGCCCGCCCTCGTTGCCGCGGTCATTATGGGAGCGGCCGGATTCGTGCTCTCGGCCGTCGGAGGATATCTCGTCGGGCTGGTGGGCTCCTCGAACCAGCCGCTCTCGGGCCTGACGCTCTCGGCCCTGGTGCTCTCGGCCCTGGTGATGCTGTGGATGGGGGTGACGGGACCGGCCGGCGTGATCGCGGTCATCGGAGTGGCCGCCATTGTCGCCTGCGCCTGCTCGGTGGCAGGCTCGCTCGCACAGGACCTCAAGGCGGGCCACCTGCTCGGCGGCACTCCCTGGAAGATGCAGGCGGTCGAGATCGTCGCGGTCGTCCTCCTCGCTTTCTTCCTGATGTTCCCGATCATCGCGCTCCACGAGGCGAACCTGGATACCGGAGGCATCGGCGGACGTACGCTGCCGGCTCCGCAGGCCGGCCTGATGGCACAACTCGCCAAGGGAATCGTCGGCGGCCAGATGGCCTGGGGACTCCTTGTCGTCGGGGCCGCCTTCGGCGTCGCCCTGATCCTGTGCGGCGCCCGGGCTCCGATGCTCATCGCCGTCGGCATGTACCTGCCCTTCGATACCAGCTCGGCGATCTTCGTGGGCGGCCTGATGAAGTGGGTGGCGGATCGCGTGATGGCAACAGCAGGCGACAGGGAAAAGGCCCGGGCCGAGGAGAAAGGCACTCTTCTGGCGTCGGGCCTGATCGCCGGAGAAGCGGTGCTCGGAATCCTCCTCGCGGTCGCCTTCGTCGCCGGAATGCCTTCTCTCACCAGGCTGCTCACCGGGCAGGACGAGTTCGGCTTCTACCCGGCGCTCGGCGGCTGGCTCTCGCTGATCGGTTTCGCCGCCCTCGCCTGGGTGCTGATCCGAATCCCCGCCCGGCGCTGATCAGGAGGCCGATTCGGTGGAGGGCTCCGGTGGGCTGACGTCGCGCCCGGTCCGGCGCTCCTTCGCCAGCATCTGCTCCCATTCGATGGCGACCTCGCCGCCGGTCCGCTCGTGCGTCTTCTTCCAGGCCGACAGCTCTTCGAGGCACGCGTGGTCGATATGGGTTAGGGAGTCGGTCTGGACCGCCACGTCCCAGCCCGGTGGAATCTCGTGCAGCTGCTCGATCAGGTATGGGAGCCGGATGAAGGTTGCGGCGCCGTCCAGGTGCAGGACAACGCGCCGGATCTCGGGGAATCGCTCCGCGTGAATCTCCAAATGCGTCAGCGAGTAGATCAGCCGGATCACCGACAGGGCGACGCCGATCAGCACGCCCGTCAGCAGATCGATCGCAACAATTCCGGCGACAGTCGCTCCATAAATTGCCACCGGAGCCCTGCCGTATTGCGCCAGGTTGCGAACCTTTCCGATATCGACCAGCTTATAGCCGGTGTAGACGAGGATCGCCGCAAGCGTTGCGGTGGGGATCGCTTCCAGCACATGCGGCAGGGCCACGACAAAGGCCAGAAGCCAGCATCCGTGCAGGATTGTGGACATCCGCGTCTGCGCACCGGCCTCGACGTTGGTGACGCTCCGGACGATGACGCCCGCCAACGGAAGCGCGCCGAGGAGTCCGCAAAGCAAGTTGCCGATGCCCTGGGCCCGCAGCTCCTTGTCGTTGTCGCACCTTAGCCCGGATCGAATTCTGCCGAGTGCGGCGGCCGACAGCAGCGTCTCCGTGCTTCCGACCACGGCAATCGCCAGCGCAGCGCCGATCAGGCCGGCATCGGGAAGCCGCAGGAATTCGTCAATACCCGGAACGTTCAGCGAATCCAGAAGCGTTGCAGGCACCGCGACGTACTGCACTGGCAGTTGCAGAAAGTTCGCCAATCCCGCGCCAACTGCCACGGAAACCAGAGGCGCCGGCAGAAACTTCAGTCCCGCCGGGCGATAACGGGCCCACAGAACGATGGCGGTGATCGTTAACAGCCCGATCCCGGCCGCAAAGTGGTGCGTCGTTCCCTCCAGGGGGAAGATGCCGCGGTAGACAGCCGCAGGAATCGAAAGAAGGTTGATCAGCCCGTTTCCCGTGGGCGTATCGTCCACCATGATGTGGAACTGCGAGGCGAAAATCAGGATCCCGATCCCGGCCAGCACGCCCAGGACTACCGGCGGGGAGAGCGTTTGGAACAGCCGGCCCATCCGGAGGTAGCCGCCTGTCAATTGAAACAGACCCGCCAGCACGACCACCGGACCCAGCATCGCAAGGCCGTGCTGGTCCACTACCTGCCAGACAATCACGGCCAGGCCGGCCGTCGGACCGCTCACGCTCAGGGGCGAGCCGCTGACAAAGCCCACCACCATCCCTCCGATGATGCCGCTGAGCAGGCCGAGTGCAGGCGGAGCGTTCGAGGCGATCGCCACGCCCATGCACAATGGCAGCGCCACCAGGAACACAACTACCGAGGCAAGCAGATCGCTTGCGTTCCTAGGCATCATGATGCCTTTTGCAGGAGCCCCTGCCCGACGGCGGAAAGTTCGGCCTCCTCGATCGCGACAAACCTCCGCGCGCCACCGTCGTAACACTCGATCCGGCCGGACCCGATGTCGTAGACCCAGCCGTGCAGCGTCAGATCGCCGCGCACCACGGACGACGCGACCGCCGGATGCGTCAGGAGGTTCTCTATCTGCACAAGCACGTTCTCCCGGATCACCGTCCGCAGGCGCTCCTCCGGCTTCGCGTCCGCCGCCGGCCTTTCCTGCACTCCTGAACGCCGTACCCAGGAGGCGATCGCCGGCAAACCGCCTACCATCTCCGGATTCAGCAGCGCCCGCATCGCTCCGCAGTCGGAATGGCCGCACACAACGATGTGTTTCACTTGCAGGCCGAGCACCCCGAATTCGATCGCGCCTGACACTCCGCCATCCGGCTCCCCGTAGCGAGGCGCCAGGTTTCCGGCATTTCGGCAGACAAACAATTCGCCGGGCTCCGCCTGGAACAGCATTTCCGGCATGATGCGGGAATCCGAACAGGTCAGCAGAAGTACCTCCGGCGACTGCCCACCAGCCAGCTTCTCAAACTGGCGGCGCCTCACCGGATAGACCTCGCTGCGGAACCTTTCGTAACCGCGGATGAGTTTTTGCATTTCTTTCACCCCGAGTAGAACCCGTTTTCTTTCAGGATAGCGGTGATTTCATCTATAGGCAAATCGATAGTCCAGAGTTGCTCTATCGAAAACATCGATGTATCGTGAGTTCAATGCAGTGGCTGAACTACCATCACCTGTTCTACTTCTGGGTTGTAGCGAAAGAGGGCAGCATTGTCGGCGCCTGCGAACGGCTCCGCCTGGCGCAGCCGACCATCTCCGGACAGCTCAAGGCCTTGGAGGACAACCTCGGCGAGCGGCTCTATACGCGCTCCGGACGGCGCCTGGTGCTGACCGATGTCGGACAAACCGTGTTCCGCTACGCCGACGAGATCTTCTCGATCGGCCAGGAACTGACGGACATGCTCCAGGGAAAACCCACACGCCGGCCGGTCCGGCTGCGGGTCGGCATCTCCGATGTGGTCCCGAAGCTGATCGCCTATCGCATGCTCTCTCCCCTGTTCGGCCGCGAGGACCGGATCCACCTGCTGTGCGAGGAGGGCAAGTCCGAGCGGCTGCTATCGGAGCTGGCGCGCCACGACCTCGACCTGGTCCTTAGCGACGGTCCCGCTGCCTCTCATGCCAGCGTGCGGGCCTTCAGCCACCTGCTCGGAGCCAGCCAGATCGGGCTGTTCGGCAGCAAACAGATCGTCGAACGCGTCCGCCGCGGCTTCCCACGTTCTCTGGACGGCGCACCCATCCTGCTGCCCATGGAAGGAACCACGCTGCGGCGCTCGCTCGACCACTGGTTTACCCAGCAGGGTTTCCGGCCGGAAATCGTGGCCGAATTCGAGGACAGCGCCCTGATGAAAGTCTTCGGGCAGGAAGGCGCGGGATTGTTTCCAGCCCCGATGGCGGTCGCAGCCGACGTTCGCAGGCGCTACCACGTCCTCCAGGCCGGCATCCTCGACGGCGTCGAGGAACGCTTCTTCGCCATCACCGTCGAAAGGAAGCTGAAGCACCCGGCAGTCCTCGCCCTCACCGAAGCCGCCCGGAGCGAGCTCTTCGTGCCTCCGGAACGGCAGCCCGCATGACCCGGGCCTGCTAGTGTCCTGTCTCACATAATGATTTACATAGGGCGGCACCTGCTCTATACTGAGGCATGTTCACCCCAGCGCCA
>JBKBWD010000118.1:0-11313 GCA_046289265.1 Bryobacteraceae bacterium | reverse complement strand
AGGCGGATGCTGTCCGGTTGTTCCCCGCCAAGTGGAAGGAAGCTGAAGCCTTCCTGGACCGCCTTCGTAATGACCGCGTCCTGACGCCCCGTGAGGCGACACAGATTGCCGAAAGATGGCTAGCGGGCGCTCTTGCGCGCCATGAGGAAGCCAGCCGCGAGGCCGACTACCCAGTCTACGAAGAAGGTGCCGAGCCTCCCGAAGTGGCCGGTTGGCTGGAACATGCCGACATGCTCCTGGCGGATGCGCGCGATGGCGACTTTTCGGGCGTTGATGTCGAGTTGGAAGAAGTCATGGCGGCGGAAGGGATTTCCCTGGTTCATGGAAGTCCCAGCTATCAGCGGCTGGCTGGCGACATGCTGCTCGCAAAAGTCCACTTGTTGCGCACTCAGTACCGCCGCGCCCTGGGGCGTTGGGATGAGGGTGCCACAGCGCCCGTACTCAACGCAGAACCGGCAAACATCCCCGCGCTCACCCTCCGGGAGGCGCATCGCGCATGGGAGGCGGAGCGACCCAGGAGCACCACTGCGATCAGCGATTGGAAGCAAGCCGTCGATCGCTTTGTTGCGTTACATGGAGACCTTCCGATCAATCTGATCGAACGGCATCATGTAGCGGCGGTCAGAGACGACCTGATAGCGGGCAGAGACCGTAAGCGCGCCCCTGCGACCGTAAAGAAGCTCATGGGCGCGCTTCAATCCATCCTCCAAAAGCAGGTCGAAGATGGAATTCTGAAATTCAACCCCGCACAAGGGGTCAGGGTTGCGCGAGATCGCAACTCCCGGAGAGCGCGTGAAGACTTTACCATCGATGAATTGAAGCAGATTTTCTCGCACCCTGTTTTCAAGGCAGGGCCGCGCCCTGAAACCGCAGGGGGTGAGGCTGCCTATTGGATTTTCGTCTTGGGCCTCTATACGGGCGCGCGACTAGGCGAGATTTGCCAACTAGACATTGCCGACATTAAGGAGGCCGATGGTGTCAGGTTTATCGCCATCCAGGATTTTGATGAAGCAAAGCGCCTCAAGACGGCAAACTCTCGCCGGATCGTTCCGCTGCATCCTGAACTGGAGGCGCTCGGATTTGACCGTTATCTCGAAACCCTTTGTTCGACTGGGCGCCTTTTCCCAAAGCTGAAGCCGCTTGGCCGTAAGTCCGAGGCCCAGAAATTCTCTAAGTGGGGAAACGAGCTTATTGATCGCGCTGGTGTGAAAGACAGCCGACTGACCTTCCACTCGCTAAGGCACACATTCATCACTGCTTGCCGACGTGCTGAAATTCAGGAAGAGATTTATCAGCGCATAAGAGGCCATACGGCAGGGAATGTCGGGCGTGAATATGGCGGTGCCGATCTGCCAACACTTGCTCGGGCGATGCAGCGGGTGCGGTTCGCAGGACTTTCAATCCCAGAGTGGAGACCGGCTACGGAAATAGAACGCTATCGCTGGCCAAAAAATAGTGCGGCTTAGGGGCGCCGATTTCTTTCGACCTTGTGACCAATAGGAATCTCTCTGCTATTTCGACCTATCCCGCCGTCGTCCCCATTTGACGTCCGAATTCTCCCTCCACTGATTTAATTCGACCTATCGACCACGAGAGGGATCGTAAGGATACCGTCCGTAGCCCCAAACGTATGACCCTATACGTATCCTCATTAGTTCACCCTTACAGTAAAACCCGTAAGGGCATCTATGGATTCCTTAAGGCTACTCCGTGCGATTCCATTGAATCTGGAGGTCTTCTTCTCTGGTTTGGGGACCTCCGCAAATGGGCGCAATGCGCCTCTAAGGACGAATGCAGTGAAAGATTTCAAGATTAAGGACTTTCATGCCATCCGCCGTCAGATCGTCGGTGGCTGGCTCAAGGATCGCCGTCTGGCGGCGGGTCTGACCCAGAAGCAGGTCGCCGACGCGATGGGCATCGAGTACTACACCTTCGTCGCGGCTATGGAAGCGGGGCGAGCTCGGGTCCCTCAGGAGAAATACGAGCGGTATGCGCGGCTTCTCAAGGTGCCGGCTGTTGACCTCGCAAAGCGCGTTCTTCGTGCAGAAGACCCTAACGCCTTCAGGATTATCTTCGGTCGGGGTTGAAGCTTGGCACCTTCGCGGGACTCATTCCGACAGTTTAGCTTTTCTGTCGGTGTGCCCGCCCCAAAATTTGCCGGAAAATTTGTGAGCGCATATCCGCCGCGGCGCAGTCTCAAAATCCCCCCATACCCCCGGGGGGGCATCAAGTGATGGCGGGCGCGCTAGTCGCTGACGATGCGCGCCACGCCTTCATGGCTGATCTTGTGACCGTCGGAGCGAAGCGCCTCCGCAATTGCCCGCAGCGACTTTCCCGCTTTGCGCATCCGCTTCGCCTTCCTGATTGCTTCCTGTTCTTCGGCGTTCTTCTCCAGGTTTCCGTCGGCTCCTACTGTGAAGCCGAACGGGCGGCGGCCTCCAAGAAAGCGGCCCCGTTCCTTCTGGTCCGCTTTGGAGTTCTGAACCCGCTCTCTGATCCGGTCGCGCTCGGCTTCGGCAAACGCGGCGGCGATGGTCAGGAACAACTTTGACAGGCCATTGCCGGACACGTCTCCGCCCAGGTCTATGAGGTGGAGGCCAACGCCTTTGAGGCGAAGCGTTTCGGTCATTTGCAGGGCATCAAGGGCCGAACGGAAAACGCGGTCGAGCTTGGCAGCTACGAGCGCATCTCCCGCCTTGAGTGTCTGGAGGAGCAGGGAGCCTTGCGGGCGCTCTGCGAGCGGCTTCGCGCCTGAGACGCCTTCTTCCACGAAAACGCGATCCGCCGCCCATCCGTTCATTGCCAGGTAGCCGTCGATCTGGCGGCGCTGGACTTCCAGGCTTTCGCCTTCGCTTGCCTGGCGGGCGGTCGATACGCGGACATAGGCATAGATAGCCATGATAAACCACCCCAGTTGTCAACTTGTCAGGTTGTATCTCTGGTGAGCTGCGTCTGTCAACTTGCTATAGCAGCATGACGACCTGATGCCGTTCCACTACCGAAGCTATAGGAAAATCAACGGGTTAATCGAAACTAGCGGCCCCGTTCCGTGACGTGGCGTGCTCATACCCGCCCCTGTCGGTCTGCTTTTTTAGCCCCTGATGCGTCTCCTGGGACCCATCCCCGTGCTGTTCGGAACGTCTCCCCTGATGCACGGCGAGGTCTATTACGGACGCAGTCAACCCCCTGGAAAAATCGATGCAGTATCACTCTGAGGTTCTGGACCGCCGTACCGGCGAACTCGTGTCCGTATGCAAAGGCAATTGGGTCACCTTCACGGAACTTGGCGAGGCGTTCGGCTTGGGCAAGCGCCAGGTGCGCCAGGTGCTTCGCCACCTTGGCTGGGTCTACTCGCCTGGAGCCTCGGGGCGGAATGCTTATCGTTTTACGCCCAGCGCGATTGAGCGGGGGTTGGGCAAGCATATTCCGAAGCCGAAGAGCGGATGGGCATTTGATGTGGTGTCGCCATATGGGCAGGAGCTTTTCGCTCGTGAATTGCCGAAGGCTCTCCAGGCAATTGAAGCTGCTGAATCCGGAGCGACTAGGATCGCCCGTGAGGGCCTTGAGGCATTCAAGGCGCGACGCCTGGATAGGGACCGCTGGACAACCCGAATGGAAGTGTCATGGCTCAGTTACTTTCACCCAAGCCTGAGTCAAAGCGAAATAGGGGCCGTGCTCGGCATTTCCAAACAGCGCGTATCGCTTCTGCTCGCAAAGTCCAGGAAGAGGAGCGCGTGACCGCCCACACACGCAAAGAGGTGAGAGTAGGGCGTATAACCCCGCGCATGGTGAACCTGCACCGAACAGTCTGTACCCGCGCTCCTGCGAACTCTCAGTGCCACCCTGCGTCCATTGCCTGGTACACGCTTTGCCCCGCGCCTGAGTAGTTCTCGTAAATATGGGCGTAGGTTCTCGCCCGCTTGTCCTTCTTCAGCTCCGGTGTGTAGGCCTCGGGCAGCTTGATGTAGAAATCCCGGATGGTGCGCTCGACATCAGCCTTGGTCTGGGTCTTGAGCTTCCAATCCAGGACCAGCTTCTCGGCCTTAAGCTTGGCGAGCATGTCCTTGGCCACCCTCTTCACCTCGTCCTTCTCCTTCTCGCTCAGCTCGGGTTCGGGCTGAGTCAGCAGGTCGAAGATCGCCAGCTCTTCCTCGCTCAGGTTCTCGCGGGCGGCGCGCTGTTCCTCCTGTGTGAGGCCTTGGGCGAAGCTCATCAGCTCCCGGAAGAACTCCTCCAGGTTGTGGCTGGATGCGTTGTAAGACTCGATCAGCTTCTGGAACTTCTCCAGGAAGTCGATCCGGCCCTTGTTCTCCCGGACCATCTTGTCGAGTTTCTTCTCGATCTGCCCCTTCAGCTTCTCGGCTTCGGTGGCCTTCTTGCCTTCCTCGAACTTCTTCTGAAGGGCGGCGAAGTCGATCTGCGATAGGTCGATCAAGGCCTCGGCTTCCGGCCGCTCCCCGATCCGATACCCCTCGGTAGCAATTGAGTCGTCGAGCAGTGCATCAAGATCGTTCATCACACCGGAGATGTCCGGCGGCACACGCAGCGCCTTGATCATCGCGCCGATATAGGCAACCAGCACCGAGGTCGGCGCAAGTGCATTGGCTTCCTGGTCGGGCAGGATGGCCTTGAAGGTCCGCGCCACCTGACCAGCCAGCAGCAGGTAAGCCTTGGTCTTCTCTTCCCCCGCTTCGAGGATCGCCTCTCTGGCCTTGTCCAGGCCTTCCAGGCGCTGTGCGGCTGGAGTGCTCACGATCCCCTTCAGGTCGATTCCAAGGGCCGCACAAAAGCTCTCAGCCTCCCTCAGGAGTCCTTCCAGCTGGTCGACCAGTGCTGCCTTGTCCTTGATCGGCAGTTGTCCCGGTTGATTGGGCTTGGCGTAGATGCGCAGGGCATCCTGGAGGTTGCGGAAGATACCCACGTAATCGACGATCAAGCCAGCGGTCTTGCCCGGCGCGACGCGGTTTGCCCTGGCAATGGTCTGCATCAGGGTGTGATTGCGCATCGGCTTGTCGAGATAAAGCGTTGAGCAGGTCGGCACATCGAAGCCGGTGATCCACATCGCGCAGACAAAGACCAACCTCAAGGGGTCGTCGGGGTTCTTGAACTTCTCGTCCAGGTCCTCGCTGACCATGCGTTTGCGGTGCGGAACAATGTCGAGACCCTTTTCCTTCAAATCCTCGATCTCGTTTTGCGACTGCGACACGACCACGGCCATGTCGGTTGTCCGCATGACCGCGATCTTTTCGGCGAGCTCCTCCTTTGCGTCCCCGTTGGCAGTCTTAAGTCGCGCGTCCAGCTCCGCTAGATGCTTGTGCCAATGTGTCTGTACCTTGTCGTACATCCGCACCGCCGTCGCCTTGTCGATGCAGACCATCATGGCCTTGCCCCGATAGCCGCGCCCAAGGAAGTGCTTCATCAAATCGGCGGCAATCGTCTCCAGGCGGTCATCGCGGGTGATCAGGTGGTATTCGCGGGCGAACTCCCGCTCCAGCTTCTTCTCCTGCTCTTCGTCAAGTTCTGCCTCTTCCAGCAGCCGCTCGATGTCGTGGTTCAGGTCTTCGTTGATGATCTGAAGCTCGGGTGTGCGGTTCTCGTAGTAGAGCGGCACCGTGGCACCATCTTCGATGGAGCGGGCGAAGTCGTAGACCGACACATAGTCGCCAAACACCTCGCGGGTGCGCTCCTCCTCCCCGGCGATAAGCGGGGTGCCGGTGAAGCCGAGGAAGGCGGCGTTCGGCAGCGCATTGCGCATGTTCAGCGCAAACACGTCATACTGGCTGCGGTGCGCCTCGTCGGTGATGACGATGATGTCGTCTCGGTCGGAAATCTTCGGATAGGCCTCGCCTTTAGCCGTGCGGAATTTCTGGATCAGACTGAAGATGTAGCGGTGATCTTCCCGCAGCAGCTGTTTTAAGTTGTCTGCGGAGCTGGCCTGGACCTCTGCCCCGGTGATGGCTCCGGTGGCGGTGAAGGTCTTGTAAATCTGATCGTCGAGTTCGGTCCGGTCGGTCACCATAACGAAGGTCCACTTGCCCGGATGCTTCCTCAGCACCTTCTGGGTGAAGAACACCATCGACAGGCTCTTGCCGCTGCCCTGGGTGTGCCAGAACACGCCCAGCTTCTTGGCTGCGTCGGCGTCGCCAGATTCTCGCAGCTTCACCATTTGGGCGATGGCCTTGCTCACCCCGAGATACTGATGGTTCTTGGCCACCTTCTTGATCAGCCCGCCCCGCGCCGTCTCGAACAGGGTGAAGTTTTCGACGATATCGAGCAGCCGCCGCTTGTCGCACAGGCCCCGGATCGCAGTCTCAAGCGAGGTCGAGCCCGCCTCGGTTTCATCGTCGATCCGCCGCCACTCGAAGAAATGCTCCCAAGGGCTCGTCAGCGTCCCCACGCGGGTCTGCGAACCGTTCGATAGCAGGATGAAGGCATTGGGGTGGAACAGCTGCGGGATGCTCTGGCCCTTGTAGTCTTTCAGGTTATCGTCATAGGCAGACTTCAGCGGAACATGCGGTCCCTTGAGTTCCACGAAGACGAGCGGAATGCCATTGACGAAGCCGAGCAGGTCGCAACGGCGCTTGTACATCTCGCCCGACACCCACATCTGCTGAGCGAGGAAGAAATCATTCTTGTCCGGATCGTTCCAGTCGATGACCGTCAGTTCGACAGTCTGCGAGTTGCCGTCGTCGCCGGTGATCTCCACCTTCACCCGGTCTCGCAACAGCTTGTAGAAAGCCTGATTGGCATTCACCGGGATTTGCTTGGAACGGTCCTCGGTGAGTTGCTCGATGGCCTGATCATAGGCCGTGGCCGGGTAACCTGGATTGATGCGCTCCAGCGCCCGCCGCAAGCGCGGTGTCAGGATCACCTCGGCGGATGACTTGCGCCCTTCCGTGCCGTCACTGCCGAAGCTCTCGTTGTAGAGGTTGGCTATCTCCCACCCCAGGGAAGCGAAACTCTCCATCGCGGGCAACTCCACGAGAGCGAGTTCGCCGTAACCGGCAGTCACTTCCTTGGCGGTTATATCCGTTGCCACAGTATCCCCCATCAATAGCAGACGGTCCGGTCTTCCGCGTAACAATTGAACTTCTCGACCGCCCGCTTTGCCGCTCTTGCTGCTTCGTCGATTTCGTTCTGTAAGCACTGCTGATAGTCGCGCGCATTGCGAAGATACCGTTCCACCTCCCATTTGCATGAGTCGAACTCGGACTGGCTGGAGAAGCCCGATCCATATCGAAGACAGGATGGCTCTGAGGGCTCGGAGCAGTATGCAAACGCCTGGCTGGAACCGAGAACGAGCATCGATATCATCACGCCGCCCACGAATAATTGCACTGTCCTCATGCCGCGGCGGCCTCCTCACGTCCGGATAGAGTGGAAACGTCGAGTTCGCCGGAGATCAGCTTGGGGAGCAGGAGGTCTCGGGTGGCGCGAAGAACCTCGTTCTTCTCCAGCAAAACATCGGACTGATGCAGCATCGGAGAAATCAACCCAGCAAACTGCGCAGTGAAATCGGACGGAGGAAGAGCGAAACGGTATTCAGCGATGCGATCCGGGGACAGATGCAGCACGTTTGCGCCGTTTGCGTGTTGCTTTACTTCGTCAGCAAACCCTGACCAGCGGAACATCCCGTACATGAAGTCCTTCGGAACGCCTTTGTTCGCGTCGATCTTCACGAGGTCCATAGAGATGACCCCGAAATCAGCACCGAGTCGGGGCACCCTGCCGCACCGAGCAACGATCCGCCGTTCCTGAGTCATGTCGGTGACAGCCATGACGAGATCCCCGGTTGTGACCTTCTGGGTCTCCTTGTAACTACCGGTGAACCGTTTCAAGCCGGACTTCCGGAACCCCCCGTCACGCTCCATGCACTTCAGATTGACGAACGGGCGACCTCCCTCGTCTGCAAGTTCCGCGCTCTTGTACGACTTGCCCCTGTGGACCGTCACGCACTCGCCAACCGGCGACGGAAACCACCCCTCCGGGATCAACCCCAGCTCCGAATCCACCATCTTCACCTGCTCATGCCCCGGAAAACGGAAGCGGACGAACCACTCCTCGTAGAGTCTCCAGGCCATCTCCTCAAGGATGGCGATCCGGCGCGTGTTGTTTTCAATCAAGTCGTCATAGGCAGACAGGATGGAGGCGATGCGGCGCTGTGTTGGGAGAGCGGGAGCAACTATCTCAACATCGGAAAAAGAGGACTTGTTTATGATTGGCGTTGCAGCGCCAGACGCAAGTCCCAGCAACGACCACCCAATCTTTCTCATCGCGTAATACACGAAGTGGGGATCAAACCGCGTTCTATCGACGATGATGCTGTTAATCTGCTGATTGGTGAAGCTCGGCGTGTGCGTCATGCAGATTTTTCCGATTGTCGCACCTATGCAGACAACACATATTGCCCTTTCTGGCAGCAGGTGGTTCGGCATTGATTCCTTGCCAACCATCGACAAGTGCCGTTCCGCCTTGACTCTACGTGTATCCGACCCAATGTCGGAAGGAGTGATGAAAGGGTAGTCGTTGCCAAAGCACTCTGGGCGAGCACTCGGTGGCGTTTTTCCAGTGACGATTTTGTCCAAGTCACCGATTTTGATGGAATGCCAATCAGGACTCATCAAGCATTCTCTATGATCGATAGAACCTGCTGTTCAATCGACTCTTGGAAGCTTTGCGCTTCTAAGTTCAAGGACTGCAATTCCTCACTTAGTTCCTGAAGCCTTTCGATGAAATCAAAGTCTTCTGGAGCAGCATCGGCCACCCCCACATATCGCCCCGGATTCAGGCTCCACCCCTGTGCCTAGATCTCAGCCAGCGTCGCCACCTTGCACACCCCGGCGATGTCCCGATAATCCCCGTCCGGGAACCGCTGCTGGAGCATCTCCTCGCTTCCCGACTCGGTCTCGACCGCCTCGCCACGCCATAGCCGCACAATGTTTGCCAGGAACTCGATCTGCTCGGGCAGGAAGTCGCGGATCGCCCGGCTGACCTGCCGGTAGGTGCCCCGCGCATCGATGAACAGCACTTTGTCCTTACGCTCGCCCGTGGCCTTCGTCTTGTCGAAGAACCAGAGGGTGCAAGGCAGGGTGACGGTGTAGAAAAAATTGGGACCTACCGAGACGATCACGTCCACGCCGCCGGTCTGGATCAGCTTCTTGCGGATTTCCAGCTCTGTGCCCAGCGCATCACCCGCCGAGTTTGCCATGACGAATCCTGCACGGCCCCGCTCGTTCAGCGCGGTGTAGAAGTGTTGAATCCAGAGATAGTTGGCATTTTCGGTGGTTGGAATGCCGAAGGGGAAGCGGGGGTCGTCTTTCAATCGCTCCTTGTCGACGCCCGAGACGTTGAACGGCGGGTTCGCCATCACGAAGTCGAACTTGCCGAGCGCCTTGTGCGGGTCTTCGTAGTAGGTGTTGGATTCGCGGATGTCCCCTGAGAGCCCATGCACCGCGAGGTTCATCTTGGCGAGCTTGACGGTGTCGTTCGCCTTCTCGGTGCCGAACACGGTCAGCTCCTCCGCAGCCCGCTTCTTGTGACGGCTGACAAAGGCTGCACTCTGCACGAACATGCCGCCCGAGCCACAAGCCGGGTCGAAGATTTTCCCGTGGTAAGGTTCAATGATCTCGACGATCAGCTTGACGATGCTGGTCGGGGTGTAGAACACGCCGCCCTTCTGGCCTTCCGCCAGCGCGAACTTGCCTAGGAAATATTCGTAAATCTTCCCGAAGGCATCCCCCTCGATCTCGCCCAGGCTGTTCAGTAGCCGGAGCAATTCGACCAGCACAGGATTTGGCAGCTTCCCATAGGAACGCGGCAGGACCCCCTTCAGTTCTTCATTCTCGCCCTCGACCGCTGCCATCGCATCGTTGACCGCGCGTCCGACATCGTGACCTTCGGCGAGGTCGAGCAGGTAAGAGAAGCGGGCATTGCCGGGCAGGTAGAGCGCGCCTTCTGCCTGGTAATCGAACTTCTCGATCTCGGACACATCAAGCCCTGTCTCGATCAACTTTGCTTCGGCTTCCTGGAAACGCTTCTCGGCATAGCGCAGGAATATGAGCCCCAGCACCGGGTTGGAGAACTCGGAAGGCTTGAGCCCGGTATTGGCCCAGAGTTGATCCGCTGCTGCCCACAAACGGTTTTCAATCTGGACAAGATCAGCGGTCATTCTTTTAGCCTTCTGTATTGATGTTTTCAGAGCCCTGGGGAGAAGTCCCAGGCGATTATCTGCATTCGATCACGCAATTGGGGCAGTTATTGCGAGCTGGATCAAGTTCCGGAGGCAGCAACTTGACCGATACAGGCTGGCACAGGACGTAGTGTGGCCCCGTGCCAGCCGCTAGCAGAAGCTCCTAGCCTCTCTTTTTCGCGGTTCGGCGCCGAATTTCAAAGATCGGGACCGAGATTCCGAAGGCCACGATGACAGCCACCAGCAGGGCGCTCATTGTGAGGCCGTGAGGGAGGAAAAAGACAGCCAATAGCGCGTCGGCCATGACCCCTGCTCCCGTTGTGAGGGAGAGCGTTTTGTAGTTCTTGGCGAATAGCCCTGCGTCCACGGAAAAGAGCGTGATCGGCCCGATGATCTTGGCGAGCGCCGTTCCAATGAGCGCGCCAATGGTAGCTCCAGACATTCGTTTTCTCCTTTTGCTGATTGACGGCCCGAGGACCGCTTCGGGTGGCAATCGGGAGTTTTCTTCTCGCCCCAATGGCTCTAGGGTGTCCGGAAAGGTGTCCAAATCACACCTCCACGGGTTTCCTAAGTCATTGATTTAATTGGCGGTCGTGCTCGAAACTACGTCTCCCCTAGGGGACGCCAATTTCTCTTTCGGATCAATGGCTTGGCGAGAGTGGGCTGGCCGTCAGAGATAGAGCCGCACGGCCTCCATGGCCAGCGCGATCAAGGCGCCCAGCAGCAGAATCATCGTCGCCGCAAGTCCGACCGTGAATCCGGTCGAGCGCTTCAGTGCTTCGGCATAGTAGCCCCGGGCATAGAGCACCCGTCCGACCGGATAGAAGATACCGATCGCGGCCGCCCATATGTCGCCCACCGTCAGCGCGAAAAGCCAGATCGCCGGCAGGAATAAAAGCAGGTTTTCTGCGGTATTTCCCTGCACTCTCAGCACACGAAGGAAGTCGTCGGGCCCGTCCATGCGCGGGGCCGGGATGCCGAAGGCGGCGCGTGCCTTGCCGACCTTGAAGGCCATCCAGAAATAGACAATCAGCGTGATGATCGTGACCAGCCCGGTCAGCGGGTAGGCGAAGGACGTCATGGCGGTCTCCCCGAAGCGTTGCCCGCTTCAAGGAAATCAGCTT
>JBKBWD010000117.1:0-11551 GCA_046289265.1 Bryobacteraceae bacterium | reverse complement strand
ACAAACCGGGAGGTGAATTCAAGGCAGATCAAACCGGCGGGATGCCGCCGACAGGTGGGTCCACTCAGGGCGTCAATCGCGACGAACGCCCTCGATGCGTGCATAATTTAGGTGACATGAAGGGAAATCCACATTATCGCTGGCATGCTGATGGCGTACCGGACGAAAACTACGTTGCTCAACTCGATGAATATTCCGGAGGAAACTACGAATCATATGGCAGTAATGATTTTCCGAATAAAGTGAGAGATATCCTATTGGATCTCTTTCAAGGTCACAATGAGTTACTCCGAAAGCGCTTCCACTCAATCATTGATTGCGCACCGCCTAGTTTTCTGAGCACCCTTGACGATTTAGTCCAGGGCGTCTGGACACGCTCAAACCTGTATAGAATTCTCGGTTTGGGCATTCGTCACGACGGAACACGCGATGAAGTAGAGAAGGCATTGAATGCCTTTGCTCCGTCGGCCATCGAAAACTTCCGAAAACTTATAAATGGCTGCTGGTATCTTGCAATTGATAATGCCCTGAAATTGCCAACACGGTATCCGGGTGTTCCACCGACACACTTACTCACTCCAACTCGCGATCGCTTCACACTGGCTGATGAAGTCGGAGAAGAAGATTGGTTCAATTGGGTGTTACTGGACCGCGACATCGCAGCTGCCTACATTACTGGCGATTTCCGAGCGGTCGTGAGTGCTGTGGCTTCCTGGAATCTACACACTGTTGTGCAGACCCGAGAATTAGAGCCACTTATAACTTTTCGCAAGAAATACACCGACTGGTCATTCCGCTGCCGTCATAGCAGAGGTGCTGCGTACAGAGATACGGAATCCCAGACAGACCTCGTCAAGTCTCTGCTAACATCTCTGAAGGTCATCGGAGAGATGTGCGGCGTATCAATTAAGGAAGTAAGCAAGAGTGCAGCAGCTATACGCTGGCTCGGGAATCTACCCGTTTTGAATAACCTTCTTGCTGAAGGGCTATTCATTGTGATTGATTCTGTACCTGCAGGAGACGTATCGCCTACTGCTAAAGCTGCTGCTAAAAGAGTTATTGCATTGACTACGATGCGACTTCATCCGATCGGCTTGAGAAATGACCCTCTTAAGCTGTATACAAGCTTCCTAGGACCTACCGACAGAGAGCGGGGCTGATTGAGAGTCCTTAGCAATTGTGTTCGTGTCAACTTAGTGGAAGACGAGCTCCAACCCCCGCATCGTGCCCGTGGACGAGGCGAAGCGGTCTGCTTCGATTCCCATTCTTTGGATCATGGAGACGAAGAGGTTGGGGAGGGGGTAGTTTTTCGAGGTGTCGAAGGCCAGGTGCTGGCCGTGCTTGAAGCCTCCTCCGGCCAGGATGACGGGCATGTTGGTGGTCGTGTGCTTGTTGGCGTCTCCGAAGTTGCTTCCGTAGAGGACCATGGTGCGGTCGAGGAGGGTTTCTTCTCCTTCGGAGACCGATTTCAGCTTCCCCAACAGCTCGTTCAGGAGCCTCATGTGCCAGAGGTCGATGGCTTCGAGTTGCGCGAGCTTGCTTTCGTTTTTTCCGTGGTGGGAGAGGTTGTGGTAGCCGTCGGTGATATTCACGCCTTCGATGTCGATGGCCGGGGAATTGGCGCTGTCGAGGAAGAGGGTGATCAGGCGCGTCGAGTCGGTTTCGAAGGCCAGGCGGGCCATGTCGTACATCAGTCGCGTGCGCTCCATGTAGGCGCGGCTGTTGTCCGGGTCCTTGGGCTCGGGCTGCGTGGGGACGGGCTTGGGACGGCGCTCCCAGGCACGGGCGGCGACCAGGCGGCGCTCGAGTTCGCGGACTCCGGCCATGTACTGCTCCAGGCGCGCGCGGTCGGCCGGGCCGAGATCGCGCTTCAGGCCGGAGGCGTGGTCGGCCACCGAGTCCATGATGCTCTCGCCCTGCTTCAGACGCGCGATCTGGCGCTCGATCTCCTCCTCGGTGCCCTGGAGAAAGAGACGCCGGTAGAGGCTCGAGGCGCTGTCCTCGCACGGGATCATGACGCCGGAACCGGTGAAGGTGAGGCTCCGCTGGCCCTTGTTGACGTTGACGCCCAGGGTGAGGGACGGGAAGCGCGTGCGCTCGCCGATGTGGTCCGCCATGAACTGGTCGAGCGAGATGGTGTTGCGGAAGCCGCCGTTGCCGGGGTGCGGCGCGGCCGTGAGGAAACAGACTTCGGAGGAGTGGCTGCCGTCGACGTCCGGGTGGGAGACGCCGCTGAAGACGGTGAAGTCCTGGCGGAAGTCCTTCAAGACGCTCAGGTAGGGCGAGAGTTCGTAGTCCCGGCCAGGCTTCGTGGGAAAGAAGCCGTTCTCCAGCAGGCCGAGGTTGTTGCAGATGGCGAACATGCGGCGGGGGACGTCGTCCGACTTCGGGGCCGCCAGGGCGGGACGCATGACGTCGAGCAGCGGGAGGCCGAGGGCGACGCCGGCGCCTCGGAGAAACGAACGGCGCGGGAGAGCGCGGCGGAGAGAGATATTCATGGCGTGTTTCCTCATTTGTGCGTGAACAGCTCACTTTGCACGATTTCGTGAATGATGGTTCGCAGGCCGTAGCGGTCCTTTTCGGCCGCGTTGAGAATGCGTTCGAGTTCGGCGCGGTCACCGAAGGCGACGGGCGCTCCGGTGGCGTAGGCGATGAACTGGGCGGCGATGTTGCGGGCGATCTGACGCTCGTTTTTGAGCAGCAGGCGCTTGAACTCGACAACGTCGCGGAACTGCTCTCCGGTGGATAGCTCGCCGCTGGAGTCGACGGGCTGGCCGAGGCGGAACTTGAAGACGTGGCCGTTCTTGCCGATGCCCTTGACGGGCTCGCCTTCCTCGGTGGAACGGTAGCGCTCCTGCCAGCCTCCGAGGATGTCGAAGTTTTCGAGGGCGAAGCCGGGCGGATCGATCTTTTGGTGGCAGACGGCGCAGGAGGCGACGGAGCGGTGCTTGTCGAGCTGCTGGCGGATGGTGACGGCTCCGCGGGTGTCCGGTTCGACGGCGGGGACGCCGGGCGGGGGCGGAGGCGGCGGGTCGCCGAGGATGCGCTCCATCACCCAGACGCCGCGAAGGACGGGCGAGGTGGTGGTGCCGTTGGCCGTGATCTTGAGGACGCTGGCCTGGGTCATGAGGCCGCCGCGGACGCTTTCGGGCGGGAGGGCGACTTTGCGGAGGGCTACGCCTGCGACGGGCGGGAGTCCGTAGTGCCGGGCCAGGTGGGAGTTGAGCATGGTGAAGTCCGACTGGACGATGTTGCGGGCCGGCAGGTTGCGGCGGACCAGGTGCTCGAAGAAGAGCTGGGTTTCGATGAGGGCGGACTCGGTGAGGAGGTCGTCGAGGTAGTAGTCGGGGTAGAGGGTCTGGTCCGGGGTGGTGTCGTTGAGTTTGCGGAGGTCGAGCCAGTAGTCGAGGAACGCGTCAATGAAGGCGCGGGCGCGCGGGTGGTCGAGGAGGCGGTTGGCCTGGGCGCGCAGAACTGCGGGGCGGCGGATGTCGCCGCTGGCGGCGAGGCGGCGGAGTTCGGGGTCCGGCGCGGTGTTCCAGAGGAAGTAGGAGAGGCGGGCGGCTAGGGCGTAGGGATTGAGCGGGCCGGGCTCCTCTTCGAGGTATAGGAAGCCGGGGGAGCAGAGGACGGCGGTGTAGCCGGCGAGCATGGCTTCGGCGAAGTCGTTGGGCTCGGCGGCGAGGCGGTGCCGGATGATGGCGAGGTATTTGTGGACTTCGCGTTCGGCGGGCGGGCGGCGGTAGGCGCGTTCCATGAAGCGGCGGAGGAGTTTTTCGGGGTCCTTTTCGTTGCCGGGGAGGAGGTTTTGGCCGGGGCTCAGGGGTCCGGTGGCTTCCATCCAGCGGTAGGCGACTCCGGGGGTGCCTTCTTCGGTGGCGTCGGGGCTGCCGAGGAAGCCGGGGCGGGAGCGGAAGAGGCGGGCGGCGTCGGGGCGGATGGATTCGCCGGGGAGAAGGAAGACGGTGAGTTCGTGGAGGGCGGGCTCGGGGGTGACGTCAAAGGAGCCGAGGTAGCGCTTTTCGCCGCCGGGGCTGAGGGCGTAGATGGTTACGGGCTCGGTGGTGCGGCCGCGGGAGGTCTTTTCGCGGTCGGGGCGCCAGAAGGCGAAGTCCATGCTGCGGGGGCCGCCGTTGTAGACGGTGTGGATCCAGAGGGAGAAGGCGTTGAAGCGGAGGCGGTAGGCTCCGCCGGCGGGGGCGGTGAACTGGTCGAAGTGGTATTCGTTGCCGATGTAGGTGCTGGCGGGGGTGGCGTAGCCTTCGAGTTCGCGGAGGGCGGGGTTGGAGTCGCCGACCGTGAGGGGCGCGGTTTCGGCGAGGACGCCGGGCTGGGCTTCGAAGCCGAGGATGGGGATGGTGGCGCGCTCGGGGTGGCGGTTGAAGGGGCTGTAGCGCATGCGGTTGTGGAGGCGCTGCTGGTCGCGGGCGTAGTAGCGGCGGTGGGTTTCAGGCTGCGCGGCGGCGGCGAGGACGGAGCGCATGGCCTGTTCGGCGACCTCCATGTAGCGGGCCATCTGGACGTGAGAGACGTCGAGGGCCTGGCCGGATTTGTTGAAGCGGGCGAGGATGCCGTCTTCCGGGAGAGAGTCGCGGAGTTCGAGCCAGGGGGCGGCGAGGAGATCGCGGAGGGTGTTTTCGTATTCGTAGCGGTTGAGGCGGCGGAGGGTGGCCCGGCCGTGGGCGGCGGCGGTCTGGCGGTGGTGGGCGATGAGGGGTTCGGCGAGTTTCGTGAGGAAGGTGTTGCGGGCTTCGGGCGGGAGGGGCTTGGCTCCGGGCGGAGGCATGGCGTGGTCGCGGACCTGATCGTGGATGCGGACCCAGCGGCTGTGGGTGTGGGGGTCGTTGAGGTCCCAGGGGAGGGTGGTGAGGTCTAGGCCGGCGGGGGCGTTGGGGCCGCGGTGGCAGGCGGCGCAGTGTTGGGTGAGGAGGGGTTGGACGGGTGCGGGCGTTTGGGCCTGGGCCGCGAGGGCGAGGATCAGGGCGAGGGCGAGGGTCATTGCTCCGAGGGTAGTTTATCACCACTTGAGTACGAGGCCGGCGTTGATCATTCCGGCTCCGACGGAGGTGAGGAGGAGGGTGTCGCCGCGGTGGATGCGGTTGGCGGCGACGGCTTGGGCGAGGGCGATAGGGATGGTGGCGGCGGAGCTGTTGGCGTAGCGGTCGATGGTGACGATGGTGCGGTCGTTGGGGATGCCGAGGGCTTTGCCGGTTTCGCGGATGAGGCGGAGGTTGGCCTGATGGGGTATCCACCAGCCGATGGCGTCGGGGGTGAGGGCTGCGGCGGAGAGGGCCTGGCGGCCGGCGGTGGCCATGAGGCGGACGGCGTGCTTGAAGGAGCGGGGGCCGTCCTGGATTTGCATGAGGTTGCGGCCGGACTGGAGGCTTTCCGAGGTGAGGGGTTCGCGAGTGCCTCCGGCCGGGATTTTGATGGCATCGTAGTGGCTGCCGTCGGCTCCGAGGTATTGGCCGAGCAGGTGCGGGGTTTCGGAGGGAACGAGGACGGCGGCTCCGGCTCCGTCGGCGAAGAGGGCGACGGTGGCGGGGTCGCGCTCATTGACGCGGCGGGTGAGGATGTTGGCTCCGATGACGACAACCGGGCGGTTCATCGAAGCGACGCAGGCGCTTCCGATGGCGAGGGCGTAGAGGAAGCCGGAGCAGGCTCCGGTGAGGTCGATGGCTCCGGCTTGGGTGAGGCGGAGGCGGTGGGCGACCAGCGGGGCGGTCGGGGGGAGGAGATGGTCGGGGGTGCTGGTGGCCAAAAGGAGGAGTCCGACGTCTCCGGGCGGCAGGCCGGCGGATTGCAGGGCCTTGCAGCCGGCTTCGGCGGCGAGGTCGGAGGTCGCGATTCCGGGGGCAGTGGTGGGGCGCGCGAGGATGCCGGTGCGGCGCTCGATCCAGCCGGGTTCGAGGCCGAGGCGCGTTTCGATCTCCGGGTTCGAGGTGGCGGCGGGCGGAATGGCCGAGCCGACTCCGGCGATTCTCATGCGGGCCACTGCCAGCTACGGAGAACGTCTTCGATCTGGTCGAGTGCCCAGCCGGTCTCATCTTCCGTGATGACGTAGGGCGGCATGAAGTAGAGGACGTTGCCGAGCGGGCGCAGGAGGAGGCCGCGTTCGAGGAAGCGGGCGTGGAGTTCGGGGCCGACGCGGTCGAGGTAGCCGCCGGCGGCGCGCGTGGCGGGGTCGCGGAGGAGTTCGAGCGCGAGCACGCCTCCGAGGATGCGGAGGTCGCCGACGTAGGGGAGCGCTCGAAGCACCTCGGCGCGGCTGTGGAAGCGGCGTTCGAGGGCGGCGACGCGGTCGAGGGTTCCGTCGGTGCGGAAGAGATCGAGGCTGGCGCGGGCGACGGCGCAGGCGAGGGGATTGGCCGTGAAAGAGTGTCCGTGGAAGAAGGTCTTGCGGCGGTCGTCGCTGAGGAAGGCCTCGAAGATGGCTTCCGTGGCGGCGGTCACGCTGAGCGGGAGATAGCCGCCGGTCAGGGCTTTCGAGAGGCAGATGAGGTCGGGCTGGACGTCCTGGTGGTTGCAGGCGAACATGCGGCCGGTGCGGCCGAAGCCGGTGAAGACCTCATCGGCGATCATGAGGGTTCCGTATTGGGTGCAGAGGCGGCGGACTCCGGCGAGGAACTCGGGCGGCCAGGCGATCATGCCGCCGGCGCCCTGAAGCATCGGCTCGATTAGGACCGCGGCGATGGTGTCGCCCCCTTCGGCCAGGAGGCTTTCGAGGGACGACAGGCAGTCGATCTGGCAGCGCGAGCGTTCGAGGCCGAGGGGGCAGCGGTAGCAGTAGGGGGCGTCGGCGCGCTCGACGCGGAAGAGCATCGGCTTAAAGGCTTCGGTGAAGGTCGATTCGGCGCTGGCGGACATGGCGCCGACGGTGTCGCCGTGGTAGGCGTGGTCGAGGACGATGAAGGCTTGGCGCTGCGGCTGGCCGAGGTTGCGCCAGTACTGCATGGACATCTTGAGCGCGACTTCGACGGCGGTCGAGCCGTTGTCGGAATAGAAGACGCGGGTGAGGTTGGGCGGGAGGACCTCGATGAGCTCTTCGGCGAGACAGGCGGCGGGGGCGTGGGTGAAGCCGGCGAAGATGACGTGTTCGAGTTCGGCGGCCTGGGCGGTGAGGGCCTCATTGAGGCGCGGGTGGCTGTGGCCGTGGATATTGACCCACCAGGAGGAGATGCCGTCGAGGATCTGGCGGCCATCCTCGGTGTAGAGATAGACGCCTTTGCCCCGGACGATGGGGATGGGCGGGGGCGCGGTCTGCATCTGGGTGTAGGGGTGCCAGAGGCGCGCGCGGTCGAGGCTCGCGACGCGGGAGGGCTTCATGGGCGCGGCTCCTTGAAGAGCGGATCGAGGAGCCCCTCCGGATCGAGTTCGGTGAAGGCCCAGTGGGCGAGGACTTCGGCGGTGAGGGGCGCCAGAGGCGGCATTTCGCCAAGGACGGGGACGCTGCCGTAGTGTTCGATGGCCCGGCGGTTTTCGGGGTTGAGTTCGCCGTTCATGATGACGCCGGCAATCGGGATCGAGCGGGCGCGGAGGGCTTCGAGCGTCAGGAGCGTGTGGTTGATAGTGCCGAGGGTCGAGAGCGCGACGACGACGGCGGGGAGTTTCAGCGCGAGGATGAGGTCGGCGATGAGGGTGTCCTCGTTGAGGGGAACCAGGAGGCCTCCGGCGCCTTCAACCACGCAGGCGCGGGAGGCTCCTGCGTTCGCCGCGGCCGCGAGAATCGAGGCGAGCTCGATGCGGACGCCGCAGAGCCGCGCGGAGAGGTGTGGCGAGAGGGGCCGAGGGAGACGGATGCCTTCGGGGTGGATCTCTTCGATCGAGCAGGCTCCGAGACGGTGGACCGTGCGGGTGTCGTCATCCTCGGGCGAGCCGGTCTGGACGGGTTTCCAGTAGCGCAGGGGCGCGACCGGGCGGTAACGGTGCATTATGGCGGCGGAGACAGCGGTCTTGCCGATGTTGGTTCCGGTGCCTGTGACAAAAATTCCTTGAATCATGCAGGGTACTTCTTCAGGGCTTCTGCCAGCGCCGTGGCGAAGCAGCGGAGCACGGCCTCGTCGAGGCCGGCGTTGATGGAGACGCGGAGGCGTGCGGCGCCGGGCGGGACCGTCGGGGGGCGGATGGCGCGGACGTCGAAGCCGTCGTCCTGGAGGGCGGAGGCAACGGCGACGGCGCGGGCGTTGCCTCCGATCAGGATCGGGATGATCTGCGAGCCTTCGCGCGCGACCGGGAGCCCCATGTCGGCGAGGAGACCGCGGAGGCAGGCAGCGAGGGAGAGGACGCGGAGACGGCGCTCGGGAGCCTCTTCGATCCGGTCGAGGGCGGCGCTCAGGGCAGCGGCAACGGACGGGGGCGCGGCCGTGGAGAAGATGATGGGCCGGGCGCGCTGCACCAGGTACTCGATGGCCCAGGCGGCTCCGGTGACGAAGGCGCCTGCGACTCCGAAGGCTTTTCCCATGGGGCAGATCGAGAGGAACACGTCGCGCTGGATGCCGGCGGCTTCGATGAGTCCGGTTCCGCGGGGGCCGTAGATGCCGATGGCGTGGGCTTCATCGACGATGAGGGAGGCGCCGGTTTCGCGGCAGAGGGCGGCGTACCCGGCGAGCGGGGCGAAGTCGCCATCCATGCTAAAGACCGATTCAGTGACGAGGAAGCGGTGGCCGGGACAGGCGGCGGAGTCGAGGGCGCGGCGGGCGGCGCAGGGGTCGGCGTGGTCGAAGATGGCCTTGCTGGCGGCGCCCAGGCGGATACCGTCGATGAGGCTGGCGTGGTTGAGGCGGTCGGAGAGGATGAGGTCGCCGCGCTCAGGGAAGGTGGAGAGGACCGCGAGGTTGGCGGCGTAGCCGCTGTTGAAGTAGAGGGCGGCTTCGGCGCCTTTCCAACGGGCGAAGCGTTTCTCCAGGTCCGAAAGGGCGGTGCGTTCGCCGCGGAGCAGGCGGGAGCCGGTGGAGCCGCAGCCTTCGCGCTCGACGGCGGCGGCCATGCGGGAGATCACATAGGGATCGGCGGAGAGGCCGAGGTAGTCGTTGGACGACAGGTCAATGCCCGAGGGCGGATTAAGCCGGCGGAAGAGGCCGTCGGATTCGAGGGCGGTGAGCCGGGCGCGGATCCGGGCTTCAAGGGCGATGCTCATCGGGACTACTGGAGGGCTGCGAACAGGGCCTCGTCCTCGGCGGCGGCCGAGTTGGGGGTGGTCAGTAACTTGTCGCCGATGAAGATTGAGTTGGCTCCGGCGAAGAAGGCCAGAATCTGGGTCTCGCGGGAGAGCGACATGCGGCCGGCGGAGAGGCGGACCCGCGATTTCGGCATGAGGATACGGGCGACCGCGATGGTGCGGACCAGTTCGAGCGGATCGACGTCGGGCGCGGCGGCCAGCGGGGTGCCTTCGATGGGGACCAGGAGGTTGATCGGCACGGATTCGGGTTGCGGGTCTAGCGCGGCGAGTTCGGCGAGCATGCGGCAGCGGTCCTCGGCGCTTTCGCCGAGTCCGAGGATGCCTCCGCTGCACAGGGTCAGGCCGGCCTGGCGGGCGGCGTTGAGGGTGGCGAGGCGGTCGTCGAAGGTTCGGGTGGAGATGATGCTGGTGTAGTGCTGGCGGCTGGTGTCGAGGTTGTGGTTGTAGGCGTCGAGTCCGGCCTCTTTGAGCCGGCAGGCCTGATCGGGGGTGAGCATCCCGAGGGTGGTGCAGGCTTCGAGGCCGAGCGCCTTCACTTCGCGGACCATCTGGAGGACGCGCTCGAACTGCTCTCCGGGCGGGGCCTGGCGCCAGGCGGCGCCCATGCAGAAACGCTCGGCTCCGCGCTCCTTGGCGGCCAGGGCGGCGGCTCGGACCTCTTCGACCGAGAGGAGCGGTTCGCGCTTGAGGCCGGTATCGTAGTGGGCCGACTGGCCGCAGTAGCCGCAATCCTCGGGGCAGCCGCCGGTTTTGATCGAGAGCAGGTAACAGCGCTGGATCTCGCCGGGGGCGTGGTGGGCCCGGTGGGCGGTGTGGGCGGTGTATAGAAGCTCGAAAAGCGGCAGACGGTATAGGCGGAGCGATTCTTCGGCGAGCGTCATATCTCTAGTTTCTTTGATGGTACGGCTGAAAAGCGTGGGCCGGCAATCGTAATTTAGTTTAGCACTAAACAATTGACAGACTGACAATCAGAGTAGGACGGACGAGGCGGCGCCCATGATGCAACAGTCTGGGAAAGGGGGCGCAACGGCTTGGACGGCATTTGATCATTTGATCGTTGTGAGAAGGCGTGCCGGGTTTCGAGCTCCCTTAAACCGATCGGAAGACCAATTCTCCGGTTCTCCAGGCGCCAGTCGAAAACATACGAACCGGATGCGCACGTAGGCTTTTCACGGCGGACTTTCTCGGACGCGGGTTCGACTCCCGCCGCCTCCACCATCCTTTGCCAAGGCTCCGTCTGGCAAGCCCTTGGCTTGGCAGACGAAGAGGGGGGAAGGCCGCCCATCGTAGATTTAGCGAAGCCGGGCTCTCGGGGGTAAGTGCGCTGTTCTGGTGAAGCGCATCGGAGAGCACCGCTTCTCACCCGGGCCAATCGGACAGCATGTATTCGGCTGACCTGAGCGCCAAAGCGGTCAGTGTAAAGGTCGGATTCACACCGCCAGAGGTAGGGAACAGGCTGGAGCCTGCGATGAACAGATTGGATACATCATGCGCTTGCCCATAGCTGTTCGCTACCGAAGCGTCTGCTGAACGGCCCATGATGGCTCCGCCCATCGTATGCATCTGGGCGCGTCTACTGACCCAAACTTCGCGGGCCCCGGCGGCATCAAAGACAGCCCTGCCCTGCTCGATCCCGGCTTCCCAGCACTTCAGGCTGTCCGGGCCGAACTGGTGGTTGACACGGGCTAGTGGGAAACCCCATTGGTCCTTCTTTTCACTTAATACGAGCCTGTTGCCAGAGTCCGGAAGGCCTTCTCCGACGAAGGTCATGATCCCCATATGCTTCGTAGCCGTACGGAGGAAATCGTGCAGCGGAGCGCCGAATAGGTCGGGCCTGGTGTTGCAGATGCCGAGCAGGTCATTGGGTTTCAGCGCATTGCCGATGAGCCACTGCGAACTCGACAGGTATCCATTACGAGGTGTTTTCGCATAGTTGTCCTGGCAGACCAACTGGCCGCCCGTCATGCCGAGGTGGTTCTCGGTTTCCTCTTCAAACAACCCGAACACACTGGATGTGGTGTGGGCCATCATGTAGCGACCGAGGGTTCCGCTGGAATTAGCGAGCCCGTCCCGGCTGGAGTTCAGCAAGATTCGAGGCGTTTCAAAAGCGTAGGCGGCAAGAATGACAAGACCGGCCTCCTGGACGTGACGCTGACCCTGTGCATCATAATATTCAACACCGGTGGCACGATCGCCCCCCTGATTGGTCAGCACACGAGTAACGGCACTGTCGTGGATGATCTCGGCGCCTGCCCTGAACGCACGGGGGAGATAGACCGTAAGCGGATTGCCTAGACCGAAGTTCTTCAGCCGGATTTAAGCAAGTCTATGCAGAGAAGGGACTTAGCGGATTTCGGGGAAACGCCTACTGCC
>JBKBWD010000116.1:0-12377 GCA_046289265.1 Bryobacteraceae bacterium | reverse complement strand
GATGGTCGTGGAAAACCAATATCCTACGAGATCGGAAACGCCGTCAGTGTTTGGTTGCGGCTACGCCGCGCTGTGTACCGCGGCGGCCCCGGTCGTCTGGCGGCTGAGTCACCTCGGTACAGGTAACTATCAATCGCACAGGCTGGCGTTGTTGCGGGAGTACGTTCTGCACGCCGTGTTCGGAACGACGCTGGGGACGATTGGAATCGTGGCGCTGTTCACCGGGGTTGCGCGGTGGACACTTTCCTTCGGAGACGCTTTCGAACTCTGGGCCGGAGCCACGGCGATCAGCATCGCTGGCAGGATGGTGCTGCGGGTAGCGCTGGGACAGATCCGGCGCCGCGGGCGGAACTTGCGCCAAGTCCTGATTCTCGGGAGCAATCGGCGCGCCGAGGAGTTTGTCGCTGCCGCCGGACGGCACCCGGAACTCGGACTTCGGGTGGTCGGTTTCGCGGATGACCCGTGGGTAGGGGCGGTTGCGTTGTGCGAAAAGGGCGTCGAGAAGGTGGCCGACCTGGACTCCGTCGAGTCATATCTGCGGGAGTCGGTTGTCGATGAGGTCGTCGTCTGCTTACCGCTCAAGAGTTATTACGAGTATGTAAGCCGCATTGCCTCATACTGCGAAACCCTGGGGATCCTGTTGCGGCTCGAAGGCGAGCTTTTCAGCGGACGCCTTGCCATGGCCTCTGACGTGCTTTCACAGCGGCCGCTGCTGCAGATGGGTAAGGGACGGATCGAGGGCGGCGCAGCGGTAGTCAAGGAGGTCATGGACCGGAGCCTGGCGCTGGTCCTGCTGCTGCTGACTGCTCCCGTGATGCTGGGCGCAGCGATCGCGGTCAGATTGAGTTCCCCTGGGCCCATCCTTTTCCGGCAGCGCCGGTTGGGACTGAACAAACGGCCGTTCTCCATGCTGAAGTTCCGGACGATGGTGGCCGATGCGGAACAGCGGCTGGCAGAGCTTGAGCACCGGAACGAGGTTAAGGGCGCGGCGTTCAAGTTGGCCGGCGATCCGAGGATTACGCCGGTCGGCCGCTATCTTCGTAAGTTCAGCATCGACGAACTGCCGCAGTTGTGGAATGTCCTCCGCGGAGACATGAGCCTGGTGGGGCCGCGGCCGCTGCCCCTGCGGGATTACAACCAATTCAGCGAGGACTGGCATCGCCGCCGCCTGAGCGTGCGGCCCGGTTTGAGCTGCCTGTGGCAGGTAAGCGGGCGTCATCATTTGAGCTTCGACCGCTGGATGGAGTTGGACATGCGCTACATCGATCACTGGTCGCTATGGCTCGATATCAAGATTCTGGCGAAGACGCTGGTCGTGGTTTTACGCGGCGAGGGCGCGTGGTGATGAACTCGCGGGGTCCGGAGGAGTGACGACAACATGGCAGACTTCGAAATCGACGCATCGGCATTCAGCTTCCGCCGCTTCTTTTCAGTCATCGTCCGAAGGAAGTGGCTCATTCTGTGCACCTATACCATCGTGCTGGCGGCGGCCTTCGCGTACTGCTTCTTCTGGCCTCCGAGCTACGAGGCGAGCGTCCGGTTTCTGGTAAGGAACGACCGTCAGGATCCGATCGTCTCCTCCGATCAGAGCGCGATCCAGACGCAGTCGCGCCCGCTGGTGACCGAAGAGGAGCTGAACAGCGAAGCGGAGATCCTCAGAAGCAGCGAGGTGATCGCGCACGCCGTGATGGAGGCGGGCGTGGACCGGTTCCCGGAGCACTGGGCGGTCCAATTGTTGAGCGCTCCCATCCGCGCGGCGACCCGTGCCTACAACGACTACCACGGCAAGCCGGAGCAGGACCAGGTCGGCGCGGCGGTGGCGCGTGTTCTTCGGAAGTTCCAGGTGGCGGCGGAGAAGAAGACCAACGTGATCGCGGCGCGGCTCCATTGGGGCGACCCCCGGCTGTCGAAGACGATTCTCGAAAAAATTCGCGACGCGTACCTCGAAAAGCATCTCGCCGTGCACCAGGCGCCGCAGAGCGAGGTCTTCTTCCGCGGCCAGCTTGAGGCGAAGCGGGCTGAGCTGGATGGTCTGGACGCGGCGATCGCGTCGATCCGTTCGGGGCGGTCGCTCCCGGTGGTCGGCGAGGAGGAGCGGCATGCAGTGCGGCAGAGCTCGGAGCTCGAGACGGAATGGCGGCGTGTAGCAGCCCAGGCCGCGCAAAGTGCTGCACGAGTGGCGGAGCTCGAGCGGCAAATGGCCGTTGTTCCTGACCGGATTGTCAGCGAGGAGCGGCCGCTCCGCAATACATTCGCGGTCGGCAACCTGAAAACCCAAATCGTGGAACTCCAGCGCAAGGCCGCCGAGCTGCGGACCAAGTACAAGGACGGCAACCGCCTGGTGCGCCAGAACGAGGAAGAGCTCGCCGCGGCCGAGGCGATGCTGCGGAGCGAGACGGACTCGCCAGTGGTGGACCGGACGATCTCAGTCAGTCGAGTGAGCGAGGCGCTGCGGCAGGAACTGGCCGTCGCTCGCGCCGAGGAGCAGTCAGTTCGAGCGCTCGAGTTGGCGCTGTACCGGGAATGGCAGGCGAGCAAGGGCGGGGTCATCGAAGTAAGCCGGCAGGGCACGGCGATCCGGAAGCTGGAGCGGGACCGGGACGTGGCGCTCGCGGCCGTGCAGTTTTACAGCAAGCGGCTGGAAGAGGCTCGTGCCACCGATGCGATGAATCGGATGCATGTGACCAACGTGACGCCGATCGAAGCCGTCACGGTCAATCCGCTGCCCGTAAAGCCGAAGATCGGCCTCGTGTCGAAACTCGCGCTGGGCCTGGGGCTGCTGATTGCGATCGGCGTGGCGTTTCTTGTGGACATGTTGAATCGCCGGCTGCGGACGCGGCGGGAAGTGGAGGAGCTGTTGCGAATCCCTGTTCTGGCCGAGGTCCCGCGGTGGTAGCGGATCGGCAATCGAAACCGGGCCGGCGGCAATGATCCGAGGAGGCAGAAGAATGCGCGATATGAAAGCGGTAATCCTTTGCGGCGGGAAGGGGACACGGTCGTACCCGTTCACCGAATACTTTCCCAAGCCGATGATGCCGATTGCAGGTACTCCGATCCTGGTGCACCTGATGAGGTTGTATGCAGAGCAGGGTGTCACAAGGTTCGTTCTCGCGGCGGGACACCGCAAGGAGGTCCTGTTCGATTACTTCGCGGATAAGTTCAGCCAGTGGGACGTCCGGATCCTGGATACGGGCGATGAGAGCGACACCGGCGAGCGGATCCGGCGCTGCGCGCCGTTCGTCGGCGAGCGATTCTTCGCCACCTACGGCGACGGGCTCGGGGACATCGACCTCGGAGCACTCGAAGGATTTCACCGGGCGCACGGTGCGCTGGCGACGCTGACGAGCGTGCCGCTGCGTTCACAATACGGTACGGTTGCCTGCGATGGACTGGGCCGGATTGAGCACTTTCGCGAGAAGCCGGTTCTTAGGGACCACTGGATCAACGCGGGATTCATGATTTTCGAGCGCGCCGTGTTCGACCGGTGGTACGGCACCAGTCTGGAGGCGGAAGTGCTGCCTTGCCTGGCGGCCGAGGGGCAGCTCTATTCCTACCGGCACGAGGGCTTCTGGAAATCGATGGATACGAGCAAGGACCAGATGGACCTGGAACGGCTGCTGGTCTCCGGCACGGCCCCATGGCAGCGGGCCGCCCGGTGCGCGGCAACGCTCGTTTGATGGGAAAGGAGAGCCCGAGGATGGCTGATAATTTCTGGGCGGGACGGAGAGTCTTCGTTACCGGCGCGACGGGGCTGCTGGGCGGGTGGATGGTGGAAGAGCTGCTGCGGCGGCGGGCGCATGTGGTCGCGCTGGTGCGTGACGAGATTCCGCGCTGCCTGTTCCGGCTGGCCGGGCTGGAGCGGCGGGTGACGGTCGTACGCGGCGATCTGCTAGATGCGGGACTGCTGCGGCGGGCGCTGGTCGAGCACGAAGTGCAGACGGTGCTACACCTGGCGGCGCAGGCTCTGGTGGGCGCCGCGAAGCTGGACCCGGCGGGCACGCTGGACGTGAACGTGCGCGGGACGTGGAACATCCTGGAGGCGGTGCGGCAGACGCCCACCGTGACGGCAACGGTCGTGGCGTCGTCGGATAAGGCATACGGAATCCCCATTCATCTTCCCTACACGGAGGACCATCCGCTGCAGGGCGAGTATCCCTACGACGTATCCAAGAGCTGCGCGGATCTCATCACCCGGATGTACGCCGTCACCTACGGCCTGCGGGTCGCCATCACGCGGTGCGGGAATCTGTTCGGCGGCGGCGATCTGAATTTCAGCCGCATGATCCCGGGCCTGATCCGATCCACGTTCAACCGGCAGCGATTCGAAATTCGCAGCGATGGCCGGTATATCAGGGACTTCCTCTATGTGAAGGACGCCGTAGCCGGATATCTGACACTGGCCGAGCAACTGACCTCGCGCCCGGACCTTCGCGGCGAAGGCTTCAACTTCAGCATGGAGGTGCATCCCACCGTGCTCGAAGTAGTGCGCCTGGTTTTGGGTCTGATGGAGGCCGAGCATCTGGAGCCCGACGTGATGAACATCGCCTCGGGCGAGATCCGCGAGCAGTATCTGACCGCGGCCAAAGCTGCGCAAACGCTGGGCTGGTCGCCGGTTTACACGCTGGAATCCGGGCTGTGCGAGACCATCGCATGGTACGGCGACTACCTGGAGGAATCCACGAAATCGATGGCGGTGGCACATGGCTGAAGTGAAAGTGGCTCTCAATCTCAACCGGTCACTCACGGGAGACCAGGCGATCGCGCCGGCCCCGGCGGTTACCGGAAACGTGGACCGCGCCGCGGGCGCATCGGCACGCAAGGAGCTCGAACGGGCGCTGCAGCAGCTTCGCAGAAGCGTGTTGGCGTCGGACGATCCTCGGGTGATCGTGGTGATGAGTTGCTTCCCTGGAGAGGGCGTGTCGACGATCGCGTCCGGGCTGGCGGGGGCGGCGTCGGAGGTTCGGAAGCCGGTCGTCTTCATCGACGCCTCGGATCCCAACGGAACGGGCCGGGACGGGGCGAGCCTGCGTGCCGGAGTGAACGCCGCGCGCGAGAAGGGATCGTCTGTGGTAGTGGATGGCGGCTCGCTGCAGGGCAAGGCGAGCGCGCTGGATCTGTACGGGATCGCCGACGGGGTCGTGCTTGTCATCGAAGCAGGACGCTGCCATCCGAACGACGCGTCGGAGGCAACGGACCTGCTGCGACGCTCCGGCCTGCCTGTTCTCGGAGCGGTGATTAACAGGTCCCGGCCGGTGTTGCCCGCGTTTCTGGGAGATTGAGCGGCATCGTGAGCCGGACTTTCATCGTGGCGGGGACATCCGCATCCGAGGCTGCCTGCGCGGGCCGCGCCGGGCGCACGGCTATGTATGCCGCGGTCATCGGAGCGGCGGCGGTTCTCTCGCTCGCAATGTTGCTTGCGTCCGGCATGGATGGACGCGGAGGGCGCATCGCTGTCCTCACGGTGGCCTGCGGCGCCTTGCTGCCGGTACTGGTGGCCTTTCCCGGCCTGGTGGAGCGCGGCGGACTATTGGCTCTCGGTATGGTTCTGCCCGTCAGCCTGAAGTTTCACCTGGCGTACAGGGAGGACCACTTCGGAGGAGCGGTTGGCTACAGGATCGCAGCCGCGGATCTGCTGCTCGTTGCACTCGCCGGCTGGGCGCTGTTGCACCGTTCGGGCGGGTTCCGGATCCACGTACCGACGCCGCTGCTGATGGCGTTCGGCGTCTACCTGTTCTTCGCAGCGATTTCGGCGGCAGCCGGCAGCGACCCCGAACTGGGTCTGTTTCAGCTCAGTGCGCTGCTCCAGGCCTTTGTGTTGTTCGTCTTCCTTTCAAACTTTCTTCACACACGCGCGCGCTTTCGCCTATTGGTGGCCGGCATCCTCGCGGGGCTGGCCTTGCAGAGCGCCGTCGCGTTGGTGCAGGTCCATCGCCCAGGGGCTGTGTCGTTGGCGTTTCTTGGAGCGGCCGAGGCCGAGGAGAGGCGCGAGGTGCGGGGGCGCATCGATTTGCCGGCCGTGGACCGCGGCACTACGATGCTCGGAGGCTCCGTGACGGAGCGTCCAACGGGCACGCTTATCCACCCGAACGTGTTGGCGCTGTACCTGGTGCTTGCCATCGCGCTGGCCGCTGGAGTCTGGATCACCGACGATGGCTGGCTCTCGTGGTTTGCATTCGGAGCGCTGTCGCTTGGTGCGGTCGCGATGTACTACACGCTCTCCCGCAGCGGCTGGGCCGGACTGGTGCTGTCGTGCGCGCTCGCGGCGGGCCTGTGTGTCTATCGCGGCGCGGCGCGCGTGAGTCAAGCCAAGGCGCTCATGATCGCGATAGGGCTGTGCGCCGCGCTGGTAGGGTTGGCAGCCAAAGCCGACCGGATCGCCGAGCGGCTGGCGTCGAGCACCGGTGAGGCCGTTGAGTTCCGCGCGCACCTCAATACGGCCGCCGTGGGAATGCTGCTGGACAACCCGTTCACCGGCGTCGGACTCAACAACTGCATCAATCACATCCTGAACTATGACATCTCGGGCCTGTCGCGCATCAAGCCGTACCCTGTTCACAACCTGATCCTGCTGGAATTCAGCGAAACGGGTCTGGCCGGCGGCCTGAGCTTCCTGGCGCTGCTCTGGATTCTGTTCCGGACGATGTGGCGCTCGGCGCTGGCATGCGGTTCGCAGCGGTCGCGCGCCCTCGCGATCTTTGCCATGTGCGGATTCGCAGGTTTTCTTCTCGGCGACATGACGAACTTCGTATACCGGATTCCGGTCATGACGGCGATTGTCTGGGCTCACGCGGGGCTGGTCGTTGCGCTGGGTCGTTCGGGCGGCGAGACCTGGAGCCTCTAGTGAGCGCTGCGAAGTACAGTTTGAGGCGGGACGTGGTGGCGGTGACGGCGGCCCGCATTCTCTCGCCGCTTTCGAGTTCTCTGCTGATCATCGCGCTGGCGCGGCTTACCGGTCCAGCCGGCCTGGGGCAATACACGTTACTGGTTACGCTGTTTCAACTCTTCGAGTATGTGAAAAGCTTTGGATTACCCGCATTGCTGGTTCGGGAGTGCTCAGGAAAGGATGCCGCGGTCGGGCTGGCCTGGCGGCGCGAGCTGATTCGCTTCGGAGCTACGGGAGCTCTGGGGTTGTGCATCCTACTGCCGCTGGCGGTTTCGCTGCAGCCGGCGGCGGAGATTATACCGGCCGCCGTGATGGCGGTGGGACTTTTTCCGTCGGCAGTCTCGATGGCGAACGATGCGTTCCTGCTGGCATCGGGCCGCTCGCCCGTCACCGCATGGCTGGCACTGGGCGAAGGACTGTTGCGAATGGCGCTTTCGCTGGCCGCCGTGGCGGCCGATCTGGGACTGGCCGGTCTCGCTGGAGTTTACGTGGTCGGCCGGGCGGCACATGCGGCGGCCGGATGGCTGATGATTCGCGGCATCCGGGGCGGCGAGGATGCCGGGCGGCGGCCGGTGGCTGCGGCCGCGCTGCGCGCGGAGGCGCTCTCCTTCGCCATGATCTTCGTCCTGCCGCTCGCGCTGTTCCGGCTGGACGTGATTGTACTCGGATGGCTGGCGCCGGCCGCGACACTCGGGATCTATGGAGCCGCCTTGCGGATCTTCTCGGTCGGTCTCGTGCTTCCGGACGGTGTGCTGAGCGCCGTCTTTGCGACGTTTGCGAGGCTTCATGGAGAGGGGCGCGCCGGAGAATTGCGGCACGTGTTGCGGAAGACGGCCTTGCGGCTCGGCGCGGTTCTCGTGGGCGCTGCGACGATCGGAAGCCTGCTGGCGCCCTGGGTGATGCGGACTCTGTTCGGCGAGGAATTCGCCGGGTCCGCCGGCGTCCTGGCCATTCTGCTCTGGGCGCTCCCGGTGTTCGCCTGGAACCGCACGCTCGGGGACGCGCTGGTCGCGACGGGCGGCCAGCGGATCGTCGGCCGGATCGTGATAGGGAGCCTGCTGTTCGGAATCGCCGTCTATCCGCCGCTGATTGTCGGGTACGGAGCGGTGGGCGCCGCCTGGGCGCTGCTGATCGTCTCCGGAGCGATCGGCGCGGCGAGTGCGTGGTTCGCCGTCGCACGCGGCCTGATCCGGACCCCCGAGCTTGCTCCGTTCGTTCTCCCAGTGATTTGTGGTCTCACGGCCGCCGCGCTGCCCGCCGGCGGCGCACGCGTCGCGGCAATGGTATCCGCAATGGCCCTGACGTTCTGGTGGCTGCGGCCTGAACGCAGCACCGCTTCCGGGAGTCTGCCGTCATGAAATATCCGGGCATCGCGATCAGCTTTGTGATTCCTACTTACAACCGGCGCGAGCTGCTCGAGCGCAGCCTGCCCCTGCTGCTCGGCCAGCGAACCGACGGCCTCTTCCGGTACGAGGTGATCTTCGTCAGCAACGGATCACCGGATAGCACGGCTGAGTTTCTGTCGCCGATCGCGGCAGCGCATCCGGAGCGGCTGCGTTTTTTCGAAATCCAACCGACCGGCGGACCCTCCGGTCCGCGCAATACCGGCATACGGCAGGCCCGCGGCGAGGTCGTGCTGATCATCGACGACGACGTGGTGCCGCACGAGGACATGGCGCTGGCACATTGGCGCTTCCACCGCGAGCATCCGGAGCCGCACCACGCCGCCCTGGGCGAGGTGTATGTGCCCGAGGAACTGCTCGACGATCCGATGTCGCTGTTCCACACCTTCCCCTACGACGAGGTGCGGGCGCGCGACCGGCTCCACTACGTACATTTCTGGACGTGCAACCTTTCGGTGAAGCGGAGCTTCATGCTCGAGCACGGAATGTTCGACGAGTACATGCTCTATTTCGAGGACATCCTGACGGGCTTCCGGCTGCACCGGGCCGGGATGCACCTGCACTTTCTTCCCGAAGCGCGCGGGCGCCACCTCCATAAGCTTGCGCCGTCGGGAGTGGCTTCCAAGGGCCGGTTCACCGGACGCTGGCTGTACGACTTCGTCGAGCGCCTGCCGACACCCGAAGTGAAGCACCGGTTCGGAATCTTCAGCCGCGATGTGCCGGTGAGCTGGCTGGCGAAGAAGATAGCGAACCGCATTGCCTTCCGCTCGATCGACAACCGGGTCACCCATGCGCTGCTCCGGGCCCTCGGGGCCGAGGACGGCAGCCGCAGCAGGGTGAGCGATCTGTATTATTACCTGATCTTCCGGCGGAACATGTTGGCCGGCTACTACGAGCGCCGCGGAGAGCGGCGTCGCGAAAGAACGGCGGCCGCCGATCAGGCGCGGCTGCTGCTGGAGACCAAATGACGCGCCACAGCCAACCGACAGACGCCGGGACAACGGAGTGGAAGAGCAGGGAGAGGCCGAACCGTGCCCTCTCCGCTCAGGCACTGGAGTGGCCATCCGGATGGGCCAAGATCCGGTCGCACCTTGGCGCGGCCGGCTACAACATCGCGGTCTCGGGTATCCCTTTCCATTCGGTACGGCAGGCGTGGCTCCGTGCTGTCGGTATGCGGCTCGGAGAGCGGGTCTGCATCATGCGAGGCTCGACCATCGTGCGGCCGGAGCGGATCTCGATCGGCGACGGAACGGTTATCGGGATGGACTGCTTCCTGGGAGGAGAGGCCGGTCTCACGATCGGCAGCAATGTCAATATTTCAAGCTTCGCCGTGCTCCTGGGCGGGCGGCACGACTTGAATGACCCGGCCTTCGCGTCGATCCTGGAGCCGATCGAGATTGAGGACTACGCCTGGCTGGCGACCCGGGTCACCGTGCTGGGAGGCGTCCGGGTCGGCCGGGGCGCCGTGGTCGCGGCGGGTGCAGTAGTTACTAAGGATGTAGCGGATTATGCAGTTGTCGGCGGCGTACCGGCAAAGAAGATCGGAGAACGAAATCCTGATGCTTGCGTTTACCAGTTCAACTACCAGCCGTGGTTTTTCTAGCGAGGCGGCGACCGGCAGTCTCACGATTGCGATCGTCACGTGGAACGTTTGCGAGCTCCTGTGCGAATGCCTGCAGTCGCTCGCCGATGACGGCGTGCCGGAATGGGCCGACGTCGTGGTGGTCGATAACTGTTCCGCCGACGCGACCGTGGAGACCGTGCGCAAGCGATTTCCGTGGGCGCGGGTCGAGGCGAAGGGAGAGAACCTGGGATTCTCGCGGAGCAACAACTACGTCCTGGAGCGCTGCGAAACCGAGTTCGCGCTGCTATTGAATCCCGACACCGTAGTCCACCCCGGCGCGGTCCGCGCCCTGGTCGATCACATGATCGCGAATCCGAGGACCGGCGCGGTCGGGCCGCGGCAGGTCAGCCGCGACGGGAGCGTACAATACGAGGCCGCGGTGGCGCTGCCGACGGTATGGAACGTGGCTTCCGAGTGGCTGCTGCTGAATCGGATCTTCCGCGGCAGCCGCATCTTCGATGGGCGAAAGCTCGGTCACTGGGACCACTCCGACACGCGCGAAGTTCCTGCGATTCCCGGGTCGGCGATGCTGCTGCGAATGTCGGCGCTCGCCGAAACCGGTTTGCTTGACGAAACGATGTTCATCATCGAGGACATGGACCTGTGCCGGAGGCTGCGGGAGGCGGGTTGGCGCGTGGACTATCTCGCGACGCACTCGATCCTGCACTACGGCGGTGAGAGCATCGCGAAGAAAGGCGGCGGCTTCAAGTGCCAGGTCGCCTATCAGAGCTTCTGGCTCTATCTGAGAAAGCATGACGGCAGGCTGCCGGCGCTGGCGCTGACGGCGTTTGTCTGGGTCTGGTCGGTCACGGTTCTCGGACTGGCGGGAGCCTCGGCCGTGGTGGCGGGCGGCCGGACGCCGGCGCGGCTGCGGCAATGGCGTGAGTGGGCCTCCGGTCTGCTGGCCTGGTCGGTCGCGGACAAGTGGAAGTTCGAGCACGGGCTCGCCGCGAGCCCACGGCGACCGGCATGAGAATCGGAATCGATGCTCACGGGCTGGGCGGACACAGCCTCGGGGCCGGCAATGAGCAGTACACGCGCCAGTTGATTCTCAATCTGCTCCAGATCGATCGGGGAAACGAGTATCACCTGTTCGTCCATGAACCCGATGAACTCCGCCATCTGGTGGCGGATCATCCCAATGCGAAGCTGGTGGCGCTGATGCCGCGAAACCAGTGGGTGCAGCGGCCGGTCAGCGCTCCCTGGTATGCGTGGCGGCACGGGCTTGACGTGTTGCACGTACCCTTCATACGTCCTCCGTTCACGCACACCCGGACCGTCATCACCGTCCACGACACGCTGTTTGAAACCGTGCCGGAATACTACACGCTTCTGGAACGGACCCGGATGAAGGCTCTGGTGCCGTGGTCCTGCCGCCGCGCGGACCTGATCTTCACGGTTTCGGAGTTTTCCCGCAGACAAATCCATCAGCACTATGGCGTCGATCCGCTGCGAATCGTAGTCACGCCGAATGCGGCGGACCACGTCGATCATCAGGCGGCCAACGCAGCGCTGCACGATGCGGATCTTCCGGAGCGCTATATCTGCTTCATCGGGACGCTTCAGCCGCGGAAGAATCTGGCTCGGTTGGTGCGGGCCTTCGACGAACTCCTCGCCCGGCGCGCGCTGCCGCATCACCTGCTGCTGGTGGGGCGGCCCGGATGGAACAACGGCGAACTGATGTCGGCGCTGGCGTCGGCCCGGCACAGGCGCCGCATCCATCTTACCGGTTTCGTTACCGAGAGCCGGATGCGCTCGATCCTGCTGCGCTCCGAGTTGCTGGTCTGTCCTTCGATCGCCGAAGGGTTCGCGGTTCCGCCGCTGGAAGCACAGCGGGCCTGTATTCCGGTAGTGGTGTCGCGGACAACCTGTTTCCCGGAGATCTATGGAGATTCGGCCGAGTATTGCGACCCGCTCGAGGAGTCATCGATCGCGGACGCCATCGAAACCGCGCTGTGCAGTCCGAAGCGGCGCCTGGAACTGATGGAAGCCGGACTTCGGAACTCACAACGGTTCTCCTGGCGGCGGATGGCCGAGGCGGCACTGCGCGCCTACCGAGCCCTGGCGCTTGGCGATCTGGCCGCTCCTCCCGAGGAGGTCGCGATGGCGAAAGGCGTCAGGCGATGAGAATCGCGCAGTACTACCCTTGGGTCTACCTGAAGAGCGGCATCGAACGGACGATGATCGAACTGGTGAAACGGAGCCGCCACGAGCACACGATCTTTACGAATCGTTTCGACCGGGACGGGACCTTCCCTGAATTTCGCGATGCCCAGGTTGTGACCCTTGGCGAGGTCTCGGTGCGGCGCTCTCTGGGCATCGTGGCCGGCGCCGCGCGAACCATTGCGCTGCAGAAACCGGACCTCAGAGGGTTCGACGCGGTGCTGGTACACTGTACTACTAACCCGTAGATTCTTTTCTGCCCGCGAAGATTTTCATGCCGCCACCGGAGTCAGTTGCCGAACCG
>JBKBWD010000115.1:0-12914 GCA_046289265.1 Bryobacteraceae bacterium | reverse complement strand
ACAACCTGGTCAAGGCGATCTGTGCCGCATCCGGGCGCAGCTGCGTGGATGTCGAGGTCCAGCTCTTCCGCCAGGGCCTGAACTTCAGCCACTGCGACCATCACCTGCTCGACTTCTGCGGAAGGGCTGGCTTCGTCTACTCCGGCTTCCGCAGCCTGTGGCAGCTCATGCTGCTCCGCCGCTTCCGCGATTCGCGCAAGCTGATGCTGGTCCGCGACCCCCGCGACATCGCGATTTCATTCTATCATTCGATGGCCAAGAGCCACACCGTGCCGAAGGATGGCGCCGTGCGCGAGCTGGTCATGCAGAACCGCAGCCGCGCGCAATCGCAGGAGCCTTCCGACTATGTGATCAGCGGCGGGGCTGACGGGGTGCTGCAGAATTTCAACGCCTTCGCAATGATCAGCCGCAACCGCGCTTCCGGAGAATGGCAAGTCTATCGGTATGAGGACGTCATCTACCGCAAGCTCGACTGGGCGCGCGACATAGCCGCACGTCTCGATGTGGAATTGCCCGAGGATGTGATCGCCAGGATCGTCGCAAAGGAGGACGTGTTCCCCGAGAAGGAGGATCCCAGCAAGCACATCCGGCGGGTCCATCCAGGCGGGTATCGGGACTCGCTCTCCCGCGAGGCGATCGCGCACATCCAGGCCCGCTGCGCCAATGCAATGCGAATCTTCGGCTACGAGCCCGACTGATGCTGGCGGGCAGCCGGGTTTGTGGAGACCTGCGGCAGCGGCGCTGCCGACTCCGCCTGGCTGAAGCGCGACGCCTCGGGGAACTGGCGGAGGAGGTGCGACCAGGTACAAGCGGTCTCAAGGCTGGAGCCTTGGAGAAACCCCTCGCTCCTTCGCTATGGTACGCCTCCTTGCTGACCGGCAGTCTCGACCGGCATTGAGCCGATCACGTCGATCCCTTCGATGCGATCGAGCCAACGTTGGAAAGGCGCCCATGGGATGGAACGCCGCTTTTCGATGGCATTCAGCTCATTCGACAATTCGTTGAGATACCTACTCGGATTTGCGAACTTACCGGCGATGCTGATCGGCAAGTCGCCAGCCTGTTCAGTCGAGCGTACCAGTTCACGAATGGCTTCCAGTGAGATGTCGAGAAGCAGGATCGGGCCGGCAACGCTGTCCGGTGTAGCCACAAAACGTCGCTCGGGGGCCTGGCGGGCGAACAAAGCGGCCAAGAGGGTGTTGAAGGTCTCCCCGCCCCAGGTCACGAGCTCCGTCCCATCTAGCTGCCAGCGGCACGGGTCAAAGCCGCGCTGGCGGGCAAGCCCCCAGATGACACTCCTGCTCATGGGCAGCGCGCTGCCCGTCCCTCTCATCCGCGCAAGGGGCTGCGAGCGTGTCGCTGCGTCGCCCAGGTAGGTTCCGCCTTCAGAACCCGCCATCAAACGCCGCATCGAGCCGCCATGGAAAATCGCTCCCCCTGTAGTGGCAGTGTCGGCATCGCGCATCGCGGGCTTGCCCGTTCGCATGTCGACCACGGCAGTGCCCGCTCGACCGGCGATCACCGTGTGGATCTGGCCAGCGTCGGCGTCGTCCATAAGCCGGTCGCACGGGATGAGGGCCCCGCGCACGTTGGTGAGGCATCCCATCTCGATCATGTCGTTGATGACCGGCTTGTGGCCGTCGGTATCGGCTTCAGCACACAGCGCTTCCACGGACAGTGTCCGGTCCTGGCGCGTCGCTCGCCAGGAAAGCCCAAGGATCTGCTGGAAGCGCACAGATGGACGATCATACTCGTGGATATCATCGAGTTCGCCGCGGCGGCCACAGTCCAGCAGTGCGCGGATGAGCCGCTCGTCATCCTCTGACGCTCGGAAAGCAAGAACGCGACACACGCCGCTGCGTCGGTTGCCGCGACCGATGCGCTGCAGAAACCCGCTCACGGTCCGCGGGGGATCGCTTAGGACGACCGTGTCCACATCACCGATGTCGATCCCAATCTCCAGCGTAGTCGTCGCGACGCAGACGCCGTAGCGCTTTGAACGCATCTCCTCTTCGACACGCTCTCGCTCCCCTGCAGCTAGGGCACCGAAGTGCAGATGGACGGGCCATCTCGTGCCAGCGAGATCTCGGTGCAAATGGGCCGCAAGGGCATGTGCTCCGTTCCGCGAGTTTGCGAAAACAAGGACCTTCTCCGCGCCGGCTTTTTCGAGCCACCGCGCCAGCGCGCGTGCGCGCTCCCTTTCCCTGTCGGCGTCCCCGTCCACGTCCACCAGCTGGAGGTCGATGTCTCGTGGCTTGCCGTGAGAAAGGACTTTCGCCTGTTCGCCCAACCAGGTCTCAGCGACCCCAAGCATGTCGTCGAGCGTCGCCGTCATGCCTACCACCTGGAATCTGTCCCGATCAGACGTCGTCGGTGCGGCTGCCTTACCGATACGCGCGATCACGTGCCGGAGCTGCTGCCCACGCGGTTGGCCGTGGAGGAGATGGATCTCGTCGACGATGATTGCGCGAACTCCGGTCAGCAATTCCGGACGTCGGATCTGAAGGGAGTCCAGTGCTTCCGGTGTCGCCAGCAGGCAGAACGCACCCGTGGCGCTGCGAAACTCATGCCTGTCGCCCGTGTAGCGGGCAACAGCGCCCGCTTGTCGAGTGTCGAGATAGGTTACCAAACGCTCATAGAGGTCGTTCACAAGCGCCTTGGTCGGAGCAACATAAACAGTCGAGAGGTCGCGCCGCCTGAAGGTTATGTGGCGCTGGTATAGGGGTGCTACCGCCGCTTCCGTCTTTCCCGACGCAGTCGGCGCCGCGAACAGTACGTTGTGGCCCCTGACCACCTCCGGCATGACCATTGCTTGCCCGGGGTAGGGCTGGCGCCCGGTGAAGAAGACCGGGAACGCATCAGGCATCAATCGGGCCAGGTCGGGACGGCTGCTAATCATCCCAAGGGAAAACCTCGCCTGCGACCTGACGTGCCGCATCCTCAACGATGGCAATGAGCTCTTCGCTGCCAATAGACCTCGGCTGGCTCATGAGCACCGCAGCGGGGAAGCTCGCCATCTTTGTCCAGTTGCGCAGCATCTTCTCGGAGTCGCGTGTCTGTTCGAATTGCTGACGCAAAGCTCCCACTATGCGTACCCGGAGATCAGGATCGGCGAGGACGCCGACCTTCGGACCAAGACGTCCCGCCGCCTCGGCCAAAAAGGCAGCCGACCAAGCCGCATAATCCGCGGGGCTCGGTGGCTCGAGCTCAACAACGTCCTCGGGTGAGTGGATAAGGACGCTCATCTCCCCTGCTTTTCGCCGAAGGTCCTGCGTGTCTTCGCCTTCGGTGAGTCCAACGAACAGGCCGAAGTGAGGTCCCTCCCGCCAGAACGGCGGAAGCTTCTCAACGAAGTGCGGATAATCTGATGACGGGTCGCGCAAATCATCGCGTGGCGGGTGGGCACATCTGGCCAGAATATCGAAAAAATTATTGGCCCTGATGTACCGATTCGCCGAGTAGGTACGAACATGCTCAGCCTCGTCGATGATGATCGTGAGGCCGCGGTAGCCAAGGGCCTGGAGGACCTCGTGGATCACAACAAGCTGGAAAGCGTAGAGCAGGCCGGTGTCTTTGGTCTGCGGCATCGTTGGGATTGTGTCTCGGTACCCTGCACGCCCGCTGACTGAACGAATAGCGCTGATTTGCTTCACTTGACCGGCCAGCCAGCTAACAGCGGATACGTACTCCGCGTCATCGCGGCGATGAGAAAGAAATTGAAGCGCGTCGATTCCCTTGCTGAACCAAGGCGAACTGCCGAAGTACTTTAGAGATCTGATCTTAATCCAATTGTCGCGGATCTCCTTGATGAGATCGAAGAAATCCTCGCTGCGCGTGCCATCCGCCCGCATTGGAAATTCAAGGCTGCTGAGCAGCTCCTGAAAGACGGTAGAGGGCTTCGCAGGGTCCGCGGCTTTCGGGTCGAGTTCGAGCGACGCTGTGACCCATCCCTCACGCAGTGCGATAGCCTTCACCAGCCGAAGGTGATGCGACTTGCCTGAGCCATAGTACCCCATGAAGACACGGGACGCGCCCTTTATGGAGGCGTCACGCAATAGCGCACGAACATCGGCGGACACCTCTGGGCCACCGATGGTCAGATTTACCAGTTGATCGGGGTCCGTGGGCACCACCCCAAGGTTCACGGCCTCAAACGAACGACGGAACGCTAGATCTGTGGTTGGCTCGCCCGTCACTGGGACGGGCGCTGCACCGTTACCGCCGGCTCGGAGCACGAGTTCACCAACATCAACATCGAACTTTTCGCCGAAGAACTCGACCGTGGCAGTGCTCCCGAAGATGGAGATCACTCTACCAATCCCGAACTCCGCGTGCTCGACCTGGGCGCCGGAAGAGATCACGCGCCGTCACCTTCGAGCGGAGGCTCATTGTCGTTTACGAAATCACTGGCTTGCTCAGCGCTGATCGACCGCTGGGTGTCACGCTGACTTTCGAGGAAACGACAGTACTGATAAACAAAAAAGCGAGGCTTCGGCGTCTCGAACAGAACATCCTTCTGCGCCGCGACGAGCGACTGCATGTTCGCCATTTGAACGGCTTCGTCCCAAGCGATCCCATAGGCTTTGCTGAAGACAAAGAGCAGGCGCTTGCCGATGCTGTAGATCACATCTTCGGAGTTCGCCTCCTCGATGTTGATCAATGGTACCTGCGGACTGCCCTTGGAAAATGCCTTGGTGCCGATGCGATCTTGCAGGGCTCGATAGGAGCTGATCACCTCCGACCGGAAGTCAGGGGTCGCTGCGTACAGGAACATCACGCCGCCGAACTCGCCCTCAGCGTTCTGATTGATCATCGTCAGGAGATTCTCGATCGCCTGCTTCTGCTTGGCCGAGCCGCGTCGGAAGGACGAGGTCCGAGTGCCCTCGTCGAACGCGATCAGGAAGCCGCGATAGCCCATGCGGCTGCGTAGGAAGGCTATGACCGTCTTGAGGCGCCGAAATGCATTCTCGTCCCGCACAGGCTCATGCAGACCGTGGCTCTTGAGGGCTGCCGAGCGGATGTTTCCTCCACGAACCCAGGCAATGAGTTCCGCGTCTGCGACTGACTCCCTCGCCCCGCAGTTCGACTTCAACAGCCGCTGGCTGAGCGCCGTCAGCGCAGAGGCCATTTGCTGGTCAGGCGCCCCCTTCCACAGGCCCGCGATCTGCTGCTCGATTTGGCGCTGCACAATCTCGGGCACGTCGCCGCCAGGCTCGGCCCCGAGCTGCCGAATCTTCCGCTCAATCCAGCAATCGATAAGCACCTCAATGCCCTTATCGTCACGCTTGGCGTCCGTGGGTGGAGTGAAGGATTCCATGATGGCCGTGAAGATCGCGGCCGGAGAGTTGAACGGGCACTCGTTGCCGACGGTGACGAGCGCCGTCACCACGTTCTGCTCGCTCGCGCGCTGGGCCAGACTGTTGATGAACTGTGTCTTACCGCTACCGTAGTCGCCTTCAAGATATTTGAAACAACCTATGCCGTCAGCCAACTCGCCGCGAAAATAATTCTGATCGAGTGCGTCAAGGATGTGGTCGGTCCCAACGTTGATAAAGTGGGAGTACTTGCCAGGCGCAATCGGCGAGTTCAGGAGAGTCTTGACCAGGCGATTTGCATCGCCTTTGGAAATCGCAATGTCCAAGAGCTTTCTCCCTTCTCAGATCGAATGGCGGCGGATGTAGATCATGGGACGGACTACGGTCCCCTCGGCGTTACCTGGCACGAAGAAGGGCCGTGATTTGGGGCCGTGCGCCTGATTGAGGGTCGCGGGTACGAGTTCGAAGCTCTCCCGAGAGGCCGCATCGCGATGCCGACGCCAGTTGATTAAGTTTGCGATGAAGACCGCCTCGGGGACGTCCTCGAAGTTTCGACGAGACGGGTTGCCCCAGAAGCGCTCGTCTTGTGCAGCGACCTTGAAGAACCGCGCGACGTCCGCGATGAAGACGTTGTCGCCCTCGCCGAAATGGCGGGCCATCGTCCATGCCAAAGTCAGGCGATCAAGGAAGCGGTCCACTGGGAGGGTCCACTTATCGACAATGCGCTCTGAAGCCGTGTACGCGCTGACCACGTACTCGATGTCGGCTGGAATCTTTGCGATGACGGGGTAGTGCGGCGTCATCGACCACGCCCAATTTTGCCCCCCCTTGTCAGGCACAAGCACCAGGCGTCCGGCGAAGAACTGATTGTCCTTGTTCCCAGTCGGAACACCTTCCAGGCGATGCAATACCTGCATGGCGAAGCGGCGCCGGTTCTCCGGGTGACGCATGTGTTCCGTGTGCGCTTCGACAGCCCGGCGAGCGTCAGCAATCTCGTCTTGGACGCCAATGTCGCGCAAGGCGGCTTCTGGCAAAGTGAGCGCAAGCAGCTCCTGCTGCCGCTCGACTGGCGCTGGCGGCATGTCCAGCCCCTCGGCGCGGGTCTGCCCTTGGCCGAGGATCCTCGGCAGGCGCGCGGAGAGGATCCCTTTCGCGTTTGCCAGGAGCCCGGTGCGCTCGACGAAGCGTTCGAGCGCCGGGAACAGGGCTGGGCTCTGGGAATGAGACATTTCGACGTACTTTCGAAGGTCAGGAGTGCGTTACGTCGAACAGCGATTTGTCGACCTTGCGCAAGAGTGGGGGGTATTCGCCGCAGATCAGCGCTAGGCGTCGTGCGGGCCGAGAGAGCGCGACGTAGGCGCGGTTGAGCGTGAAGTTCAGTGCTGCCGTCTCCACATCCTCCAGTCCCAACACAATGCAGGCGTCGAACTCGAGGCCCTTGATCCGCTCGACGGAGGTCGTGAGAAGCCCTGAGCCTGTGGCGGCCCAAACCGGTGCGAGCGGCACGCCTGCCATTTCCAGCTCCCCACGCAGCCTTGTCAGCGCCTGCTCATCCTCGTTGATTTGCAAGAGCGCTACGCTGCTCACCACGTCGGACCGGCGAAGCACGGATACTATTTGCTTGATCCTCAGCGCATGATCCTGTGGTGGCGCGATGATCAGTTGCGGCTTCTTGTCCTCCGTGTCCGCATTCACATCAAATGTGGGGTGCTCACGAAAGGCGGCCTCGTAGAAACCCTGTAGGAAGCGTCCGATTTGTTTGCTCTGCCGCATATTGCGAGCAAAGGGGTAATACTGCTCCACGCCGCTACCACGAAGCGATCTGCCGACACCAAGCGCATGGGGGTTGCCCATGCCATGCACTGGACTCACGATTTGCTGAAAGTCGGCAGAGACGGTCAGTGCGCCGTCGGGATCGACAAGGGAGCCCAGCAGTGAGGCCTCCGCGACGCAAAGATCCTGCGCTTCGTCGATTGCGACATGCGTCCACCGCTCACCCTCGGTCATCGCCGGCGCGAGAGAGGAAGGCATCTCACGGAAGCGGACCTGTGCGTCTGTCGCTTCGGGTAGCGCAAACCGAAGTAGCCAAGCGAGCCAAGGACGGTCTTCGGGCCCGTACACCCTGTCGTTCCAATCGGCCACGGCGTGGCCCAGGATCTCAGCTTCGTTGACGCGTGCGCCCGTGCCACGGCGCATGCGGAGGGCAGCCTCAGACTCACGGGAGGCGAAGTAGGCACCAAGTGCTGATAAAGGATCGTAGACCCCATAGAGCCAGTGCTGGAACTGCTCGTCGAAGCGGCTTCTGCCACGCGCCGTCATCCGTTCGCGCGCCGTGACGTAGGCTCGCGAAACCCCGGAGTAGATCGCGCCCATAGTCAGGCGAGACGTCAACGGATCCCGCCCAACGGTCGCCGCCGCAGCGATGCCGGCCAATGCACCGGCCAGCGCTTTCAGTTGGGCCGCACTATCCTTGTCAGAGCTGACCCAATCGGCCGAAGGCGCAGCAGCGATGCGGTCGGCAATCTGGCGCTCATAAACCTCCCAGAGTCGCCCGAGGTCATGGTGGTCAGACAGGCCCAGGATGGCGGTCCTGGCGGCCGCTTCAAGCTGAGAAAGGCGCCTCTGCCGAGGTCTCGCGCTGTGCTTGTAGAGCCAGACCTGCTCAAGGTAGCTCTCCACATAATCACCAACCGATTCGACAACGAAAGTCGGAATGTCCAGCTGGTTTGAGAGCAATCGCTTGGCCTGGTCAGCGAGGTTCTCGTTGGCGAGGAAGACGCGAGTGAGTTCCGGTGCGTAAGGCACAAGCCGACCGTCGCCTTCGCGTTGACCCTGTTGGTCGTATAGGAATCGGATGCGCTGGAACGCCACCGTGGTCTTGCCCGAACCAGGTGCGCCAGTGACGATCATTAGGCCCGACATCCGCGAGATGAATGCGTGCACCTGATCCCGCGTCATGTTCAGCTTCACGGCCTTGAGGCCGGTCTTAACGGGAACGGCCGCCTTGGCGGGCCGCACCGCACCGCCGGGTAGGTAAACCGCAGAGAGCTGAGGGAGCGTGGCGTCGAACCGTGCCTTGGCGAGAGGCTCGACACTACGCAGACGGTAGCCGTTCGCCTTGACGTCCTTGTAGTCGCCAATGTCTATCGCGAGCGCGAGCTGGATGCCCGGATGCGTCCAGGCAAGTACGTTCACAGTGGCTTCAGCGCCCTTGAGGACTTCGTTAGCGGACGCCGCCTCGTTCGTGTACCAAAGCTGCTCCTTTTCCTGCAGCTTGCCGTTGTCGCCGACGACTTCGGTATAGACTTCGACCATTGCCTGAAAGGGATCGGCCGCTATTGCCTCGAGGGCGGCCTTTCTTTGCGCTGCGTAGGTTATGCGGCTTCGGTCGTGATCCGTGAGACCATGCAGGCCACCCACCGGCGCTGGACCGCCTCCAAACCGCGCGAGCTCATACTGAGCTGCTGAGGCCGCGACCTCGGCGTTGCGCTGGTCACGGGACACCCGCTCACCCAACTCCGATCGTCCAGCATCCGCGTCCATCACGCATCCTTGATGTAAGGTGTGTGCAAGATGATCCGTGCGAAATCGATTTGCAAGACGATCTGATATCGATTATGTCCACCTCTCGCGCGCGCGCGCGAGGGTTGTTTGGCGCTCGTGAGCGCAGTTGGATGGTGCTCCGATGGCAAGTGGGCAGCCATTCGAGTCTAGGAGGCCTTTCGCTCAGGACGTACGCAGCGCAATTGCTTCTCAGGCGATGCGCCGCTTCGTTACCCCCACCGACAGCGTCGCCGCCGCCAGATCGAACGTCGCCGCGGAGATGTTGCGCGCCATCACGCGCACCGTATTGTTCGACCACGCCGCGGCGTCGAGTTCGATGAATCGCGTTGACGACACGAGCGACGCCGACGCCAGATCGCCCGCACGTGCCCCGTTCACCGTGACATCGAGCAGCGCCGTTGCCCCCGGCGCCAGGCTCGGCAGGTCCCAAGACACCTCCGCCGCGAGCTCCCGCCGCCCTGAGCCGAACAGCGCCCCGGTCAACAGTGGCGTGCCGTTCAGTACCGCAGGCGCAGCCTCTGGCAGCCCGTAGAGCCGCAGGGATTGCAGATCGATCGGCCCATCAAATCCGATCACTCCCACCTGCGCGAAGGCCACGGACGCCCCCACGCGGATTGTCTGCCGCCGATTGAAGTTCGCATCATCCATCGGCGCGCCGGCGTTCCACCCCTTGGCGGGACCGTTCCACTGCATGGTGGTGATGGAGGCCAGCACGTCGCCCGCGATGTCCTCGCGCACGTTCCCCGCCCCATCGAACACCCGCACGAAGAGCCGGCCGCCCGACGCCCCGCTCGTCAGCCAATGCGCCAGCGCGAACTCCTTCGCCTGCGAGGTGTCGAGCATCCACCCCAGCCCACGGTTCGCCGCCAGCGTCACGGCGCGATCGGTCGGCGTGAGGTCCGTCAGCCCGTTGAAGCAGAAATCCGCCATGAAGGTCGCAGTGGTGGTCGAGGTGGCAATGGTGATCAGCCCTTCCACGCCGACCTCGGTCGCCGACTGCCGGAACGCGGCTGTACGGATGTTCGGCACGCCGGCCAGGAACCGCTGAAACCGCGACGCCGGCGCGCGATGCCGGTTGATCACGGCATTGCCGCAGCGATTGGCTGTCACGGTGTAGTCAATGCCGACCAGGTAGGTGTTGGTCCAGGCGATGTCGTACTCGCAATCCTGGGCGCCGGCCGTGTGGCGTGCTGCCAGCGGCGAGCAGGCCTCCATGCGCATGTTCCGCGCGATGATGGCGCTGCCCGAGGTCTGGTTCAGGAACGGGATGGCGAGGTTGCTGCCGGCCTGGCGCAACTCGAAGTTCGGCGCGTCAAAGACATGGCGGTTGTGATTGGAGTAGGCGCCGGCCTCATTCCCGAACCGCACCCCGAAACGGTCCAGCGCGGCGTTCACCCCCGTCGCCTGGGCGAAGTGGCCGCCGTAGTAGCGGATCGAGGTGTTCCAGGCGGTGGCCGTTGCGCACCAGATGTCGAGGCCGATGCGGTTGTTGACGATGCGCCCGAGCGTGAAGGTGCTGTCCTCCACGCCGCGGCCATCACCCAGCGTGCGCATGCCGATGGTGAAGCCTTCCACCCGGCGCAACTCGATCTGGCTCGCATCGACGTTGCGCACGGTGATGCCGATGTCGGCCTCGGAGGACCAGTCGGACAGCGTCTGCCGGATCACGTTCAACCCGCTGTAGAGCTTCTCCGCGTTGCGGATGGTGCCGCCATCGCCCAGCACCACCACGGAGGTCGGCGCGGTGCCGGTGTAGCGGATGGTCCCCTGCATGATCAGCCCGCGGGCGCCGCCCGGCAGCGTGACGGTGCCCGACACGTTCCATGTGCCGGGCGGGATCATCGCGAACTTCTGGTCGGCGCCGGCGCGATCGAAGGCAGCCTGGATGGCCGTCCGATCATCCGACACGCCATCGCCGAGCCCGCCGAAGTCATTCGGCAGCACCGCCTCGCGGTCACGCAGATACTTCGCGAAGTCGCTCTTGTTGAGATTGGCGTTGAGGACCAGCAGGTCATCGATGCGCGCCGGCATGGCGTTCTCCGATCAGAGGGCGGTGGCGGTGACCGGGCCGGCGAAGGCGGAGACGTTGCCCTCGGCCGAGACGCTGCGGAGCCAGTACCAGCGGGTCTGGCCGGTGGTGAGGCTGGTGCGATCCCAGGGCAGCGCGGTCGGCTCGCTGGCGAGCTTCACGGCCGCAGACAGGCTGGCGCTGCTGGCCTCGAAGACCTGCAGCCTTACCCCGTCGGCGGGAAAACCGCCGGACAGGCGCACGCCGCCGGCAATGCCGGTCGCCGCCAGGCCCGACGCGGCGACGGGCAACAGCGCCTCGCGCCAGCCCGACACCGCCCCGCTGCGCGCCTGCGCCCGCACCCGGAATGCGGTCGGCTCCGCGGTGGGGATGGCCACGGCGGTGGCGCCGAAGCCGCCGGCATAGCCCTGCCAGATGGCGACCGAGGTGGGCCGGAACTCGATCTCGTAACCGGCGAGATAGGCCGAGCCCACCGCCGACCAGGACACCGCGATCGCAGCGAACGTCACCCCGAGTGGTGTCTCCACCAGGATGGTCGCCGGCGCAGCGATCACGCCTGGGTTGGGCAGCACCACCGAGGGGTTCTGTCCCGTGGCCCGCTCGTCGGCTGCCGGGTTCCAGGCCCAGACGGCGGGATCTTCCTCAGCCAGTTGCAGGTTCACCCCACCATCCGGCGCCAGCGCCCAGCCCGTCACGCGGGCCGGGAATGGCGTCAGGCGTTCCAGCGCCACGGTCACCCCATCCCAGGGCCGCAGCCGCAGTGCCGAGAGGTTGGCCTGCATCGCCACCTCGCGCTGGCGCCGGTTGCGCTCCAGCTCGATTTTCATCAGGCGCTGCACGGTGGCCGCGGAGGTGGTGAGCGGGAACTCCATGTCCCGGTAGATCGCCTCGCCGCCATCCTCGGTGACGTAGTTGCTGGCGAGCAGCGGCGGCGCATCGGTCGGCTGCCAGGCGGCGGCCGGCTCGACATAGACGGCGCGCACCCCGTTGAAGAGATCCCGCCGCGGGCGCGAGCCGACGATGGTGACGTCGCCGCGCAGGTCGTCCGAGGTGAGTGTCGCGGCCGGCAGCGCGGGCGCACCCGCATGGATGTAGAAGCGCCCGCCCGAGACCACGAGCGCGCCCGCCATGGCGGCCACCAGCTTGCGGGTGATGGCGATCTTGCCCTCGCCCAGCGTGACGGCGCCGTTGACGGTGTAGCGCCGCTCCGCGGTGCCATCGCGCCGGCCCATGATCTCGTCGCAGATGTTGGCCGCGGCCATGAGCGCCGGCAGGTCGATATCCGCCCAAGCCGCGCGCCACCCGAAGGGCGAGGTCAGGTACCATGCCAGGCACAGCGCGGGATTGTCGGACCAGCCGGTGGCGCCGGTGCGCGGATCGAGGATGGTGTCCGCCCCCTCGATAATCGCGGACAGGCTCGGCGCGCCGGAGGGAAACGCCTCGGGCCGCAGCTTGAGGCGCACGGCGAGATAGGCGCGCCCCTGGCCGCGATGCGCCGCGGTCCATTGGCCCCCCGTGTCCGCCACGAGATTGGCGTTGGCGGCCTGGCCGGGGTCACCCAGCGCGCGGTCGATCCGCAGCAGCCCGGCGAACTTCGCGTCGGTGGAAGCCGTGCCGTTGAGGAAGACCTCGCCGATGGCGCGCACGCGATGCGCGGCCAGCACCACGACGACATGCAGGAAGCCGTCGGCACGCCCCTCGTCATCGGTGGCGGAGTGCAGGAACACCACGGGGCCCGAGGTGCGGCAGCGGCCGAAGACGATCTGGTGCTCGGTGATCGGCTGGCGGAAGGACTGGGTGCGGCCGGCGCCGGGCGTGCGCGGATCGAAGCCGGAGCCTGGCCCGGTGTCGGTGCCTGGCGTGACGTTGGCGCTGCGGGCGGCGGAGGGCGACTTGGGGCGGAACACCGCGGCACCCACGGCGGACACCACCAGGGCGGCGCCGGCGGCCGCCGCCGCGGCGAGCGTGCCCACGGTGCCCTTGATGTCCAGCCCCCGCGCGAGGTG
>JBKBWD010000114.1:0-13550 GCA_046289265.1 Bryobacteraceae bacterium | reverse complement strand
CGGTTCGGCAACTGACTCCGGTGGCGGCATGAAAATCTTCGCGGGCAGAAAAGAATCTACGGGTTAGTAGTACAGGGCAAGCCGCCGACTGTAGAGGAGATGTTTCGTGTTTATGCGCCGACGGCGGACGGCAATCAACCCGCGAACTACGCGCGTTTCGTTGCCGGCAAGATCGGCGCTCGGCCGGACCAGAGACTCCTGGATCTGGTGACCGCCTGATGCCCGGCCCGGTTCAGAACGCGGCGCCGCTCACCGTGCTGCCAGCAAGCCTCTCGCGGACCTTCGTGCACGAGCGCGAGTACCCTGTCCTCGACAACGAGTACCGCAACGGAGAATCGCAGCGCTTTGTCCAGGCGACGAACAGCCGCAAGCGCTGGCGGCTGGCCAAGCGGCTTGCGCCATCGCAATTCGCGGCCCTTTGCGATTTCTACGAAGCCCACAGAGGCCCGACTGAGCCGTTCTACTTCTACGACCCGTACGAGACCAGCCCGAAGTTCTCGCACGACCCGACAGGGCAGGCCGTCGCGGGCCGGTACACCGTGCGCTTCGCAGGTCCTTGGGAACGGAGCACCTCGCTTGCGCGAATCGACCTGATGCTGGAGTTGATCGAGCTTGCCTGACTTTACTACTTTTTCGCCGGCTGGGGCTCCCCTTTCCCGGGTTTCCCCTCAGGTCCTGCTTGTTTTGTCGGCTCTACAGATCGGCTCTTCCCTTTGGTCGGCTGGTTCTCCACGCCTTCCTCAGTAACAGTAATGGGCTTTGGCGCTCGGTTGACTCCGGGCTCATTCACACCAATCGGAGCAGATGTTTTTGAGCCCGAGGCCTTCGATTCGACCTCTTCGCGTTCTGCCCGCTCTTTGTCCGTGACTTTCTGCTTTAAGGTGAGCGCGTCAATCTTTGCTTTGCGATCCTTGTTGTCTGATGCAGTGGGACGTTCATCTGTTTGTTGGCCCCGCGTCTGCGCCCGGACGAGGCTAGATGTGGCCAACAACGCCGCAACCGCCAGCGAAAAACAAAACAGAAAGCGCATCCTGTACTCCTCTGAGATGAGTTTCTACCTGAGTGTGAGTGTATTGAATCACTATGCCTGATTCAATAGGGAGAATCACCGTCCCCGAGCCGGCGCCAAGCGGCGTGTTTCCGCTCACGCCGGACTGGCCGCTCGATGTGCGCCGCGACCATGAGGTCGTCGTGCACCAGTTCGGCAGCGGTAATGCAAAGGTGGAACAGCGCTTCCTCCTCGGCACGGGCGCGCGGCGCTTCACCATCCGCAAGCAGTGGTTGCGCGATGCCGAGCGCATCGCTCTGCGCAACTTCTGGGAGTCAAAGTACGGTCCCTACGGCGCGTTCACCTACAACGCTCCCACCGACAGCGGCCTCGGGACCACGCCCGTCATCTGCCGCTTCGCCAACGAGCCGCTCTCCTGGGAGATGGTCGCCGACTGGGCCTGCTCGCTCGGCGTGACGCTGATTGAGATCCCCCAGACCAGCCCGTCGTATCCGCTGAATCAAACCGTCAATCGCTTCCCGCCCGCCGCGCTCCAGACCGCGCTTCTCGCGCAGGTCCAGGAGATCATCCCGCTCGTTCGAATGCAGCCACTCGATCCGGGCTACCCGGCGATCTACGTCTCCGACCGCCGCTGCACCATCGGCGGCCAACTTTACCAGGCGCGGCTCGTCGAGTTCGACGGTATCTCGCAATCCATCGGCTACGAGTCCGACGAGGCTCAGTTCACCTTTGGCAACGCCGACCGCGTGATGCGTGATCTCTCGAACGACGTCGACCTCTTCCGCGCCGAGATCGCCTTCGGCCTCTTCCACGTCGGCGCCGGCATCAAGCTCGACCTTTGGAAGGGCAACATCGTCAACTGGACCTGCGATGCGAGCCCCGAGTTCCGAGTCACCGCCGCCGACGGCCTCTACGAACTCAACCTGCCCTACCCCACGCGCAAAATCTCCCGCACCTGCAGGAAGCGTTTCAACGACGGCCAGGCATGCCCGTTCGCAGATCACGGCGCGCTTGACCTGGTCAACTTCCCCGATGCCGACTCAACACGTTGTGACAAGGGTTTCGACACGCCGAACGGCTGCCGCGCGCACGGCATGAACGATTACTACGGCGGCATCATGGCCAAGCCGCAGGGCGTGCGCATCAAGGACAACTCGACCGGCGTCTGGGGCTTCGGGCGTTCGACGCTCACCTCGGCCTCGCTTGTCGCCGACTCGATCTACGATCAGGTCCTGCCCGAGATCTACACCGACTCGCCGATGCCGGTGAACGCCAAGATCGCCTCGGGCCGCGACGAGAGCGACTTCTACGCCGCCGTGGGAATCGTGGGCGAAGGTCCGCTGGGTGCGTACGGCACGGGGCACAAACTCGACGGGCAGTACCATCACGGCTATCCGGGTTCGCTCGGCCTGATGACCAGCTTGGGTCCCGATCCGAATTCAATGACATTCGGCGTGGATACCGATGCTGGCCCAGAGCGCGCCGCCGGCACGGCGTTCCTCATGATCCGGCGCTCCGACGCCAAGGGATTGCAGCTTTCGCGCTTGAGCGAGCACGCCATGGAAGCCGTCGTCGCCCAGGGCCTCAGCTGCTGGGTGTGGACCTCGCCGGGCGTGCGCGCTTACGGGCCGCCGCTGACAAACCCCATCTGGATCGCGGTCAACATGCTCCTGCGCGCGCGAGGGCTGCGCCTTGGCGTGGGCGCCACCACCGAGCAACTCGACTTCGCAGAGACCCTGTTCGACGTGGATGCTGCGGTGGCAGCGGCTGCCATCTGCGACCAGCAGGTGTCGAAGCTCATCGGCACTGGCACCGAGACTCAGTTCAAGTTCCGCGGCGTCCTTCAGGAAGAGAAACCCCTGCGCGACTGGCTCCAGGAAGTCTTGATGAACTGCCTGGGCTATTACACCTTCTCGAACGGCAAACTGAAGCTCGGCGTCCGCATGAACTCCTCGGCGGTCGAGGCCTTCACCGACGGCAACGTCCTGTTCCGCAGCCTGCAACTCGCGCCGCTGAAGCCCTCCTTCAACCACCTGACAGCCAACTTCGCCGACGAGGATTTCGAGTTCGTCGCCAACTCGATCTCGCTCTACGACATCGACCACGCCACGCTCATCGGCGGCGGCGCGGGACCTCTATTCCTGAAGTCGACGGTGAATCTCTCAGGCACGGCGTCGAAGTCGCAAGCGGCGCGGATCATCACCATCCGGCTGCGCGAAGAGTTGGGCGGCATCACCCCAGAGGAGTGGAAGAAGGCGCGCCAGATCGGCTTCCGCACAACTGTGCTTGCGCTCAACACCGAACCCGGCATGATCTGCTCGATAACCCATCCGGACATGCCCGGAGGCACGGGCGAGTTCCGCGTGACCGGTTGGCGGCTGAACCGCGACTACTCGATTGACATCCAGGGCCGCACCACGACGGATTCGATGTACGACCTGGTCGCCGGGCCGAAGCCGTTAGACGTCGTGCCCGAGCCCCCCGCCGAGGAAGTGCTCATCGACACGGGCGTCCCCGGCGTGCTGACTGGCATTCCGCGCTTGGGTGACTACGGCACGTTCGCGATCGACGACATGACGGTTGCACCCGACGCCTCCGGCAACGCCAATCTCGTCGGCGCGCACGAGATCACGCTGGCGCTCTACTACGTGGATGAGCTGACTACCGATCTCTGGGCGTCCATCGACACCGCCATTGACGCCGCGACCGACCCCGTCACCGTGGTCTGCACCGTGAACCCCGATACGCAACGGGTCTTCCGGGTAGGGGACTTCGTCGTGTTCAATGACGAGTCCGCAGACCCTGCGAATCCCGGCCGGCGATCCTACGAATGCGCCCAGATCATCGGTCCGGGAGTGCCTGGCGATGTCGTGCCCAGCGGCGAGTTTCACCTGCAACGAGCCTACCCAGGCGTGCCCGAGGGCCAGGCGACCTTCGGCACGCTGCGCTGCGCCCATCTCGCCGGCATCCGCTTCTACAAGCTCGATCAGAAGACGTTCACCTTCAGCGTCCGCAAGGGCTTCTTTCGCACACCGGACCTGCCCGCGCGGATCGAGGCGAAGCTGCCGAGCGCCTGCATCGTGGCGGCGCTCGCCGGCGTGGCCAATCACTTCGGCTACGGCCCGTTTACTGTCTTCCCGCTCTCGCGGCACAACGAGCCCTACATGCCGGGCCTGCGCACCTGCAACGGCGGCGCCTACACCTTCCAGGTGCCGGGCCCGCTTACCGTGCAGGAGAACGTCGTCATCCCGATGAAGGTGCAGGACGCCGCCTCGATCCGCTGCGTCTACGCCTATCTTCAGCGGGGCACGACGGACGGCCAGTCGGCGTTTCTCGTGAAGATCAGTCGAGATGGCGGTGCAACGTGGGCATCGCTCGAGTACATGGGCATTGCGCAGGCTCTGCCGGACGCCTACAAGAACACCTACGACTTCCTGGTCAACAACGAAGGCTTCGGCCTGCCCGCCACGCGCCGCCTACCGTACGCGGACTACGGCCTGACGCTGGCCTCGGCGGTAACCGCCGGGCCCGATCCGCAGACCTTGCAGACGGCTTCCTACGGCGCAAACCGGCTCGGCCTTACGGTCGGCAGCTTCGTCTTTCTCGATCCCGGCGGCGCAAACGAGGAGTATGTCTGCGTGATCAGCGTCGATCCGGACAATCAGGCATTCGAAGCCATCGTGACCAAAGACCACGCCGCCGGTGAGCGCATCCGCCCCACGATCTGGCCGACGCCCGTGCTTTACGAGGGCGACGATTTGGCATTCGACATTTTGGCGGTCGCGTCGCCCGATCCGGGCTCGGATCTGACGGTAGTGATCCAGACCTGAGCGGCCTACGACACCTTCTTGAGTCCAGCCTGGATGGCCCGCTTCAAAACGGTTTGGTATCCGATTCCCTCTTTGGCGGCAATTCGCTGCGCGCGTTCGAGGTCGGCTACGGGCAGCCGGATCGAAATGGCCTTGGTCGCCTTGGCCTTGGCTTTCTCAACCAGTTCCGCGAGAACCTTCGCATCCGTCTGCGGGATCGGCGAGCCCGGCGAGCGCAAGAGGGTCCCGCGCTTGAGGGCCCGCTCGAATTCCCGCTGTGTTTGCCGCCGCCCTTCCGGCGTCGCATACCACGCAGCCTCGGCACTCATGGATTCCAATTCAGCCTTCGATTTGCGGGGCATAAATCCTCCTTTCCGCCTGATTCATCGTGTACGCCGTGACAGTGCGGAATCGCTTCCGGCGGATGGTGAACACCACGACCAGGTAGCGTCCTGCCGCCGTTCGGCTGAGCAACTTCCAGCGCTTCTCGCCACTCTTGGGCGCGGCTGGAAGGATGACGTGGCGTCCTCTGACCGCCTCCTCGACCTCCTGGGGCATGACGTCGTGCGCGGCGACGTGGCCGACGTTGTGCACGTCCCAGTCAAACCCCATGAGATCGTCGAGCACAACTCAAGTATATACGATGATCGTATATACACTCAAGCCCATCTGAGGCCGTGATGCCTTCCGAAGCGCTCCTTCTCTTCGACCCCCGCCGCACCGTTCAACTCCAGGGATTCTCTGGCCGCGCGGCGACCACCACGCTCCACGACGCCACCGCGACCGGCTTCCAGATCTCCGGCATCTTCCAGGCAGCCGAGGACTTCGCCAACGTCCAGATCTTCTCGGCCTACGACTACTTCAACCACCTGCGCGTGAAGCCGCTTCCCGTGACGGATCTCTCCGGGCTGACCCTCCAGTTCGACATGGAGATCCTCGCGGTCAACGGCGAGGAAGGCAATGTGCGCCCCGACTGCGTCCGCTACGCCTCGGTCGGCTGGGACAAGCTCACGATCACCATCGGCGTGGGCGACATCTACGAAGTCCCATTGATGAACCATGCGGCAGTCGTCTCAGGGGACTACGCTCCGGGCAGCTCCGGATTCTCGCTCCATGATCGCGATGCCGCCACGCTCGACGACCTGCTCGTCGGCAAGCCCACGCCGGCCCTCACCGACAAGGCCTACGTCTACTTCATGGGCACGCGCTGGTCTTGCTCCTCGGCCGAGGCGATTACGTTCTGCAACCTCGAAACGCGGCTCCTGAACAACATCGGCGCGCCAGACGTGCCTTCCTGCGAGCAGGCCATCTGGTGGCAGGACGATCCGAACTTCTGGCACTACCTGCTGGTGAACAACGGCGGCGCGGGCATCCAGGAGGCCGGCGCGACCGACGCCGCTGACATCGCCTCGCGCCTGGCATCGATGGTGGGTATCTCCAGTTACTTGGTCGATTGCACCGCCGCAGGCAACGTCATCACGGTGACGCTCGAGCCGGGCGTGAATGGCCCGGTCGTGGTCTCGACCAACAGCGGCTCGGCGCCCGCCACGCTGAGCCGGTCGGTGCCAGGCGTTTACACCGCGCAAGTCGCCTCCTCGGCCGAGATCCGTGTGGGCGACTACGTCGGCGTCGACATCGGAGGCGCGAACGACGAGGTCGTGAAGGTGCTCTCGGTGGGCAGTGGCAGCTTCACGGCGCACTTCAACCAGCCGCACCTGGGTGGCGCGGTCTGCCGCGTTTTGCCGCGGGCGCGCCACTTCGGGCGGGTGCTGAAGAATCGCTTGGTGGACACGCCGGCGCCCGATTACGGCGAGCAGCCCGCAAGCCTCGCCGCCGAGCAGTTCTCCACGACGAACACCTCTTGCGACCTGAAGCTGCGGCTCGTGGGGCAACTGGGCCAGTACGGGCGCGACGCCAACGGCATACCCGTGCGCGTCTCGGTAAACGGCCAGAACAAGATCGTCCGGATCGAGAAGAAGGACGACGAGTTCGGGGCGACATCCCTCGCCACCGCCGTTGAAGGCGCTGGCAACACTCGCGTCTACCGTTTCACGTTCCCCTTCAGCGCACTCTCCGGCTACCTGAACGGGGACCGCAACGCGCTCGTGCCCGTCTCAGCCAGCGACATCGTGAAAGTCCATCTCACCTTCGCGCCGCGCTTCGAGGATGTGGAGGCAGGACTGCGCGAGGGCGGGCTCCTAAAGGAGGCCGTGACGGCCTCCCCGCCAGGCACGGAGGAGGAATGGCACGTTGCGAATGCCGAAGCCATGCTCGCCGGTCTCAAGTATTACGTCGGCACGGCGAATGCCGAAGAGCGCATTTCCTGCCTCGCTAACTCCGGTCTGGTAAGGCCTGATCCGGAAGAGCCCGCCACTTGGTTCCACCGCGTGCTGGTCCGGCGCGGCGAGGACTCCTCGACGCCGCAGGCTTGGGCCCCCGGTACACGCATCCAGCGGATCTCGACCATCACGGGCACACGCTCCGACATTGAGTGGCAGGTGAAGATCTCGAATCTCAATGTCACCGGCGATCGGACGCTCAAAGTGGGCGGCGATGCGCCGCGCATCGAAGAATTCGATGGCCGTTGCCGGTACGAGGGCTTCTGGGAAGACTACCGTTACGGCGCGGGCTGGCCCACGCAGTGGTGGTCACTCGGCCACGCCAAGCGCTGCGCGCCGAACGACGCGGATGACCATCGGGCCGTGACCATCCGCTACTCCTACCCGCGCGAGCACGAACTCTACCTCGGCACTTGGCTTGGCCGCGATGCAGGCCGCATCGCGGTCAGAATCGACGGCGGCGCACCCGCCATCCACGATGTGTATCTCAACGACTACAACGGCCTCGCGGCGATGAAGAGACTCACCGCCGCGCTACCTGGCGGGGCGCACACGGTCGAAATCCGCGCGCTGTTCGACAAGCACCCGTCGAGCACCGGCTATTACTTCTACTTTGACTACCTGTGGCCCTTGGAACCGCAGGACCCACCGGACCCTCCGAAGGTCTATCCCGATGTCTCCGCGGCTATCGACTTCGACACGGACCACGGCTACAAGAAGCCGCCCGCCTGGCACGTCTGGCACCTGAAGCAACTCGGCTTCCTGGGTCACGCCGACGTCTACATGGGCGTCTTCTGGAACAACAAGCGCCGCCGCATCGAGGCCACCTACCCGAACTGCACCGTGAGCATCGGCGCATGGGAAGTGGATCAGCCGCTGTGGGTCAACGTGTCCGGCACCACGCTCTACTTCTCGCCTGGCGCGGGCCTCGCGACCGAGGACATCGCCGCGCACCTGCGCGCGATGATCAACGTCACCTTCCCCGGCGTCTGGTGCACAAGCGACGGAGGCTCAATCCAAATTCGATCTCGCGCGCCAAGCTACACCTTCACGATCTCGGCCAGTCCGCAGTTGAGCATCTCGCAGGGCACGCCCCCGCTCGACCAGCCGGGCGCCGAGGGCGACTGGGAGATGATCGACACCATCTCGCCCGTGATGACCCACGGCGCGCGGAACTGGATCCGCGACCTGGCGCGGGAGTTCAAGCAGGCTGACATCGACTCGAGCTTCGCCTTCTCGATGGAGTGCTATCTGCCGCCGATGGCGATGGCCGCGCGCTACTGGGACGGCGAGCCCGTGTTCCTACCTATTCCGTCGCACCAGATGCATTTCGGCCCACGCGTGCGGAACTACCTGAAGCAGATGTACAAGGAGTGCGCCGACGAGATCGCCGCCGCCGGGTTGCCCATCGTGCTCCAGTTCGGCGAGACCCAGTGGTGGTACTTCCCGAACGCCTCCGGCATGCCCTTCTATGACGACGACACCAAGGCGGCGTGCCAGGCGCGCTATGGCCGGCCCTTGCACCGGTTCCTTGCAAACACCGACTCGCCCAACGACGACATCGAGAGCGCGAACTTCCTGCGCGATCGAATCTGGGAGTACTGCGCCGAGGTCATCAGTTACGTCCGGCGGTTCCATCCCTCGGCGGTGTTCGAGTGCCTCTGGCCCCTCGACGCCAACCAGGGCAAGCCCGCCCCCTCGCCAGAATTTCGCGCGCTCAACATGCACGTGAACCTGCCCAACGAGTGGAAGACTTCCGGCTACGGCGTGAAGTACTTCCGCGCAGAGGGTTTCGACTACGACGTCTGGCAGAAGAACGCGCGACTGATGCGGCAGACGCTCGAGTTCCCGTTGAAGCTCGGCCGCCCGGCCTCCGAGTGCATGTACCTGGCCGGACTCTACGGTCCGCCTGACCCGCCGATGCGGGAGGCCTACGGCATGTGGCGCAATCGCGGGTTCTACTCGTTCTGCTTCTGGGCCTTCGATCAGTTCTGCCTGAACTCGCGCCCGCTTCCACTGGAAGTGCCCGCACAGTCCACGGCGACGCTTGTCTCCTATCGCCGCCCGCGCGCCGCGCGCTCGCCCGAAGCGCCTGTCGCCGTGGCCTATGCGCCTGAGCCCAGCAGCCGCCTGAACACCTTCCGCTTGAACGCGAGGAGGTTGAACGGATGAGCAAGTACCCGAACGCGATCGACGATGCGTCGAGCCTCTACTCGCCCGCGGATGCGTTTTCGGCGAAACCGCTCGAAACGATCACCACGATGCCGGTCTACGCCGGCGACACGACCATCAGCGTCGAATCCACCGGCGTGGGCTTCCCGGGCGAGTACGGCATTCTCTCGATCGACGACGAGCTGATCGTCTACACGGGCAAAACTGCAACGCAGTTCACGGGCTGCCAGCGCGGCGCGTTCAGCACCGTCGCGGCGCAACACACTTCCGGCGCGACGGTGCGCGCCAACATGGTGTCGGCGTATCTGAAGGCGCTCCAGGAAGCCGTCATCGCTATCGAGAATGACCTCGGTACCGCATCGAACCGCAACTGCGTCCGCAAGGACGGCCCGGTGACGATCACCGGCGCGAAGTCCTTCGTCGACGGCGCGGAGTTCGGCTCCGGCAACAAGGCGGCCACTGGCTTGGTCCGGCTGCCAAACACAGGAGCCATGAAGTGGCGCAAGGCCGACGGCTCCGGAGACCTGGGCCTGGCGCTGAACGCCAACGACCACCTGGTCGCCGACGCCATCATCGACTTCGCACCGGGGCAAACCTTCGGCGCGTTCTCCTATCCGGACGCCGGTTACGGGAACAAAGGCATCGTGCAGGTCGACGCCGCCGGTGGCCTGGCTGTCGAATCAGGCCTGCTGTCGATGGCGCAGTCCGGGGCGTCGCCGGGCACCTTTCCGAAAGTCACCGTCGACGCCAAGGGGCGCGTGACCGCCGGCGCGAATCTTGCCGCGGCCGACCTTCCGGGCCACACCCACGCCGCCAGCGACATTGTGAGCGGCGAACTCCCGCACAAGGTCCAGAAAGACGGCTCTGATGTCGGCACGCGACGGGCGATCAACCTCATCCAGGGCACGCGCATCTCGCTCGCTGGGGCGGATGACCCGACCAACGACCGCGTCAGCGTGACCATCAGCGCGAGCCCGCCCGAAGCAGGTGAAATCACGAACGCCCTCGGCTACATCCCGGCCAACCGCGCGGGCGAGCACTTCGCCGGGTCCATTGACTGCGGACCGCATCAGACAGTCGGAGGCCCGCTCGAGAACATGGCGAAGCACTCTGAGAACTTCCCTGCGAGCGTCTGGGACCGCAACAGCGGAAGCTGCTCGGTCACCTCGAACGCTGTCATCGCACCCGATGGCAACCAGACGGCCGACGTGATCACCGCCGTCACCAGCACTCCCGTCATCCAGCAGCAAATCGCCGGACTCACTGATGGCGGCGCCTACACCTTCTACATCTGGGCCCGCGTCGCTTCCGGCACGCGCAAGGTCTCCATCGCCATCGTCAACAACGGCTACACGGCCTACCTCGCCGGCCCGACGCAGATCACGCTCACGACGTCCTGGCAGCGCTTCAAAATCATCGGCACGCTCACCAGCGGCCAGACCGGCCTGTGGATTGTCGTCCGCCAGTTTGCGGGCAACGGCGATGACTGGACCACCGGAGACATCCATCTATGGGGCACCTGCCTCCAGCAAGGCAACGATCCGCAAGCCGCCTACGCCCGCACCTGGGCATCCCAGACGCAGAGCATGAACTCCGGTCTCGCCGCGGGCCCGACGGTCATCGCCGCGTTGGACTCGACCACCTCACCCCTCAAGATCCACGGTCCCGGCTCCAACCTCGCCGACAGCACTCTCCTCGAACTCACCGCAAGCGGCGAACTCATCCTCGCCGGCGGCGCCGGCAACGGCTACCGCCTCGCCGACCTCGGGCCCGCCAACAACCCCTCAGGCTGGTCTGGCGTGCTCAAGGTGAAGACACCCGCTGGAGCCACGCTCGGCTACATCCTCCTCTATTCGACCCCATGAGGGTGGTTACGAGCACATCTGACCCTTCGATCCTTCGACTCGATAGGTCTGAAAACAACCAAGTGGCATGCCGCCCACAGAATGGCACCAGCCCAGGAATAGAATTCGTTGGGGACGGTTTGTAATCGCTCTGAAATCCTTTTAGGTGAAATCGCCGATATGTCAAGCGCATTATCTGGTTTAGTCTGGAAGTGTCCCCGCCGCTTTGCACCGCGCGGCACATGGACGTGTCCCAATGGCTGCCGACGGAGGACTCATACTGTGGTCCCTCCACAATCGCCAGATCGGGAGCGGTTGAGCCAGATCGAGGCCGACATCCGTGCGCTGCCTTCGGTTCTTGGCCAACTCGCGTACCTCGCCCAACTCCGCGATCCCAATACGGGCGTGTATTCATACCCTACTGTTACAGACCGTTCGCGAACGCAAGAAGCCCATAGGGTTTTGGAGCGGCTGCACACCCAATCTTTCCGGCGATGGCTGAATCTGAATCTCGAAGGGCAGAAGGCCGACTTTGACTTGTACGTCTCCGGCCTTCAATGCAGCAGGCCGACGGTCGTACGAACTTGGATCCAAATCGAGTCGTACCGCTGCTTCGTCCCCACTTCGGCCAGCCCGCCAGAACGACAGCTGTTCTTTAGCGACATGGACACGCTGCTGCGCCTGCAGCTAGTCGACGCGAATGCCGAACCGGGACACGAATTGAGGCGCGTGGTTGATCGCGACATCATGACCATGGAAGAGGTAGCGAATTGGCTCCATGTAGCCCCTCGGACACTGCGCCACTGGGCAGAGGTCGGGGAAATCCCGGCGTGCAGGGTGGGCAAATTGTGGCGGTTTCGCCGGAAGGATCTCGAGGAGTGGCTTCGCGGACAGGCTGCAAGCAAAAATACCCGCCGTTTCCGGCATTAACGGCATTTGCGGCATACTGATTCGGCCCACCTCGTGGTATGCAGATGTAGGTAGTGGGACGAACTGCTGCCTCATATGGTGCAGGCGTGCCCGACGCGCTGTGCCGGTTGCCATCGGCTTGATGGATGAGCGTTCGGCTCCCGGGCCGAATCGCTACCAGGAAAGGAGACTCTCGTGAAATCTGTATTGGTTGTCGCGTTCGTTCTGGTTTGCGTTGGCCTTACACCGGCTTTCGCCCACAGTTGGTATCCCTTGGGGTGGAGCGGGCCCATCAGCGGTGGGGGGACGACGTCCGACCACCCAGAGAACTTGTGCAAGAACTTTTCATCCTATGCCTGCATAGTGGCTGGCACCCAGACCTTTGGCATTCCACTACAACGGTGGCGTATCGACGTTTGGAATTCCGGAGGGCTAAATACCTTCTATTTGACGAACAATACCAACACACCAGGCTGGATTGTTGTCATCGGGGTGACCGGGCTAACTTGGTCATTTCAGCCGATGCCAGGTGCATACGAGGGCATAATCTGCCAGATGTTCAATCCAGGTTCGGCTGGTGGGATTGCCTCTGTGAGTTGGGGCGCATCGAGGTACTATTACCAAGCCGTGTTCAACGGAAGCTATGGCGGCTCGCTCTGCTACGCGCCGTAAGCCCTTTATGACACACCGGGCCGCTTGCGATATGGATTCACTAGTGGCCCAGTTCGAACTCAGGACGAGGTCGACTTAGATGCGCACACTTCTGATGCAACCCACTATCTGGTCATTTGCGGCGTCGTTGATTCTTCCGTGCCTTGCTCTCGATTCCTCGTCACGGCCGTGCTCCGTTACGGGTCGGGCAGTTGACTCGCGCACTGGCCAACCGCTTCCTCGGGTCGAAATCGAGCTCGCAGCACTAGGGTCACAGGCGCGGAGTATAGGACAGGTTGATAAGCCAGAAAACCGCTCGACGCCCGCTGGTCACGGGCATCGGCATGCGACTGTGTCGGATGGGAGGGGCGAGTTTTGCTTCAGCTCTGTCCGCTCAGGCCAGTATGTGCTGCTTGGGCGAAAGGCGGGGTTCTTGCCGTCCCCATACAAGGCGGTCAGCCCATCTCAGATGTCGGCGATCATTGTCTTGAAGGACGGCGAGACCGCGCATGTCATTCTCAAAATGATTCCACAGAGCCTTATTTCAGGCAAGGTGGTAGATGAAGGCGGCGATCCCCTTGACAGTGGCAATGTCCAAGCGCTGTCAGCAGTGTCGCTCAATGGAACGCTCCATTATTCCGTAGTGAAGGCCGTACCGGTCAACGATCTCGGAGAATTCCGCATTGCTGGTCTCGGCATGGGTACTTTTCTTGTTAAGTTCCAGCCAAGGGAGACCGCAGCTAGATTCTTGGATCTGAAATTGTAAACAAGAATACTTCAACAAGTGCCGCCGTCAGGCGGCAAGTAATCGAACGAC
>JBKBWD010000113.1:0-13693 GCA_046289265.1 Bryobacteraceae bacterium | reverse complement strand
AAACCGGGTGGGCACCTATACCACTGACCCTAATGAGGTTGGAGGCCGGACACGGAACGATAGCCGGACAGCAGTGCTGCGAAGTAAACGATGCAGGAGGCTCGGGTTTATCTTATGACGGATTTACTATGGCGATCGCTGCCGGCGCTCCTGCTCGTGGCATCGCTGCCAGCGCAAATGCACATGCACCCGGAGTGGCCTGAGCCCCGGCTCGATCCGTTCGGCCAGGCTCTGGAGGCGCCGGTTGACATTCAGTCTTCACCAGGAGACACGCGCCGGCTCTTCGTGGTGGAACAGCGCGGGCGCGTTCGGATCTTTCGAGACGGTGCGCTCCTCCCGGCGCCGTTCCTCAACATCGAGAGCCGTGTCCGCAGCGGTGGGGAGATGGGCCTGCTTGGAATGGCATTCTCTCCCGCGTATGCACGGAACGGCTACCTTTATGTGAACTATACGTCGGGGGCGAATCCTCCGAATCTCAGGACCGTCATCGCCCGGTATCGCACCGCGCCGGAGAATCCCGACCTGGCGGACCCGAACAGCGAAGAGATTCTGCTGCAAATCAGTCAGCCCTTCACCAATCACAACGCCGGCCAATTGGCCTTCGGTCCCGACGGATACCTTTACATCGGGACAGGTGACGGCGGCAGCGGCGGCGATCCGCAGAAGTTTGCACAAAATGCTGGATCATTTCTTGGAAAAATGCTTCGGATCGATGTGGAATCCGGAGTCGCACCATACGGGGTTCCACCGACAAACCCTTTCGTCCATGATTCCCGCTTCCGCCCGGAAATCTGGGCTCTCGGCTTGCGCAACCCCTGGCGCTACTCATTCGACCGAGCGACTGGCGATCTCTACATCGCCGATGTCGGCCAGGGTGCTCGCGAAGAGGTGAACTTTCAGCCCGCTTCCAGCGCGGGCGGCGAAAACTACGGCTGGAACATCATGGAAGGGACTCTCTGCTTTCAGGCCGGCTGCAACTCCTCCGGCCTTACCCCGCCGGTAACCGAGTACGCTCACCGCCCGGAGTGCTCCGTGACGGGCGGTTACGTGTACCGAGGCACTCGATATCCGCGCCTCCGGGGCGTATACATCTTCGGCGATTATTGCAGTGGCCGAATCTTCGGACTCCGCCGCATTGAGGGCCGATGGGAACGCCGAACGCTCCTCGAAACCCGAGCCAGGATTTCCACCTTCGGGGAGGACGCTTCCGGCGAGATCTACGTCGCCGATCACAGCACGGGCACAATCTATCGGCTCGTCGACGCGACAACCCGCCCGATCGTGAGCGCCGTCACCAACGGGGCCAGCTACGCCGGAAGCGCCGTTCCAGGCTCGATCGCTACGGTCTTCGGCTCCGGCATCGCCAGCGTTCCGGGAATCGTCACGGCCGCGGAAACGCCCCTCCCCGCGGTGATTGGGGAAACCTCTATCCACATCGGGGGCATCCTGGCCCCACTCTTCGCGGTGGCTGACGTAGCGGGTCTCGAGCAGATCAATTTCCAGGTCCCCTGGGAGCTTGCCGGCAGGGCTTCCGCCGAGGTGAAAGTCGTGACGTCCGGCATCGAAAGCACCGTAGTTCAACTCGACCTGCCACGCGCCCAGCCCGGCGTATTTTTCCGGCCGGATGGCCACGGCGCGATTCTGCACGCCGCAAACTCCTCGCCCGTCACCCCACAGAGTCCGGCCGAACCCGGCGAAATCGTTTTGATCTACGCCACCGGACTCGGGCCCGTGGCGGATTTGCCCCGGACCGGGTCGCCGGCGGCCGCCGCCTCGTCCACGCTGTCCCAGACCACCGTCACGATCGGCGGCCTGGATGCACCCGTCAGCTACTCGGGCCTGGCGCCTGGACTTGTCGGTGTCTACCAGATCAATACGGCTGCCCCACTCGGCGGCCTCCGGGCCACAGGACCTCGTCGTCACGGTCGAGGGACAGTCCAGCCCGCCGGTTCGCATCGCAATTCGATGATCCTACTCCAGCCGGCGCGGAGGCTCGACCGGCTCTTCGGTCGACTCGCTGCTGCGGAGCCGGTGCGTCACCTCGTCGTAACGCCCGCGCAGTTCGTCCGCAATCGTTCCACTCCAGAGACGGATCCCGACCGAATAGGCCGCCCGCGCGATCACGTGAGCAGCCACTGGAGTGGTCAAGGCGAACAGCAGTAGAATCATCGCAGCCCGCAGCGAGGCGCCCCAGGCATGGAAGTGCAGCGCCACCGCCAACATGATGGCCCCGATCCCGACCGTGGTTGCCTTGGTGGTTGCCTGCAGTCGCGTAAACAGGTCGGGCATCCGCATGACGCCAATCGTGGATAGCAGCATGAAAAGCGCCCCGATCAGTAGCAACACCACCACCATCAGGTTTGTCATCGCGGCCCCCCACTCTCCAGATAGCTTGCGAAGGCAACTGTGCCGAGAAAGATCACCAGTGCGACCACGACGCCGGCATCGAGGATGGCCGTCTCCTCCGTGATGATTGCGTATGTCGCCATCATCCCGACCGCCAGCGTCACCAGCATGTCCAGGGCGACGACACGATCCGGCAGGCTCGGCCCTCGCACCAGCCGGTAGAACGTTCCGGCATAACAGATACTCAGGAGCAGCAACACCAGCCGGGCGGTGAGTAGAGCGATCTCGCGCGTGTCAATCATGAGAGAAGGTTTCTGATTCTCCTCTCGAAGCCTGCCTTGATTTCCGTTCGCAGCTTATCGAGGTCCTGGGCATTCATCGCGTGGATATACAGCACGCGGCGGTCGGTCGAGACGTCGAGGCTCAGCGTTCCGGGCGTCAGTGTCAGCAGATTCGACAGCAGCAGGATCTCCGCGTCGGACCGTACATCGAGCGGCACGGCAACGACCGCCGGATGGAGTTGATCGAGCGGCCGCACCACGTCGGCCGCCACCCGCACGGTCGCAAGCGTCAGCTCCTTGAGAAAATAGAACAGGAGGTCGAAGAAGGCTTCGATCTTGAACAAAAGGCGTCTCAACGGACTCCCTCCAGCACCGCCGCGATATATTCACGCGGATTATAGAGCTGTTCACCGGCGCGAAGGCACAGACGAAATGCGGACTCGGCACCGAAGCTCATCGCGAGCGTAAGTCCGGCCAAAGCACAGGCGGGCAGCCACAGGCCCTTGGTCGAAGCAAATCCCGGAGTTGCCCGCTCCAGTCCTGCCAAGCCCAGCGTGGGCTCGGGCGGCGGCGCCGGTTTCCAAAAGGCTTCGTTCCATATCTTGATCATCGAGTAGAGGGTCAGCAGGCTCACGGCCAGCGAAACCGCCACCAACCCATACTCGCCCACCTCCAGGCCCGCCTTCACAAGCAGCACCTTACCGAAGAACCCGGAACTCGGCGGGATGCCTGCCAGCGCCAGGGCCGGGATAAGGAACAGGACTCCGAGCATCGGGTGCGCCTCCCAGAGCCCTCCCAATCGCCTCAGATCGTAGCTGCCGCCGTAGCGCTCGGCCAGCCCGCTGACCAGGAAGAGATTGCTCTTCGCGAGGATGTTGTGCACGATAAAAAAGATCGCGCCGGCCAAGCCGAGCGGTGTGAAGAATCCCAATCCCATCGTCATGTAGCCGATCTGGCTGATGATGTGAAACGAGAGCAGCCGCCGGACTTCGCTCTGCGCGATCGCTCCCAGCACCCCCGTAATCATCGTTACCGCCGAAAGCGCCAGGATGATCGTGTGGCTGAAGCTCAGGTCGTGAACGAAAACGAGCGTAAAGATCCGGATCAGCGAATAGACTCCAACCTTCGTCAGCAGACCCGCAAACAGCGCCGTCACCGCAATCGGCGGCGTGTGGTAGGAGGCCGGCAGCCAGAAGAACAGAGGAAAAATCGCGGCCTTGATTCCGAAGGAGACCAGGAAAAACATCGACAGGACCGTGAGGAAGCGCGGCTGCTCCAGGATGCGCAGCTTGTTCGCCATATCGGCCAGGTTCAGGGTTCCGGTCACGCTGTAAAGCAGGCCGAGCGCCGAGAGGAAGAACGCCGAAGAGACCAGGTTCACCGTGACATACTTCAGCGCGCCCTCGATCTGGGCCCGCTCGCTGCCAAGCGCCATCAGGACGAACGACGCCATCAGCATCACCTCGAACCAGACGTACATGTTGAAGATGTCGCCGGTGAGCAGCGCTCCGCAGACACCCATCAGCAGGACGTGAAAGAGTGCGTAGTAGCTGAAAGACTGGCGCCGCCGATCGAGCGTCGCGGCGGAGTAGACCGCGATCACCGCGCCCAGAATGCCGCTGATCGCCACCATGATTCCGGCAAACAGGTCGGCCACCAGCGTAATCCCGAACGGCGCCGGCCAAGCCGCGATCTGGGTCACCTGGATGCCCTGCTCGGAGACGCGCAGAAGTAGCACGACTCCCGAGATCATGAGGGCGAAGGCTCCGACCATCCCGAGCACCTGCTGGAACCGGGGATGCTGCCAGCCCAGCAGGCAGACCGCTGCCGTCAGCAGGGGAATCAGAATCGGCAGCGACACCAGCAGGTTCATTGTTCGGTCGTTCGGATCTGATCGAGGTCGTCGGTCCCGAGATCCGCTGTCGTTCGATGCAGCAGGGCCAGGGCAAACGCCAGCAGCCCGAAGCTGATGACGATGGCGGTGAGGATCAGGGCCTGCGGCAGAGGATCGGCGACCGACTCGAAAGGGATCGTCCTGTCTGTGGGCACCAGCGGCGGCCGCCCACGCATCAGGCCGCCCGCCGTGAAGATGAGCAGATGCGTCGCATGAGCCAGCAGGGCGAGTCCGATGATGTGTTTCACAATGCTGCGCCGCAGCATCATATAAACGCCGCCCGCGTAGAGGGCGCCGATCACGATCGAAAGCAGTGCGGTCATTCACTCCTCCGCGAGCGTAAACAGAACGAGCAGCACGGTCCCGACCACTACGAGGTAGACTCCTGCGTCGAACACCATGACCGTGCTGAGCTTGAGACTGAGCCCGGCGGGACCTGTGAACGTGCGCCACTGTCCCGTCAACCAGGGCTCGCCCTGCAGGAGCCCTACCACTCCGCTTCCGGCCGCCACCAGAAGTCCCGAGCCGAGAATCACGTGCGGATCGATGCGCAGCGACCGCCGCGTGCTTCCGACGCCCTCGCTGATCGCTTGCATCGAATACGCCGCGGCCGCGATCAGTCCGCCCACGAATCCTCCGCCGGGGTCGTCATGGCCACGATACAACGTAATGAGCGAGAACAGAATCAGGATGGGCTTGAGGAAACGGGTCGCCGTGTAAAGGATGAGCGACCTCATCGACGCCGCTCCAGAGGCCGCAGCCGCAGCAGCGCATAGACCCCGACCCCGGCCACGCTGAGCACAGTAATCTCCCCGAGCGTATCGAGCACGCGAAAGTCCGTCAGGATCACGTTCACTACATTTCGTCCCCGCGCCAGCCACCAACTGTTCTCGACAAAATACGCGGCCGTACTCGGTGCATAGCTGAGCACCCCGGCATTGATCACCAGGACGGTCATGAGGGCGCCTGCCGCGATCGCGATTGCGGCATCCCGGTAGCGGCCCGCGGGCGTTGACAGCGCCGAGAAGTCGGGCAGGTGATAGAGCACCAGGACCAGCAGGATGACCGTGAGGGTCTCGATCACCAGCAGCGTGATCGCCAGGTCTGGCGCGCCGAACAGCGCGAAGATCGTCGACACGCTGATGCCGATGACGCCGATCGCCGCCACGGCCGTAAGGCGCGACTCAGTCCATACCGCCAGAAAGACCGCGAGCACCGTGACCACGCCCAGTATCAGCTCATGCGCCTGCATGTCGCCGAATCCCGGCAGCCATTTCGGCATCTCGGACCTTAGCGCCATCGCGGAGCCGAGGAATCCCATCGTCGCGATGATGATGATCATGAGGTAATAGCGCAAGTAGCCGCTCTGCAGAATGCGCGTGTGCGTCGCGGCGATCCGGTTCAGGTTCTGGACCGCCAGGCCATAAAGCCGCATCGGCCCCACGAGCGCGAGCGCTTTCAGATGCGGGTACGGTCCACGCATCCGGCGGTGCACGCCGTAGAACCACACGCCCGCCACGGCGGAGATCAGGCTGAGAAAGAGCGCGCGGTTCAGCCCGTGATACAGACTCAGATGGACCGGTTCGGCTACGTCCGGGCCGGCGGCCAGCACCGTCGCCTCGACGAGTCCTGCGACGGCGCCCGGCGCGATTCCCAGGACAACGCCCCCGAATGCCAGCAGGAGCGGGCCGAGCCAGAGCCGGAGCGGGGCTTCGTGCGGTGTTCTAGGAGTCTCCAGCCGAGGTCCCACGAAAGGCCGGAACCCGGTGATCGCCGCCAGCGCGAACAGCATGGCTCCCGTCGTCACAAACGTCAGGGTGAAGACCGCCGAGGCTACGGGCGATTCCAGCCCGGTTTCGTATAGCGCCTCTTTGCCGATGAAGCCGAACAGCGGCGGAAGCCCGGCCATCGAGAGCGCCGCGACGAAGCCGGCGCCCGCCGTGACCGGCATGGCCGCGCGCAAGCCGCTGAGAAACTGAATGTCGCGCGTGCCCGTCTCGTGGTCGAGCACGCCCACGACGAGGAAGAGCGCGCCTTTGTAGAGGCCGTGGCCTATCAGGTACAGCGCCAGCGTTTTGAGCGCCATGGCGGTCCCAAGCCCCATCAGAAACGTCAGGATCCCGAGCACCCCGACGGTCGAGTATGCGAGCACCAGCTTGACGTCTCGCTCGAAGAAGCCGAGGAACGTCCCGCCGAGCATCGTGATGGCTCCGACCGTTGTGATCGCGATGAGCCAGGCATCGGTTCCTCCCAGCACGGGATTCATGCGCGCCAGCAGGTAGACACCGGCCTTCACCATCGTGGCGGCGTGCAGGTAGGCGCTCACGGGCGTTGGGGCCTGCATCGCTCCGGGCAGCCAGAAGTGAAACGGGAACTGCGCCGACTTGGTGAATGCGCCAAGCAGGAACAGCGTCAGGATGGCCGGATACCGGGCGTCGTTCCGGATTTGCTCGCCGAGGCCGGCCATCCGGCTGATCTCATAGGTCCCCGCGGTCTGCGCCAGCAGAATGATCCCGGCGAGGAACGCGAGACCACCGGCGCTCGTGACGATCAGGGCCTGCCAGGCCGCCGCGCGCGCCTCATCGCGCTCGGCCTCGAAGCCAATCAGAAAGAACGACGTGATCGTCGTCAGTTCCCAGAAGACATACAGGAACAACAGGTTGTCGGCCAGGACCAGGCCGAGCATCGAGGCCATGAACAACAGGAAGAACGTGTAATAACGGGCCAGCCGCGGATGGCCTTCGAGGTACGCACTCGAATAGACCAGAACCAGCGCGCCGATCGAAGTGATCAACAGAACGAACAGCAGCGCGAGCCCGTCGAGATGCCAGGAGGCGTACAAGTCCAGGCTCGGCATCCAGGCCTGGACGGACCGAACGGTCCGTCCGAGCGAGATTTCCGGAAGGAATCCGGCGAAGTAAAGCGCCAGGGAAATCGGCAGGAGCGCGAACGTCCACCCGGCTGCCCTGCCGGCAAGCCGGTACAGAGCCGGCGCCAGCATCGCGAGTGCGAAGCCCGAGAGCACGGCCCCGAGGAGGTGCATGATTACGTTTTAGCCATCCAGCGAATCAGATCCTGCCTGGTGATGATACCGATCAGCTTGCCGTTCTCAACTACAGGGATACGATTGACATGGCGGTTCATCATAATCTTCGCGGCGGTGCCGATGTCGTCCTCCGGGCCGACCGAGGCGACATCCTTCGTCATGACATCGCGGGCCTGGCGCCCTTTGGACGCCTCGTAGAACTCACGAATCTGTTCCGGATCGAGCCACTGATCGAACAGCGACGGCAGCCGGACCATTGAGAACGGTACGCCCTTCTCTTTCGGGAAGAGATCGGTCTCCGTAATGATGCCGACGAGCTTATTCTCGCTGTCCACGACGGGGACTCCGCTGATCCGGCGTTCGGTCAGCAGACGTGCAATCTCCCCCACCGTCGTTTCCGGCGCCACCGTCACCGGCTCCCGCGTCATCACCTCACAAGCTTTCATCCACTTCCTCCAACTGAATTCGTACTTTCACCCTACCGCATCAGCCAGCCGGACAGGAAAAATTCGGGACAGGCAGGAATTTCCCCATTTTCGGAAAGGTGGCTATCCTCTTCACTCAGGTAACCCCAATATCTTGTGGTTGCCGACGAGCCGAGCCCGCTGAACGGCTCCAGGAAACGACAACCGCCGCCCCTACTGAGGGCACCGGGCGGGCGCTCGGGCCAGCGGCGGCGCTTTTGCGGCCGCCACGCTGTACGGCGGCGCACATGGGCCAATACAGCCTCCAGCGTCTCTTCCAGGGGGCATTGTCAGCAGCCACGACCACAACCCACGGTGGCTGCCTGAGTGGGGCGGATAGCCACCTTCGGAAATTCGATAATTCCTGCCTGTCCCGAATTTTTCCGAATTTTCAGGTCAGGTGGCGGGCGCACCAGTCGCGGGCGAGGCGGGCGACCTGGTCGAGCGTGCCTGGCTCCTCGAACAGGTGCGAGGCGCCTTTGATCACTTCCAGGCGCGTTTCGCAGTTCATCCGGTCGAGCGCCCGGCGATTCAGCTCCAGTACTTCCGTGTCGCGGCTGCCGACGATCATCAGCGTCGGGGCCTTCACATGCTCGAGTGCGTCGGCGGCCAGATCGGGACGGCCTCCACGGGAAACCACCGCCCCGACCGCATCCGGCCGCGCCGCCGCCGCTGCGAGGGCCGCACCCGCTCCGGTGCTCGCGCCGAAGAGGCCGATCTTCAGCCGCGCGGTCTCGGCCTGCCGCCGCAACCATTCAATCGCGCTGACCAACCGGTCCGCCAGCAGCGGGATATCAAAGCGCAGATGGCGGGTGTAGATATCGACCTCCTCCTCGCTCACGCTCAGCAGGTCGATGAGCAGGGTCGCCAGTCCTCCTTCCCGCAGCACGTCGGCGACGTGCCGGTTCCGCGGGCTATGGCGGCTGCTCCCGCTCCCGTGCGCGAACAGCACGACGCCCTTGGCGCCCTCGGGCACTGTCAGGTTTCCCTCCAGCGTCACGGCCCCGACGGGCACCATAACAATTCGCTCGTGGATGACGACAGGGTTCGGCATCGCCCCTCCTCGATCAGGAGACTCCCGGCATCACTTCTTCCCGCGTCACGGTTTCGCCGTGTGCGGTGGTCTTACCGTCCTCAAGGAGGGACTTCAGCCTAACCAGGTCCTCATCGATCTCCTTTTTCGGATCGGCACCGAACAACGACGCCACCACATGCCCCAGCGCGCCGGCCGGAGGACTGTAGGACATCCGGATGCTGATCCGTGTGCCGCCGCTCGGCGTCGGTTCAAATCGCACGACTCCGGCGGTTTCCACGGTCGAGCCGGGCAAGCTGCGCCACGCCAACAGTTCATTCTGGCGCGACTCGGTCACCTCGGCATCCCAGACGGCCGAAACTCCGGCCGGCCCTTCGGCCACCCAGTGGGAGCGGTTCGCGCCCAGGTCCCGGACCTCCTTCAGGTGCGTCATGAAGCGCGGGAAGTTTCGATAGTTGGACCAGAAGCGAAAAGCCTGCTCCACGGGAACACGAACAACGATGGTCTTCTGTATGTTCACCGGGTTGTGAGCTCCTCTTATCCCTAAGATCGATGCGATCTCCTTGTTTGTCACGGTGCGGGCAAGCATACCGGCTCCAGCCAGCCCGGAGACGGTCCCGGCGACGCCGCCGCGAAGCGCATACAATGCCATGGCGCTGCCCAGGGCGCCAACCACCGTACGAACGGCCGGTGTCCAGTTGGTCTGCATCAACTCGGATCGCGGACCGCTGACGGGCGTTCCACCCTGCAGCGACGAGATGTCGCCGGCATGCTCATGCACGGCGAGCCGATTCTCCACCTCGTGAACACCGGGAACGGAACCGACCACGGAGAGCAACTCTTCCAGTTCACGCTCCAGGACGTCGCCATGGAGAATGACGCGCCCGTTGCGGGCGGTCACTTCGATGGCGCTCGGATGGCTGACGGCCCGACCGATCCGGGAGCGGACGCGCGCGATCAGGACATCGGGATCCGCCTCGTGTGAGCGGCCCCAACTTGCGATGGCTGCCGCGAGGCCCTCGACGCGGTTGCGCATGTCGCGCTGTGTCTTTCCGGTCAGATGACGCGATCGCGCGGCAACGCTCCGGGCCTTGTCTCTCACCTTTGCACGGCGCCGCCTCCCCTTGTCGGCGTCGAAAAAGTACATCAGACCGGCCCCGAGGCCGATCCCGCTAAGTAATGTGGTGGATCTGTTCATGCCGATTTCTCCTGAACCGGTCAATCCGCTCCGTCATGGTCGCGGCTCGGTAGCCGCTGCCTGCGCGGCCTCCTCCAACAGGCCGCGAATCTGCCCATCGCTCAGGTCCGTGAAGTCCTCGTACCAGAGGCCGACGGCACGGAAAGGCTCGGGTGTCTCCAAGCAGATCACGTCATCGGCGTGGTGTTGGAAGGACTCGCACGTCCGGGCGGCAGCCACCGGGACCGCCACAACGATACCGGCCGCCTGCGCCTTTCGCAGCGCCTTAACGGCGGCGAGCATCGTCGATCCAGTGGCGAGCCCGTCATCCACGACGATCGCCGTGCGCCCGGTCAAGTCCGGCGGCGGCCGAAGGCCGCGATAAGCCTCCTCGCGCCGCTCGAGTTCGCGCATCTCGCGAGCGGTCACAGCATCGATCTCCTCCGGATCGATGCCGTAGAGACGCACGACTTCGTTATTGAGCACGCGAACGCCGCCGGTTGCAATCGCACCCATTGCCAGTTCCGGCTGTCCCGGCACTCCCAGTTTACGGACCACGAAGATATCGAGCGGCAACTGCAGCATCCGCGCCACCTCATATGCCACGCTCACACCGCCCCTGGGCAGCCCGAGGACGATCATCTCCGGGCGGCCTTGATAACTTCGCAGCCGCTCCGCCAGGAGACGTCCTGGTTCCGCGCGATCTCGATAGGGCAAGGGCATCGCAAACCGCCCACTGCAAGCGATCGAGGCCGCACAGGCCTCCTCCCCGTCTCTTGCTGCCCGTAGGACGGCATTCAAAATGGGAGCGTTTCAGGGGAATCGGACAACCTTGGCGTGGTCCCTGTAGCAGGGAGCCCGGCGCCGCCGTCACACCTACATGGATCGCGAGAGCACGGACGTCATTATCATCGGAGCGGGCGCCGCCGGGCTTGCGGCTGCGCGTGCGCTCTGCGGCGCCGGGCTCCGCGTCGTGATTCTGGAGGCGCGCGAGCGCATCGGCGGACGCATCTACACGCACCGCGATCCCGATCTGCCGATTCCGATCGAACTTGGCGCCGAGTTCGTCCACGGGCGTCCGCCGGAGCTGTGGGAGATCCTCGGGGCGGCCGGTCTCGCCGTTGGGGGCATCGCCGGCGAGACCTGGTGCCTGCAGAACGGCGGCCTGGAGCCCTGTCACGATGCCGTGCCCGATCTCACGTCCGTTCTCGAACAGATCGACAGCGAAGATCTGCCGGACCGCTCGTATTTCGAAGCCATCCAGACATGGAGTGGCCCACCGAAATCGAAGGCCCGGCTGACGGCCTTCGTCGAAGGCTTCAACGCTGCCCTCAAAGAGCGCATCAGCGTGAAGTCGCTCCTGGTGGAGGGACGCGCCGAGCGGAAGATTCACGGGATGCAGCATTCCCGCGTGCTGAACGGCTACGATCGCGTGATTCACTGGCTGCACTCCGGCATCAATCCGGCCGCGGTGCACCGGAACATTGTGGCCTGCTGCATCCGCTGGACGCCGGGACGTGTCGAGGTCCATACGCAATCGCGGCTTGGAACACAACTGGCGCCGTTTGTCGCGAAGGCGGTGATCGTGACGGCGCCGCTCGGCGTTCTGCAGCAGCCCCACGATGCGATGGGCGCCATCCGGTTCGAGCCGGCCCCCGGCGACCTGCTCGAAACCGCGCGGAAGCTCGCGATGGGCCAGGTCGTCCGGCTGACGCTGCGCTTCCGACGTCCCTTCTGGGAGGAACGCGGCATTCACGACCTCAGTTTCATCCAGGCTCCGGCCGAGGGCATGCCGACCTGGTGGACGCCCTATCCGATCCGGGTTCCGATCCTTACCGGCTGGGTGGCCGGGCCGATGGCCGAGAGCTTCGGGCATGGCGATGAGGGGTTTCTGCTCAACCGCGCCGTCGAGATCCTCTGCCGGATTTTCGACATGGACCGCCGCGACCTGGAGGAGATCATCGACGGCTGGTACTGGCACGACTGGCGCTCCGACCCTTACTCGCGCGGCGCCTACAGCTACGTGCCGGTCGGCCAGCTTAGCGCGGTGAAGAAGTTCAGCGAGCCGGTGGAGAATACCATCTATTTCGCGGGCGAAGCCACCGAGTCCGGAGGCTACTGGGGCACCGTGCACGGCGCGATGGCGACCGGACGCCGGGCTGCCGCCCGTATCATCGCTGCGATGCGCGCCTGAGGATTCCGGCGCGGCCGCAGCCAGACGGAGTGTTTCATGAACGAATACGAGCGCACCATCACGATTGACGCATCCGCCGACGAGGTCTTTCACTTGGTATCGAGCGTCTCCAACCTGTCGAAGTTCGTTGCCGCGATTCAGGACGCCGAACTGGAGTCTCCAGGCCGCGTGCGGGTCCGCGGTGTCATCGGGGGACGCGAGTTCGACTCCGGCGGCTACGTCCGAATCGACACCGCGCAGCGGCGTATGGATTGGGGATCCGACGGCGATCCGCAGTACCGCGGCTGGCTGGAGGTGAAGAGCGGCGACGCGACGCCGAACATCTGCGAGTTGACGGTCAGGCTGCTGCTGGAACCGCACTTCGAGTTCGGCGAGGGGCAGGGGGCAGCGTTCGACGAAGCGATTCAGGCCCAGCTTTGGGAGACCCTCACGCGCATCCGCGACCTGGCGCATGAGTTTCAGCGGGTTGGCCCGAGGTAGATAGGCAGCTCCAAATGGAACAGCCGCCCGGCCTTCCGGGCGGCTGTGGAAATACCGAAGTTGGAGAGAGTAGCCTACTCTTCTTCTTCCTCCTCCTCAGCGAAACACCCATCCTTGCATGCCTTGGCGGCCGCGTTTGCCACGGCTGCACATACGTTGGGCCGACCGCCGCCAGCGACACAGGCCTGGAATTGCACTTGCCTTTCCGCCTGGCACGCCGAAACACACGCACCGGCGTGATCCTCGGCGACGGCGCTGGGAATTGAGAAGAGAACTAGCGCTGCAAGAACAGCGACTAGGAAACCTGCGCTCAACATTGTAATCTTTTTCATCTGGAACAAATCTCCTCTTGTCTGCCTGACTCGCGCGACGAGGAACGTTGACTGTAGCCCGCCTCGCACCAGAATCGTATCGCCAACTACACTTGGAGTCAACGAGAAAGTACGAAAAAACGATGGTTCGAATCCGAACCGAGTACACCCAGTACCATACCGGCAATCTCTTCATCAGGTTTGTGCCGCTTGAAAAGACATTCAAGTGACACCACGGGTGAACTCGTAATGTGCAGCACGATCTGTGATAGCGTTACGAGGCCTTCCTCCAGTCCGCCGGGTGCGGTTTGGGCGATTTAGGGGCCGGGACGGGCTCGGGAGCGGCCGGCGCGAGGGGGTGGGGCGTGGTTTCGGGGTGCCGTGGTGGGTTCTTCCGAAAATACACCTCCGAACTACTACTTGGACCCTGGACTGAGCTCTGGGTTGGCGGTTTTGGTCCTGGTCCT
>JBKBWD010000112.1:0-14506 GCA_046289265.1 Bryobacteraceae bacterium | reverse complement strand
GGGTGAGCGTCAGGCGGGTAGCGCAGAGCCTAACCGAAGCGTTTACAACGGGTTACGGTATCCGATTTTCGAAGGAACATCCGTTGAAGTAAAGTTGACGGCGCAGCCTTAGACCGCTGTTAGTGGCAATCCGGCTCCTCAAATGAGAAAATCGCTGTGTTGAAGGTTTCCAGAAGGGAGCTCTACGTGACAGAAACTGGGACTGCGCCTGACGTTCAGATTCGCCGCGCGAAACCGGAGGATGCGGAAATCTGTGGCCGCATCTGCTACGACGCGTTCGGGACGATCAACGATCAGCACAATTTTCCGCGCGAATGGCCGTCGCCCGAGTTCGCCGGCCACGTGCTCGGGATGCTGTTTTCACATCCGCATTTCTACTGCGTGGCGGCGGAAGTCGATGGGCGCATCGTGGGGAGCAACTGTCTCGACGAACGGGCGGTGATTGCGGGCGTTGGGCCGATTACGGTTGATCCGGCCGTGCAGAACCGTCGTGTTGGAAGGGCGTTGATGCAGGCCGTCCTGGACCGCGCCCGCGAGCAGAAAGCTGCCGGCGTTCGGCTCTTGCAGGGGGCTTTCCACAACCGCTCATATGCGCTCTATTCCGGATTGGGCTTCGAGGTCCGAGAGCCAGCCGCGGTGATGAGCGGCCGGCCAAAGGGCGGAGCGATCGCAGGCTGCTCGGTGCGGCCGGCCAGGGCGGCTGATCTTCCGACCTGCGATGAGTTGTGCCGGCGGGTCCACGGACCTGATCGGTCGCTCGAACTGAGCGACGGTATCGCGTCGGGTTCGGCGCTGGTGGTTGAGCGAGACGGACGAATCACGGGCTACGCCTCCGGGTTCGGCTATTTCGGCCACGCCGTAGGAGAGGCCAACCTCGATGTGCAGGCCCTCATGCTCCAGGCCGGCGAGATCGGCGGGCCCGGCATGATCGTGCCGACACGCAATACCGAGCTTTTTCGTTGGTGCCTCGGCAACGGCATGCGGATCTTCATGCCCATGACGTTGATGAGCATGGGGCTTTACAACTAGCCCAAGGGCGCGTTTCTGCCGTCAGTTCTGTTCTAGTTTCCGCGTATGAGGTCAATGCAGGCCACCGCGGCGATCGCGTGTCCGATTGAGACGGCCAGCAGACGAAAGCCGACCCGGTGGAGCGATTCACCGGGCGTGCTTGCGAGGCGGCGCCACTCGAACAGATTGGCGATGCCCGACAGTCCCAGGGGAAGGGCGAGCCAAGGGCGCCACGCAAGAACCGCCCCCGCGAGGGCGATGGATGCCAGTTGAGGAAGCGATGCGGTGCGGCGCGACCGCGCGGCCGATCTGGCGCGGGCCCGCAGTTCCAGGCGCGCATGGACAATCAAGATCGTCGCGGCTCCGTGAGCGGCCAGAAGCGCCCATAGGAGCCAGGCCCACCCGGAAATCGCACCCGTCGAGGCCAGCACCGCCAGGGGTGCGGCCAGGCAAAGGCCGGCCGCGCTGACGAGTTGCAAGGCGATCGACCGCCGGCGATTCGCGGCCGTCAGCCAGACTGCGGCTGAAGCCACAAGCAGTCCCGCCATAGCCAACCCCGACAAAGCCGGTTTCGAAACGTGCGGATACAGGAGCGCGAGCGAGGCCGTCGCGGCCAAGGCTTCTAAGAGGAAAACTCTCAGGGCGGACGCGGCCTCCGGACTCCGACGGCCCCAAAAAATTCGGTGGCGAATCACGACCACGAGCGGTTCCTTCCCCATAAATCCGAGCACCGCAAGTGATAGAGCCGGAAGGAGTAACCAGCCTGTTTCGCGCGCCAGGATGGCGCCGGCGGCGAACGATTGGAGGAGCATGCCCCAGGCTCCGTGTTCCCTGGGGATCAAAAGCTGACGTCCGATTTTGCTTGACTTAGACAACTCGGATATATATTATCCATATTAGCGATGATTGGCAAGACGACACTCTCCGCTCTCCGGACGCTCCTGCTACTGGGACAGCAGGATCGGCAGGCGTGCTGGTCGCCCCGGCGGTTAGCGGAAGTACTCGGCGAGTCCCCGACGTATTTAGCGAAAGTGACCCGGCACCTGGTCCGGGCCGGCATTCTTGAGGCGGAGAAGGGCGTTAAGGGCGGGGTTCGCCTGGCGCGTCTGCCTTCCGACATCACGCTGCTGAATGTCGTCGAGGCGTGCCAGGGGTATATCGTCGGCGACTATTGCCGCTCGATTCCGAACGAAGCAGCCTTCTGTAACTTCCATCGGGCCTCGCACGAGTTGCATGTCGCGATCACCGAAGTCCTCGACCGTTGGACGCTCTCGATGCTGATCGAGAAGCCCTATGCCAGCGGAGTACTGCTTGGCGGGCACAACTGTTTCATGAGCCAGGGATGCACGTTCCCCCTGCCGGGCTCGCCGCCGAAATTGACGCAATTAGGAACTGACTCATGACCCTGCTGCGCGTGGAAGTGCCGGGCGAGAACTACCATCAGAACCTGATCTCGTGTCAGGTTGCCTGTCCGGTCCACACTGACGCGCGCGGCTATGTGCGGGCGATCGCCGAGGGGCGATATCACGATGCCTACCTGATTGCCCGCGGACCCAACCCCTTCGCCTCGATCTGCGGGCGCGTCTGTGGCGCTCCGTGCGAATCGGCGTGCCGGCGCGGCAAAACGCCACGCGTGGATGACGACGGTCAGTTCGTCGCCGCGGACCGCCCGATCTCCATTCGCGCACTCAAGCGATTTGTCTGTGAAAAGTACGGCCCCGAGGCCCGGAGCGCCGAGACGGTCCTGGAGGAGGTGGAGAACTTTCGTCCGCCAATGGCGGCGAACGCCGAGGAGATGGCAGCGCTGCTGCGGTCGTCGCTCGACGGGCGGTTGGTATTAGGCGACGGCAGAAAGGTAGCGATCGTCGGTGCGGGGCCGGCGGGGTTGTCGGCGGCGCACGATCTCGCGCTACTTGGGTTCCGGCCGGTGGTCTTTGAAATTGAACCGGTTCCGGCCGGGATGTTGGCGGTAGGGATTCCGGCGTATCGGCTGCCGCGCGAGGTGATCGAGCGCGAGGTGGACGTGATCCGCGCGCTGGGCGTCGAGATCCGGTGTGGCGTGGCGGTCGGGAAAGATGTCCCATTCTTCTTTTTACGGCGCGATTATGCGGCGGTCATCGTCGCGGTCGGCGCAAAGTCCTCGCGGAGCCTCGGGCTCCCGGGCGAGGGCGGCCCCGGTGTTTTTGGCGGCGTCGATATCCTCCGTTCGGTGGCGCTCGGGGAACCGGTTCCGCTGGGCCGGAATGTCCTGGTGATTGGCGGCGGTAACGTCGCCTACGACGTTGCGCGCACGGTCTTGCGGCAGATCGCGTTCGACACGGCGCGGACCGCAGCCCGGCTGCCGGGGACCGCGACGGTGAAGCTGGTGTCGCTCGAAGGACTGGAGGAGATGCCGGCCGACACGGTTGAGATTCTGGAAGGCGACGAGGAAGGGATTGAGCGGCTGAACGGGTGGGGGCCGGTCGCGATTCTACGCGATGAAGCGGGCCAGGTGACTGGTGTCCGATTCCGGCGCTGCCTGCGCGTCTACGACGAAAACCGGCGGTTCTCGCCGGTCTATGACGAGGCGGAACAGATCACGGTCGCCTGCGACTCCGTGATGCTGTCCGTGGGGCAGGCGCCGCAACTTGGATTCCTGGAGGACGGCGGCGCCGATGTGGAACAATTCCGTCCGGGGTGGCCGAAAGTCGATCCGGCGACGCTGGCGACGACGGCGCAGGGCGTCTTCGTTGCGGGCGATCTGGCGCACGGGACGAGGCTGCTCATTGACGCCGTCGCGTCGGGCAAGGCGGCGGCGCGCTCGGTGTATCAGTATCTGACGGGACGGACGCTTGCGGCGCATGCCGTAACGGCCCACCTGGTCCAGGAGCGTTACCGGCGGGAGCGTGGGTATGAGGCGATCCGGCGAGTGCCGGTGCCCGTGGCGCACCCGGAGGAGCGGCTGCACCATCCCGAGGCCCTGGTGGAGACGGGCTATACCGAGGAACAGGCGCGGCGGGAGGCATCGCGGTGCCTGGACTGCGGTGTCACTCCGGTGTTTGACGGCTCGCGCTGCGTGCTCTGCGGCGGCTGTGCCGATGTCTGTCCCACGCTCTGTCTGAAGCTTGTCCCGCTGAGCGAGATCGCCGGGACGCCCGAGATGCGGGCGGCTGTTGAAGCCGCACTGGGCCCGGGCGCCGATCTTACGCTGCACTCTTCGATTCTTAAGGACGAGGACCGCTGCATCCGATGCGCCGCGTGCGCGATGCGATGCCCCGTGGATGCGATCACGATGGAGCGGGTTTCCTACACCACGACCTGGAGCACCCTATGACGACTGAATCCAAACCGGCACGTTCGCGTCTCGACCCGGAGCCCATTCCGCGGAGGGACTGGCTGGGCCTGAGCGCACTATGGACCATGGCCGGAGCGCTGCTGTTCGGCCTGATCGGGATGATGCGGCTGCCGAAGGCCGCTGTGCTGGCGTCGCCGTCCAAGAAGTTTCGCGTGACTCTGCCGGAGACGCTCGCCCCGGGCGAGGCATTCGTTCCGGCCGGCCGGACGGTGGCGGTCTTCCACGATGCCGAAGGCGCCTACGCGATCTCGACGATCTGCACGCATCTGGGCTGCATCGTGCGACCCGGGCGCGAGGGCTTTGAGTGCCCGTGCCACGGGTCGCGCTTCGCAGCGGACGGCACGGTGACCAAGGGGCCCGCGCCGCAGCCGCTTCCGTGGCTGAAGGTCAGCGTCAGCGGCGGAGTGATTACGGTAGACGAAGGCACGACAGTGCCGCAGGGGACAAAGGTGGCGTAATGATTCCCGCGGCGGCACCCAAGAAGAAAGACGGATTCCGGACGTTCAAGGAGAACCTCCGGGCGGTTCCGCAGCGATTCCTGGAGACGGCCTTCCGGACCGGGGCGCCCACGACCGACCGGACGCGCTCGACGTTCGTCTTCGGCAACGTCTTTTTGCACATGCATTCGGTTCGGACGCACCTGTGGAGCCTGAAATGGGCGACCACGATGGGTCTCGGGCTCATCACGGTTTCGGCGTTCCTGATCGCCCTTGTTACAGGCATTCTGTTGATGTTCTATTACAAGCCGTATCCCGAAGTGGCCTACCAGTCGATCAAGGACATCCATTTCGTGGTTCCTACCGGACGGCTGATCCGCAACCTGCATCGCTGGTCGGCCAACGTGATGGTGATTGCGGTGCTGCTGCACATGGCGCGCGCCTTCTATACGGCGTCGTACCGTTCGCCGCGGGAGTACAACTGGCTGATCGGGCTTGGCCTGCTGGTCATTACGCTGGGGCTGTCGTTTACCGGCTACCTGCTGCCCTGGGACCAACTGGCGTACTGGGCGATCACGATTGGCGCCAACATCGCGCAGTCGCCGCGCGAGATCACCGACGCGCTCGGAGTCACGGAATACTTCGATCCGGGCGGGTTGCAGCGGCTGCTGCTGCTCGGCTCGGACGATGTCGGGGCGGAGGCGCTGATTCGCTTCTATCTGCTGCACGTGATGATTCTGCCGCTGGCGCTCGGGGCGCTGATGGGCGTGCACTTCTGGAGAATTCGCAAGGACGGCGGGCTGGCGCGTCCGGCGGATGCCGATGCGCGGATCGCGCGGGAGCGCAAGGACGATACGTATCCCGTGTTCACCGAGGCTCCGGCGAAGACCTATCACCTGGCCGCGATCGTGCGTGGAAAGACACCGGCGGTCGGGCGCGGTCCGGAGAACACGGTGCCGTCGATGCCGCACCTGTTCCATGCCGAATTGGGTCTGCTGATGTTCACGCTGCTGGTCTGCCTGGTGCTGTCGCTGACGATCGACGCGCCGCTCAAGGAACTGGCGAATCCGAACGTGCCGGAAAACCCGGCCAAGGCGCCGTGGTACTTCCTCGGGCTGCAGGAGATGGTGGCCTTCAGCGCGTTCATGGGCGGCATCGGGATCCCGATGGTCGTGCTGATCGGCCTGGGGCTGATCCCGTACCTCGATCGCGAGACCGAGGGTACGGGCGAGTGGTTCGGCGGGCCTGGCGGATGGCCGCTGGTGCGGTTCTCGATCGTGTTCGGCTTCTCGACCGCGATCCTCATCGAGGCCATAGTCATACGCTTCGGCTGGCTGCGCGAGTGGTTCCCGTCGATTCCGCAACTGGTGATCACGGCGGTGAACCCCGGCACGCTGCTGGCCTTCCTGTACGCCGTGTTTTCGCTTTGGTGCATCCGGCGCTTCCAATCGACGCGCGCCGGAGCGCTTGCTCTGTTCACGTGCTTCCTTTGCGGTTTCATTGTCCTAACCGTCATTGGAACGTACTTCCGCGGTCCGAACTGGGACTTCTACTGGTCGCCTTCGGACTGGCCACAACACTGACGCCATGAAGAAGAACAAGTACCTCCTGCTGGTCTCAAGCGCCGCTGTACTTGTGCTGCTGGTCTGGGCCGCCGTCGATGAGAACTACTTCCGCGAGTGGCGGCGGATCCAGAGCGCGGGGCACACGGAGGAGGGACCCATTCCGGTCCGATTGCGTCAGGTGGTGAACAACAGCCTGGGGGCCGCGGACCGGTGCGTATCCTGCCACGTCACGATGGGTCCGGGCGAGCAGAACGTGCACGGCGGCGCGATCCTTCAGCCGCACTCGCCGGTGGTTCACGATCCGGCGGAGCTTGGTTGCACTGTGTGTCACAGCGGCCAGGGTCAGGCGACGGAGAAGGACGACGCGCATGGCCGCGTCCACTTCTGGCCGGAGCCGATGCTGCCGAGAGAAATGTCCTATGCCGGGTGCGGAAGCTGTCATGTGACGCTCGGGGTGCCGTCCCAACCGCGGCTGCGCGCCGCGAGCCAGGCATTCGAGCGGCTGGACTGCTACGCCTGCCATCGTGTGGACGGCAAGGGCGGCACGGTCCGGCCGGATGGCGGCGGGATGGAAGGGCCGGACCTCTCGCGCGCCGGGATCGCAGGCTACGATCCGGACTGGTATCCGAAGCACCTGGCGCAGTGGCGCGCCGCGGGCGAGGGACCGTGGCGGAAGGCCTTCCAGCCGGTCCCGGAGGCGGAATCCGCGCTGCTGCGCGTGTTCCTCGATACGCGCGTGGCCGCGCCTGCGTTTGTGGCGGCCAAGAGCATGTTTCTGGCGTCGGGCTGCCTGGGGTGCCACCAGGTCAGCGGCGTGGGCGGAGATGACGGCCCGGAACTGACGACGGTTGGGTTCAAGGACCCCGGACAGGTGAGCTTCGAGCACGTGCCTGGCGACCGCGCGATGAAGAACTGGATGGTGGAGCACTTCCGCTCGCCGGCTTCGGTTGTGGTTGGGTCGCTGATGCCGCCCGTGCCGATGTCGGACAGGGAGATCAACCAGCTCACCTTCTACACATTGTCGCTGCGGCGCAGGGAGTTGCGCGACGCGAACGTTCCCAAGGACCGGGTTCGCGCGATGAAGTTCGGCGAGCGGGAGTTCTCCGGCGATGGCGCGACCATCTACGGGGCGTTCTGCGCGGGCTGTCACGGCGGCGACGGACAGGGCCGGCGGCTTCCGGGGCTGGTCTCATTCCCTTCGATCGCCAATCCGGACTTCCTGCGGGTGGCCTCTGATGAGCTGCTGACCCGCACGGTCGAGCAGGGCCGCCCGGGGCGCCGGATGCCGGGCTGGCTGAAGCCGGAGGGGCTGCGGCCGGAGGAGATTCGCGCGGTGGTCGCTCATCTGCGTTCGCTTGGCGGCGGCGTCATGCAGGAACCGGAGCGGCGTCCTCACCGCTGGGTGACGGCATCGCCGGAGTCTGGCAAGCGAATTTTCGAATCGGCGTGCGCGGGCTGCCACGGACCGCAAGGGCGGGGCGGAGAAGGGCCCGCCGTGAATGATGCGGTATTGCTCGGTTCGGCCAGCGACACTTACTTCGTCGAAACGATCAGCCGGGGCCGGCGCGGGACGGCGATGGCGGGCTTCCTCGAGCCCACGCCCGTGCGGCCGGCGCTTGCTGCCGGGGAGATCGAATCGGTGGTTGCGTATCTCCGCTCACTACAAACGCAAGGAGGCAAGAAGCTATGAGTAAGAACCTGGAGCGGCGTGACTTTCTCGGAATGATCGCGGCGGCGGGCTTCGGCGGACTGGCGGCATCCACCCGCGAGGCATGGGGGCTTGACGCGATCCAAAATCCGCTGGCGGCCTATCCCGACCGGGGGTGGGAGCGGGTCTACCGGGACCTGTGGAAATACGATTCCGTTTTTACGTTCACCTGCGCGCCGAACGATACGCACAACTGTATCCTGAACGCCTATGTGCGCAACGGCGTCGTTGTGCGGCTGGGTCCGACGATGAAGTACGGCGAGGCGGCGGACCTGCTGGGCAACAAGGTGACGAACCGTTGGGACCCGCGCATCTGCCAGAAGGGGCTCGCGCTGACGCGCCGCTTCTACGGCGACCGGCGCGTGATGGGCTGCATGATCCGCAAGGGATATAAGGAGTGGTACGAAGCCGGATTCCCGCGCGAACGCGACGGTCTGCCTCCGAAGCGGTACTTCAACCGCGGGCGCGACGAATGGCTGCGGATCACGCATGACGAAGGTGCAAAGATCGCGGCCGCGGTGCTGAAGAATATCGCGGAGACTTACAGCGGCGAGGAAGGGCAGCGTAGGCTCAAGGCGCAGCACTACGACGACGTGTGCGTCGAGTCGATCCAGGGCGCCGGTGTCCGGACGATGAAGTTCCGGGGCGGCATGCCGCTGCTGGGAATCACGCGCGTCTTCGGCTTCTATCGTTTGGCAAACTCGATGGCGCTGCTCGACGCGAAGATTCGGAATCTCGGTCCGGACAAGGCGGTCGGGGCGAAGGGCTTCGATAACTACTCGTGGCACACCGACCTGCCTCCGGGCCATCCGATGGTTTCGGGGCAGCAGACGGTGGAGTTCGACCTGCACTCGGTGGAGCACTGCAAGACCGTCGTGGTGTGGGGCATGAACTGGATCACGACGAAGATGCCGGACGCGCACTGGCTCACCGAGGCGCGGCTTAAGGGCGCCAAGATCGTGGTGATCGCGTGCGAGTATTCGGCGACCGCGACCAAGGGAGACGACGTGATCGTGGTCCGGCCCGGTACGACTCCGGCGCTGGCGCTGGGGCTCTCGAACGTGATCCTCAAGGAGAAGCTCTATGACGCCGAGTATGTGAAGCAGTGGACCGATCTTCCGGTGCTGGTCCGCATGGATACGCTGAAGTACCTGCGGGCGCAGGATGTCTTCGGCGGCGCGCCGGCCGAATTGAAGAACACGAACGTGCTCGGCAAGGATGAGCGGGAACCTCCGCCGTGGCGTCATTCGAAGTCGTTCATCACCGAGCAGATGCGCTCGGACTGGGGCGACTTCGTGTGGTGGGACAGACGGACGCAGTCGCCCCGGCCGTTGACGCGCGACATGGTCGGGAGGAACTCGAACGTGCAGGACCCGCTGCTCGACGACGCGGTCGAGGTGACGCTCGCCGATGGGAGCAAGGTGCGGTGCCGGCCGGCATTCGATCTGGTACGGGAGTACGCCGCGCACTTCGATCCGAAGACGACCGAGGAGATCACGTGGGCTCCGGCGGCGGCCGTCGAACAGCTTGCGCGGCACCTGGCGAAGGAGCCGGGAACGACGCTGTTTGCGCTCGGCATGGGGCCAAACCAGTTCTTCAACAGCGATAACAAGGACCGCGACACGATGCTGCTCGCTGCCCTGACGGGCAATATCGGGAAGATCGGGGGCAATATCGGTTCGTACGCCGGCAACTACCGGACGGCGCTGTTCAATGGCTCGCCGCAGTGGATCAACGAGGATCCGTTCGATATCGAGCTCGATCCGCAGAAGTCGGCACGGGTGAAGCAGTACTGGGCGGCGGAGTCGGCGCACTATTACAACCATGAGGACCATCCGCTACGCGTCGGAAACAAGCTGCTGACGGGTAAGACGCATATTCCCGCCCCGACGAAGTCGATGTGGTTCGCCAATGCGAACTCAATTCTGGGCAACGTGAAGTGGCATTACAACACCGTCGTGAATGTGCTGCCGCGGATCGAGATGATCGCGGTGAACGAGTGGTGGTGGAGCACTTCGTGCGAATGGGCCGACATTGTCTTCGGCGTGGATGCGTGGTGCGAGCTGAAGCACCCCGACATGACGGCCTCGGTGACGAATCCGTTCCTTGTGCCGTTCCCGCGCACGCCGATGAAGCGGGTGTTCAACACGATGGGGGACATCGAGGTGTGCGCGCTGGTGTCGGAGAAGCTGGCCGAACTTACGGGCGACCAGCGGTTCCTGGATTACTGGAAGTTCGTGCGCGAGTTCCGCACCGATGTCTACTTACAGCGCATCCTCGATAACTCGCAGAATACGCGGGGCTATCGATTCACAGATCTCGAGGAAAAGGCCAGGCGCGGCATTCCGGCGCTGATGAACAGCCGCACGTCGCCGAAGTCGGTCGGCTACGACCAGGTGACGGATTCGATTCCCTGGTACACCAAGAGCGGACGGCTGGAGTTCTACCGCGAAGAAGACGAATTCATCGCGGCGGGCGAAAACCTGCCGGTGCATCGCGAGCCGGTGGATTCGACGTTCTATGAGCCGAACGTGATCGTCGCGCCGAAGCATGAGGCGCTGCGCCCCGAGGGTCCGGAGGAGTACGGGGTTCGCCGTGACGATCTGTCCTGCGAAACGCGCTGCGGCCGGAACGTGGTCCTCACATGGGCCGAGACAAAGCAGACGAAGCATCCGCTCATGAAGGACGGCTTCAAGTTCATCTTCCATACGCCGAAGTACCGGCACGGCGCCCATACGACGCCGATCGATACCGACATGATCGCGGTGCTGTTCGGACCCTTCGGTGATCTCTACCGCTTCGATAAACGGAGTCCCTTTGTTACGGAGGGCTACGTCGATATCAACCCCGCGGATGCGAAGGAGATGGGCGTCGAGGATGGGGACTACGTCTGGATCGATCCCGATCCCGAGGACCGGCCCTTCCGCGGATGGGAGAAGGATAAGAAGAACATGGAGGTCGCGCGCCTGCTCTGCCGAGCGCGCTACTATCCAGGGACGCCCCGCGGGGTGACCCGCATGTGGTTCAACATGTACGGCTCGACGCCGGGCTCGGTCGAGGGCCGGAAGTCGCGCGCCGACGGGCTGGCGAAGAGTCCGAGGACGGGCTACCAGGCGATGTTCCGGTCTGGCTCGCACCAATCGGCGACGCGGGGCTGGCTGAAGCCGACCTGGATGACGGATTCGCTGGTGCATAAAGCGATGTTCGGGCAGGGCATCCGGAAGGGCTTTGAGCCGGATATCCATTGCCCGACGGGGGCTCCGCGCGAGGCCTTCGTGAAGATCAGCAAGGCCGAGCCGGGCGGGATCGGCGGCAAGGGACTGTGGCGTCCTGCCGCGCTCGGTATTCGACCGAAATACGAATCCGAAGCCATGAAGCGCTACCTGGCCGGCGGATTCTTCCAAGGGAAGGAGAAAGCGTAATGGCACGAGTTTATAACTGGCAACTGGGCCGCGAGATGTCGTACTGGTATCCGGAGTCGCGGCCGAAGCGGCAGTTCGCCGCCGTCTTCGACACCAACAAGTGCATCGCGTGCCAGACCTGCACGCTGGCGTGCAAGACGACCTGGACCTCCGGCAAAGGGCAGGAGTACATGCTCTGGAACAACGTCGAGACTAAGCCCTACGGGTCGTACCCGCTGGCGTACGACCTGAAGCTTCTCGATATGCTGAACGGCCAGGAGTGGAACGGCCACCGGTACGAAGGCCAGACGATCTTCGAGTCGGCGCCGGCGGGCGAGCGCGTGCTTGGATGGCGGCCCGAGGAGCAGGATTACGCCTATCCGAATGTCGGCGAAGACGACTGCGCCGGACAGGTGGATCACGGATCGTTCCTGTCGCTGCCGCACATGAACTGGTTCTTTTACCTCGCGCGCATCTGCAACCACTGCACCTATCCGGCGTGCCTGGCATCCTGCCCGCGCGGTTCGATCTACAAGCGGCCCGAGGACGGAATCGTGCTGGTGGATCAAGGGCGCTGCCGCGGTTACCAGGAGTGCATCAAGGGATGCCCGTACAAGAAGGTCTTCTTCAATCCGATGACCGGGACTTCGGAGAAGTGTATCGCGTGTTTCCCGAAGATCGAGGAGGGCATCCAGCCGCAATGCTTCGTCAACTGCATCGGCAAGATCCGGCTGGCGGGGTGGATCTCGAGACCCGACGATCCGCGGCCGGACAACCCGATCGACTACCTGGTGCACATCCGGAAGATCGCGCTGCCGCTGTTCTCGCAGTTCGGCCTGGAGCCGAATGTTTACTATATTCCACCGATCCACGCGCCGCTTTCGTTTAACCGGCAACTGTTCGGGCCGGGCGCGGGCGAGGCCGTCAAGGCTTACCGCAACGCCAAGAACGATCCGGACCTGGCGGGACTGCTGTGCCTGTTCGGCTCGACCGAGATGGTGCTGTCGCGCTTCCGGCGTCAGGGCGAGACCGTAACCGGGATCGACGACAAAGGCTCGGAGGCGGTGCGCATTCCGATGCGGGAGCCGGTCCATGTGCGTCCCGCTTTCGATCCGGTGAATCAGTTGGTTCGGATCAACTGCCCGTAGGAGGTCTCACGATGAGAATTGCGCTCTGTCTGATTTGCGTGTTGCTGGCGGCCGGCTGCTCGAAGGGGCCGGGTATCGTGCATGAGGTCGTGGCGGTCCATGCGGAGAAGCTGCCCGAGAGTCCGGACGATCCGATCTGGGATCGCGCTCCGGAGCACGTTGCCAAGATGGTGCCGCAGGATCTGGTGGAGCCTCGGCTGATGACGCCCTCGACCGGCGAGGTGAGGGTCCGGTCGGTGACGAACGGCGAGACGATTGCATTTCGGCTGACTTGGCGCGACGCGGACAAGTCCGACAGGCCGGGGCCGTCGAAGATGGTGGATGCGTGTGCGATCCAGACTCCCGAGGCCGGCGGCCCGGACCTGCCCGATCCGCAGATGGGCGAGCCGGAGAAGCCCGTGCAATTGACATACTGGCGTGCGGACTGGCAGGCGCTGGTCGACGGCCGCGGCGATACGATCCATGATCTTTACCCGAACGCGTCGGTGGATCACTACCCTTACGAGGCGAAGTCGCTTGAGCGCGGGTCCGCGGACCAGCAGGAGATGGCGCGGCGTTATGCGCCGGCTCATGTGTTGGGGAATCTGAGGGCGGGTCCGCGCACGTCGGCTGTGGAGAGCCTGGTCGCGGCGGGTCCGGGCACTCTGGGGCCGGGGCCTGATACGCGTTCGGCGGGCAGGGGAGTGCATGGGCCGGAGGGATGGTCTGTGGTGCTGAGCCGCACGATGCCGAACGGGCTGGCTCCGAATCAGCGGACGCATATTGCTTTGGCCGTGTGGGAGGGATCGAGGCGGGAGACGGGCGCGAGGAAGATGCGGAGCGGTTGGATTCCGCTGCTTTGGCGAGGAGAGAACCAATGACGGCCGTAGTGACTGACTTATTACTGGAAGCGGCTGAGTGGCGGCTGCTTGGACTGCTGTTTGAGTATCCCGGTGAATCGTGGCGCAGGCAGTTGGAGCGGCTGGCGCCGGATCTGCGCCGGGAGCCGATGCGGCAGTTGGCCGATAGCGCGTTGGAGACAGCGACGCCAGGGTTGCACCTCGCGCTATTCGGGCCTGGGGGCACGGTTCCGATCCGGGAGGCGGCGCACCAGGGCGGCGTTCAATTGGGATACCTGATGGCTGAGATCGCGGCCTACTATGAGGCGTTCGCGTATCAGCCGGCGGCGGGCGAGCCGGAGGACCACCTCGCGGTGGAGGCCGGTTTCATCGCGTTCCTGAGGATGAAGGAGGCCATTGCCGTCGACGCGTGCGAGGCCGATGCGGCGGAGGTGGTCCGGGACGCCGCGGCTGCGTTTGTGCGCGACCACCTTGCCGTGCTGGCCGAGCCTGTCGCGCGCGCGCTGGAGACCTACGGGCCGGAGTATCTGGTCGAAGCAGGCGGGATTCTTCTCGAGCGCACCGGGCGGCCGGCCCGCAGCAGTTATCCCCTGGGCTCGCCGTTGACGGACGACGAGGAGACCGGGCATTTTGGCTGCGGCGCCGGGCCGGGTGGGAGTGAGTTGGTGCGGTTGACTTAGCAGCGTGGAGCCGTCATTACTTGAAGAAGTTCATAATATTGAGGTCCGGTCCGAGGAAGAGCCGGATGCCTCCGGTATGCCCCCGGTTCCGGTCTCGAACTCCACGCCGATCTGAGCGCCTCCCGGGGTTTGCCTCTCCCCAAGCTTGTGTCCCTTGAGCCTCGCGAGGCTGACGGCAACGCGACCGTAATACGATCCTCTGCCCGGCGCGGGGTGAATGCCGAATGTCGAGCCGTTCATTCGGAGCCGGTTGTCAAAGCGATAGCCGAAACCCAACCAAAGGGCTGGGTTCAGATACGTCTTCGCGTGGTGAATGCCCCACGGCGGGCTGCCACAACGGGGGATGAAAATGTGCGAGAGGCCGGCTATTCTGGATTCGCCGTCTG
>JBKBWD010000111.1:0-14778 GCA_046289265.1 Bryobacteraceae bacterium | reverse complement strand
GGATGGTCGTGGAAAACCAATATCCTACGAGATCGGAAACGCCGTCAGTGTTTGGTTGCGGCTACGCCGCGCTGTGGCTCTATGGAAGGCGATGGCATGGCTGCTGTCAGGAAACCCGGAGCCCGAGCCGCTGATGTACAAGTCCGCCCACTCCCAGGCGGCGGCCAGTTCGGGGTTGGCGGGCTTGCCGTCGGCACCCAATACACCGTCCACGATCCTGACCTTCGGGTAGGCCTTCGTCAGCATGGCGCGCGGCTTCGCGTCGAGTTGGCGAGGCCAAAGGGTGACCTCGGCTTCCGGGAAGTGCTTCTCCAGGAGCGACAGTACGCCGGGCGTGTGCCCGATGTCTCCGATGTTCACATCCTGCCAGGAACTGCGGAGCAGAACCCTGGGGCGGCGGCCAGGCTTCTGAGCGGCCTGCACCGGCCGCAGGCCCGCGGCGGCGAGGCCGAATGGGCAGTGAGCGAGGAAACGTCGGCGGTTAAACATAGTTCTCCTTTTTACGGCGGAATCGCCGAAAGAATGCGCTGATACGAAGTCTATCCCAGCTTGACAAAAAAGTGACCCACGGATGCACCAGATGGACACGGATTGAAAACGGGAGTTTATCGGCAGGATCGTATATGATTGCACTGGCGGCTGACGCGACGAGCGGCAGCCGCCGATCTCCCAATCCAGGTGGATGCCATGCTCAGATTCATTCTGATCCTGCTCTCCATATCCGCCGCCCTGTCGGGCCAGACGAGATACGATCTGCTTCTGAAGGGCGGGCGCGTACTCGATCCGAAGAACGGGATCGACGGGCTTCGGGACGTTGCCATCAAAGACGGGTTGATCTCGCGGGTGGCGGCGAATATCTCTCCGCAGGAAGCCGCAAAGGTCGTGGACGTCACCGGCCTGGTCGTCACGCCCGGGCTCATCGATATCCATGTCCATGTTTTCCAGCGTCCGGAGAACAAGGCGATCGCGCGCCATACGAATGTCCAGACCGACGCCCATACGTTCCGCAGCGGCGTCACCACGGTCGTGGATGCAGGAACAGCCGGCTGGCGCACGCTTCCTGAATTCCGCGCCCGCGCTGTCAATCAGTCCCAGACCCGGGTCCTTGCGCTCGTGAATATCGCGGCCGCCGGCATGGGCACCGACCAGGAAGACGATCTGGCGGAACTGGATGCCGATGCCGCAGCCAAGGCCGCGGCCGATAACCGCGATATCGTCGTCGGATTCAAGTCGGCGCATTTCGGCGGACCTGGCTGGGAATCGATCGACGCCGCCGTGAGAGCGGGCAAGGCGGTGGACATGCCGGTCATGGTCGATTTCGGCTACATGAACGAAGTCCGGAACATTCGCACCCTCCTGGCGGATAAGCTCCGGCCCGGAGACATTTATACGCACTGCTACTCGGGACATCGTGAGGAACTTCTCGCCGACGGCAAGATCAACCCGGCGATGTTCATCGGCCGCAAGCGAGGCATCTTCTTCGACCTGGGTTTCGGGGCCGGGAGTTTCTACTGGTATGTCGCGGCGCCGGCGTTCGAGCAGGAGTTTCCGCCCGACTCGATCTCCACGGACCTACACACGGGGAGCATGAACGCCGGAATGAAGAGCATGAACAATGCGATGTCCTCCGTCCTCAACCTGGGGGCTTCTCTGCAGCAGGTGATTGCGATGTCGACGTGGAATCCGGCGAAGCAGATCAAACGCAGGGATCTCGGACACCTCGACCCAGGCGCCGAGGCCGACGTCGCGGTTTTACGCATCGAGAAGGGGCAGTTCGGATTCGTCGATTCCGCGGGCGCCGTCTACCCCGGCAGCCAGCGAATTACGACGGAACTGACGCTACGCAAGGGCCGCGTGGTCTGGGATCTGAATGGCCGCGCCAGCGAAAGCTGGAAGACCTTCCGCTACGACCGAAAGAAGTGGACGAAGTAGGCCCCGTCACGCCAGCAGTGGCCGGATCACATGTCCGGCAACGTCCGTCAGCCGAAAGTCGCGGCCCTGAAAGCGGAAGGTCAGGCGCGTGTGGTCCAGGCCGAGCAGATGCAGGATAGTTGCGTGCAGGTCGTGGACGTGGACCGGGTTCTCCACGGTGCTGAAGCCGATGTCGTCAGTCTGGCCGTAGGTCTGGCCGCCGCGGATGCCGCCGCCCGCAAGCCAGGTGGCGAAGGCGTCGATGTGGTGGTTGCGGCCGATCTGCGCGCCCGGCACCACGTCGGAGAGCGGCGTGCGCCCGAACTCCCCGCCCCAGATCACCAGCGTCTGGTCCAGCAGCCCGCGCCGTTTCAGATCCTTCACCAGCGCAGCGGCAGGCCGGTCCACTTCGGGGCAGATCTTCTCGATGCCGGCCTGAATGTTTGAGTGGTGATCCCAGTCGGTGTGATAGACCTGCACGCAGCGCACGCCGCGCTCCACCAGTCGCCGCGCCAGCAGGCAGTTATTGGCGAAGGAGTTCCTCCCCGGCTCGGCGCCGTAGAGTTCAAGCGTCTCCTTCGATTCCCCTGCGATGTCCATGAGTTCCGGTCCGGAGGTCTGCATGCGGAACGCTGTTTCGTACGAGGCGATCCGCGTGGCGATTTCATCGTCGCCCGTCTCCTCGAACCGGATGCCATTCAGGTCGCGCACGGCATCGATGGCGCGCCGCTGGCGCTCCGGCGTCACACCCGCCTGGCTCTGCAGGTTGAAGACCGGCTCAGAGCCAGGGAGGAAAGGCACGCCCTGATAGGCGCTCGGAAGAAAGCCGCTACCCCAGATCAGCGGTCCGTTGCGGGGGCCGCGGGGACCCGACTGCATTGCCACGAAGCCGGGCAGGTCCTCGGACTCGCTGCCGAGTCCGTAGGTGATCCACGCGCCCAGGCTCGGCCGTCCCGGAATGATCGACCCCGTATGGGAGAAGATCTTGGCCGGCGCGTGATTGAAGTTCTCGGTCTTCATGGTCAGGATCATGGCGAGATCGTCGGCCACCGATCCCATGTGCGCGGCCAGTTCGGAGGCCCACATCCCCGACTGGCCGTACTGCTTGAACTCGTACTTCGATCCGAACATCCGCGCCGCCGACATGCGCTCCATGAAAGCGAAGCGCTTGCCCGCCATGAGCGAATCGGGCGGCTTCTGCCCGTCCAGCTCTTTCAGTTTCGGCTTGTAGTCGAACAGATCCAACTGGCTGGGTCCGCCTGCCATGAACAGGTAGATGACGCTTTTGGCCTTGGGCGCAAAGTGCGGCGGTTTCGGCCCCATGGGACGGCGCGATTCGCCGGCCGGCAGCGTGTGCGCGAGCAGCGAGCCCAGCGCGATTCGCCCCAGCCCGACGCCGCAGTCCCGAAAGAAGTGGCGGCGGGTTCGATTCAACACCAGAGCATCTTGCACGGTCATCGCCTCATTCCCTCGTCATGAACTCGTCGGTATTCATCAGGACGCGCGCGATCGCAACCCAGGCGGCCATCTCGGTCCGATTGGCGCCTGCGGGCGAGGCCGCGCCGGCCAGCGACTCGGCCTCCGGCGGATGAGTCAGGAGTGCATCCCGCTCGGCTGCATATAGTGCGCGCAAACGCTTGAGCTCCTTCGGCCGCGGCTCGCGAGAGAGAGCGAGGCGGAAGGCGCGGCCGAGCCGGTCCTCGAAGGCCGGTCCCGCTTCGCGGAGCACGCGCGCGGCGAATCCCTGGTAGAACTCGTGGAACGACAGCTCGTTCAGCAGCGTGAGCGCCTGGAGGGGCGTATTCGAGCGCGTGCGGCGCGTGCAGGCGAAGGTCGCGCCCGGAGCGTCGAAGACAATCAGGGCCGGGTTCGGCGTCACTCGCCAGAAGTAGGTGTACATGCCGCGGCGGTAGCGATCTTCACCGGTGGAGGCGGTCCAGGTCTTTTTCACCTGGCTCGCCGACATCGCGGCCGCGGGCTGGGGCGGGAAGACACTGGGGCCGCCGACCTTGGGCACGAGCATCCCGCTGGCGCCCAGCGCGACGTCGCGAACGATCTCGGCGTCCAGGCGCAGCCGGCTCTGCCGGGCCAGCAGCAGATTGCGGGGATCGCGCTCTTCCAGATCGGACCGCGACCTTGAGGACTGTCTGTAAGTCGAGGATGTCGCGATCAGACGATGGATGTGCTTCTGGCTCCAGCCGCTCCGGATGAATTCGGCAGCGAGCCAGTCGAGCAGCTCCGGATGGGTCGGCGGGGTGCCCTGGGTGCCGAAGTCGTTCTCGGTCTCAACGAGCCCGCGTCCGAAGTATTCCTGCCAGATCCGGTTTACCGTCACGCGCGCCAGCAGCGGATTGGCCGGGTCCACCAGCCATCGGGCGAGGTCCAGTCGGTTGGCTCCCGGCCGGTCGGCAAGCGGATGCAGAAACGATGGCACGCCTGGGGTCACGGCTTCGCCTTTGGCGAGGAAGTCTCCGCCGAGCAGCACGTGCGTCGGGCGCGGCTGCGGAAGCTCGCGCATGATCATGGACGCCTCAATTGTCGGGATCTGCTTCCGGATCTCGGCGATGCGCGCGTTGATGCGCTTCACTTCTTCCTCGTGTCCAGGTTCTTTCCTGAGTTCGTCCACTCTCTCGTCGAGTTCCAGAATTTGTGCGCTCAGTTCGTCCCGGCTACGAATTACATCGCGGGCGGCGAACTCGATCAAAGGCCGGTGGACGTCATGCAGGTTCTGCGCCTTCGGGTTGAAGCGCGGGCGATCAGAGCCCCAATCGTCGGAGCTGTTGAAGAATGCGAAGAGCCGGTAGTATTCCTTCTGGCTGATGGGATCGTATTTGTGGTCGTGGCACTTGGCGCAGCCGACCGAGAGGCCGAGGAAGACGGTTCCGGTGACGTCGGTTCGGTCGAAGACGGCTTCGGTCCGGTACTGCTCGCGATCGGTGCCGGCTTCGATCTGAATCGGCGCATTGCGATGGAAGCCGGTTGCGATTAATTGCGATTCCGTCGGGTTGTCGAGCAGATCGCCGGCGAGCTGCTCGATGACGAATCGGTCGAACGGCATGTCGCGGTTGAGGGCTTCGATGACCCAGTCGCGATAGCGCCAGATCTGGCGGGGTTCGTCGCGGCTGCCGCCGTCGGAGTCGGCATAGCGCGCGTAGTCGAGCCAGCGCCGCCCCCAGCGTTCGCCGTAATGAGGCGAGGCGAGCAGGCTGTCGAGGAGGCGCTCCCAGGCGTCGGGGCGCGTGTCGTTGACGAAGGACTGCACCTGCTCCGGAGTGGGAGGCAATCCGACGAGATCGAGGTAGGCTCGCCGGATGAGGGTTTCACGGGGCGCCACGGGGGACGGCTCGATGCCCTCGCGTTCGAGCCGGGCGAGTATGAACCGATCGACAGGTGAGCGTACGTGGTCGGGCCGATTGATTTCGGGCAGCGACGGCAGCGCGGGCGGCCGGAAGGCCCAGTGATTGGGCTTGGCGTTTGCGGTGTCGAGCGCGCTTTGCGGCCAGGGGGCACCATTGAGGATCCACCGTTCGAGGCTCCGGATCTCCTGGGCGGAGAGGCTGCGCCCCGGCGGCATCCGGACGTTTCCTTCGTGGCGGATGGCCTTCAACAGCGCGCTCTGGCCGGCGTCGCCGCTCTGCACCGCCGGGCCGCGTTTGCCGCCGGCAAGCAGGTCCTGCCGGCTGGCCAGCGAGAGTCCGCTCATCCGGAGCTTCGGGTTATGGCAGCCAAGGCAGTTGGCTTCGATAATGGGCCGGATCTCGGCGTCGAAATCGACGCTCTGCTGTGCCGGCAGCAACAGCACGCAGGCGAACGGAATTGTGAGGATCGCGGCCGGAGAGCGCATGGTAGCCCCGTTCAGGCTTACTACGTTATCACGGCTGACCGGTCAGACTCGATCGCCTTTTATCATCAGGACCAGCCGTTCTACGACGCTTTTCAGTGTCTCCGATTGCGCAGTCAGTTCCTCGGCGGCCGAGGCGCTCTCTTCGGCGCTCGCAGCGTTCCTCTGCGTCACCTGCTCCATCAGGGTGATCCCCTTTGCGATCTGGTCGATCCCTCGCGCCTGCTCCTGGCTGCCGAGATTGAGAATGTTGGTCTGAAATGCGATTTCATCGGTGGTCTTGATAATTTGGGAGACCTTACCGCTCTGCGCGTTGATTTCCTCCATCGCCACGACCATCTGATCGAGCAGGCGATTGGCGTCACCGAACCGCATGTGCCAGGCCTGCGGCCTGCTGCGAATGCTCGGCATTTCTGTGCGCCATTGAGTGGATCTCTTCGCCGGAGGCCGAGGTCTCCTCGAGCGAGGTGGCCTGTTCGGAGGAGCCCTGCGCCAGCGACTGCGCTGTACCGCCTTTGCGCTTCCTGCTTCCGGTTGGCCCAGCTCAGGCTTTTTACCGCGTCCCACCCCGACAGATAACGGGCCAGGATCGGCCGCATGCGGTCGTAGAGCTCCCGGTCTTCCGCCAGCGTAATGGTTTTCTCATAGCGACTCAGCACCTCGTCGATCTGGCGCTTGATCTCGTGGATCTCCTCGTCGATCTGCGCCATCGCCGCTTCATTCGAAGTTGCCAAATGCCGCCACTCATTGCCGCGAATCTGAAAGACGCGCCCTCGGGTCTCCGCAATCGAAGTCACGCCAAGCAGACAAACGATCACGATCGCCTGGAGGTTCGTATCGATGTTGGCGATCAGGTATAACTACGAGCCTCCTGATACCACGGTGAAGAGAAAGAGGGCCGTACAGGCCAGGGAAAACTTCATCCCGACAGTCAAGATAACCAACTTCCTCCTCTCTCCTATTTGGCTGGTACGGCCGGGGTTCGAGTCGATCGCGTGCTGATATGCTGTGTCGGTATGATCGGATCTCCCTTGTTGCGCTCCGCGCTGATGGTTTCTGCCCTGGCGGCTTCAGGCGCCCTGTTCGCGCAGCCAGACCCGGTTCGAACCGTCGCTTCGTACCACCTCACAGCCCGGCCGTGGAGTCCGATCGAGATCCCGAGCGAGCGCTACCTGGAGGCAGTGGAAGGTGTTTGCCGCTTCAGCATCCGCCACCAGGACGCCTCGGGCGCGATTATCGATCCCTTCCTGAAGCGTGAGCACCAGTATGCGACGCCGTACTTCGCCTACGCCGTCGGAGCCCTCATTCACCAAGGCCGCGCTCCCGACCTGCTACCCCATGGGATCCGGGCGATGGAGCACGCTACCGCCTGCTTCGGCCGCGGGCGCGCCGCGATACCCGACACCCACGGCGAGTTCTTCATCCCCGTGCTCACCGGCGCGTTGGCGCTGTACGAAAAACACGTTTCCGCCGAACAATTCGCCCGGTGGCGAGAACGAATGAAGAAGCCCACCGAGGAGGCGGTCCGCGGCTTCGTGAATAATTGGGAGACCTACGTCCTGAAAGGCGATTGGATGCGGGTGCAGGCCGGCCTTATCGACCGGAAACCCGCCATAGCGCGCATCGAGACCGCCTGGCGCGAACGCCATCGGGCGCGGATCGCGCCGGCGCCGTTTTTCCTTTACCATGACCGCACGAGCGACCCGGACACCCTGAGCGTCGAGGCGGTCGGACGCGGCAACCTGCTCGCCCTCACGCACCTCGGCTACGACGGTCCGAGCGCCTCGGAGATTCGGGAGATCGTCGAAGCTGCCACCCGCACCACGCTGTTCCTCCAGGATCCGAGCGGCCAGGCGCCGACGAACGGCCGGACCGATAACCATGTCTGGGTGGATATTGGCTACCAACTCGCCTTTGAGGTGATGGCCGAACGCCTCTGGGAGCGCGGCGAGCGGGAGGAAGCCGGGCAGTTCCGGCGCGCCGCAATTCTCGCGTTCCAGAATGTCCAGCGCTGGCGGCGAAGCGATGGCGAGTGGGCCGGATCCTACTACGTCACCAAGAGCCGATTCGCCCCGGACCTCCGCGTCGGGCATCAGCCAGCCAGCCAGTACAGCAACTACAACGGCTCCTTCATGTTCCACCTCGCAGAGGACTTCCACGTACGCAAGAGCCCGATTCCGGAGCGTCCGACGCCGTCCGAGATCGGCGGTTATGCGCTGCGGCTCGATCCGGAGTTCGCCAGCGCCTTCGCGAATGCCGGCGGGATGCAGATTCAGGCGAACCTGCGCGGCCAGGTGGAGGAGACGCACGACAACCGCTGGACTCCGCTGGGCGTGGTGCGGCTGGCCCGCGCCGGTTGGGATACCCGGCTGGGCCCTTCCGACGGCGCCCTGCAGGCCGACGGTGGCGTAAGCTTCGCGCCTGCATTCCTTGAAAAAGGACGGTGGCTGCGGATGGCGGACCTCTCGGATCGCTACGAGGGAGAGTTGTCGGTCGAGTTCGCCCATCCGCTGCTGTTGCGCTGCGCGATCGAGTATTCGCCGAAGGCCGGGAGGTCGGGGCCGCGGTTCCGGCAGCGATTGACCCTGACACCAGACGGCGTGCTCTCGGAGGTCACGAAGCTGTCGGGCGAAGCGGAGGAGTGGGGTGTGACCTGGCCGCTCCTGGTCGATGACGGCCTCCCGCTGCGCGCCTCCATCAGCGGCCGGACCGCCACAACCGCCTATCCGCGGGCCACCGACGAGCAGCATTTCCTCGCTGTCCAGGAGGCTGCCCGCGTCGCCGCCGAGCCCCGGACGATCCGGAGCACCTACGGCGATCTACGGCCAATGCGCGTCACGGTCCCGGAGGAGCGCAACGTGACCTTTGTTTACCCGCGCTCGGAGGGCGACCCGGCAGCCGCGGCCGTGCTCGCAGGCTTCCGTCTTCGTGCCGATGGCTTCTCCTCGGTACTCGGACGTGTCACCGGCACACTGTACGTCGGCCGGTATTCGGCAGGGGGCTACGGACGCCAACTCGATCTCGACGGCGACGGCCGTCCCGACGTGAGTTTTGACCGCGATTGCGGCTTCCTGTTGCAGACTCGCAGCGGACGCATCGTCGCCGTCGAAACCGATCGCACGGTGACAGCAAAGCTCGGCGCGCGAACCGTTCGCCTCCAGGCATATTCGCCTGAGGCCATTCGTTGATGCAGACTCTTAGCGCGTGCGTACCTTGACACCACGCTGAACTTAACCATAACATTCAGCGGTAGAGAAATCTGCATTTGGACATTGTGTTCCACAATGTAGATCCTGTACGCAGGGTTTAGGTTTGATGTTTCGAATGCGAGGTCTCGATGTCATGCTTGCGTTCGAGCGATTGCCCTAGTATGATGCCCGCAACGGTTCAATGGGTGAACTCCGAGTTCAAACCAAGACCAGTTTTGGGGGAGATGACTAGAAAGGGAAAGGAGTTGTAATGAGGTTAAGATTCTTTGCAGTATTTCTCCTGAGCATCGCGACATTATATGCGCAGGACTTCCGGGCAACTGTTCAGGGTACCGTCACAGACCCATCCGAAGCCGCGGTTCCGGGCGCGACGCTGACGTTGCGCAACGTCGCTACCGGCGTCGAACGCAACACAACCGCCAACCAGGCTGGCTTCTATACGTTCCAGTTCCTGCCAATCGGCAACTATACCTTGAGCGCAAGGGCGCCCGGGTTTCGCGGGTTTCTCCGCGAGGGCATTCGGCTCGAACTCGGCGCTACCGTTCGCGTCGACATCGTCCTGCAATTGGGCGAGGCTGCCGAAACCATTCAGGTCTCGGCCGAGGTCACCGGCGTTCAGACCGACACCTCGGATCTGAGCACGGCCATCACGGCCGAAATCAAAGACAACCTGCCGCTCAAAGGACGCAGCAGCCTGTTCATGTTCACGCTGGCGCCCGGCGTGGTCGGCAATCGTTACGGCGAGGACACGCGCCCCAACGACACCGCGACCAACGTATCTTTCTCGTCCAGCGGTTCGCCGAACACGTCGAATGATGTCTCGGTGGATGGCGTGATCGTCACGGTCAACAACAATCGCGGGCTCGCGATCGCCGCGTGGGTCCCGGCCGTCGACTCGGTCGCGGAGTTCAAGCTGCAGACCGGCACGGTCTCCTCGGAGTTCGGCCGCTCGGGCGGCGCCATCGCGAACATCGTGATCAAGTCCGGCACGAACGACCTGCACGGGACGCTGTATCACTTTCATCAGAATTCCGCGCTCAACGCGAACCTCTTCTTCGCTCGCGGGCAGGGGCGCCCCCTGGCGCCATTTGCCGTAAACAACTGGGGCGCCGCGGCAGGCGGACCAGTCTACATTCCCGGCAAATACGACGGGCGGAACCGCACCTTTTGGTTCGGAAGCTACGAGGCTTCGCGCGAGGGCGTCGGAGCGGACCACACCAGCAGCGTGCCAACGGAACTGATGCGCCAGGGAAATTTCTCCGAGGTCGGCCCCGCAATCTATGATCCGTTTTCGGTCCGCATGGTGAACGGCGTGCCGACGCGCGATCCGTTCCCGAACAAGACCATTCCGGTCACCCGACAGGATCCGGTCGCGCGCAATCTGATCCGCCTGCTGCCGGATGCGAACCGGCCGAGCACCTCAGCCACGCAGCCCTGGGTACAGAACTTTACGTTCAGCTACAAGTGGCCTCGCAATTTCGACATGTACGCCTTCAAGTTCGACCATGTCTTCAGCGAGAAGCACACGACCTTCCTCCGTTTGAACTTCGGCGACGGCTTCTTCAACTTTCCGTATCAGTTCGACGGGATCGCCACACCGGGCCGGAATGTGGTCAACCGCCCGCACAGCGGCTTCGCCTGGGGCAACAGCATTTTGATCAGCCCTTCGACCACTGTCGACGTTCGCGTGGGCTATGCTTCGGGCGTCGAGCGGAACCGCCCCTGGTCGGACGGCTTCGATCTGGCCTCGGTAGGCTTCTCGCCCGAGTTTGTGAGGCAGGTACAGAGCGCCGCGGTCCCGAACATCAACATCGCCGGATTCCAGGCGATGGCCACCAGCGGCTACGTGGAAAATGTCGGGCGCACCTGGAGCGCGCAGAGCAACATCTCGCAGATCCGCGGCAAGCATCTGCTGAAAATCGGCGGCGACATCCGGCTGCTGTACGGTAATTTCTTCGGCAATAGCCGTCCCTCCGGGACCTTCAGTTTCAACAATGCCTGGACGGACGGGCCTCGCGCCGATACCCCGACCGCCGCCACCGGTTTCCCGGTGGCCTCCATGCTGCTGGGCTTGGGCAGCGGCAACATCCCGACCGAGACCGGCGTCTCGATCCTGAACAAGTACTTCGCGGGATTTATTCAGGACGACGTCCGCGTCACACGGAAGCTGACGCTCAATCTCGGCTTGCGCTATGAGTTCGAAACACCGAGGACCGAGCGCTACAACCGCACCACTCGCGGCTTCGACCACAATGCGGCGAGTCCGGTTCAGGTGCCGGGCATGAACCTGCGGGGAGGTCTGCTCTTTGCCGGCGAGAACGGCCTGCCGCGCGGACTCTACGATCCCGACCGCAATAACTTCGCGCCGCGGATCGGCTTCGCCTACAACATTATGAGTAAGACGGTGCTGCGCGGCGGTTATGCGCTCCACTACGTCCCGACGATCTCCTCGGTGATGCCCACGGGCTTCGCCGTGACGACGCCCTTCGTCGTCTCGCAGGACGGCATCACACCGCATAACCGGCTTAGTAACCCGTTCCCAGGCGGCCTGCTCACGCCGATCGGCAGTTCGCAGGGCCTCGGAACGCTGGTCGGACAGGGCGTCGACTACATCGATCCCAGCGACCGCACCCCGATGGTCCATACCTGGAACTTCAATATCCAGCGCGAGGTTCTGTCTCGCACGGTCCTGCAGGTCGGTTATGTGGGAAGCCGCTCGATCAAAATCGTTCCCGGCAACGACTGGTCGACCGGACAGCCGGAGCAGCTCAACCAGTTGCATCCGAATTTCCTCTCGATGGGTCCGGCTCTGCTCCAGACGGTGGACAATCCGTTCTTCGGTCAGTTCGCTTCCGGTCCGTTGGCGGGCCCCAGAGTTCAGCAGCAGCAGTTGCTCCGCCCGTTCCCGCAGTTCACGAACGTAACCCGGCGGCTGGGAGGGTATGGGAACGCCGTCTATCACGGGCTGCAGTCCAAGCTGGAGTCGAGGATGGCCAAAGGCGTCACCTCCATCGTCACCTACACGTGGTCGAAGAACATCGGCGACATCCAGCGTGTTCAGAACCACTATGACCGCCGGTCGGCGCGCGCTCCGGGGCAGTTCGACGCTCCGCACCGCCTGACCGCGACCGCTTCGGTCGAGGTCCCGGTCGGCCGGAACCGCCGCTTCCTGACGAACGCCCATCGCGGGCTCGATTATGTGGTCGGCGGCTGGAACGTCGCCACGATGAGTACGTTCCAGTCGGGCTTCCCGATCGAGGTTTCCGTAGCACAGCCCAATATCTTCGCCGCCGGCACGGGACCGCAGTTCCCGAACGTCGTCGGTGATCCGACGGAAGGAATCTCCGGCTCGCACCAGCAAAGGCTGTCTCGGTACTTCAATACGGCCGCCTTCGCACAGCCGGCGCCGTTCACCTTCGGCAATGCCGCGTCCCGCATCGGTTCGGTGCGCACGCCCGGCATGAACAACATCAACCTTACCCTGACGAAGGACTTCAACGTCAATGAGCGGGTGAAGTTCCGGCTTCGCGCTTCGTCGTTTAACCTTTTCAACACCCCGGTTTTCTCCGGACCGAACACCCAGTTCGGGACGGGCAACTTCGGAGTCGTATTCGGCCAGGCCAACATGAGCCGTCAGACCGAACTGGCGCTCAGGCTGGTGTTCTAGTCGAAGCGGGCAGGCGGTCCCGATGGAGGGGCCGCCTGCCTGTTCCTGCCTCATACCTGCTCTGCTCATGACGATTTCCACCGCCGAAGCCGCGCATTATCGCATCCCGCTTCCGCAGGTTTTGTCAGACTCGATCCACGGCGATATGCCTGACTTCGAACTCGTCACGGCCCAGGTACGCACGAGCGACGGGTTAGAGGGTCTCGGATACACCTACACTGTCGGGCGCGGCGGTTCCGCGATTCGCGCCATGATCGCCGACGATCTGGCTCCATTGCTCCGCGGCGGAGATCCGCGCCGGGTCGAGCAGTTGTGGAATCGCATGTGGTGGGGGATTCACTGGGTCGGGCGCGGGGGCGTCGCGTCCTTCGCGATGGCCGCAATCGATGTCGCGCTTTGGGACCTCAAGGCCAAGGCCGCCGGCGAGCCGTTGTGGCGGCTGCTCGGTGGGGCCACGAACCGCGTCAAAGCCTATGCGGGCGGTATCGATCTCCAGTTCACTCTGGACGAGTTACGGGCCCAGACAGAGGGTTTCCTTCGGGCTGGATTTCAGGCGATCAAAGTGAAGGTCGGGAGAGAGAGACTGGCCGAGGATGTCGAGCGGATCCGCGCGGTGCGTGAAGTCGTGGGCTCCTCGTTCACTTTGATGGCGGACGCGAACTGCCGTTGGCGCGTTGACCAGGCGATCCGCGCCGCTCGCGCTCTGGAACCGTTCGATCTCACGTGGCTGGAGGAGCCCACCAACCCGGACGACGTCGAAGGATTCGCCCGGATCGCAACCGAGGGCGGGGTTCCGCTCGCCGCCGGTGAGAATCTGCACACCGTCTCCGAATTCGAGCGCCTACTTCGCGACGGCAGGGTGGCCTTCCCTGAGCCGGATCTGACAAATCTTGGAGGGATTACCCCTTGGCTGCATGTGGCGAAGATCGCCCAGGCGCGCCATCTGCCCGTCACCTCACACGGAGTTCACGATTTGCACGTCCACCTTCTGGCAGCGGTTCCCAACGCCTCTTACCTCGAGGTGCACGGCTTCGGACTCGAGCGCTTTCTCAGCGAGCCGCTGCCGTTCGAGCGCGGCGAGGCGATTGCACCGGACCGGCCAGGGCACGGCGTAGACCTGCAGGCCGAAGCGCTGCGCCCGTTTCGAGTGAGCTGACCTACCTCACTCGTTGCGCACGATTTTGCCGAACATCTGGCCGCCGCCCTTGTCGCCGCTCCAGGTACCGGCATACTGGTCGCGGTAGAGCAAGACTCGGGCTGTGTAGGAGCCCATCCCCGGAATCGCGGCGTCGGTCAGGGTGATGACTGGAGTATCGCCGGCCCACAATATTGTGACCGGGATCGGCACCGGAATCTCGCGCGAGTTCAATTGCATTTTCGCCTGGAAGAGCCAGGTGTTCCCGGTAACTTTGGTCACGCGGTCGATCACGTACCGCTCCTCGCCGCTCACTTGCTCGCGGTCAAGCCGGGTCGAGCGCCCCACCAGGGTGACGCCGGACATGCGCTTCTCGAACTCTCTCTCCAGGTCAGCCTGGTTCCGCGGGGTTTCCGAACGACAGGCGCTCAACAGCAAACACACGAGGGCGGCGAATGGGAACGCGTTTCTCATGTACCCGATCTTACCGCCGACGCCATCCTCACGGCCCGGGGGTGATTTCGTCATCGTCGCCCTACTGCGCCGGCGCGACTACGACGGCTGGATCACGCTGGATCTGGACCCGACCCGCCCGGACGAGGGCACCATCGAGGAGAACCTGGATCTCAACCGGCGTAATCTGACGGAGGAGCTGAAGCTCGAACTGTCATAGCTACCGACCAGGGCGAGCATGCGGCGCACTCCCGGAGAGCACGCTGTGCCTTTCACATCCAACTCGCGGTCGCGCGGATCGTGTCCGCGGTGACAGGATGGGCAGATGGAATAGGGACGCGCCTGGATTGGGCCAAGGGCCGATGCCAACTGCTTGGAGCGAGTGATGGCTCCATCACATGTCCGGCCAGCCGTGGAAGCAGCGCGGTTTGCCGGCTGGCGAGCAACCGCTTTCCTTCGCCGTCGTGCTGCCGGGCCGGCCAAGGACACAGCGCGGCGTAGCCGCAACCAAACACTGACGGCGTTTCCGATCTCGTAGGATATTGGTTTTCCACGACCATCC
>JBKBWD010000110.1:0-14943 GCA_046289265.1 Bryobacteraceae bacterium | reverse complement strand
ACGGTTCGGCAACTGACTCCGGTGGCGGCATGAAAATCTTCGCGGGCAGAAAAGAATCTACGGGTTAGTAGTACAGTAGAATGGGTTTATGCCGCTGTCGGAGCGCATTATTGTCGACCCCGAGATCCTGGCCGGCAAGCCGGTGATCCGCGGGACGCGTCTCGCCGTCGAGTTCATCCTGGAACTCCTGGCGGCTGGTCAGTCGGAAAGCGAGATCCTCGCCAACTACCCCGGGCTGACGCGCGAAGACATTCTTGCCTGCTTGGCGTACGCGAGCTATCTGGCCCACGAGTATAAGGCGTTCCCGATTCCAGCGTAAATGCGCCTCCTCGCCGACGAGAACTTTCCGAAGCCGATCATAGAGACGCTTCGAGCCGAGGGCCACGACGTCGTATGGGCCCGCACGGATCTCGCGGGAGCAAAGGATGTCGCCCTGCTGGATTTGGCGGAGTCCGAAGCGCGCATCGTGCTGACACTCGACAACGACTTCTGGCAAATTGCCGTTCAGCGTCGGAGCCCATTGGTGAATCGGGAGTCGTTCTATTCCGAACCCATCCCGCAACTCCCGAGAACCTTGCGCCGCTCGTGCGGGCGTTTAGCGAGGCCGACACAACGTGGGCCGGGCACATCAGCATCATCACGGTCGACCGGATTCAGATGGTGAAAACGCGGAGGAGGTGAGGCGCCTCTTCGCCTGCGTTTTGTCCAGTTAGCAGCAGAGCAGAGAGCTTCAGCGGGTGCGCGACATGGATGTACAAACCATCCGCTTGAGCCGAAGGCGGTCGTCTATAATTGGCTAATGCTCCTGCGGATTAACGGGGTCATTTCCAGCAAGGACCTCGGTTATTTATTGCATAAGAACCCTGCCAATGTTCACACGTTCGAACTCTCGTTCGGCACGGCTCGTGTATTTTATCCGGAAGTCGGGGACCAGAGCGCCGAGGCTGCGCTGCTTCTCGATATCGACCCTGTCGCCCTCGTCCGCGGGAGCGGCAAGCCCGGGGCAGAAGGTGCGCTCGATCAGTACGTCAACGACCGCCCTTACGCCGCATCTTCGTTCCTGAGCGTCGCGATTTCCCGCATCTTCGGCACTGCGATGGCCGGCCGGTGTAAGGAGCGTCAGGAACTCGCTGACCGGGCGATCCCGTGGGAGGTGCGCCTGACCGCCCTTCCATGCAGAGGGGGCGAGGAGATACTGCACAACCTGTTCGAACCGCTCGGCTATACCCTTACGGCCCGTCGTCTTCCTCTCGACGAGAGCTTTCCGGAATGGGGCGAGAGTCCGTACTACGGCGTCGAACTGCGCGGCGAGGTGCGCCTTCGAGATCTGCTGACACACCTCTATGTCATGGTTCCGGTGCTTGACGTCGAGAAGCACTATTGGGTCGGAGACGACGAGGTCGAAAAGCTGCTGAGCAAGGGAGAGGGTTGGCTTGCGGATCATCCGCACCGCGAGACGATCGCGACCCGCTATCTGCGATTTGACCGAAAGCTCACACGGCAGGCGCTGGCGCGCCTCATGGAGCACGACATCGAGGATCCGGAGCGCACCGAAGCGGCCCATCGCGAAGAGGAAGAGCACCTCGAAACGACGATGCGGCTCAGCGAGCAGCGCATTGGTGCGGTGCTATCGGCATTACGGGCCGAAGGCGCGAGGTCGGTTGTCGACCTTGGCTGCGGAGAAGGCAGATTGCTGCGCGCGCTCCTCAATGACCGGCAGTTCGAGCGCATCGTCGGCATGGACGTTTGCTGGCGAAACATCGAGGCGGCACATCTCCGGCTGGGACTCGAGCGGATACCGCCTGCGGTGCGAAAACGGATCGAGCTGATTCACGGATCTCTGCTCTACCGGGACCGACGTCTGGCCGGTTTCGATGCTGCCACGGTCGTCGAAGTGATCGAGCATCTGGACCCGCCTCGCCTGGCAGCCTTCGAGCGGGTTGTTTTCGAGAAGGCCCAGCCCCGCTCCGTGGTCGTCACCACACCCAACGTCGAGTACAACGAAAAGTTCGAGTCTCTTCCGGGCGGTTCATTTCGGCACAGGGACCACCGTTTTGAATGGACGCGCCGGCGGTTCGCGGAGTGGGCCTCCGGCGTGGGCACACGGTTCGGCTACAAAGTCCGTCTTGTTCCGATCGGCATGGAAGACGCCGCCCTTGGCTCGCCGACCCAGATGGGAGTGTTCTCGAGGTGACGATCACGATTCCCGAATTGTCTATGGTCGTACTGATCGGACCGTCAGGGAGCGGCAAATCCACGTTCGCCAGGCAGCATTTCCGACCGACCGAAATTCTGTCCTCCGACGCCTGCCGCGGGTTCGTCTCCGACGATGAGAATGATCAGGCAGCGACAAAGGACGCCTTCGAAGTACTGCACTTCATCGCCGCCAAGCGACTCAGCGCAGGCCGCCTCACGGTAATCGACGCGACGAATGTGCAACCGGAAGCTCGAAAGCCGCTGATTGCTTTGGCGCGTGAGTACCACGTGATTCCGGTCGCGCTCGTGTTGAATCTTCCAGAGCGGATCTGTGTCGACAGGAACCGGCTCCGGCCGGACCGGAACTTTGGTCCGCACGTCGTGCGCAACCAGGTTCAGGATTTGCGGCGGTCTCTCCGGTCGCTCGATCGCGAGGGCTTCCGCCACATCCATGTCTTCACTCGTCCGGACGAGCTCGACTGTATCTCCGTACAGCGCCAGCCGCTCTGGAATAACCGCACGAACGAGCACGGCCCGTATGACATCATCGGCGATGTGCACGGCTGCTTCGACGAGCTGTGCGAACTGCTCTGCAAGCTCGGCTATACGGTAAGTGCGGTTGACGGCGCCTTCACCGCGCATCCTCCGGACGGCCGGCTGGCCATCTTCGTCGGCGACCTGGTGGACCGCGGTCCGAAGATTCCAGCCGTCCTTAAACTCGTGATGGGCATGGTGGACTCCGGAGCCGCGCTCTGCGTCCCCGGCAATCACGATATCAAGCTGCTACGCAAACTCAAGGGAAAGAACGTGCAGATCACCCATGGGCTCGCCGAATCGCTGGAACAGCTTGCCCTGGAGACGCCTGAATTCCGCGAGAAGGTAGCACGATTCCTTGACGGGCTCGTAAGCCACTACGTTTTCGACGACGGCCAACTCGTTGTCGCGCATGCGGGCATGAAGGAGGAGATGCAAGGGCGCGGGTCGGGGAGAGTACGTGAATTCGCGCTCTTTGGAGAGACGACAGGGGAGTCCGACGAGTTCGGATTCCCCGTGCGGCTCAATTGGGCAGCGGAGTATCGGGGACGAGCACTAGTGGTTTACGGCCACACACCGGTCGTAGAGCCGGAGTGGCTCAATGGAACCGTGAATATCGACACCGGCTGCGTCTTCGGAGGGAGCCTCACGGCGCTGCGCTATCCCGAAAAGGAGCTCGTATCGGTACCGGCGCACCGGACCTACTACCAACCGGTGCGGCCGTTCCTGCCCGAGCAGGCGCGCGCGGTCGAACTGAGTGTACAACATCGGCATGACGATCTCCTCGATATCGAGGACGTCCTCGGAAAGCGAATCATACCGACTCGATTGTTCCGTGCGGTAACGATTCGGGAAGAGAACGCCGCCGCGGCCCTCGAGGCGGTGAGCCGATTCGCCGTGAATCCCAAGTGGCTGATCTATGTGCCTCCAACCATGGCGCCGCCCGAGACGAGTTCCCGTGACGGCTACCTGGAGCATCCCGACGAGGCCTTCGCTTACTTCCGGCACGAAGGAGTCGATGCGGTCGTCTGCGAACAAAAACACATGGGCTCTCGCGCCATTGTGATTCTCTGCCGCGATGAATCCCCAGCGAAGCAGCGGTTCGGTGTCACAGGCGAGGGAATCGGAACCTGCTACACGCGGACTGGGCGACGTTTCTTCTCGAATTTCGGCACCGAGCAGGAGTTTCTCTCACGGCTCCACCGGGCCGTGGAAAGGTCTCATCTTTGGGAAGCGCTCGACTCGCCCTGGATGTGCCTGGATTGCGAGTTGATGCCGTGGTCCGCCAAGGCTCAGGAGTTGCTGCGCCACCAGTATGCACCCACCGGCGCTGCCGCGCGCGCCGCCTTGTCAGAGGCGATTGCCGCGCTGGAGCGAGCCGCCGCTCACAGCGGCACCCTGGCGCCGCTTGCCGAGGAACATCGCGACAGGCTGGAATTGGTCGAGCGATACGTCGAGGTATACAGGCGCTACTGCTGGTCGGTCCGGTCAGTGGCGGATTTGCGCTTAGCACCCTTTCACATCATGGCGACCGAAGGGCGGGTGCATGCCGACCGGAGCCATGCCTGGCACCTGGATACGATTCGTACGATTTGTGCGTCGGATCCAGAGTTCCTGGTTGAAACCTCCCGACGGTATGTGGACCTCTCCAGCAGCGCGAACATCCTTGAAGCGGTTCACTGGTGGGAGGACCTGACCGCAAAAGGCGGCGAAGGAATGGTGGTCAAGCCGCTCTCCTTCATCCACCAGGGCAGGCGCGGGATCGTCCAACCGGCGGTCAAGTGCCGCGGGCGCGAGTATCTTCGAATCATTTACGGTCCGGAATACACGAGGGAGCAACACTTGACGCGACTGCGGCAGCGGGCGCTCGGAGCGAAACGCTCGCTGGCGCTGCGCGAGTTCGCGCTGGGTATCGAAGGGCTGGAGCGATTCACGCGAGCAGAACCGCTCCGCCGTGTGCACGAATGCGCCTTCGGTGTGCTCGCTCTTGAGAGCGAACCCGTAGATCCACGGCTGTAAAGGATCCGGCCCAACCCGCGTTTTCCGCATTAACCTCTTGAAAACGTGAAGTATACTAGTAGGAGGAGTTGGGCCAACTTGTCGATTCGCAGCTTCTTTCGCCTTGCGGCGCACATTCAGATGCTCCCCGTGCTTGAAAGCGGGGAGGAAACTCTCGTTGGCGGCCAGGCGGTGATGGAGGGCGTCATGATGCGCGCTCCACACAGCTATTGTGTCGCCGTGCGTAAAGCCAACGGCGAGATCATCACCGAGGAGAGTCCGCTGCCCAAGGTCTCGGACAAGTACCCGATCTTCCGGCTGCCCGTGTTTCGTGGCGTCGGCACGCTCGGGCAGGCGATGTGGCTCGGAGTGAAGGCGCTGCGCTTTTCGGCCAACGCCGCGCTCGAGGATGATCCCTCGCGCAAGCCGGATGAGAAGCCCCAGGAGATCTCCTCCTGGGCGATGGGCCTGAACCTGGCGTTCTCGTTCGCCTTTTTCATCTTCCTGTATAAGTTCGTTCCACTTTACCTCACGAGCCTGCTCGAAAAAGTGTACCCGGCGATCTCCGGACGGATCGCCTTTAATGTCACTGACGGCCTGATTCGAATGGCGATTTTCATCGCCTTCCTGTACCTGATCTCGCGCTGGAAAGACATCCGCCGCGTATTCGAGTACCACGGCGCCGAGCACAAAGTGGTCTTCAACTTCGAATCCGGGCAGCCGGTCACGGTCGAGAACGCACAGCGTTTCGTAACCTGGCACCCGCGCTGCGGAACCAGCTTCCTTCTGGTCGTCATGTTGATCTCGATGGCCGTATACACGCTGCTGCCCTTTGAAGGCTTCGCGGGCAAGTTCATCTCGCGTATCGTCCTGCTGCCGCTGATCACAGGATTGAGCTATGAGATGATCCGCTTCGCCGCCCGCCGGCGTTCCGGACTCATGGCCTTCCTGACGGCGCCCGGTCTCTGGCTCCAGCGAATCACGACGCAGCCGCCGGCCGACGACCAGACGGCAGTCGCCATCCACGCGCTCGACGGCGCGATGGCGCTGGAAGAGAGCCAGGGCGGGCGGGCGGTCATCGCCTGACTCCGGCCGGGAACCCCCAATGCAATATACGCGGAAATTAGAAGAAATCGAGGCGCGCTTCGAAGAATTGACGGGCCAGATGGCCGACCCGGCCGTCATCAACGATCCCGAGTTGTACCGGAAGACCGCCAAGAATCACAGCGAGCTCGCCGAGGTCGTCGCGGCCTGGCGTGAGTGGAAGCGGGTAAACCAGAACCTCGAAGAGGCGCGCCACATGCTCGGCGAGTCCGACCCCGAGATGCGGCAGATGGCCGAAGAGGAAATTCATCGCCTCGAACCCGAACTTGAGCGGCTCGACCGCGAACTTCAGTTCCTGCTGCTGCCCAAGGACCCGAACGACGAGAAGGACGTTGTGCTCGAAATCCGGGCCGGCGCGGGCGGCGACGAGGCCAGCCTCTTCGCGGCCGAAGTCTTCCGAATGTACACGCGCTACGCCGAAGAAAAGCGCTGGCGCGTGGAAATCATTTCGACCAGCGAATCGGCAGCGGGCGGCTTCAAGGAAGTCATCGCCCTCATCAGCGGTGAGAAGGTCTTCAGCCGCATGAAATACGAGAGCGGGGTCCATCGCGTCCAGCGCGTTCCGGTAACGGAGCAGCAGGGCCGTATCCACACCTCGACGATCACGGTCGCGGTGCTGCCGGAAGCCGACGAGGTCGAGGTGCAGATCGACCCGAAGGACATTCGCATCGACACGTTCTGCTCCTCCGGTCCGGGCGGCCAGTCCGTCAACACCACTTATTCGGCCGTGCGGATCACGCACCTGCCCACCGGGCTGGTGGTTTCCTGCCAGGACGAGAAATCCCAGATCAAGAACCGCGCCAAGGCGATGCGCGTCCTCCGTTCGCGGCTCTACGAGATAGAGCTCGAAAAGCAGCGCGCCCAGATCGGAGCGGACCGCCGCAGCATGGTCGGCACAGGCGACCGCAGCGAGAAGATCCGCACCTATCATTTCAAGGAAAACCGCGTCACCGACCACCGCATCGGACTCACCCTCTACCAGCTCGACAGCATTATGGAGGGACGTCTCGACTCGGTCATCGACGCGCTCGTCACCTACTACCAGACCGAGAACCTGAGGAAGCAGTCCGAAGCCGGCGCAGGCAATCATGACGCTGCAAACCGCACTCCGGCAGGGGTCCAGGCTTCTTGAGGAGGCCGGTGTCGCCGCGCCGCGCCTGACAGCGGAACTCCTTCTCTGTCACGCGCTCCGGAAGGAGCGTTCCTATCTTTACGCGCACCCCGAAGAGGAGCTGACCGAGCTCGGCTGGATTCACTACGGCCGCTATCTCCACCAGCGCGTCAAGGGCCGGCCGACCCAGTACATCACCAAGCGCCAGGAGTTCTACGGGCGCGATTTCCGCGTCACGCCCGACGTACTGATTCCCCGCCCCGAGACCGAGCACGTCGTTGAAACCGCGCTCCGGCTGGCTCCGTCGGCGCGCCGGATCGTTGACGTGGGTACCGGCTCGGGCGCCATCGCCGTGACGCTGGCGCTCGAGATGCGAACGCCGGTCTATGCGACCGACCTGTCATTGCCCGCCCTGACCATCGCACACGAGAACGCACGATCGCTCGGGGCCGATGTGCGTCTTATCGCCTGCGACCTCACCTCCGCGCTGCGCGGGGGTTGCTTCGATCTGCTGGTATCGAACCCGCCTTACATCCCGAAATCCGAACTCCCAACGCTCCAGCGCGAGGTGCGCGATTACGAGCCGCACTCGGCGCTGTTCGCCGGCCCGACCGGACTGGAAGTCTACGAGCGCCTGACCGCCGAAGCCGAACGCGTTCTCGCGCCCGGCGGATGGCTCATTGTCGAACTCGGCTACCAGCTTCTCGACGGAGTGCGCAATCTCCTCGGGCCGCGCTGGATCCAAACCGAAACGATTAGCGACCTGGCGGGCATTCCGCGCGTGCTCGCCACCCGGTTCACACCATGAAGAAGACAATCTTCCACGTCGACATGGACGCCTTCTTCGTTTCGGTCGAGGAGTTGCTCGATCCGGCGCTCAAGGGCAAGCCCGTAGTGGTCGGCGGGCAGCGCGACCAGCGCGGGGTCGTCTCCGCAGCTTCGTATGCGGCCCGGAAATTCGGAGTCCACTCGGCGATGCCGCTTCGCACCGCCGCGAAGCTCTGCCCGCAGGCGATCTTCCTCGACGGCCACCCGAAACTCTACCGCGAATACTCCCAGAAAGCCTTCGAAGTGCTCAATCGTTTCTCCCCTAAGGTGGACATGGCCTCGATCGACGAGGCCTACCTCGATCTCACCGGCACAGAACGGCTGCTCGGCCCGTCACTGCGCGCCGCCCACCGGCTTCACGATGAGATGAAGCGCACGACCGGCCTGAACTGCTCGATCGGGATTGCGACCTCGCGGCTGGTCGCCAAGGTGGCCTCGGACCAGGCCAAGCCCAACGGGATCCTTTGGATTGTCCCCGGACAGGAGGCCGCGTTCCTGGCCCCGCTCGATGTCCGCAAGATTCCCGGCGTCGGCAAAGTCACGGAGAAGAACCTGCACACCTACGGCATCCGCAAGGTTGGGGACCTGGCGCGGCTCGACCGGAAGTTCCTCGAGTCGAAGTTCGGCCAATGGGGGCTCGCGCTTGCGGGAAAGGCCCAGGGACTCGACGCCGGCGGCTGGTTCGATACCGAAATCGGAGAACGGGAACTGCCCAAATCGATCAGCCACGAGCATACGTTCGACACCGATACGGCCGATGCCGAGTTGCTGGAAGCGGCCCTCGCGCGCCTCTCCGAGATGGTCGGGCGGCGGCTGCGGGAGCATGGCCTGCACACACGAACGATCCAGTTGAAGCTGCGCTACTCGGACTTCTCGACGATCACGCGAGCCCACACGCTCGACGCCCCGACGCAGCTTGACACCTGCCTGATCGAACAGAGCCGGGAGCTGTTCCGGCGCAATTGGCGCAAGGGGGCGGCGGTACGGCTGCTCGGCGTCCAGGCGGGCAGTCTGGGAACCGAGTCCGGCCAGATCAGCCTGCTCGAAGGCGAGAAGAACGAGCGCTGGCGCCGGGCCCTCGGAGCGGTCGACCGGTTGCGGGATAAGTTCGGCGAGTCGAGCGTTTCACTTGCGGCCGGAATGCATGGGAGCTTCCAGGAGCGCGTTCACGAAAACCCTGCCGGTCTCCCCGGCAAGAAGAAAAGCGAGTAGATTCAGAGCAGCGTGCCGGCCAGGATGATGCTCGCGACGGTGAAATAGATCACCAGCCCGGTCACATCGACCAGCGTCGCGACGAAGGGCGCGGAAGCGGTTGCCGGGTCGAAGCGAAGCCGGCGCAGGATGAACGGCAGCATCGATCCGGCCGTGGTTCCGAACATCACAACCCCGATCAGGCTCAAGAAGACCGTGGTCGCCACCAGCGGAGCATACTGCCCGTAGGGGTGCGCCACCGCCTCCCAGAGCATGATGCGGGTGAATCCGATCGAGCCAAGCAACGTCCCGAGCACGAGCCCGGCGCTAATTTCCCGGCCCGCCACGCGCCACCAGTCGCGCAGCCGGATCTCCTCGACGGCCATGGCGCGAATTACCAGCGTCGCGGCCTGCGAGCCGGAGTTTCCGCCGCTGCTGATGATCAGAGGAATAAACATCGCCAGGATCACGGCCCGCGAGATCTCTTCCTCGTAATACGCCATGGCGGTCGCGGTGAGCATCTCGCCCAGGAACAGCACGGCCAGCCAGCCGCCGCGCTTCCGGACCATTCGCCAGAAGCCGGTCTCCATGTATGGGGCGTCCAGGGCCGCCATACCACCGATCTTCTGGATGTCTTCGCTGGCCTCCTCCTCGACGACTTCAACGATGTCGTCCAGCGTGACAATACCCTTCATCCGGCCCTGGTCGTCGAGAACTGGAATTGCGAGCAGGTGGTGGTCGGTGAAGAGCTTGGCGACGCTCTCCTGGTCCTGCTCCTCGGTGGCGTAGACGAAATCGGTCCGCATGATGTCACGGACGCGCTTATGCCGGGGAGCCGCGAAGAGTTCCCGGAAGGAGACAACGCCGAGGAGCCGCTGGTCGTAGTCCAGAACGTAGCCGACGTAGACCGTCTCGACCTCGGCCGCCTGGTGCCGCAGGTAGCTGATCGCCTCGTCGGCGGTCATGTCGGGGCGAAGCCGGGTGAACCGAGGGTTCATGAGGCCGCCGGCGACGTCTTCCTGATAGGCCATGAGGGCGACAACTTCGCGCCGGGTCGACTCGTCCAGCAGGTTCAGCAGGCCGATGCGCTCGCCCGGATCGGCTTCCTGGATCACGTCGGCGGCGTCGTCGGGCGGCAGCAGCCGGAACCAGAGGCGGCGCTCCCCTTGCGGCAGTTCGAGCAGGAGGTCGGTCTGCTCGCGGGCGCTCAACTCCATGAAAAACTGGTGCGCCTCCTCGGGCGGGAGTGAACGGAAGACCTCCACGCGAGCGGAGCTGGAGAGCACCGGCCACTTGTCTATGGCCTTCTCGAGGGCCAGATCGAGCTGTTCACCCTTGGCTTCGTGCATGCAAGAATCTCGGAGCGCTTCTTACCAGTATCTTGCATTTCCAGGGAAAATCAGAATTTCACGATCGAAGCGAAGGATTTCGGGTCCAGGCTGGCGCCGCCGACGAGTGCTCCGTCGATCTCCTCCTGCGCCATCAGGTTCTTCACGTTGTCCGGTTTCACGCTACCCCCGTAAAGGATGCGGGCCGCCTCGGCCGCCTGGTTGCCGTAGCGGGAACGGATCTCCCGGCGGATCACACGGTGCGCGTCGGCAGCGATTTCGGGCGTCGCGGTCTTGCCCGTCCCGATCGCCCAGACCGGCTCATAGGCGATCACGATGCCGGAGAACTGCTCCGGAGTGAGGCCGGCGATGCCGTTGGCGAACTGGGCAACCAGCACTTCCCCGGTCTTTCCCGCCTCGCGCTCTTCCAACCGCTCGCCCACGCAGACGATCGGGCGGAGGCCGGCTTCGAGCGCCGCGACCGTGCGCTTCAGCACCGTCTCGTCGGTTTCACCGAAATACTGGCGCCGCTCGCTGTGGCCGATGATGACCCATTTTGCCCCGATCGCCGCGATCATCGGTCCGGAGACCTCGCCGGTGTAGGCGCCTTCCTTCTCCCAGAACAGGTTCTGGGCGCCAACCTCGACGCGGGCGCCGGAGGCGGCCTGTACGGCGTATTGCAGATTCACGAAGGGCGGACAGATGACGATTTCTCGACCGTCAACGTCGGCGACCAGCGGCAGAAAAGTCTCGAAGAATGTATTGGTTTCGGCGGCAGTTTTGTACATCTTCCAGTTGCCGGCCATCAGCGGTGTTCTCATGAGTTGTCCGACTCCGATTTTAGCTTACCGGCCTGCGGGCTCGCCCGGCTGGAACGGGATCTTGAGGATCTCGGCGAAGCGCGCCGCGATTTGAAGCATGTCCATCTCCGGTGTTTTCATCGGCTTAACTCCGTTTCCCCAAAGGAGGAAGACGGAGCGGTAGTCCTGGCGCAATGGCCAAAGTCCGTGGTGGCCGGGGCTGCGCGGTTTGGTGAAGTACTCGCCCTCGACGGCCGCGCCGAAGATGACGTGGGGCGCGGATTCGAAGGCCGCGGCAGCATCCGCAAGATTGGGGGCAAAGCGAGCGAGTTCGCTCTTCGGCACCTCCCGGCCGATGCCGTGCGCCGGGTGCTCGGCAGCTTTCCTCAGGAACTCGGCGGCCTTCGGATCGCGGGTGAGCGCCAGACCATGCGCGAAGTAGGCCGCGTTCGGCATTCCCTGCCGGGCCAGCAGAATGTTGAGGTTGGCGACCCGGTCGATCCGCTCGAAACCGTGATCGGAGACGATGGCCACGACCATCTCCTTCGGGACCCACTTCAATATCTGGCCGAGCAGCTCGTCGGTGTACTCAAGGATGGCGTTCGCCTCGCGCGTGAACGGGCCGTTGTCGTGAGCAGCGGAGTCCAGGTCGACGAAATGCACCAGCGTGAGGTCGGGTTTGCCGACCCGGAGGAAGTACATGGTCGCCAGGGCGCGCGTGCGGTCATCCATCCATTCGGTGGCGAAGGAGGGGTACATCCGGGAGATGCGGTCGACAAGCCCGGGGGTGGCCTCCTCCTCGATGGATGCGAGGTCCATGCCGCCGCCGTTGCGCCGCCGGAAGAACTCCGGGAGGTTGTAGGTGAGGTCGGCGTCGACGGTGACGGGCCAGGTGATGGCGGCGGTCTTGAGCCCACGATCGCGCGCGGCGTGCCAGAGGGTCCGGACTTTGAGCAGGTTGGCGCTGTTGTAGTACTCGCCTCCTTCCGAGGCCGGACGGCGATTGCTCAGGATGCCGTGCTGGTCGGCCCGCACTCCCGTGATCATTGTCGTGTGCGACGGCCAGGTCACCGTCGGAGCAATGCCGATGACGCCCGAGGCCCGTTCCCCTTCCTTCATGAGGCGCCTGAGGTTCGGGATGTTCAGGTTCAGCTTGTCGCAATCGCGGAGGTAGCGGTGATCGAGCCCGTCGATCGAGAGGACAAGCAGCGGCCGGTCCACCGATGCGGCGGGCGACAGCGCCGCTGACAGCATCGCGGTGACGGCATAGCCGAAAATCTTGCATGAGAATCGGGACATTTGTGTATAGCTCCGAAGCACCAGCATAGCGCGCCGACTATACAGGCGGATGCCTGCTTGGCGCGAAACGACAGCGCTGCCGCACTTCTTGCCCGTCCACACGCCCGATGCTATCCTGACGGCGGGTGAACAGTTGACCCTTCCGAAGGTCTAGGAGGTCAATGATGTTTGCGAGTCACAATGAGGCCGTCGTGCGGCGGCTCATCGACGAGGTCTGGCATAAACGCAATTTCGCCGTCGTCGACGATTTGATCGCCCCCAGTCATACACATAACGATCCCAATGCTGTCGGACTCGGCAACGGCTGCGAAGGTTACAAGGCCCTGATCAAGCTCTACACAAACGCGTTCCCGGACCTGCACATCACGCTCGAACAAATTGTCACACAGGGCGAGGTAGTGGCGACGCGTTGGACGATGACGGGCACCCATCGCGGCGAACTGTGCGGCGTCGCTCCAACGGAGAAACGAGTCAGCGTCCCCGGCATGACGATGACCCGCGTCTCCGGAGGAAAAATCGTAGACACACGAACGGTCTGGGACGCCCTCGGACTGATGCAGCAGCTTGGAGTGACACACCAGACCGCGCAGGCTACCTCCTAGCGTGGTCCTATGGCCATCGTACTGATTGTTCACGGCGCCTGGGGCGGCGGCTGGAGTTGGAGCAGAGTCCGGCCGCTTCTTCGGAGTGCCGGCTTCGACGTTCACACTCCCACCCTCACCGGACTCGGCGAACGCTCTCACCTCTACCGCCCGGGCATCGACCTCCAGGATCACGTGCAGGACGTCATCGCCGTGCTCGAGTATGAAGACCTGCGCGACGTGGTCCTGGTGGGCCACAGCTATGGCGGCATGGTGATCCGAGGGGTCGCCGACCATGCGAGCGAGCGCGTCGAGCGCATGATCTACCTGGACGCCTTCGTCCCGGAGCACGGCGAGTCGATCGCCGACCTGATCGGTCCCGGACGCATTCCTTTCCACCGCACCGACGGCCGGATCGACCCCCTGCCCCCGGCCGCCGCCGGCATCGACCGCGAAGAGGATCTGCACTGGATTCTGGCGCGCGAAACGGGTCACCCGCACCTCACCCTCACGCAGCCCATCTCGCTCCTCAACCCGGCGATTGAGCTGCCCTCCGCCTACATTTATTGCAACAATCCGGCGATCGGGCTCTTCGAGGCCTCGGCCATGCGCGCGAAGCTGGCAGGCTGGGAGTACCGCGAACTGCCGACCGGGCACAGCCCGAACGTCACGCACCCGGAGCTGCTCGCCGAGACGCTGATTGAGATCTGCGGAAATGGCCACCGGTCAGGCAGAAATCGCGGCTAGGAAGCTATCGCCGCGAGGGATCCGAACGCCGAAGTTCTCGGCAACTGTTTGTCCGATGTCGGAAAGTGTCGGACGCGTCCCGAGATCGACCCCGGCGCGAGCGCGCTTTCCATAGACAAGCAGCGGGACATACTCCCGGCTGTGATCGGTCGAGGTCGTCGTAGGGTCGCAGCCATGATCAGCCGTGACGATGAGCAGATCGTCCTCGTCGAGCCTCGTAAGCAATCGGGGGATCCACTCATCCACTGCCTCCAGGGCGGCGGCATAGCCTTCCACATCATTGCGGTGCCCATAAAGCTGGTCGAAGTCGACAAGGTTGACGAAGATCAGGCCGGAGGTCGTGTCCTCCAGCGCGTCGAGCGTCCTGGCCATGCCCTCGGCGTTGTTTTTCGTCTTGTCGTACTCGCGGATGCCGCGCCCGAGGAAGACATCGAAGACCTTGCCTATGCTATGCACCGTTATCCGGCGCTCGCCGAGCAGATCGAGCAGCATGGGACGCGGCGGCTGGATGGCGTAGTCCTTCCGGCCCGCCGTGCGGGTGAAGGCGCCCGGCGTGCCGACGAAAGGCCGGGCGATGACGCGCCCGACCTCGTGCGGTCCGCGCAGAATGGCGCGCGCCGTCTCGCACATTTTGTAGAGTTCCCAAAGGGGGATCACCTCTTCGTGGGCGGCGATCTGGAAGACGCTGTCGGCCGAGGTGTAGACGATGGGCGAGCCGGTGCGCATATGCTCGGCGCCGAGCCGCTCGATGATCTCGGTGCCCGAAGCGGGGCGGTTACCCAGCGTGCTCCGGCCGATGCGCCGCTCAAACTCTTCCATGACCTGCGGCGGGAAGCCGTTGGGGTATGTGGGAAATGGAGTTTCCAGGTGAATGCCCGCGATCTCCCAGTGACCCGTCGTCGTGTCCTTGCCGGGCGAGGCGAGGGCGCAGCGGCCATACGCACCTGTGGGGTTTTCGGCGGGGTCGAGGTGCTCGAACGGACGGATGTTGGACAGCCCGAGCGCACACAGATTGGGCAGTTTCAGTATGCGGCGGCGGGCGATGTTGCCGAGCGTGTCGCTTCCGGCATCGCCGTAGCCGGCCGCGTCGGGCAGTTCCCCGATGCCGACGCTGTCCAGCACAAGCAGGATGATCCGCCGGTAGGTCATGCTAGTCTCCCGTCTCAAGTAATTCTTTACAACGCCGGACCTTGTCAAGGATGACGTCGGCGGAAGTTTTCCAGACG
>JBKBWD010000010.1:0-109516 GCA_046289265.1 Bryobacteraceae bacterium | reverse complement strand
ATGTGATCTCCGCCCGCACCTCCGACCGGTCCGTCTGCAGACCGACCGCCGATGCTTCCACCGTCACCGACTCCACCACCTGTCCGACGGCCAACTCAAAGTCGGCGCGCGTCACCGTGTTGACGCCGATGCTTACGTCTTCCTGGCGGACCACGCGGAAGCCTTCCTTGCGGACTTCCACCGTGTACCGTCCGTTCAGCAGGTTGGGCATGTTATATACCCCCTGCAAATTGGTCGTCGCGGTGCGCACAGCGCCGGTCTCGACACTGGTCACCGTCACCGTCGCCCCGGCCACCGCGGCCTGGCTTGCGTCCACCACGTTTCCGACCAGTGAACCATAGAGGTTCTGCGCAAAGGCCGGCAAAGGCGCCGTGACCAGAAGGGCCACAGCCACAAGTACTACACGCTCAATTGTTTTGATCATAGGAACCCGTTACCGTCTACAGAAATCAGACAGCGAGACAAAACCTTCTTATTCGTTAATCACTAACCGTTGCTTCGGAAAGTATAAAGTCTCTCTCCCGAAGCTACAAGATCAAGATCAGTAAATTACTCTTTTTTAATTGTTTTCCGGAATACCGCACACAAATTTGAAACGGTACAACACGGACTTGGCGCCAAAGAGCCGGAGGAACGATCCGTCCGGGTGCAGCCGGCGATTGTTGATGGCGCCCGACGGATTGTTCAACTTCGGCGTATTGGTGTGTATGGTCGCTTTCCGGACGAATCGATGCCCCCCAAAATCGGCTTGAATGCTACGATATCGGGGACATGCGAACGATCCTCTGCTACGGTGATTCCAACACTTGGGGCTTCATCCCAGGCACGGGGCGGCGCTACGAACGCGAAGTCCGCTGGCCGGGGGTGCTTCGCCGGGAACTCGGCGTGCAATTTGATGTGATTGAGGCGGGACTCAACGGCCGCACAACAGTATGGACGGATCCTCTTCTCGAATACCGCAACGGCAAGAACCTGCTGCCGGCGTGGCTGGACACCCACAAACCCATCGACTTGGTGATCACGATGCTTGGGTTAAACGACCTAAAGCATAAGTACGCCGCCTCGGCTTACGACATCGCCCGCGGCGCCGCGCTCCTGGTCGATATGATTCGCAAGAGCGCGGCCGGTCCGGACGACGGCCCGCCCGAGGCGCTCCTCATCTGCCCGGCGCCGGTCGGCAGATTGACCACCTTCGCCGAGATGTTCGCGGGGGCCGAGGAGAAGTCCAGGCGTCTGCCCGCACACTACAGCGCCGTCGCGGAAGAGACCGGCTGCCACTTCCTCGACGCCGGCGAGATCGTGCGCTACAGCGACGCCGACGGCCTCCACCTCTCCCCGGAGGAACACGCCAAACTCGGCTGCGCCGTCGCCCAGGCTGTGCACCGGATCTTTACCGCTCCGGCGGCCTGACCTATTGGCGTCCCCAACGCCGGGTGGTCGCCGCCAGAGGACGTCCGGTTTCAAGCAGCGACTTCAAACTCGACAGGATCGCCGGCCACCCGAGCGTAATCCCTTTAAGCATCTCCGAATCGGGCTCCAGTTCGTCATGCGTCACCGTGAGCCGGACGGCGCCGAACATCGGCTCAACCTCGAAGGTCACGCGCGAATGCTTGCCCGGCTCCTCTGCCTCCGCCGGATCGGCCCACGTCACCACCAGGCGATTCGGCGGCGTGCACTCGATCACCGTCCCGACGATGTCGACGGTCTTGGGGTTCTCCCAGTCCTGGTGCTCCCACCTCGATCCGGGTTTCCAGTCCGACACGTTACGGCTTCGTCCCCAATACTGCTTCGTCATCTCGTCATTGGTTAACGCGTCGAAAACCTTCTCCGGAGTTGAATCGATATAAGTTACATAGACAAACTTCGGTTTATCCATAGACTTACTTCCCCTCTTCCAGCGCTCGTTTCAAGTCGTGCAGCACGCGCAGACGGTCGCGCTCAAAGCACCCGATCCAACGCTCGTGGATTTCCTGAATCGGCACGGGATTCAGATAATGCAGCTTTTCGCGCCCGCGCCGGAACGTGACCACGAGATTGGCCTCTTCCAGGATTCCCAGGTGCTTGGTCACCGCCTGCCGGCTCATGTCGAGGTCCTCGCAGAGTTCGCCCAACGTCTGTCCGTTCTTCGAACGAAGCCGGTCGAGCAGTTCCCTCCGGCTCGCGTCCGCCAGCGCCTTGAAGACCTTGTCCACGCGTACCGCCGTTATCTCCCTCAGTATACGCAACCATTTGGTTGCCTGTCAAGCGGCGGCCTTGCCGTGTGAAGGCGTTGTTTTATTCAGCCTTGGATAACCGGGACCACCTCACCCGCCCGCCGGCACGATCCTGCTCAGCGCAAGCGTGCCGAGCAGCCCCACTACCGCCACGATCGACTCCATCACGGTCCAGATCTGAAACGTCTGGCGGACGCTGACGTTGTAATACTCCTTGAACATCCAGAACCCGATGTCGTTGAAATGCGAAAACATCAGGCTCCCCGCGGCCGTCGCCAGCACCAGAAGCTCCGGTGCGACACCTGAGCCCGGGATCATCGGCAGCACAATCCCCGCCGCCGTAATCGCCGCCACCGTCGCCGATCCTAACGCAAGCCGCAGCAGAGCCGATGCGCTCCAGGCCAGCACCAGCGGCGAGACTGCGATCCCAGCGGCGAGTTCCTTGATCGCCTCGCCCGTGCCCGCATCGAGCAGGATCTGCTTGAACGCTCCACCGGCCGCGATAATCAGCAGCACCATCGACACGCTCGCAGCCGCCGATCCCATGCTCTTCATCAGGGAATCCATCTCGCGCCCGCGCGCCAGCCCAAGCGTGTAGAAGGAAACCAGCACCGCGATCAGCAGCGCCATCGTCGGGTCGCTCAGGAACTGTACGGCGTCGCCCGCCGCTCCCTCCAGCCCCGCGAGCGACGCCACGGCGCCGCACAGCATCAGGAGCACGGGCACCAGAATCGTGAGCGTGCTCACCGCGATGCCGGGCAGTTCGGATGCCTTGAACTCGCGTGCCTGAAAGAACTGCGCCGGCGGCTTCACCTCGATGTGCCGGAAGAACCGCGCCAGCACAGGACCGGCCAGCAGCGTCGCCGGGACCGCCAGGATCAGCCCATACAGCAGCGTCAGGTTGACATCGGCCCCATAGAGCACCGCGATCGAGGTCGGGGCCGGATGCGGCGGCAAGTAGCCGTGCGCCACAGACAGCGCCGAAGAGAGCGGAATTCCCAGCGCCATCAGCGGCCGACCCGTCGTCGCCGACAACGTATACACCAGCGGAATCAACACCAGGAAACTCGCGTTGTAGATCATCGGCAGCCCCACCAGGAAGCCGGTGATCAGGATCGAAATCTCGATCCGCCGTTCGCCGAACAGGTTCGTCAGGGCGTTGCTGATCGAATGCGCCGCTCCGCTCTCCTCGATCATCTTCCCTAGCGTCGCGCCGAAGACCAGAATCAGCGCCAGCCCGCCCATCGTGTCGCCGATGCCCTTCAGCACCGATTGCAACACCGCCGTCGCCGCCATCCCGTTCGCCAGTCCCACCGCAAACGACGTCAGGATCAGCGCCAGAAACGCGTTCAGCTTCAGCTTGACGATCAGGAACAGCAGCAGGATGACTGCCGCGGCCAGCACCGCGAGCGTCATGCCGCCGCGCCCTGCTGACGCGCCAGCAGGCGCTCGTAGGCATCCAGGACGAAGCGGGCGAAATTCCTGCCCAGGTAGCCCCGGACCGCCTCGGGCCTGAAGAGTCCCGGCCTGGCGCGCACCCGCGGGTCCGGATGTTTCTCCGACTGCATCAACCCGTCGAACATCGCCCGGAACCCGCCGTAATTCCAGCTCATCCGCCCATACGGAGCGTCGCTCGCGCAAAACAGATTCTCCGAAAACGGCGGCCCCGCGATTTGATATTGGATGAGAGCCTCTTCGATGTAGGTGTCCCGCTTGGCGCTGAAGGCATAGCGAATGTTAGGCAGCCGCAGTCCCAGCTCGCGCGAGGCATGATAGAGCGGCTCGGCCTCCACGTAGCCCGCGCCCCCGCCGCCCATGTGCACCGCCAGAATCGGATGGTCCGGATGCCGCAGCGCGATCTTCTCCAGGCCCGACGCCGGTGTATAAGGCGAATCGGCGCCATAGTGAAATGCCGGCGTCGCCCCCAGGCTTACTATGTGATCGACCACCGCGGTCACCTGCGGCGAATCGATCGGGTACGCGTTCTGCGCCGGATTCATCTTCACGATCGCAAAACCGAACTCCCGCACACAGATTTCGGCGATGCGGCATGCGTTGGAGACCCCGCAGGCCTTCGGGTCCGTCCAACCCGAAGCGATGAACCGATCCGGATATCGCTCCGCACAGGCGGCGACGTACCGGTTCGCATCAAGCAGCGCCTCGGCGTTCTCATCCTCTCCGCCCGGATAACGTGTCGACGCCGGATTCTGCCAGGCGTTGCACATCGAGACCCCGGCCAAGTCCATTTCGGCGATCAAGTCCTCGGCCGACAATGGCCGCCCGTGGTAGTAATGTTCCACCGGACGCCGCGGGTTCCTTACGATGTCGGTCGCGTGCGTATCGGCGTCGATCACAAGCCGGCCCTGGTTCTCCCGCAGATAGCGTGTCAGCCGGCGGGCATGCTCGATTGCGCTGGTCTCCATGAACTACATTATCCGGCAATGCCCCTGCAGGCCGAGAAGTATCCGAAATGTTATGAACCCGCGTTAACATCCAATTTACGCTCCCCGGATTGCCCGCTAAACCGTCCGGACGGTACAGTGAGGTATATGGCTGCTTCTCTTGCCACGCGGGAGAGCATTCTCCGGGCCGCCGAGACCGTCGCCATCCGCGACGGTGGAAACAGCCTTACCCTGGATCGCGTCGCCCGCGAGGCCGGCGTGAGCAAAGGCGGGCTCCTCTACCACTTCTCCAGCAAGGAGGAGCTGCTGCGCGGCCTCGTCCGCCGGCTTATCGATCACTTTGACCAGGACCTCGCCGCCTACTTCGAACAGGATGCCGAAGCTCCGCCCGGCCGCCGCACGCGCGCCTTCGTGAAGGCCACGGTCCATGGCGCCTGGGACGAGCGCGCCGGACTCGGACCGGATCGCCTCAATGCGTTCGTCGCGCTACTGGCCGCCTTCGCCACCGACCCGCGCCTGCTCGAGCCGCTACGCGAGCGCTACATGGAGTTCCAGCGGCAGATCGAGGAGGATGGCATCGATCCGGCCCGCGCCACCGTGGCGCGCCTGGCCGCCGACGGGCTCTGGCTCCACGAACTCCTCGGCCTCGCCCCACTCGACGCGAAAGTGCGCGACGAGGTCATCGAGGAGATGATGCGCCTCACCCGCCGCCCCCAAACCGACAAAGCAAAACGCAGGAGCAGAACCACCGCACGATGAGAGAGAGCTACCAGCAGATCCTGCCGTCCGCGCAACAGGACGTCCGCACCATGCAGGCCGCCGCCCGAGCCGAGGCCCGCGCCCTCGCCGCCCGAGCCGCCGAATCGGCCCATTCGGCCGCTGCGGCCCTTTTGACAATGCAGCACCCGGCCGGCTACTGGTCGGGCAAACTCACAGCCGACGCCACCCTCGAATCCGATTACGTGCTGCTTGAGCTCTGGATGTATCCGGCGGAAAACGGAGCCTGGAATCCGCCGACCCGCGCCCGCATCGACAAGGCCGTCCGCGCCATCCTCGACCGCCAGTTGTCCGACGGGGGATGGAACATCTATGCCGGCGGCCCGTCGGAAATCAATGCAACCGTCCGGGCCTACACCGCGATGAAACTGGCCGGCGTCGATCCGAACGATCACGCAATGGTCCGGGCGCGCCAGCGCGTTCTGGCGCTCGGCGGCATCCAGGCCTGCAACAGCTATACGAAGATCAACTTCAGCCTCTTCGGCCTCTTCCCGAAGGAGTACGCCCCCAGCATCCCACCGGAGCTGATGCTGGTCCCGGGCAACCTACTGTACGAGATGTCTTCCTGGACCCGGACCATCATCGTGCCCCTGTCGATAGTCCAGGCCGTCGGCGGAACGCGCCCCACGCCCGGCAACATCGACGTCCAGGAGCTCTATACCCCAGGGGTGCGACTCACCATGCCCAAGCGCGAAGGTATCTCCCTGCTGTTCAACCAGGCCGACCGCCTCGTCAAGGTCTGGGAGCGCCGCGGCATTAAAGACATTCGCAAAAGCGCGGTCCGCGAGGCCGAGCGCTGGATGCTCGACCACCTGCGCTTCTCCGACGGACTCGGCGCCATTTACCCCGCCATGATGTACAGCATCATGGCGATGGACGCCCTAGGTTATGAACGCGACCACCCCGACCTCATCGAAGCGATCGAGCAGTTCGATGCCCTGATCCTCGAAACCGAGGACCGGCTCCAGTTCCAGCCCTGCGTCTCGCCAGTCTGGGATACCGCCATCGCTGCCTTCGCTCTCGGCGAGCTGGGAAGGACCGATCTTCCCGAACTCACGCGCGCCGCCGACTGGCTCCTGACCAAGGAGGTCCGGCGCAAAGGCGACTGGTCCGTCAAGCGCCCCGATCTCACTCCCAGCGGCTGGGCCTTCGAGTTCGCCAACGAGTTCTACCCTGACATCGACGATACCGCCATGGTGCTGCTGGCCCTGCTCCACGCCAAGGCCTCCGATCCCGAAAAGCAGGCCCGCGCCGAACGCCGCGCCATCAACTGGCTCCTCGGCATGCAGTCCTCCGACGGCGGCTGGGCGGCATTCGACGTCGATAACAACTGGCAACTACTGAACAAGGTCCCCTTCGCCGACCACAACGCCATGCTCGACCCGACCTGCCCGGACATCACCGGCCGCGTCCTCGAGTCGCTCTGCCGGCGCGGTTTCGGCCCCGATCATCCGGCGATTCAGAATGGCGTACAGTACCTGATCGCAAACCAGAAGCCCGACGGAAGCTGGTACGGGCGCTGGGGCGTTAACTATATCTATGGCACCTTCCTCGCCCTACGAGGACTTCGCGCCAGCCAGAGTCCGGCGGCGCAGCCGGCCACTGAGAAAGCCGCCCGCTGGCTGCGCTCCATCCAGAATCCCGACGGTGGCTGGGGCGAGACTTGCGAGAGCTACGTCGTCCACAAATACGTACAGGGACCAAGCACCGCGTCCCAGACGGCCTGGGCGCTCCTGGGCCTCGCCGCCGCCGGAGATACCCGATCCGGAGTCGCCGTCCGCGGCTATCAGTTCCTGATGGACACCCAGAAGCCCGACGGCACATGGGAGGAGCCCCACACCACCGGGACCGGCTTCCCCAACGTCTTCTATCTCTCTTATCACCTCTACCGGCAGTACTTCCCGGTCCTCGCCCTCGCGGGTGCGGCCTGCGGCTGACAGGCCGCGACCGGGATCCATTCCAGGGAGGCGCAGTTCCAGCTCATTCTGCAACTGCTTCCGGCTGGTTGGCCTCGAAAACTGACCGTGGTGGCCGTTCTGGCGTTCTACTTCCTGCTGCCCCGCAAAGCGAACCGTAGACGGGGCCGCCTCTCCGACCTGCGCACCATACTGGAATTGAAACAGCTCACTCTCTAGATTCACGGTCACGGCGCACAGGATCCGTCACGGCGCGTCGAAACCGGAATCGAAATACACTATGTCGGGCGCGGCCTTCTTCGTAGGTCTGGCCGCGCTCGCCGCATTCCTCAGTGGCGTCAGGAGCGTAGCTACCGTGGAGACGGTCGTCTACGCCGTTCTTCGCGACGTCTTCTCCGTAGTCGCCTCAGGCCTCATCGCGGCCCTGATCCCGCTAAACCGGCGCGATCTGTCATTCGTCTACGGCGCCTCGGTACCGATCGTCGTTCTATTGATCATGATCGTTCTCCGGGGGGCTCCGTTCTAGCCGCAATCGCCTCCTCCGGAACCGGTTCGCCGGACCACGGACCGCGATGTACGGACCTCCCACCAGGCATACACCTACAAGGATCGCCGCCCCAACGTGGACCGTCCCCAGCAGCGCGTACTGCACAATTGCATCGATCACCGTCGCAACCAGCAGCGGAACGGCAACCGCACGCAGCCCCTCCGCTGCGCGCTGTCGCCGCGCCGCCCGGTCGAAAAGAAGGTCCAGCAGGTGCGGCGGCTTTCCGGCCTTCGCATCGTTCCATCCATCCCGGATGCCGAGCAGTATCGCAAGGGCCGGCTGAATGATGAACCGCAAGCGTCCGGGGCCGTGCAATCGCACGTCCAGGTCGCTCCAGAAGTCCAGGAGTGTCCCCAACTCAACCACCGGGATCCGTCCTCGCGAGTTGGACGCCCCCTCCGCCGCAATCCCCTCCGGAATCTGGCTGCACCGGCGTCTACAGAGCAGGAACCCCTCGCTGGAGGAAAGCACTGCCTCGCGAGCACCAACTGCAAGTTGCCACGGCCTTCATCCTCGGACTGGCGACGCTGTTCTCGGCCTGGAGCGCCTACCAGTCCTCCCTGTGGAGCAGCCTCCAACTGGTTCGCCTCGCGGACGGTGGTGCAGCCGGCCGCCAGGCCGCCGAGGAAGAGATGCTCGCGGGCATGCTTCGCATAGTGGACGCCACGCTGTTTCGGGACTACTCCATGGCGCGGCTGGAACACGATGACCTGCGCGCCCAGTGGTTTGCCGACCGCTTCCGGCCCGAATTGCGTGCCGCCGTTGAGGCATGGGAAGCGCTCGATGAGCCGGCCAAGCTCGGCACGAATCCGCTCCAACGCCCGGAGTACGTCCTGCCTCAGGACAGAAAGGCCCAGGAACTCCGCGTTGCCGAACTCGCCTTCCGGACGGAGGCACACGATGCGAACAAAACTTCCGACCGCTACGTCATGCTGACCGTCCTCGCGGCAGCCGCCCTGTTCCTTGGCGGACTTGCCGCGTCATTCGAATCCGCCTACGTCCGGATCGCAACCCTGGCGCTTAGCGGATTCATCGTTGCCGCGCTGGCCGTCATTCTGTTCTCGATGCCGGTTGCTCCGGGCTGACACGATGCGGCGTCTTCGCACGTCCCCGATACTCCCTTCGGCCTTGATGACCCTGGCGTCTCTCCACCTCGCCTCGCCGCCAGCCCTGGCCCAGGAACTCGCGCCCGGCGCGTATTCGCCGTCGCCGGTTGGCCTCAATATGCTGCTAATCGACTATGACCACCGAGGTGGAGAGATCACACTCGGCCCGCCGGCGCCCGTTCAGTCGCTGAGCGTCGTTATTGACACGGCCTTTGTGGCCTACGTGCGCACATTCGGCCTGGCTGGGCGCTTGGCAAACATCGGATTCGCAATCCCATACTCGTCCGGAGATCTGCTTTTCCCTCGCTTCGACGTGACCCCTCTGGTTCACCGCTCGGGACTCCGCGATCCCGCCATGCGCTTCTCGCTGAACCTCGCCGGAATCCCGGCCATGGATCTCAAACAGTTCGCCGCCTACCGGCAGAAGACAAACCTCGGCTTCAGCATGTTGGTCTTCGCCCCTCTCGGGCAGTATGACCCCAACCGGCTGATCAATATCGGGACAAACCGCTGGACGTTTCGGCCCGAGCTCGGCCTGACCCATGCCGTGGGAAAGTGGATTCTGGAGACGAACGCCGGCGTCTGGTTCTTCACCGACAACCGAAACTTCTTCGGCGGCCGCGTCCGATCCCAGGACCCGGTTTATGCCCTCCACTTCCACGTCGTCCGGATCTTCAAACCAAGGATGTGGCTCGCTGTCGGCGCTACGTACTACACCGGCGGCACGACCAGCATCGACGGCCTAACGAACCGCGATCTGCAGAACGATGCCCGCTCCGGCGCCACCTTTGCGCTGCCGATTTCCCGCCGGCAGAGCCTCAAGTTCAGCTACAGCCGCGGCGTAGTCACGCGAATCGGCGTCGACTTCCAAACCGTCCGGATCGGTTATCAATAATCTTTGGGGCGCCGGCCTCTGATCCTGCTGCCTGCTATCGGCCCAACCGGGAGATCGCGTACACCAGCGGTTCAGCAGACACCTGGACCCATCCTTGGAATGGCCCGTCCAACTCCAGAATCAGGAATACCGCACTCGCAACTGACAAGGCACAGACGAGCAGCACGACGGCGACCGTTCCGTTCCGGGGCGCAAACATCCCGAAACTGACGAATGTGAATGTCAGCCAGAAAAGCAGCACTACGAGAAACGGAGCCGGAACGCCCGAGCTCCGGAAACCGAACGTCAGCCAACGCTCCTCTACCAACGACTCAATTCGCTCCAGCGCGCGATCTCGGAGCCACTCCTGATAGGCGCTCTCCGCTCTCAAGTCGAAGACCCGCCTGGCGAAGGCCTCAAGGTGTTGCGAAAATACTTCGGGATCTAAGGCCTCCCCGCGTGCATCTCCGGCCCGCCGCACGATCGAAACTCTCAATTCAACAAGTCGCTTCAACTGGGCGCGGACCTCGGCGGCTCCGGGGCCGAATCGGGCCAGGTTCCTGTCCAGAACCAGTAAATCCGAGGCGACCTGCCGGAGCCCCGCATTCGCAGCGTCGAACGCACCCTTTGCCGAGGCGGTCACAAGCCCCAACACCAGTGCGGTAATCGTTGCGATGAGCCCCGTCCCCACCGAGATCGTACTCCTCGATTCATCCGCGAGGTGCTCCATAGGTAGAATCCGCCGCAGCTTCATCCCGGCAAGCGCGCCGCCAAAGGTGAAAGCGAACATTAGGATTGCGACCGAGGCAGGATGCACGGCCATTCTCCTCGCACTCTCCCGTTTGACGCCGATTGGCGGGATTCAATTTACCCGTTCGAAGACACCGGCAGCTCGATCCTCACCCGAAGTCCCGGCGCGGCCCGCTCGGCCCGGATCGAGCCCCCGTGCAGTTCCACCGCCCGGCGCGCGATCGCCAGCCCCAGCCCCGCACCGCCGCTCTTGCGGTTCCGGTCGGTCTCCACGCGATAAAACGGGTCAAAGATGCGCTCCATTTCGCCCTCCGGCACGCCCGGCCCGAAATCCCGGACCTCGATGGAGGCGGCTCCCCCGTCCTGCAGCACAACCGCAACCGCCGTTCCCTCCGGCGCATGCCCGATCGCGTTGCGCAGCACGTTCTCCACCGCCCGCCGCAGCAACTCCGGATCGCCCTCGATGCTCCGGTCGCCTTCAGCCGTGAACTCCAGCCTGCATCCCCGCGCGGAAGCCTCTATCGCACAATCCTCGACCACCGTCGCCACGAGTTCCCGGAGCACAACCGGCTCCCGCCGTAGCGCCGACGGATCGCCCTCGGCCCGCGTCACCTGGAGAAGCTGCGAAACCAGATCGTTCAGCCGGTCCGCCTCTTTCTGAATCCTCTGGAGCGCAGCCTCACGGTCGCTCCCCGACCGCGCCAGCTCGATCGCAACGCTCAACCGCGCCAGCGGCGACCGCAGCTCGTGCGAGATGTCCCCCAACAGCCGGCGTTCGGCCGTCAGCAGCGTCTGGATTCTCTCGGCCATCCGGTTGAACGTCCGGGCCAGCTCGCCCAGTTCGTCCGGGCGATAGGTACTCGCCCGCGCCGTCAAATCCCCATGCCCGAAGCGGTCCACCGCACTCTGCAGCGACCTTAACGGCGCCGTCACATGCCGCGCCAGCATGTAGGAAAGCACCACCACGATCCCCAGAACCCATAGATAATGCGGATGCAGGAACAGCTCGAACCACCGCCGCCGCGGGATCTCGATCAGAAACCAATACCCCCGCTCCGCATCCTGGCGCGTCAGCACCAGATTCTCCCGCCGCATGAGCGGAGACCGCGGACTCTCGAGCGCCTCCCGGATCACCGCCGACCGGTCCTCCCCGGTCACCAGGTCCCGCCCCTGCGTGTCTGTCAGAAACCCTTCGGCTCCGAGCACTCGCCTGTACTGATCGAGCAGGTCGGCCAGCTCCATCGGACCGCCCTCTTCGTACGCCTCCCGGGCCTGCTCCAGTTGCAGATTGACCAGCATCGAAAACGGCGCCTGCCGCGGCTGCGTCATTGAGAACGTCAAGGCCGCCGTCAGGATAAAGGCCACCAGCGTCGCCGTCAGGGTCGCCAGGAACCAGAGCAGAATCTGGGCGAATAGCGATCTCACTCCGCCCCGTCCTCCTGGGTCCGGCAGTACTGGTAGCCAATGCCCCGGATCGTCTTAATCAGCAACCGGCCGTGCTCCAGCTTCTTCCGAAGATTGCTGATGTGCATGTCGATCGCCCGGTCAAACGGAGTCGCCTTCCTCTGGTAAAGCTGCTCCATCAGGAAATCGCGCGACAGCACCCGACCGGCCGCCCGCATCAGCATTTCGAGAATGTCGAACTCGAGCGTGGTCAGCTCTACCCGCTCGCCTCCCACGATTACCTCGCGCGAGGCCGGATCGAGCGTGACCCCGTTTACTTCGATCCGCCCGCCCTGCGCCGCCTTCCGCTCCATCCGCCGCAGGATCGCCCGGATGCGAGCCGATAGCTCCCTCGGATTAAAAGGCTTGGCGAGATAGTCGTCCGCCCCCAGCTCCAGGCCGACAATCCGGTCCACGTCCTCGCCACGCGCCGTCAGCATCAGGACCGGAACACTGGTCTGGGACCGCACGCGCCGCAGGATTTCGAAGCCATCCATTGACGGCAGCATCACGTCCAGGACCACGAAATCGTTGGCATCCCGCAGGATACGCTCCAACCCGCGCCGCCCGTCATGCTCGGAGGCGACCTCAAAGCCCTCCTGCACGAGGAACTCCTTCAGCAGGCCGCAAAGCTCTACATCGTCGTCCACCAGAAGGATTCGCACAGCCTATATGTAGCATGAACCGAAAACACGGATCTGCTCACTTTACATAGATTTACAGAGACTACAAACGCCCCTGACGTTGCTCCCTGACCATAGACTCAGGAGACAACACTCAACCATGAGAACCCTGAAAGCCAGAATGACCGCCCTGACGGTAATGCTGGGACTCGCGGCCGGCTCCCTGTTGGCCCAGCCGCCCCGCAGTCACCAGCATCGAGGCGAGCACCGCAAGCATGCCGGCACAGACAAAAATCGCCCCGAACAGCGCCTGAAGTTCCTTTCGAACTACCTGAACCTGACGGACCAGCAGAAGGATCTCGCCCGCAGCCTGATCCAGCAGGGCCGAACCGAAGCAGCCCCGATCGTCGAACAGATGAAGAATACCCGGAAGGAACTGAAGTCCGCGGTCCAGGCGAACAGCTCGCAAGCCGAGATCGAACGCCTCGCCGCCGCGCAAGGCACGCTCGTTGGGCAGATTACCGCGATTAAGGCGAAGCACATGGCCACCTTCTACGCCCAGCTCACCCCCGAGCAGCGCGAAAAAGCCGACCAGCTCCGCGGCATGTTCATGGGGAAGGGACACAGCCGCCCCGCAGCCCGCTTCTAAACTCACGGCCTGGGGTTTCGCTCCCGGAGCCCGCTAGCTCAGAACCCAAGTTTTTTATTCACGGCTTCTGAGCCAGCGGGCCTACCGACCAGCTAACGAGCTGTCAACCTAGATCCGCGAGCTTCCGGTCCAAATGCGCCAGCGCCGCCTCGAGCACTTGTCGGTAGCGCGGATTCGAAGCCGACTCCAGGTCGCGGAGCACGCGGGTCCGCGACAGCAGCAGACTCTCGCGCTGCTGCCTCCGCTCGCGCTCTTCCGGCGTCAGCGACTCGGCCTGACGTGCGGCGCGCTCCTCGGCGGCGGCCGACATCTGCTCCTCGACCGACTTACTCTCCCATCCTCGCGCCATATGCCCCCTTTATACCAGATGCGCCTCCCGAGCGCCGCGTGATAGCATCAACCGCCATGAACCGCAGAACCTTCGCTGCCGCTCTGGGCTCGGCCGCCGCGCACGCCGCCGGCCGGCGCCTCCGCGTGGCCCTCCTTACGCACGCAGGAGGCCCCCATCTCAGCGCATACATCCCCGCCCTGGCCGACACCCCTGAGGTCGGCGAGGTGGTCCTCTCCGATCCCGGAGGTGAGAACGTCCCGGCGGCGCGCCAGGCGCTCGGTTCGCGGCTGAGCGCTGTCTATGAATCACCGGCTGAACTGTTCCGAAGAGAGAAGCCCGAACTCGCCCTGATCACCATGGAGGCAGCGCTATCGCCGCCCGTCATCGACGCGGCGCTCGAAGCCGGCTGCCACGTCCTGGCGGAAAAGCCCGCCTGCGTGCGCCTGGCCGATTTCGACCCGCTCGCGGCCAAGGCCGAGGCGCGCCGCCTCCACCTGATGCTCGCTCTCGTCAATCGCATCGATCCCGACGTCGTCGAGATGCGGCGCCTGATCGAGGACGGCCGCATCGGCAGAGTCTACGGCGTCGAACTGCACATCATCGCCGACCAGACCCGCCTTACCCGCCCCGCCTACCACCGGACTTGGTTCGCTCACAAGGCAAGATCCGGTGGCGGCCACCTGATCTGGCTCGGCATTCACTGGCTCGATCTCGCAACGTTCGTCACGCGCTCAAAGATCAACGCCGTCTCCTGTTTCACAGCCAACGTCGGAGGCCAGCCGATCGACGTCGAAGACTCCGCCGCAGTCGCCATGCGCTTCGACAACGGCACGCTGGGCACCATCACCTCCGGCTATTACCTCGACAAGGGCTACCATTCACTCGTGAAGGTTTGGGGTTCGCACGGCTGGGTCGAACTTCGTAAGCACGGCGGACCGGGCCTCGAGTGGTACTCGACCAAAGAAGCCGCGCCCGCCGTCCACCGGGTGAATCACGGCGATGAGCCGTCGGGATACACGCCCTTCGTGCGCCGCGTCGTGCGCTCCGTCGCCGGCCGGGAGCCGCCGCCCCTCACCACAGCCGACAGTCTCAATGTGCTGAAGGTCGTCTTCGCCGCTTACCGCGCAGCGGAAACCGGACGCACCATCGTTATTTGACGCCCTTGGCGTAGCGCTTCCACGCGAGGAATCCGATGATCGTCTTCCCGTCCTGGATCTTGCCGGACCGGATCCACTCGTCGATCTCCTTCGGCTTGAACCAGCGCGTCTCGATGCGCTCGTCTTCCATGGGAGCCGAGTCGCCGTCGGTCAGGTTCGTCGCCAGGAAGATCGTCATCTTCTCGGCGACATAACCGGGACTCGGATAGAAAGAGAGCAGCTTCTTCCATGTCCTGGCGGTGTAGCCGGTCTCCTCCTTCAGCTCGCGCCGGGCGGCCTGCAGCGGCTTCTCGCCCGGATCGATCCGTCCCGCCGCCAGCTCCCACATCGCCTTCCTCGCCGGCAGCCGGAACTGCCGCACCAGCAGAATGCGCCCTTTGGAATCCATCGGCATCATGACCGCCGATCCGTTGTGCTGAACGATCACCCGGTGAATTTCAAAACCGTCCGAATCGACGGCGTGGTCTTCGGTGACAGTGAATATATTGCTCTTGAATCGCTCCGTGGAAGAGATGACTTTCATCTATCTGGTCTGCTCCACTCTCACTGTACCGAACTGCTCGAGTGGGCGAGTGATCTCATTGGCATCTCCTACGACAACGATGGCCGCATCATTTGGAGCAATGTAGCGTCCCGAGACCTCCCGGACCCCCTCGGGCCTTACGGCCCGGATCCGCTCGACATACCGGTCCAGGTAATCCGGAGGCAGGTCCATCAGCCGGACGTTGAGGATCTGGCTTGCCAGTCCCGCGGGCGTCTCCATGCTGAGAACGAAGGTTCCGTTCAGATAGTTCTGCACCGCCTCAATCTCCTCTCGCGGCGGCTCCGCCTCGGCCATCCTTTCGAGCTCCCCAAGCAGAGCCGTGATCGCCGGCTCGACGGCCTCGTTCCGCACCTGCATCAAGGCCGCGAAGTAGCCGCTCTCCTTGAGCGGCACGAACATGCTCGCGGCCTGGTAGGCGAAGCCCTTCTCTTCGCGGATCGTCCGGAAAATTCGGCTGCTCGCGCCTCCGCCGGCGATCGTGTTGGCCACCAGCAGCGCATAATACTCCGGACTCAGCCGCGAGATCGCAATTCTTCCCACGCGCACATCGGCCTGTACCGAACCGGGACGGTCCACCAGAACAACGCGGCGCTCCGGCTGCGGCAGCTGTGACACACCGCCCGCCGCCTGCCCCGTGCCCTGCCAGTTTCCGAAGTGCCGGTCGAGCAGCTCCATCATGCGCCGGTCATCCGGCAGCGAGCCCACCAGCACCAGCACCGCCTCCTCCGGCCGCAGGTGCCGGTCTCGGAAAACAAACAGCTGCTGCCTCCCGATCCGGTCGAGCGACTCCTCGGTGGGCAGCATCCGCGAGTACGGATGATCGCCGAAAACCACCTCGCGGAACTTCTGCGTCACCAGCACGTCGGGCCGTGCAAGCTGCGCCCGCAGCTCCTGCTTGCGGTTCTCCCGGCGCAGCCGCAACTCGTCTTCCGGAAAGACCGCGTTGCGCGTGACATCGGCCGTTAGATCGAGCATCTCCGGAAGCCGCTCGGCCAGCACGCGGCCCAGCAGAATCAGCGAATCGTCGGTCGATTGCCCGCTCAGCGCCCCGCCCATTGCCGCCAACTGCTCGGCGATCTCGCGCGACGACCGATTCGCCGTGCCCTCAACCAGCATGTCGCCCAGCATCTCCGACAGCCCGGTCAGCTCCGGAGGATCGTACCGCGATCCGGCCGCAAATCCCATGCGCAGCGTGATCAACGGGAAGCGCCGATCCTCTACCGTGATGACCCGCATCCCGTTCGGCATCCGGATCTCGGTGGCCGCCGGGACGTCGTACGCCTCAAGCGGCGGCGTCTCGGGAGGGCGGGTCCGGTCGATCTCACCCGCGGCCGGCAGGGAGGCGGCAAACAGGATCACGGTCGATACACCTCGATGTGCCCTCGTCATCTCACTGCTCCTTTCCCTCGCCCGGAAGGATCGACAGAGCCGACCGCGCCTCGGGCACTAAGTACTTCTTCGCCGCCGCCTGGATCTGCTTCGGCGTGACTGCGAGGAAGCGCTCGAAGTCAATATTGACAAGGTCCGGAGCGCGGTCGATGATCTCATACCGGCCGAGCAGCGTCGCCCTCGCAATCGCCGGCTGCAGGCCGCCATAGCGTTCCGAGCGGAAGTAGTTCCGCGCGCGCTCCAGCTCCTCTTTCGTAACCCCGTCCTTCTGAATTCTGGCGATCTCCTCCTCCACCTGCTCCAGAATCTGTTGCGCCGAATACCCCGGCTTGTAGATGATGCTCATCGTGTAGAGTGCGGGATCGCGGTACGTCGTGATGTCGGCGAAAGGCCAGCCGACGTCGGCCTCGAAGTCCACCACCGACTCCCGCCCCTTCACCAGTCCCTGATAGAGCCGCGAACTCTCGCCCCCGGTCAGCACGATGTCGAGCATGCCCATCGCGTAGTAATTCATCGTGCGGCGAGGCGCGGCGCGATACCCGACAATCAGGGCCGGCAGCGGCGCCAGCGGATCCCGGACTTCCTCCAAGCGCGGCTCCGTCTGCGGCGGCTCGCGCAAATCCGGCGGCCGAGGCTGGAGCTTCGCCGGGATGTCGCCGAAGTAGGTCTCCACCCACTTCCGCGTCTCGTCCATCCCGATATCGCCGACGATCACCAGCACGGCGTTGTTCGGCACGTAGTAGGTATCGAAAAATCTCTGCACATCTTCGAGCGTCGCGGCATCGAGGTCTTCCATCGTCCCGATCACCGAACGCGCGTTCTGTGGATTCTGAAACGCCACCGTCGGCCATCGGTCCAGAATCGCCGACGCATACGGCTGGTTGTCGACACGCAGGCGGCGCTCCTCCTTCACCGCTTCGCGCTGCGTTATAAAGTTTTCCTCGGTGACATTTAACTCGCGCATGCGGTCGGCCTCCAGCCACAGTGCAACCGGAAGCTGGTTGGAAGGCAGGACCTGAAAGTAATCCGTGAAATCGAGGTGCGTCGAGGCGTTCAGCCATCCTCCGGCGCCCTCGATCAGTGCAAAATGCATTCCCTTGGGCGCGTGTTTCGAGCCCTGAAACATCATGTGTTCGAACAGGTGAGCGAAGCCGCTCCGACCTTCCTCCTCCGCGCGCGCTCCAATGCCGTAGATCACGTAGACGGCCACGACCGGCGCGGTGTGATCCGGAGAAAGGATCACGCGCAGGCCGTTGTCCAGCTTGAATCGATCGAATGCGAATCTTGGCGTGTTGGGCGATGGGGACAGCATGACGCCGGAAAGGAGGGCGACTGCGATGCTTTTAATCATCAGCACTCCGTTCGGCTCTTCGAACATGGAGTACTGCTACGTTCCGCGAATGCTCTCCGCGAACCGCTCCGCCGGGAGCGTGTTCATGATGTCGTCCGCGCACAACCACCCGCGGCGCGCCATCACAACTCCGTAGCGCATGTTCGAGAGGTGTTTGGGATGGTGGGCGTCCGTCGAGATGGTGAACTTACAGCCGCGCGCTTTTGCGATGCGAAGTAAAAGAGCGCTCAGATCCAGACGCTCCGGGCTGGCATTGATCTCAAGCCACACGTTCCGGCGCGCCGCCTCGGCGGCGATCGCCTCGAAGTCGAATGCGAACGGTTCGCGATGCAGCAGGACTCGTCCCGTGGGATGGCCGATCACCCGGATCGATGGCGACTCAAGAGCGCGCAGCAGCCTGTCCGTCATCTCGGCGGACTCCAGGTTCATATAACTATGGACGCTGCCGATCACGAAATCTAGCTCCGCCAGCGCATCCTCGGCCAGATCCATCGTCCCGTCGCGCCTGATGTCGCATTCCAGACCGGAAAAGACCCGGATCCCAAGCGCGTTCTGATTGATTTCACGCACTCGCCGCGCAAACTCCACCGCGCGCCGCTCATCGAGCCCATTGGCCATCGCCAGCGCCTTCGAGTGGTCCGTGATCGCGATGTATTCGTATCCGAGCGCGCGCGCCGACTCGGCCATCTCCTCCAGCGTTGCGCGCCCGTCACTCTCGCGCGTGTGCAGGTGTACGTCGCCGCGGATGTTGGAGAGTTCCACCAGCCGCGGCAGCCTGTGCTCGGCCGCCGCCTCGATCTCTCCGCTGTTCTCGCGCAGCTCCGGAGGAATCCAGTCGAGCCCCAGCGCTTCGTAGATTTCCTCTTCCGTTGTGCCCGCCACGCGCTCTTCATTATCAAGCCGGAAGAGTCCGTACTCGTTGAGCGTGTAGCCCAGCTTGAGCGCGCGGCTTCGCAGGGCGACGTTGTGCTCCTTGCTCCCGGTGAAGTACTGCATCGCCGCCCCGTAACTTTCGGCCGGCAGCGCGCGTACATCCACCTGCAATCCTTCCAGCCCGATCTTGGCGCTCGCCTTGTTCGGGCCTTTCGCCAGCACGTCTTTGACGCCTGGGTACGACACGAACCGGTCCAGCACCTCGCGCGCCGCCGGTCCGGTCACCAGCAGATCGAGATCCCCCACCGTCTCCTTGCCGCGCCGCGCGCTGCCGGCCGGCGTAATCCGGTCGATGCCCTCAACTTGCTCAAGGTAAGCCGTCAACTCCGAGGCGACCTTGTCGGCAAAGTTGAGCAGGAATCGTCCGGCGCTTTGCCGGTAGTGGCCGATCCCCTTCAGGATCTTCTCCTCGAGCTTGGCGCCCATGCGGGGGAGCGTGCGCAGCTTCTGCTCCAGACAGATGCGTTCGAGATCGTCAATCGTGCTGACGCGGAAGTGCTCAAACAGCAGCGCGAGGCTCTTGGGTCCGATGCCCGGAATGTGCAGCAGCTCGAGCGCCGTCGGCGGGTATTTTTCAAGCAGCGCATCGCGCCTGTCGAACGAGCCTCGCTCGGCGATTTCCGCCAGCACGGCCGCGATGCTCTTGCCGATGCCGGGGATCTCCGTGACCTTCCGCTCAGGATCTCGAACTATATCGATGACTCGCTGCGGATAGCCCTCAATCGCGGCGGCGGCATTCCGAAAACTGCGTATACGGAAAGGATCTTCGGCGTTGATCTCCATCAGATCCGCCGTCTCGGAAAGCATCAGTGCGATCTCGCGATTCTCCATACGAGCAAACTCCTTCGTGTGCGACTCCAACTCACGCCTGCTTACCGTTCACCCCGAACGCCGCCGAATATCGCACCTCGCCAGGACGCCATCCAGCGCCCCATCCGCCGTCACGATCGGTAGCTTCGTAAGAAGCACGTGCCCGGCCACCCGGCCGCCGGACTCCGCGACCAGGGACGCCTTCCCGGTCCGCGGCAGCTTCTTCACGTATCGTCGCTCGGCCGCTCTCCCTCGCCGTCATGCGGCTCCACGTGCACCAGCACATCGGCCACCCAGTCCAGTTCCTGCCGGATGCGGTCGCGCACCGCCCCGGCGATCCGGTGCGAGTCGCGGACGGTCAGGTCCGGATCCACCTCGAGGTGCAGATCGACGTGATACCTCAGGCCGGTCTTGCGCGCGAAGCATTTTTCTACGCCGAGCGCCCCCGGAACGCTCCGGGCCGCTGCCCGGATCTCCCGCATCGCCTCCTCGTCCGGCATCGTGTCCATCAGGTGCGTGGCGGTCTCCCACACGACACGCAGCCCCAGAAAGATCACGATCACGCCAACCAGAAACCCGCCATAGTGGTCCGCCGCCAGGAAGCGTGCCGGATCGTAGAGCGTCAGCCCAACAGCCGCCAGCGCAACACTGCCCGAGAGGATGTCTACCGTGTCATTCCAGGCATCGGCGACCAGGCCCGCGCTGTGCATCCGCTTCCCGTAGCGGAACTTCGCCGCTGCCATGAAGCTCTTGATGACGATCGAAGCGATCAGGGGCCAGATGGCGAAGGCTGCCGGAGCCGTCAGCTCCGTGTGCAGCCGGTCGAGGGAGTGCACCGCGATCCCCAGCCCCGTCAAGGCCAGGAGTAAGCCGATCCCAAGCCCGGTCAGCGTCTCGAAGCGGCCATGCCCGTAGGGGTGCTTTTCGTCGGCCGGCCGCGCCGCCACCGTCAGGCCGAACAGCACGATCGCCGACGCCAGCACGTCGCCCGCCGACTCGACGCCGTCGGCTACCACCGCGGTCGAACCCGCCATATAGCCGACCGTGATCTTAATCGCCGACAGCGCCGCGCTGACGAACATGCTGATCAGCGCCACGCGGCGGCCAATTTCTTGCGCTCCCCCCACTGTCACGTCCACTATAGCGCACGGCCTTGCTGCGAAGCCGCCGGAGTTGATATTATCGAACAACTTGTACACACCGGGATTGCTCGAGCGGGAGAGTTTTCAGTGAAGCTGAATGAAGTTCGAAAGATTGCGATACGAAAGCAGGTCCGCGTGCGCTTCCCACTCGGCAACGGTATGGAGTGCGTGATTGACGAACACGGGGTGAGCAGGGTGCCCGCGCTGCAGGCGGCGCCAGACTTCAACCTCGAAGACGAATTGGCGAAGGCAGACCGGTTCGTTCTGGAACCCGTCGCAGCCGAAAACGCGCGCCAGGCCGGCAAGTCGAGATCGGAAGTGAAGTCGCGTCAGGAGATCGAAGCTCTCGCAGCCTCGGCGACCGGCGCTGCCGCCGCACAGCATCATGATGACGAGTAGTCATCGGGCGGCTGGCAGAGACTCTGACGGGCAGCCCCTTTTTAGCGGGGCGGAAGGATGAACGATGGAGAAGGTAGCGCAGCAAAACATTCAAGAAGCATTTTTAAATAATGCGCGCAAAGACAAAACTTTTCTCACCATCTACCTGATGAGTGGGGTCAAGCTCTCCGGTCGGATCAGAAGTTTCGACAAGTACTCCGTGATTCTCGAAACGAACAACCAGGAACAGTTGATCTTCAAACACGCAATCTCGACGGTTGTAGTCTCGAAGCCCATGCATTCGTCGCATTCGTCCTCCAGCGCGCATGCATCGGCAAACGTGCACGCATCAGCCGGGGCTTCGGCTGCAGCGGCTCATCACGGAGGGGGTACGCCGGCTGTGTCGGACACCTCCGACAGCTAGCGCCGCACATTGCAGGAGACTTCCCAGGAAGGCGCAATCCTGGTCGGGCTCGACGTAACCGGGCGCCGGCAGCGGCGGACCGGACCGGCGGCCGAGGGACCCGACTACACGCCCGAGGAGTCCCTGGAAGAGCTGGCCGTATTGGCATCGAGCGCCGGCGCCAGGATTCTAATCAGAACGATCCAGTCGCGTCCGGCACCCGACGCCGCCACACTGGTCGGCTCCGGTAAGGTCGAAGAGATCGCCCGCGACGTTGAGGCGCTCGGCGCGGACCTGGTCATTTTCGATCAGGAACTCAGCCCCACGCAGCTCCGCAACCTCGAGCGCTCCCTCTCCACGAAGGTAGTCGACCGCACGCAGTTGATTCTCGATATCTTCGCCCGCCGCGCGAGAACGCGCGAAGGTCAGCTCCAGGTCGAACTCGCCCAGCTCAACTACCTGCTTCCCAGACTCGCCGGACGTGGAACTGCGATGTCGCGCCTCGGCGGCGGCATCGGCACCCGCGGCCCCGGCGAAACTCAGCTCGAGACAGACCGCCGGCGCATCTTCCGCCGCATCCGCAAAATCGAACAGGACCTCGAGAGCGTCCGCGCAGGCCGCACCGTGCAGCGCCGCCAGCGTCAAGCCGTTCCCCTCACCACCATCGCACTGATCGGCTACACCAACGCGGGCAAATCGACGCTCTTCAACCGGCTCACCGGCGCCGGTGTTCTCGCCGACGCCAGGATGTTCGCCACGCTCGATCCCACCGTCCGGCACATCGTCCTGCCCTCACACCGCCGCGCCCTCCTCAGCGACACCGTCGGCTTCATCCGCAACCTGCCGACCACGCTCGTCAAGGCCTTCCGCGCAACACTCGAAGAGGTTGTCGCGGCGTCTCTGCTCCTGCACGTCGTTGATGCCTCGTCGCCCCATGCCGCGCCCCAGACACAACACGTGTTCAAGGTTCTGGCCGAGATCGGAGCCGACCAGACGCCCCAGATTTTCGTGCTGAATAAGATGGATCGCATCCCCGGCGAGGACGGGGAGATCGACCCGCCGACGCTCGCTCGCAGGCTGCTCGCCGACTCCGGCCCGCAGGTCGAGCCCAAGGCCGTGGCAGTCTCGGGCATCACGGGCGCGGGTGTGGACGGGCTTCTCCACGCCATCGACGCGCTGCTCCCGACCGACCCGGTGGCCCCGGCCCGCTTCCGCTTTCCGCTCGGCGAAGGGTCGCAACTCCACCTGCTCCACGAGTACGCCGTGGTCCGGTCGACCAAATACACAGACGAGTATTGCGAGGTGGAGGCCGACGTACCCGCGTCGATCCGGAAACGGCTGTCCGGCTTCCTTGTTGGTGACAATTGAACTGTGGAAAACATAGTGGATTCCGCTTGGAACAGTTGTTGATTTGCTTACGCTTGTTAGACTTAGGCCGTTTCTGAATTCCACAGCTTTGTATAGACCACGGTGGCGTTTTATAGTGTGGAGGGGCGGATGAATCTCCCGAACGCGCTGACTTTAGTCCGGATCTTCTTCGTGCCGCTGCTCGTGGCGGCACTGGTTCAGGAGAACTTGAGCTTCGACGTCGCCGGCCTGACGGTGACGAACGAGTTCCTTGCGCTCGCCATCTTCCTCTCGGCTGCGGCGACCGACCTGCTCGACGGCTATCTCGCGCGGCGATGGAGTCAGATCACCACGGTCGGCACGCTGCTCGATCCGATCGCCGACAAACTGCTCATCTCGGCCGCCCTGATCGCGCTGGTGCAGGTGGGAGTGGTGCCGGCCTGGATGGTGATCCTGATCGTCGGACGCGAGTTCGCCGTCTCCGGCCTGCGCAGCATCGCGGCCGCCGAGGGCTTCACTATCCAGGCCAGCGACCTCGGCAAGACGAAGATGATCTCCCAGGTCATCGCCATCTCCTTCCTCCTCCTCAGCACCCATTACACCGGGCTGCGCGATGTCGCCATGCTTTGGATGTGGGGTGTCGTGGTCTTCGCGATCGCCTCGGCGGCAGACTACTTCCGCCGGTTCTGGAAGCTGGTCGATGAGAACGTGAAGCGGCGCCGCCGGAAGGAGTTGCTGCTGTTGGCGCGGCGCAGAAAGCGGCGCGAAGCGGTTTGATTAAATCTCCTGGCTCGCCGTTTCCGCCTGCGTCTCACCCGCAGGCCTTCGGCCCGGCATCAGCACCCGAGCGCCCTCGGAGTCAACCTCGACAATTCGGACCTGCCCGCGCGGCCCCAGCGGCCCCAGCGGCCTGCCATTGACCCGCACCGCCAGGCCGCCCGCATTGCCGACGACCATCCGGATCGTTTCGCTTCCCTGAACTGTCCGCGTGTCGTTCAGGTCGAGAACGCGGCTGACCACCTGCTTGCCGTCGCTGGTGATCGATAGCCAGACCTGTTCGGAAGCGGCCACTTCGAGAACCAGGCCCGCAGCAGGAGGCGGCCCGGGCATTGTGAGCGCAGCCACGGGGTCCGAAGGTGGCGGAGGCGCCTCGGCCGGCAACTCCTCCGTGAGCGCAGCAGCCTGATTCGGCGGGGCGGCGGGATCGGACCCGGCCGGTGGCGCGGGCTCGGGCACGGACGCAGAAGCGGGTGCGGCCGCCGCAGCGATCGGGTCGGCCGGCGACTGCTGGGCTCGCTGCCAGAGCGCATACAGCCCCGAGCAGCCGATGATCACGGCAACCAGCAGCACCATGTAGAGCGGCAGCCGATTGTCACCGGTCGATCGGCCTTCGGGCACGATCGGGGGAACATCGATGGGCTCGTGGTCCGGAAGGAAGGCGGGGTCGATCGTCGTCCGTTCCTCTTCGAGCAACTGCTCCAGTTCGACCTTGTACGCATCTTCGTCCAAACCAAGGACATCGGCGTATTGGCGGACGAAGCTCCGGTAGAAGAAACCACCCGGAAGCTGTTCCAGATCGCCAGACTCAATGGCTTCGAGGTATCGGGAACTAATGCGGGTCTGCTGGGAAATCGCCGCGAGATCCAACCCCTGTCTTTCCCGTTCTTGCCGAAGGATTTCCCCTACCGAGTTCATACCCCAAAAAAGGAAGTCGCCGCCTGAGGCTATAATACTACAGTCGGTGATCCCGTACCGAATTGGAGCCATCTCGGTGATCGTGGTGAATTGGAACCGCCGCGATCTCCTCAGAAACTGTTTGGAGTCCCTGGCCGGGCAGCGCGAGGTCGAGTTCGACGTGATCGTGGTCGACAACGGCTCGGCGGACGGCTCCCAGGAGATGGTCCAGCAAGAGTTTATCTCAACGGGGAGGCTCAATCTCCGGCTGATCGTCAACCGGACGAACCGGGGCTTTTGCGCGGCCAATAACCAGGGCTTCGCGGCCTCGGACGCCGAGTTTATCGCGCTATTGAATAACGACGCCGAAGCGGCGCCGGGCTGGCTCGCCGCGCTGCGAAGCGCCTTCGACGGGCGGCCGGATGTGGGAATGGCGGCTTCGAAAATCCTCGTTTACGAGGATCCGCGCCGCATCGACAAGGTCGGGCATCTCATCTACCCCGACGGCCAGAACCGGGGCCGCGGCACAGGCGAGATCGACTTCGGCCAGTATGACCATCGGGAGGAGACGCTCTGGCCTGACGGATGCGCGGCAATGTACCGCCACCGGATGCTGGACCGGATCGGAGGGTTTGACGAGGATTTTTTCGCCTACGCGGATGACGCCGAACTCGGGCTGCGGGCTCGCATCGCAGGTTGGCGCTGCCTCTATGTTCCCGAGGCGGTCGTGCGGCACCGGCGCGGCTCAACCCTCGGCGTCCGGTCGACCCGGAGAATCGAACTCATTGAGCGCAACCGGGTCCTCCTGGCCGTCAAGCTGTTCCCCTGGAGCCTCCTATGGCTAAACGGCGCGTATTACCTGGCAAGAATCGGCGCGGGCCTCGTCGCGGCGCTGAAGGACAAGGGCGAAGTCAGCCACTACTCGGGGAGCACCGGGAAACTGCGGCTGGCCCTGGCCCTGATCAAGGGCGACCTGCAGGCGATTCCCCTGATCCCGAAGATGTGGCGAAAGCGCCGCGAGATCGAGAGCTACCGCAAACTGTCGCCGAGCCAGGTCCGGCGCCTGATCCTCGACAATCGCATCCCCCTGAAGACTCTGATGGAAGAAGCGAACTGAAAACCCGTCAACCGGCGGCAATCGACGAGTCCTGTCCCGCCTGCGGCGCCGCCGAAGCCATCACCCTCTACCGCGCCGGCGACCGCCTCTACCGGACGACCGACAAGTCCTTTCTCATCGTGCAGTGTGGCCAGTGCAAGCTTGTCCGGCTCTTCCCGCAGCCCAAGCCTGCCGAACTTCAGCAGTATTATCCGCAGCACTACTGGTACGCCCCCAAGCCGGACCGCGTCGAGCACCTCGAGGAATCCTACCGCCGCTTTGTCCTCCGCGACCATGTCCGCTTCGTCCGGCGCGCCATCGAGGACGCCCGCGAAACAGGAATCATTCTCGACGTCGGCTGCGGCGGCGGGCTCTTCCTCAAGACGCTCAAAGCCGAAGGCCACGTCTGCGCCGGCCTCGACTTCTCGCTCGATGCCGCCGGCGTCGCCTGGCACACCAACGGCATTCCAACCGTCTGCGGGGCGCTCTCCCAGGCGCCGCTCCGCTCCAACTCCTGCGCGGCCATCACAATGTTCCATGTCGTCGAGCACCTCTACGACCCGATCCCCTATTTGACCGCCGCCTACGAACTCCTCCGGCCCAATGGCCGGCTCGTCATTCAGGTGCCCAACGCCGCCTGCTGGCAGTTCCTGCTCCTCGGCGAGCGATGGAACGGAGTCGACGTCCCCCGGCATCTGATCAACTACCGCGCCTCCGATTTGGAAAATCTCCTGCACCACTGCGGCTTCAAAGTGGTGCGCCGCAAGCACTTCTCCCTGCGCGACAATCCTGCCGGTCTCGCCACCAGCATCGCCCCCTCGCTCGACCCGATGGCCCGCCGAATACGGGGTGTGCAGGAGACCCCGCGCGTCAAGCTGCTCAAAGACCTGGTCTATTTCGGCCTCGTCGTCGCCTCGCTCCCCTTCACACTCCTCGAGGCCGCCTGCGGAGCGGGATCGACCATCATGATGGAGGCGCGCAAGAGACCTTGAATCATCCCGGCATCCAACGGTTGCTCCCCGCGTTTCTCCGGCGGCACATCCTGCACTTCGAAGCCTCGATCGAGGAGGCGCTGCGGCGCTTCGCCGCCACGCTCCCGGAAGGCGCCCGCGTGCTCGATGCCGGAGCCGGCGAGATGCTGCATGCCCGATTCTTCGCCCGCCAGCGCTATATCGGAGTCGATCTCGCCGTGGGTAACGCAGCCTGGGACTACAGCCGCATCGATGTGCTCGGCGATCTCACCCACCTTCCCTTCCGTACGAACTGCTTCGCCGCCTGCCTGAACATCGTGACGCTGGAGCATGTCAGGGAGCCAGCCTGCGTCCTCGCCGAAATCGCCCGCTGCCTCGAGCCGGGCGGCCTCCTCCTCCTCGTCGTCCCCCATGAGTGGGAGGTGCACCAGTCGCCCAACGACTTCTATCGCTACACCCGCCACGGCGTCGAGTACCTTCTCCGCCGCGCCGGGCTCGACCCGGTCGAGATCACGCCCGTGGGCGGCTACTTCCGCCTGCTGTCCCGGCGGCTTTTGAACGGACTCCAGTTCTTCCCGTCCCTCACCGCCCTTCCCGCCGCGCTCGTGCTCGCGCCCCCGGCGCTCCTGCTGCCCTTCCTCGATTTCCTTGACAGGCGCCGAGACTTTACCCTGGGATATATATGCTCCGCACGCAAACGGTCCTGATAGCCGCTCTTCTGGCTGGAAGCGCCATGCACCTGCCCGCCGCCGGCTTCGATGGAGAGCGCGCCCTCAAGGACACGGCCACGGTCGTCGGCCTCGGACCGCGCCATCCCGGTTCCGAGGCGAGCCGTAAGACGCGCGAGTACATCAAGGCGCAGTTGAAGCCGCTCGGCTGCGCCATGGCCGAAGATCCCTTCACCGCCAGCACGCCCAATGGTCCGATGAGGATGACGAACCTCATCGCCCGCTGCAAGGGCGGCAATAGCGGCCGTGCCGTCGTCTTCACCGGACACTACGACACCAAAATCATGCCCGGTCGGCCGTTCGTAGGCGCCAACGACGGCGGCTCCTCGACCGGCTTCCTCATCGAACTGGCACGCCAGGTCGCCGCCCGCAAGAACCGCATGGACGTCTGGTTCGTCTGGTTCGACGGCGAAGAGGCCATCGGTCCCTGGAGCGAAACCGACGGCGTGCACGGCAGCCGCCACCTCGCCCGGAGGTGGTCCGAGGACGGCGCCCTCGGCCGCATCGCCGCCCTCATCAACGTCGATATGATCGGCGACCGCGACCTCGGCATCCTCCAGGAATACAGTTCTTCGGCATCGCTCAAGCGGCTCATCTGGAGCGTGGCGCGCGACCTCGGCTACGGGAAGCACTTTCTCAACCAGGTGGGCGCGGTCGAAGACGACCACTCTCCCTTTTTGCGCCTCGGCGTCAACGCAATCGACCTGATCGACTTCGACTACGGTCCGGACAATGCCTGGTGGCATACCGAAGGCGACACCATGGACAAGCTGAGCGCCCGGAGTTTTAAAGTAGTAGGTGACGTCTTGCTGGAAACGCTCCGCAGACTGGAGCAGTAGGAGAGTTCAATATGACGAAAAGACGAGATGTGCTGAAACTGGCGGGCTTCGGCGCGGCCGGACTGCATGCCTTCGGGATGCTGGCCGCACCGTCCAGGCTGCCCGATGCAACGCTCGCCGCGGGCGAGGCAAAAACCACGATGGAGGAGTTCGGCGAACTCAAGATCTACTTCGATGGCCCTACCGAGCAGTTGAAGTCGATGACCGCGGGCAGCCTCCGGCTGAAGGCGGGGATGTCGCCTCATCCGCCGCACGAGCACCCCGAGGAAGAATTCATGGTCATCACCGAGGGCCAGGGCGAAATCTCGGTCGATGGAAAGATCACCAAAGTCGGGCCGGGATCAATGATGTACTGCGGGGCGAATCGCCTGCATGGCATCGTAAATACGAGCAAAAAGCCGCTGCTGTTCTACTTCTACAAGTGGAAGGCCTGATCCGTGCCGGCCGGCCTGTGTCGGATATTCTGCTTCGTCCTGCTTTGGGCCGGCCTTCCGGCCCGGGCGGCGGAGTGCCGGCCCTCCCCGGAAATCGCCGCCATGATCGAGTCGTTCTGGCGGCAGTTCGAAGATTCACCGCTTCCCTACGCCGATCGCATCCAGCCGCTGAAGGAACTTCTCAAGACCTACCCGGAGGATCTTTTTCTCCATCGGGCCTATATCGAATCGGCCCGCACCGCGCCACTGAGGCGCCAGCGGCTTGAGGAGTACAAGGATCGGGACGATCTCTTCTACGCTCGCCTCCTCGCCGAGAACAACGCGGAGCAGGCGCTTGAACTCCTGACTTCCCTCGCCGCCCGCAACCCGGACGACCCCTGGGTGCAGCTCCAACTCGCCGAGATCCACACCTGGGGCGCCCAGCGCGATATTGAAAAGGCGCGAACGCACCTGCGGCGCTTCTTTGCCGCCTGCCCCGATACGCAGGAACCACTCGCGCTGGACCTCGCAGCGGATATCGGCGACCCGCACCTGCGCACCGCCGCCATTGAAGCGGCCCGCCGCGACCTCTCCTCGGCGTCGCCCGAGTTCTACCCGGCGCTGTGGCGGCTGGAACGAGACCCGTCCCACATCGCATCCGACCTGGAAGACCTGCGCACCCGCGACGGCAGTTCTGCCCTCTACGAGACCATCACCGAAGGCGCCATGCTTCTCGGCCGTCGCGGCGAGACCGGCGCCGATCCGCCCCCGGCCTTCGCCGCGCGCGCCGCCGTTCGCCGCTGGTACGAAAGCCGTCCCGAACCCGAGTCGCTCGACGAGAGCCGCCGCTACCACGCCGAACTCCTCGCGGCCTCCGGCGAATGGATCGCTCGCTGGCCCGATCAACCCGAGCCATGGACTGCCCGGCTTCGCGCCCTTCGCCACGCACCCGACGCCGCCATCCTCGACGAGACATCCCGCCGCATCGCCGGCCTCGCAGCCAAACATCCTGACCGCTTCGATGAGGCACTGCTGCGGACCCCGCAGGAGACTTCCATCGACGCGCTGCTCGATGCCGAAGCCTTCGACAAGGCCCGCGGGATGCTCGGCCGGATGGAGGCCGATCTCTTCGCCGCAGGCAGCGCCGCCGACCCGCACCGCCGCTCCGAATTCTGGGAGGCGAAAGCAAAACTGGCGCTCCGCACCGGCCGCAGCCTCGACGCCATCACCTTCTACCTCAATGCCGCCAACGCCTACCCGGCCGGCGCCGAGCGCGTCCGCCGCGAATCCCTCGCCGAAAAGGCCGAGGCGCTCTGGCTCAAGCTCGGTGGATCCCTCGAAGGCTGGCGGCCCCGCGCCCTCGCCGCCGCAACCACCACCCGGCCCAGGACCGGATGGACCGCCATCGAGCGCCCCCTGCCCGACTTCGACCTCCCCGACGCCTCCGGCAAGCGCTGGCGCCTGGCCGACCTCAAGGGCAAGACGGTCTTCGTCAACGTCTGGGCCTCCTGGTGCCCGCCCTGCCGGGAAGAACTCCCCTACGTTCAGAAGCTTTACGATCGATACAATGACAACCACTCTGTTGTGGTGCTCACACTCAACGCCGACGAAAACTGGAATGCGGCCCGGCAATTTTTGCGAAACGAATTCACCTTCCCCGCCCTCGCGGCCGCCGATTATGTCTTTGGCACTTTGGAGTTAAGTGGTGTTCCTCGAAACTGGATCGTCGACGGAAATGGCATCGTCCGGCACGAGCTTGCCAGCTACTACGGAGGCGAGGCCCTGCTCAAAGAGGTCCCGCCCCTGATCGAGAGCCTGCATAACGGGCGCTGATCCGCCACCTATCGGCCGAAGGATTCTGCGTCGAAGATCCGCCCCTGGCCGTGCGGCGGGCCGAGTTCCCGGATCGTCACCCGCGCTTCGGAGCCCTTCACCCGCACCCAGGCGTGATGGTAAAACCAGCCGTCGGCGAAACCCTCACCCCGGCTCAACCCGCGGCTCATGTCCCCGCCGGAGCTGCCGATCTCCAAATAAACCACTCCGTCGCGAGCCAGCCGGACGAACTGGTGGCCGTGGCCGCTGACGACGTAGTTCACTCCGTACTGCCGCGCCAGGCGGTGCAGCGGAAACTCCCCGCTCCCCACTTTCAGATACAGCAGCCAGTACGGCTTATGGAAGAAGACGAACTTCGGAGCGCGTCCCCGATTCGCCTTCAGCTCACTCTCCAGAAAACGTAGCTGCTGCTCATCCAGGTCTTCGGTGCGGCTGTTGTCAAGCACCACGAACAGTGCGTCCTGATGGACGAAGCTGTAGTGCGCCGGCCGGCCGTTGACCTTCTCGAAGATCCGGCGCGAGCGGTCCGACCAGATGTCATGATTGCCGGCGACCAGGTAGAACGGGAAGCTGCGATAAGGCCTCCAGTCGGCCTCGACTTCGGCCCACTCCCGCTCGGCGCGGCCGTCGACGCCGCCTTCGATCGTGTCCCCGGCATTGATCGCAAACGCAGGCCCGAGCAGCGCCACTTCGCGCCAGACGCTGCGATAGACCTCAGGCGCGGCTCTGCCCGTGCGGTCGCCGATAATCGAGAAATGAAAGTCGTTCCCCGGCTCGGCCGTGAGGACTCCCCACGCCATCAGCGCCAGAAACAGAAGCGCACTCGAGAGGGCCAACCGCCGCACCATGCCCGAATTGTAGCGCGACTCGCCTGAGAGATCCGTTGCGCGGCCGCCACTTTACCATCTGGTGCCAGCCTATCCCGATTCCATTTTCTGGCCGGTCCTTGCCCTCGCGGCGTTCCTGCTGCTCAGCGGCCTCGACGACCTCTTCGTCTGCGCCGTCTGGTTTTACGGGTCGATTTCCGGCCGAATCGGCCGGCGCCTCCCACCGGCGGCATCGCACATCCCCGAACGGCCGATCGCCATCTTCGTTCCGCTCTGGCAGGAGGCCGGCGTGATCGGCCGCATGATCTCGCACAACATCGCCTCGATTCGCTACCGCAACTACAAGCTCTTCCTCGGCGCCTATCCGAACGATCGCCCGACGCTGGAGGCGGTCGCGCAACTCCAGTCGCGCTTCCCCGATGTCACCCTCGCGGTCTGCCCGACCGACGGCCCCACCTCCAAGGCCGACTGCCTGAACTGGATCTATCAACGCATGCTCCTCGAAGAGACCGAACGCGGCGAGCGTTTCCAGATCGTGGTCACGCACGACGCCGAGGACATAATCCATCCCGAAAGCCTGCGGCTCATCAACTACTACGCCTGCGAGTTCGATATGGTGCAGGTCCCCGTCCTCCCGTTGCCGACGCCGGCGCGCGAGCCGACGCACGGTATCTACTGCGACGAGTTCGCCGAATTCCAGACCAAGGACATTCCCGCCCGCCAACTGCTGGGTGGCTTCATCCCCTCGAACGGCGTGGGCACTGGGTATCGGAGGGCGGCGCTCGATCGACTTTCCGCGGCGAACGCAGGCAGGTTGTTCCAGCCCGATTGCCTCACGGAAGACTACGAGAACGGGCTGCGGCTTCACCTGCTCGGCTGCCGCCAGGTCTTTCTCCCGCTCGGCCTCCTCGAGGGCAGACCCGCCGCCACCCGCGAATACTTCCCCAGGACCCGTCGCGCCGCCATCCGTCAGCGGACGCGCTGGGTGACCGGCATCGCGCTCCAGGGCTGGCAACGGCACGGCTGGTGCGGCGGCCCGCGCCAATGGTACTGGCTCTGGCGGGACCGCAAGGGGCTCATCGGCAACCCCGTCAGCTTCGCGACGAACCTCCTCACGGCGTGGCTGGTGTCGGCATGGGCGGCGGGCGCCCCAGGCGACCTCGGCGATCTCCGGGCCTTTGTGCCCTTGTTCGCCGCAATCGCCGTCATCCAGTCGATCTGTGTTGGCTGCCGCGCCTGGTGTGTTGCCCGGCTCTATGGATGGCGTCTCGCCATCGGCGTCCCGGCCCGCGCCCTCTGGGCGAACTGGATTAACTGTTGCGCCACGCTCGCGGCGCTCGCCCTTTACACCCGTGCGCGCTGGCTTCGAGAACGTCTGCGGTGGCTCAAGACCGAGCATGTCTTTCCGGTCGAAGCAGCCCCGCTCCGTCCCTCGCCCAAGGTGGCGCGCGCTCTGCCGGCCCACCTGGTGCGCGGGCATGAAATCCTGCCGGTCCGAATCGAATCGGGACGCATCTACCTCGCCGGCCCGAGAAGCCTCACGAAAGAGACCCGCGCCGCGCTCGCACAATACACCAGCCTGCGGGTCGAGTATGAGCGCATCGACGCGCATCAATTCCAGGAACTGGTCAGTGCGCTTCTGTAGGGCCTGTCCGGACCACCGGGGCGAAGAATTCCACCGGCGACAGATCGACCACGTTCCAGCCCTTCCTGACACCGCGGAAACGGAGCGTTACGATCTGGCGGCGCCGCTCAAAGGCGCCCGCGGAGGATTTGCTCTTCAGTTCCAGATACCAGTCCGTCTGGAGCACGCGCTCGTCCTCGGAGCCGGCCTCTTCATTCAGGATCCGGATCGACGAAGCGATCTCGGCCTGGGCCATCAAGGCCTCCAGCTTCGCCTCGATTTCACGATACGCCGGTGCTTCGCGGTCGAGATGGCGCAGGAAACCCGGAAGGTTGTCTTCGCTCAGGGCCGCCGCCATCGCGGCGAGTACCTCCGCCGGATCGGACGATGCGGCGAGACGGGACGCGAACGGCAGGATCAGGAAGGATCGGCGCAGCACGCAATTACTCCACAAAGGCGTTAAACAGGAGCTTAAACGCCTGATAGCTTTGGGCCCGGTACTGCGGCCGCATCCCGAACAGGATCACGCGACCTTCTCCGAGCGGAACTTCCATGATCGCCGATTTCCCTGCCAGGTGCTTCTCGCCCAGCAGCCAGCCGGAGGCAAGGACGCCGGACTCCGGATACTGCACGGCCGAACGCCCGCGCTGTCCCGCAGTCCACGCGGGGCTTCCCTCCGACCAGATCGCGATCCTCTCCGGGAGTCCCAACGCGAGCGGGGATTCGGGATTTAACCACACATTCAAGAGCGAACCCGGCGAGTAGTATTCCTGGATCGAGAGCCCCGCCAGAGCATTGCGCACGCCCACCTCCAGATGCCCGGAGGCGTACTCGGTCGAGTGGTTCAGGAAGATCAGCTTGCCGCCCTGTTCGGCGAAGCGCTTGAGCGACGCGGCGCCGCGCTCGCCGAGTCCGCCGGTGTACTCCGGCGGCATCCTGTCCTCGGGGTAGCCGGACGCAATCGTCGCAGCGGGCTGATCCGGAAACAACAGCACGTCGTAGCGGGTCCGCAGTTCACCCGCCTGGATCGCGCCATTGCCGACGCTGACATAATCGAAGCCGAACTGCTCCAGGATCCATCGCGTCCAGCCCTCATCCATGCTCGGAGCGAAGCTTTTGTAGAGCCCGAGGCGCGGGCGGCGGCGCTCGGTGAAGCCCTCCCGGCTTTCGAACCGGAAGTCGCCCGTCACGCCGTTGCGCCAGACGCTGCGCCCGTTCTTCCAGGCTCGATTCACGGCGATCCAGGTATCACCGTCCGATGCCGCCAGCACGCCCTGGGGGCGGGGCTTTGCCAGTGCGAACTGGAAACTGCCGGCCGCCGCAAGGTCCGCCTGGAAGCGGTCGGCGATCGCATCGACATCCACCCCCATCAAAAGCGGCAGCGTGTGGGCCGTCACATCGTAGGGCCGCCGCGGCGGGCCTCCAGGGTATAACCGTAGGTCGGGATACTGCTGCCGCTCAAGCAGCGTCTTGGCGAACGCGCTGTAGGGCTGCTGCATCCGGATCACGAAGCTTCCCGCCGGGTACTCGCGCGAACCAGCGCGAAACGGCCGCTTCGCGGTCTCGACCTCGACGAGCCCGAAGGCCAGGGTCTCGATCAGCTTGCGCGCCGCGCCCGGGTCGTGCTGCTCGGCCGGGAGGACAAACGCATACGGCGAGGTCCGCTCGACGGCGCGCCGCCCGACGCGGTAGAAGTTCCGTAGCAGGTCCTCGCGCCGGATGGCCGCCTGGTAGAGGCAGGACTCCATCGCGATCAACTGGTAATCCACGATGTCCCGCAGGCGCCACTCTCCGCCTTCCCAGGGCTCCAGGTGGTTCCAACTGCGTACGCGCGGACTATAGCCGAGCGCCGTTTCCTGGATCTCATCGGGCTGAACCGTGATCGGGGACGAAAGCCTTGCGCTGGCCGACTCGCTCAGGATGCGCACGCCGCCGTGATAGGCCTGATAGTGGCGCGCCGGCGTCCAGAAGTCGTACATGGCGTTGACGGCCACACCCTTTTTGCCGGCAGCGGTGAGGTCGAGCGCCATCCCCATTCCGATCATGTTGGATTGCTGGGCGATGATCGGATCGACATTCGGATCGATTGGATCGAGCCACGGCGGCACGAACATGCGCGATGTGTTGGGTCCCTGCTGATGGACATCGAAGACGATCTGCGGATGCCAGACGTTATGGAGGCGCGAGATCGTGTTGCGCGTCTCCGGCTGCGTGAAGATGTACCAGTCGCGGTTGTTATCGTGCCCGAGGTACTTGTGATACAGCTCGGGGGGCGACGTGCCCTCCCACGGCGTCCCGAGCGTCTTGCGATACCACGCGGTCACGATGTCGGTCCCGTCCGGGTTGAGCGACGGAACAAGCAAAAAGATCGTCTCGTCGAGAATCCGCCGTGTCTTTTTGTCGTTCGCCGTCGCCATGCGGTGCGCGAACTCGACAGCCGTGTGGGTGGAGGCGACCTCGGTGGAATGGATGGCGCAAGTGATCAGGACGATGCTCTTGCCCTGCGCGATAAGCCGCTCGGCTTCGGCGGGCGTGGTGCGGCGGGGATCGGCAAGGGCCTTCTGCATCGAACGGTAGCGGTCGAGATTGCGCAGCGTCTCAGGAGCGGCGATGACGGCAGCGATCATCGGCCGGCCGCCGACGCTCGCCCCGATCTCTTCGATCCGTACCCGCGGACTGCTGCGGGCCAGGGCCTGAAAGTAGGAGACCACCCGCGCCCATTCGAGCGAACTGCGGTCGGCGCCCATGACGTGCCCGAAGTGACTTTCGGGCGTAGGTACGGCTCCATCCAGCCGTCCGGAGGGGGCGGCAAGCAGCACGGCCGCACTTCCGGCAGCGAGCGAACGGCGTATGCTCATGGACGGTTCAGTTCGCGCCAGAGCGCGGCGTACCAGCGGAGGAAGCGCTCCGGCTCTTTGCTCTCCTGCGCCTCGCAGAGCGTGTAGCGGTCATACCCGGCCTGGCGGAGCAGGGTGAATAATTCCCGCCACGGATAGTTATTGGCCAGCTCGTTGATATGGACGCTCTTGATCCAGGGCTTCAGCAGCTCAAAGCTCGGCTTGACCGAACCGTTCACGACGTCCGTGGGATTAGAGTTCCAGCAGACCCCGACGTTGGGATGATTGGCCGCCCGCATGATCTCGGCCGACACCGGCGGATCCTGCGTGATGCGGCCGTGGACCTCCATCCAGATCTCGACCCCCATCTTCGCGCCGTAGTCGCCCACTTCGCGCAGGCCGGCCGCGATGTGTCCGATCGTCTTTTCGCGCGGCACACCCTCCGGCATCCCATTGGGCCGCACCTTGATGCCGAGCGCGTTGGTGTCATGGGCCAGGTCGATGAACTGCTTGCCAATGGCGACTTGGCGGGCGCGCTCAGCCGCGTCGGGTGAGTGGAACTCGCAGGTGGTGCCGTAGCTCAGCAGCCGCACCTTGCTTTTCTCGAAGCGGTCCCGGACGCGGGCCCGTTCGGCGGCATTGAGACTGGGTTCGACGCCGTGCTTGTGACTGGTGCGAAGCTCGACGGCGACGAAGCCGGCCGCCTCCAGGTTCCGGATGATCGTCTCGACATCCCAGTCCTTCAGTACGTTATAGGTGACAGCTCCGAGCAGCATCGGGTTCTCCTGTTCGCAACAGCGTATCCGCATTGGCGGGGTCTCTGCAAGCTGGCCCGGTCCCGTATGTTGTAATGAGAGAAGGTGCCGATAGAGTTCGTCCTGAGGGGCTTGCGGTGGGCGCCGGCAACCTTGCAACGGCCCTCGTACTCGGCGCCCTGGGCCAAGCCTATCGCAAAGCCCGTATCGTCGCGCTGTTCGGTGTCTTCGAGTTCACCGGGCCCCTCGTAGGACTTTGGATTGGCGAGAGCGTCTCTCCCTATATCGAAGAGCGCTTGGGCTGGCTCGGCGTGGCGGTGATCGGCGGGCTCGGCCTCTGGACGATTCTGGGTGCCTGGCGGGATCCCCACGAGGAGGAGCGGCTTGCGCGGAGGGTCACCAGTTGGAGCGGACTGGTGGCTTTGGCCGCCACGCTGGCGTTGGACAACCTGCTGGTGGGCTTCGGACTGGGCCTGCGTCATTCGCCGCTCCAGGCCGCTTTCGTCATCGGGACCTCGGCGGCCGCCTTCAGTTGGGTCGGGATCTGGACCGGCAACGCGGCGCGGCGGCATTGGGCGAGGCGGGCCAAGTTTGGCTCCGGCGCCGTCCTGGTCTCAATTGCAGGTATGATGTATTCCGGCTGGATCTGAGGCTCCGGAGTAGCCGACCGTCCATTCCGGCCGGGCGCGATTCCCTGGACTTTCCTTTACTTTCAGCGATATAAGATGGTACGCTTAGGATCTCAAAATGCGAACAGTTGACCTGATCCAGAGAAAGCGGGACGGCGAAGAACTGACCGCCGAAGAAATCGCATATCTTGTCGAAGGCTACACCCGAGGCGATATCCCGGATTACCAGATGTCTGCCTTCCTGATGGCAACTTATTTTTCGGGAATGACGGACCGGGAAGTTACGACCTTGACGGACCTGCTGGTCCGCTCCGGGGAGCAGGTCGATCTCTCATCGATTCCCGGCGTCAAGGTGGACAAGCACTCGACCGGCGGCGTCGGCGACAAGACGAGCCTGATCGCCGCTCCGCTCGCCGCTGCCGCGGGCGTTGTGGTGCCCATGATTTCGGGACGGGCGCTGGGCCATACCGGCGGCACGCTCGATAAGCTGGAAGCGATCCCCGGATTCCGCACGAACCTGACGATCGATGAATTTCGCGAACTGTTGGCGCGGCACAACCTCGCCTTCATCGGGCAGACCGAACAGATCGCCCCGGCAGAGGGCAAGCTCTACGCGCTGCGCGACGTGACCGGCACGGTCGAATCGATCCCGCTGATCGCTTCCTCGATCATGTCAAAGAAGCTCGCGGTCGGGCTGGACGCCATCGTCCTCGATGTGAAAGTCGGGGCGGGCGCGTTCATGAAGCGGCAGGTAGAGGCGCGCCGCCTCGCCCAGATGATGGTCGGCATCGGGCGGCGCATCGACAAGCGCGTCCAGGCCCTCATTACGGACATGAGCCAGCCGCTCGGCTTCGCGATCGGTAACGCGCTCGAGATCATGGAGGTTTCGCAGACTCTCCAGAACATCGGTCCCACGGACCTCACGCGCATCTCGCTCGAACTGGCCTCGCGCATGATCTACCTGGGCAAGGTTACAAAGACGCTCGAGGAGGCCCGCGAAGTGGCGCAGACCAAGCTGCTCGACGGGTCCGGGTACCGGAAATTTAAAGAGGTCATCGAGGCGCAGGGTGGCAATCCGAACGTGCTCGACCGTTTCGAGCTGCTTCCGAACGCCACCGGCATGCGCGAGATCGCCTCGCCGCGCTCCGGCTATGTGACGGCCATTGACGCCGAGGATATCGGCCGCGCCTCGGCCATGATCGGGGCGGGTCGCCAGCGCAAGGACGAGCCGATCGATCCGGCCGTGGGCGTGATTCTCGAAGTCAAGGTCGGTCACAAGATCGATGCCGGAGCCGTACTCTGCCGCCTCTACTACACCAGCGAGGAGCACGTCGAAGAGGCCGCGCAACTGGTCGAGGACGCCTTCCGGATCTCGTCCCATCCTCCGGATGAGCGGGAACTGATTCTCGAAGTCGTCAGCTAGGTCCCTTCCGATGGCGGTTTTGTGATGGAGCGCTGGACCGGGCTGCTCGGGCTGGCCGTAATCCTCGGGGTTGCGTACCTGTTCTCCCGGGACCGGCGCTCCATTCGCCCTCAGCTTATCCTGTGGGGCCTGGGGCTCCAGTTCGCCTTCGCCTTCCTCGTTCTTAAGACCGATTTCGGCCGGCTCTTCCAGGCCGCAAGCCATGTGGTGAACGCCCTGCTTGAATACGCCGAACAGGGCAGCGAGTTTGTCTTCGGGCCGCTCGGCACCAAGGCAGGTCCGTTCGGCGTGGTCTTCGCGTTTCAAGTCCTGCCGATCGTTATTTTCATCGCCTCGGTCTTTTCGATCCTGTACTACTTCGGTGTGATGCAGTGGTTTGTCAAGGCAATGGCCGCGCTCATGCAGCGCGTCATGGGAGCGAGCGGCGCCGAGTCCACCAACGTCGCGGCCAGCATCTTCATGGGCCAGACCGAGGCCCCTCTGACGATCCGGCCCTTTCTCCCCACCCTCACCGAATCCGAACTCTTCACTGTCATGACCAGTGGCATGGCGCACGTCTCGGGCGCCGTCATGGCTGCCTACGTCAAGCTGGCGGGCGTGGAGATCCAACACCTGCTGACCGCTGTCATCATGACGGCTCCCGCGACGCTTCTGCTGGCCAAAATGCTGGTCCCGGAAACCGGCACTCCGGAAACGGCCGGAACGGTAAAAATCAAGGTCGAGCGTCCGGGCGTGAACCTCATCGACGCGGCGGCGCGCGGAGCCGGCGAGGGCCTGATGCTCGCGCTCAATATCGGCGCCATGCTGATCGCCTTCCTGGCGCTGATCGCGATGGTGAACGGTGCGCTCGGATGGCTCCACACGATGCCTTACCTGGGCTGGCTGCCGCCTTCGCTCGAACGGATCTTCGGCGCGGTCTTCGCGCCTGTGGCGTGGCTGCTCGGCGTAAGCTGGAAGGACGCATCGATTGTGGGGAATCTGCTGGGGACGCGCCTGGTACTGAACGAATTCGTGGCCTTTTTGCAACTCGCTCCGGTGAAGGAGCAGCTCGACCCGCGCTCATTTACGATTGCGACCTACGCGCTCTGCGGCTTCGCCAACTTCAGCTCGATTGCGATTCAGATCGGCGGTATCGGAGCGCTGGCGCCGACGCGGAAATCCGACCTCGCGCGGTTGGGGCTGCGCGCGGTGGCCGCAGGCACGATGGCGAATTTTATGTCGGCCTGCATTGCGGGGTTACTGCTGTGATTGAACAGGCGGAAGCGTATCTCCGGAGCCTGGTCTGCGCGGCGCCGCGCATCGGGTTGATCCTGGGCAGCGGCCTGGGCGGCTTCGCCGATGAACTGAGCGACGCCGTCGAGATCCCCTATGGTGAGATCCCCGGGTGGCCGCCTTCAACGGCGGTCGGGCACGCGGGCAAACTCGTCTTCGGCAACTTCGGCGATCTCGAAGTGGCCGTAATGTCCGGCCGGCTGCACCTGTACGAAGGCTATACGGCGGCGCAGGTGACGCTCGGAGTCCGCGTATTGGCGCGTATGGGGATGCGTTCGCTGGTCGTAACGAACGCCGCCGGAGGCATCAACCTCTCCTATCAGCGGGGCGCCCTGGTCCTGATCTCCGACCACATCAACCTCCAGGGCTCGAACCCGCTGACGGGCCCGAACGACGACAGGCTAGGGCCGCGCTTCCCGGACATGACCGAAGCTTACTCACCGCACTACCGGGAAATCGCGCGGACGGCTGCGCGCGAAATCGGCATCGAACTCGGCGAGGGCGTCTACGCCGCCCTCGCCGGACCGAGCTACGAAACCCCGGCCGAGATCCGGTTCCTCCGGATCATCGGCGCCGATCTGGTCGGCATGTCCACGGTGCCCGAGGTCATCGTCGCCAATCATATGGGCGTCAAAGTATTGGCGATCTCCTGCGTCACCAACATGGCGGCCGGCATTCTCCCGCAGAAGATCGACCACGAAGAGGTGCTTGAGACCGGGCGGATGGTGCGCGGCGACCTGATCCGGCTGCTCAAGGCCGTCCTGCCGCGCCTGGAGCCGTGATGGATCCGCTGATCCAGGCGGCGATCGAGGCCCGGGAGAAGGCCCATGCGCCCTACTCGGGCTTCAAAGTCGGGGCGGCGGTCGAGGACGCCGAGGGCCGGATCTACACGGGCTGCAACGTCGAGAACGCCACCTTTGGGCTCACGGTCTGCGCCGAGCGGGTCGCGATCCTGAAGGCCGTCTCCGAAGGCGCACGCTCGTTCCGCCGCGTGGCGATTGTCGCCGATACCGACCGGCTGACCACGCCCTGCGGCGCCTGCCGCCAGATTCTCTGGGAATTTTGCGGAGACGTCGAGGTGGTCCTCGCCAATCTCAAGGGGCATACCGAGCGCCTGCACATGCAGAATCTTTTTCCAAGGCCATTCGATGATTCGTCTATTTCTTAGCGCTCTCGTTTTCTGCGTCATGGCGGCAGGAGAACCAGCGGATTGGATCTACAGCGGACGCTACGTCGTCACGATGGATGCCGGGCGTCGCGTTATAGAAAACGGCGCCGTCGCGACGCGGGGAGAGCACATCGTAGGAGTGGGCCCCCGCGCCGAAATCGAGCGCCGGTTCCAGGCGCGGCGCAAGCTCCATCGCCCCGAAGCCCTCATCACCCCCGGCCTCATAAACACGCACACGCACGCCCCGATGTCGCTGCTGCGCGGCATCGCCGACGATCTGCGGCTCCAGGAGTGGCTGGAGAACTACATCTTCCCCGCCGAAGCCAGGAACGTCTCGCCGGAGTTTGTCCGCTGGGGCACGAAGCTCGCCTGCCTGGAGATGATGCTCTCCGGCACAACGACCTTCGTGGACATGTACTACTTCGAGGAGCAGATCGCGGAGGCGACCCAGGAGGCGGGCATGCGCGCCGTGCTCGGCCAGACGGTGATCGGCTTCCCGGTCCCCGACGCCAGGACACCGCAGGCGGCCCTGGAAGTCGCGGAACGATTTCTCAAGCGCTTTCAGGACGATCCGCTGATCGTCCCGGCCGTGGCGCCCCACGCCATCTACACGAACTCGGACGAGATGCTGATAGCGTGCCGGCGGCTCGCCGATCGATACAAGGCACCGCTGCTGATCCACGTCGCGGAAACGAAAAAGGAGCGCGAAGACAGCCTGCGCGAGCGAAAACAGACGCCCGTTCAGGCGCTCGGCAGGCTGGGCGTGCTCGACGGCCGGACGCTGGCGGCTCATGCGATTCATGTCGATGCAGCGGACCTCGACGTGCTGCGTGCGAAAGGCACGGGCGTGGCGCACTGTCCAAGCAGCAACATGAAGCTGGCAAGCGGCATCGCTCCGGTCGTCGCGATGCTGCGCAAGGGCCTCGCGGTAGGGCTCGGCACGGACGGCCCGGCCGGGAGCAACAACGACTTCAACATGTTCGAAGAGATGGACCTCGCCAGCAAGCTCCAGAAAGTCGCAACCGACGATCCGGAGGCGCTCCCCGCGCGCCAGGCATTCGAAATGGCGACGATCCTGGGGGCGCGAGCGATCGGTATGGAGGGTGAGATCGGTTCACTCGAACCCGGCAAGCGCGCCGACTTCATTATCGTGCGTCTGGACCGCCCTCATGCCATCCCCATGTACGACGTTTATTCGCACCTTGTGTATGCGCTGAAAGGCTCCGACGTGCGCGACGTCGTTATCAACGGCGCTTCCGTCGTGCGCGATCACCGCTGCCTCACGTTGAACATCGAGGAGATCCGGGCGAAGACGCGCGAATGGCAGGGGCGAATCCAAAGCTCCCTGCGCCGCTGACCTGCAGGATTCGGGAGAATCAACGCCGTCTTTGCGCACTAAGGCTTTGTAAGCCCAAGCTAATTCTCTGGAGCACCGATGCGCAATTCAACGTTGCGGGGCCTTCTTGTCCTAACTGCCGTCCTGAGTCTGCTTGCCGTCAAGGGGCTGGCGACGCCGATCCCGGAACCGCTCGGTCTCTCTTCCGGATGGGTCGCCAACCTCCCGGAGATGCCCGAGCCGGCGCCTCCCTACGCTCCTGTGGTACTTGCGGAGGATTGGGCAGAGCAGGACTCCGGACCGAATCCTCTGCCTGAAATTCCCGCGGGCGGCAGTCTGGCCATTGGCGAGAGATTCGAACCATTCGGCGCCCTCGATTGGGTCCTCTGGCTCGCCTCGGATCACACCTCCTGGACGGACAGCCTGCTCTATCTGCTCTGCGGTTTCGCGGGCATCCTGCAGCGGCCGCTTCGCTCGCGGCGCGGGCTCGCTGCGCGCTGACGCATCCAGGCGAGTTGCGCCACAATGGAGTGCTGAGGATACTCCATGAAGGCTGCTCGCATTCACCAGTTCGGCGGACCGGAAGTTATTGCGTACGAGGATATCCCGGAGCCCGAAATCAAGGCAAACGAGGTCCTGCTACGCGTGCGCGCCTGCGCTCTGAATCATCTCGACCTCTGGGTTCGGCGCGGGGTCGGCAAACCGCCGCTGCCGCATATCCTGGGCAGCGACATCGCGGGCGAGGTCGTCGCAACTGGTGGACTGTGCGAACGGCTGCAGCCCGGCCAGCGTGTGCTTCTCTCTCCGGGCCTGAGCTGCCGCCAGTGCGTCAAGTGTCTCGAGGGGCGCGATAACGAATGCCCCCGCTATCGCCTGTTCGGCGCCGGCGCACCCGGCGGAAATCGCGAGCTGATGCCCGCTCCGGAGTACGCCGTGGTCCCAATCCCCGACGACCTCTCCTTCGAGGAAGCCGCCGCGGCTCCGCTGGTTTTCCTGACGGCCTGGCACATGCTGTTCTCGCGCGCGAATCTCCAGCCCGGCGAGGATGTCCTGGTGCTCTCGGCCTCAAGCGGCGTGGGATCGGCGGCCGTTCAGATCGCCAGGCTCTTTCACTGCCGCGTGATCGCAACCGCGGGGAATGAAGAGAAGCTGGCCAAGGCGCGGGAACTGGGGGCCGACGAGGTCATCGATCACTATAGGCAGGACATCGCGGCCGAAGTAAAGCGCATCACGGCGAAACGCGGCGTCGATGTGGTCTTTGAACACGTCGGCGCGGCGACCTGGCAAAAGAGCCTGCAATGTCTCGCGCCGCAAGGCCGGCTTGTCACCTGCGGCTCGACCACGGGCCCGGAGGTCGGGCTCGATCTGCGTTTCCTCTACAGTCGGCAGCAGTCGATTCTAGGCTCCTACATGGGCACGATGGGCGAACTGCACCGGGTACTCCGGTTCATTTTCCGCAAGCAGATCCGGCCGGTGATCGACCGCGTCTACCCGCTCGCCGAACTTGCCGAGGCACACCGGCGTCTCGAGAACAAGGAACAGTTCGGCAAGGTGGTCGTCGTTCCGTAGCCCGGATCAGTCGGCGGTCTGGAGATCGAAGCCGTGCTGGCGGCGGTGATGCGGGCCGTCGAACTGCTTGGTCGATTTGAACAGCTCGTGCCGGCCATCGCCGGCGGCGTCCTTCACCCTGGCGAGCAGAGCCTCTTTGTCCGCGCTGGACATGGGCTTGAAGTCACGCGCGATCGCCAGGTCCTGCTTGAGCTGAGCCATCGTATTGATCCCGACCACCTGGGTCGCCACCGGAAGGCTGAGGCAATAGCGGAAGCACTCCTCGGCGGTCAACCCCGCCTTGGCGATGAGCCGCCCTTCCGGGAATCCGCCGGCCAGCCCTTTCATGCCGATCACCCCGACGTTCTTCTTCAGGCAGACCGGCACGACCTCGTTCTGAAAGCTGCGATAGTGCGCGTCCATGACGTTGATGGGCATCTGCGAGGTGTCCCAGTCGAAGGGCTTGTTGAGCATTTTGAGATGGATTCGGGGGTCCTTGTGCCCGGTGAAGCCGATGAACCGCACCTTTCCGGCCTTGCGGGCCTCCTGGGCGGCGCGCATACCGCCGTGCTCGAAGACCCAATCGGGGTCGTTGTCATAGACCATCTCATGGAACTGCCAGAGGTCGAGATAGTCGGTCTTCAGGCGGCGCAGGCTGTCGTCAAGATTCTTGAGCGAGCCCTCGTAGTCGCGCTCGCAGTTCTTCGTCATGAGGAAGACCTTGCTCCGGCGGTTGTCCATCGCCAGGGCGCGGCCCATGAGCTCTTCGGCGCGGCCGTCATGGTAGTCCCAGGCGTTATCGAAGAAGGTGAGGCCCTCGTCGATGCAGGCGTGCATGATGCGGATCGCTTCGCGTTCGTCTTTGACGGCGCCGATGTGCCAGCCCCCGAGGGTCAGGATGGAAACGCGTACGCCGGTGCGGCCGAGCAGGCGCGTCGGAAGACCCGTGGCGGAGGCGCTGCTGGTCTGGGCAATTACCTGTTCGGCGAGGGCTGCGACGGAAGCAGCGGCCGCTGCGCCCTGCATGAACTCTCGTCGGGAGGATTTCCGGGCTCTCATAGGTCTCTCTCTCCTGGGTTCAGATATTCTACAACGGCGGTAGCGGCCGGGAGAATCAGGGCAGCATCAACGTGGCGCCCTCGTCAGCGAACCAGTGTACGCTCACGGCCTCCCGGGCGATTGCCTGCGCCGGGTAGCGCAGCGCATCGCTCTCACCCTCGAAGACGGCTCGGAGCCCCTGGGCTTTGTCCTCGCCAGTGGCGAGGAAGATCAACTCATGAGCCTTCAGCAGCACGCCCGGCAGCAGCGTGATGCGCGATTGGCGCAGCTTTCCGACGTGAACCGCGGCGGCGATACCGATCCGGTCGTGAATCAGCGGCTCGCCCGGAAAGAGGCTGGCCGTATGGACGTCGCTTCCCATCCCGCACTGGATCACGTCGAAGTTGGGCAGCTCCCCGGACTTCAACAGGAAGAACCGGCGGATCTCCTCGACATAGCGCTCCGCAGCTTCATGCGGAGTATATTCGGATTCGATGCGGTGTATGTTCTCGGCAGGGATCCCGGCCGGGCGGATCAGATACTCCTCCGCCGCGCGATAGTTGCTGTCCTCATGGTCCGGGGGAACCGGCCGCTCGTCTACCCAGAACAGATGGACCCGCTGCCAGGGAAACGGACGCTGAAGCAGCTTCGGAAACAGCAGCCTCGGCGCCGAGCCCCCGGAAACAGCCAGGGTCGCATGTTGCGTGCGTTCGAGGGCTGCTTCGAGCGAGGAGAGCATCATGCGCGCGCAGGCTCCGGCGGCCTCGTCCACCGATGGCGAGCGATGGAGCGCCATGTTCATGGGCGCGCCGCCCCCGTCGAGAATCGGTGTGCGAGGGACAGCGTCTCGCAAAAGATCGGATCGCGTGCAAGTATGGCGAGTTCCTCCCTGAGTAGACGGTAATCCGAAGCCTGCGGAAAGGCAAGGCGTGTTGCAAGACCCTCGGTATGGACCTCGAGGGTGGATTCGTCGGTCAGGCGCGAGACGATGTCCACGCCAGGTCCCCGCAGGCCGACGCGGGACACGCTCGGGCCGGCGCTCCCTTCCCGCACCAGCCGGATTCCCTGCCCGCCGGCCCTCCGGAGGCAGAGTGATAGCCAGCCGGCCATGTAGCAGGCCGCGGTCGGCAGGTTCGCGCCGTTCCAGCCGATATCGCAATCGGCAATCGATCCGATCCGCCCAAGGTACGCCGGATCTTCAAAGATCCCTGCGATGCCCTCGCGCCATGGGGTAAGCCGGGTCCAGGCGAGATCGCCCATCGCGCTGCCGCGCCGGATCTGCGCCTCGTCGATTGCCTTCAACGCCGCGCTCGCATCGGAGGCGCCAGCGGTGTCCATGATCACCTTGCTGGCCAGGGCGACCACCGGCGCGAAGGCCGGGGATTGCAGCAGCAGGGCGCAGCGCGCCCAGAGGACGACCGGCAGGTCCGGCACGGTCAGGCCAAGGATGACCCGCGCCACGCCCTCAAGCTGCATCTGCCGGTTGGCGGTGACAATCTCGATCTGTTCGGAGCAGATCTGCTCTTTGCGGCCCGGAGGGCGCCAGCACTGCGCGAAGGCCCGGCCGGTGAGCGCCGGCTCCGGCCCGTCGGTCAGACGCACGACGATGGCTCGGCTGGGATGCTCGGGCATCAATTCCGCCAGGGTTTGACCGATCGCCGCAGCATCATCCGGGTTGTCGATCAGAACCACGAACGTCATCGAGCAGGCGCGCAGGACGCCTGACGACTCGCCGTTCGCCTGCTTGCCGAGCGAGGCCCAAACTTCAGAAAGCTCATTAAGCAGCCTCTCCGGGTGCAGCATTAAGGAACCCTCCAGTGGTGGCCGTTTCGCGCAAGCATCTCATCGGACGCCTTGGGTCCCCAGGAGCCGCACGGATAGTTGGGGAAATCGAAACGGGCGTCGCTCCAGGCCTGCATGATCGGCTGGACCACCTTCCAACTCGCCTCGACCATATCCTGTCGGGTGTAGAGTGTCGCATCTCCCGTCATAGCGTCAAGCAGCAGGGTTTCATAGGCCGACGGCGAGCGCGCGCCGAAGCTCGATCCGTAGTTGAAGTCCATCATGACGGGCCGCAGGCGCATCCCTTCGCCGGGGTGCTTCGAAAGAAAACGCAGCGAGATACCCTCCTCGGGCTGGATGCGGAGGATGAGGAGATTCGGCTGGGTCGAAGGTTCCGTCAATATGCTGGCGGCGCCGTTCTGGTCTTCGCCGCGAAAGATCGCATGGGGCGCCGAGTTGAATTGGATGGCAATGTCGCTGACCCGCTTGGGTAGGCGTTTGCCCGTGCGGATATAGAACGGCACCCCGGCCCAGCGCCAATTGTCCACGTAGAACGTCGCCGCGGCGTAAGTATCGGTGCGGGCGTCCGGGTCCACTCCGGGCTCCTGCCGGAACCCCGGAAGATCCTCGCCTCCGACATGCGCCGGGCCATACTGTCCGGCCACTGCGTAGGTTGCGACCTCCTCGGGCTTGTAGATGCGGATGCTTCGCAGAAGTTTCGCCCGCTCATCGCGAACCGCCTCCGGCGCAAAGACGGCGGGCGGCTCCATCGCAACTGTCGACATCACCTGGAGCAGGTGATTCTGGATCATGTCCTTGAGCGCGCCGGTCTCCTGGTAGAAGGCGCCGCGGCCCTCGACGCCGATCGACTCGGCGGCCGTGATCTGGACGTGATTGACGTAGCGGCGATTCCAGAGCGGCTCAAAGATGCCGTTGCCGAAACGAAAGGCGAGCGCGTTCTGAACGGTCTCTTTGCCGAGGTAATGGTCGATGCGATAAACCTCGTGCTCCTCAAAGACGGTATGGATTCGGTCATTCAGCAGCCCGGCGCTCCGAAGATCGTGGCCGAAGGGCTTCTCGACAACCAGCCGCCGCCATCCGCGGCCCTTCTGCAAGCCGGCGTCACCCACGCCGTCGACCACCATTTCGTACTGGCTCGGCTGCGTCGAAAGATAGAAGAGCACGTTTCCGCCGGTCTGGCGGGAGTTTTCGATCTCATCGAGGCGGGTGGAAAGCGCCAGGTAGGTCGCCGAATCGCTGACGTCGCCGGGCAGGTAGAACAGGCCCTTGGCGAACTCGCACCAGAGGTCCTCATCCAGCGGACCGTCTTCCATGTACCGGGAGACAGCCTCTTTCATCCGGTCTCGGAACTGCTCGTCCGTCATCCGCGTCCGGGAGAGGCCAAGCACAGCGAAGCCGTGCGGGATGCGGCGCTCCAGGGTGAGGTGATACAGGGCGGGCATCAGCTTACGCCGCGTGAGATCGCCGTTCGCCCCGAAGATGACGATGGCGCAGGGCGGCACGCGGCGCGCGAACCGTAGCGGATCCTGAAATGGGTTAGCCTCAGCCATTGCTTCAAAGTAGCACGAGCGGCTGTGAGGACTGCCTCCATCTCGCCTGGCCCGACGGCGCCATGAGCGACAGCCGGAACCAGGGGCGATGCCGGCGGACGCTCACGTCCGCCAGTCCAGCGCGGCGGGCCAGGCCGAGCAGTTCCTCGGGGCGGAAGGCCGCTTCGACCGAGATCTGCCCGTCGTGCACGGCGAGGCGCCCCCATCGGAACAGCCAGGCCGTGGCGGGCAGGAAGTAGTAGGGGATCGGGTGGCGTTCGAGGTCGATGACAAGAAGCGCGCGCCTTGCGATGCTGTGAAAGGCCGCGAGCAGCTCAACGATCTGACGATCCGGGAAGTGATGCAGGAACAGCGAGCAGAACACGAAATCGACGCTGGCGGGCCGGAACGGAAGCCGGAAGGCGTCGGCCGCCAGGCGGGGAGGGTCGGCAGCCTCCAGGTGCAGCGTTCTTCGGTCCAGTGAGATTACGGTGGCGCCGGGGTATTCGCGCCGGATCGAGCGGCCCATGTCGCCCGAGGCGGCTCCGATGTCCAAAACCGTAAATCGCTCCCCCGGATGAACGAACCGCCGGAGCATCCAGCCCAGCACGCGGTGCCCCCCGAGCCACCGGTTGATGCGGACAAGGTCGCGCAGGTTCTCCCTCGCTTCATCCGGCTCGGCCGAATCCAGCAGTTCGGGTAAAATAATTCGACCCTCAGTGGCGTGAAGTGACGTCACAACATACTAGACTACTTGTAAGCGAGCAGAATGAAGCGAATCAAGCCGACGCATCCACTCTCCAACGAGAGCCTTTGGTACAAAGACGCAATTATCTATGAGGTACACGTCCGGGCGTTCCATGACAAGTCCGCCGACGGAATGGGCGACTTCCGCGGGCTGGCCGAGAAGCTCGACTACCTGCACGATCTCGGCGTCACGGCGATCTGGCTGCTCCCGTTCTTCCCTTCCCCATGGAAGGACGACGGCTACGATATCTCCGACTACAATGACGTGCACCCCGCCTACGGCACGCTTCGGGACTTCGAGATCTTCCTGACCGAGGCGCACCGCAGAGGCATGCGGGTCATCACCGAGATGGTGCTCAACCACACCTCCGACCAGCATCCCTGGTTCCAGCGCGCGCGGCGCGCGCCGGCCGGAAGCAAGTGGCGCGATTTTTACGTCTGGAGCGACACTCCGGAGAAGTACTCGGAAACCCGGATCATCTTCAAAGACTTCGAATCCTCCAACTGGACCTGGGACTCCGTCGCCAAGGCCTATTATTGGCACCGCTTCTACTCGCACCAGCCCGATCTGAACTTCGACAGCCCGCACGTGCGCCGCTCCATGCTCGCCGCGGTGGACTTCTGGTTCGACCTGGGAGTGGACGGACTCCGCCTGGACGCCGTGCCGTACCTGTACGAACGCGAGGGCACCAACTGCGAGAACCTCGCCGAGACCCACGGATTCCTGAGGGATCTCCGCCGCCACGTCGATTCAAAGTACGGCAACCGCATGCTGCTCGCCGAAGCCAACCAGTGGCCCGATGACGCGATTGCTTACTTCGGCGACGGCGACGAGTGCCATATGGCGTTCCACTTCCCGTTGATGCCACGCCTGTTCATGGCGCACCGCATGGAGGACCGCTTCCCCATCATCGATATCCTCGAGCAGACGCCGCCGATTCCTCCCAATTGCCAGTGGGCGCTGTTCCTTCGCAACCACGATGAGCTCACCCTCGAGATGGTCACAGACGAGGAGCGCGACTACATGTACCGCGTCTACGCTCACGACGCGCAGATGCGGATCAATCTCGGGATCCGCCGCCGGCTGGCGCCGCTGCTCGGCAACGACCGCCGCCGCATCGAACTGATGAACGTGCTGCTGTTCTCGATGCCGGGCTCACCCGTCATCTACTACGGAGACGAGATCGGCATGGGGGACAACATCTACCTTGGCGATCGGAACGGCGTGCGCACTCCGATGCAGTGGAGCGCGGACCGCAACGCCGGATTTTCCCGCGCCAACCCGCAGCGCCTCTTCCTCCCGGTGATCATCGATCCCGAGTATCACTACGAGGCCCTCAACGTCGAATCCCAGCAGAACAATCCGAACTCGCTGCTGTGGTGGATGAAGCACCTGATCGCCTTGCGCAAGCAGTCCAAGGCACTCTCGCGCGGGAGCATCGAGTTTCTGCATCCGGATAATCACCGCGTCCTGGTTTTCCTCCGCAAGCATGATGACGAGCAGGTCCTGACAGTCGCCAACATCTCGCGGTTCCCGCAATTCATCGAGATCGACCTCTCCGCATACAAGGGGCTCACACCGCACGAGATGCTGGGACGCACGGTCTTCCCGCCCATCGGCGACGACCCGTATGTCATCACGCTCGCGCCGTACGGCTACTATTGGTTCACGCTCGAACCGACCCGGCCGGGCGGTGAAGCCGCGACACTTCGCGCGAGCGGCGTCGAAATCCCTGAAATGACGATTTCGTCCTGGGAGAGCGTCCTGGACGGGTCCGGCCGGGCATCGCTGTCTCGCCTGCTCTCCATGCTGCTCCGCTCGCGGCGCTGGTTCATGGGCAAGCACCGGACGATGCGCTCGGTCGAGATGATTGAGGCGCTTCGTCTGCCGAACACCTCCTCGCACATCCTGCTGATTCAGGTTCACTACAGCGAGGGTGATCCCGAGATCTACTTCGTCCCGGTCAGCGTGGCGCGCGGCGAAGAGGCGCAGCAGCTTCTGGCGGAGATGTCGGAATCCGCGATCGTCCGCCTGCGCACGCCCGACGAAGATGTGGGCGTCCTCTACGGCGCGATCTGGGATCGCGTCTTCTGCAACGAAGTGCTCCGCTTGATCGCGCGCCGCCGCAAGATTAAGGGCGAGACCGGCGAGTTGACGGCGGCGCCGACGCGCGCCTTCCGCCGCATCCTGGGCGACACAGAAATCGACCTCGACGCGGTGGTCCAGAAATCCGAGCAGAGCAACACCTCAATTCTGTTCAGTGACAAATTCTTGCTGAAGCTGTTCCGAAGGACCGAGGGCGGCACGAATCCGGAACTCGAGATCGGACGCTTCATCACCGAGACCGGAGCCTTTCCACATACGCCCGTCGTGGCAGGCTACCTCGAGTATCGTCCGCAGCGGGGCGAGCCGATGACCCTCGGAGTGCTCCACGAATATGTCCCGAATCAGGGCGACGCCTGGCAATACACGATGGACTGGCTGGGCCGTTACTTCGAGGCGGCGCTCGCCCAGAGCGCCGAAGAGAGCGAGCCTCCCAGAATCTCAAAGCAACCGCTCGAACTGGTCGAGGAGGAGCTGCCTTCGATCGCCAACGAGCTGATCGGGACCTATATCGAGGACGCGCGCCTGTTGGGGCAGCGAACCGCTGAACTTCATCTCTCCCTCTGCCGCGACACGCACGACCCGGCCTTCGCGCCCGAGCCGTTCTCCGAGCTTTACCGAAAGTCGCTGTATCACGGGATGCTGGGCCTCACCAACCGGACGCTCGAAACGCTGCGCCAGAAAATGAAGCTGGTTCCCGAGGATGCCCGGGCCGAGGCGCGGCAGGTTCTCGAACTCGCCACCGCGATTCGGGGCCGCTTCCGCGCGATCCGGGATCGCAAAATCGCCGTCGCCAGGATTCGCCACCATGGCGACTTCCATCTCGGCCAGGTGCTCTATACGGGCCGGGACTTCCTGCTCACCGACTTCGAAGGGGACCGCTCCCGCCGCATCAGCGAGCGCCGCATCAAGCGCTCTCCGCTGCGCGACGTGGCCTGCATGATGCGATCGTTCCACTACGCCTCGCAATCGGCGCTGCACGGACAGGTGCCGGGCGTCATCCTGCGGCCCATGTCGGAAGAGCTGCTGCGCGGCTGGGCGCGGCTCTGGTATTCCTGCGTGAGCGCGGTGTTTCTACAGGGCTATCTCAGATCCGCTGACGGCGCGCCCTTCATCCCGAAAAACCGCGACGACCTCGAAATCCTGCTGAACGCTTACCTGATGGAGAAAGCCGTTTTCGAAATCTCCTACGAGCTGACGCACCGGCCGGACTGGATCCGCATCCCCCTCCAGGGCATCATCGACATGCTGCACCCGGCCGATTAGGCGCCGCGCCGCCGGGCTTCTATAATTGCGGTTGGTGGCCAACAAACTCATGGCGCGGCTTACCGAAGCCGCGCTGCTCGAACACATCGCGCAGCTTCCACACGCGAGAACATCTTTTAAGCACCTCGTCCGCGAGATAGGCGCCAGGGGGGAAGACCGGCAGCAGCTCGAACTGATTCTGGATACGCTGGCGGCCCGAGGCGACCTGGTCGAGGTCCGCTCCGGCCATTACGTCCTCACGCGGCGCAGCACCGAGTACGCCGTGGGCCGCCTCAACATGCATCGGGAGGGCTACGGCTTCCTGATGCCGGACCACCCGATTCAGGGCGTCCGCGGTGACGTCTTCCTGCCGCCGGAGACCGCGAAGAATGCGATGCACGGCGACCGCGTCATCATCCGGATCGCGCGCATCGATGAAGAGGGCCGCGCCGACGGCGAGATCCTCCGGATTCTCCGGCGGGCCCACCCGACCGTCGTCGGACAGTTCCGCGTCCGCCGCCGCGGCAATTTTGTCGCTCCGCACGACGAGCGCATCCACCAATGGATCGAAATCCCAGAAGGGATGGAGCTGCCGGCGACCGCGCCCGAGGTCGACCGCATCGGCGTCCAACCGCGAGACCTCCGGGGCCCGGAGGACCTCGACGGCATGATCGTCAACGTCGAGCTGCTCGAGTTTCCCGAAAAGGATGAGAACGCGGTGGGGCGCGTCATCGAAGTGCTGGGTTATCCGGACGACTTCGGCGTGGACGTCGAAATCGTCATTCGAAAGCACCACATTCCGCACCGCTTCCCGCCCGAGGTCCTCGAGCAGGCGCAAAGCGTTCCGAATACGATCCGCAGCGACGAAATCGCCCAGCGGCGCGATTTCCGGGACATGGACATCGTGACGATCGATGGCGATACCGCGCGTGACTTCGATGATGCTGTCTGGGTCGACCGACTGCCCAACGGCAACTTCGCCCTGCACGTCCATATTGCCGACGTCAGCCATTACGTTCATCCCGGCTCCGCGATCGACAGCGAAGCGGCCCTGCGCGGCACCAGCGTCTACTTCCCGGACCGCGCCGTCCCGATGCTCCCGCTGGAACTCTCCACCGAGATCTGCTCGCTTAAGCCGCACGTCGACCGGCTGGTGCTGTCGGTCCTGATGGAAATCGACCATCGCGGCGACGTCGTGTTCCAGGAGTTCGTCCGCGGCGTCATTCGCAGCGCCGAGCGCATGACTTACAACAACGTCTTCCTGCTGCTCGAAGGCGACGCTGGCTTGCGGGAACGCTACAGTGCCCTCGTCGAGCGCTTCGAGCGGATGCGCGAGCTGGCCCTGATCCTTAACCGCAAGCGCACCCGGCGCGGCTCGATCGATTTCGACATGCCCGAGCCGCTCATCACCTTCGACGAACTGGGCGAGATGACCGGCGTCGCGCGCAGCCCGCGCAACATCGCACACCGCATCATCGAGGAGTTCATGCTGGCGGCGAATGAGTCGGTCGCCTCGGCGCTGGAAGGGTCCGAGGTTCCGTCGATTTATCGGGTCCACGAGCCCCCGGACGCGCGGCGCGTCATGGAGTTCGAGGAGATCGCGGCGCACTTCGGCTACTCGCTCGGCGTCGGCCCCATGCCGGTCCGGCGCTTCCAGATGATTGATCGCAAGCGCGACGGCCGGAAGGTTCGGAAAGGGCTGGAGCTGGCCGAGGAGATCAAGATCTCCTCGCGCAACTACCAGAAGCTGGTCGCCCAGATCGAGGGCAAGCCGGAGGAGCGCATCCTCAGCTACCTGATGCTCCGCTCGCTCAAACAGGCGCGCTACCGCGAGGAGAACAGCGGCCACTTCGCACTCGCCGCCTCTACGTATACGCACTTTACCTCGCCGATCCGGCGCTATCCGGACCTTGTAGTCCACCGGATCCTCGGCGAGCGCATCGACGAACTGAAGCCCAGCCTGTCCCCGGAGAAGCTCCGGCTCATCGCGAACGACTGCTCACAGACGGAGCGGCGCGCCGCCGAGGCCGAACGAGAGCTGGTGGAGTGGAAGAAGGTCAAGTTCATGGCCGACCGCGTCGGCGATGACTTCGCCGCCCTCATCATCAGCACGGCGAAATACGGCTTCTTCGTTGAGTTGGAAGATCTGTTCGTCGAAGGACTCGTACCCATCGACACGCTTCCGGGCGACCGATACCGCTACCACGAGAACATCCGCAAAATCATCGGAGAGCGCTCCAGGCGGCAGTTCTCTATCGGAGATGAGGTTCGCGTGCGCCTGGATCGGATCGACGCGGTCGAGCGCAAGCTGCAATTCTCGCTCGTAGAGCCGGAGAAGAAGCGCGGCAGGAAGAAGTGAACGCGGGAGCGGCTCAGTCCCGTTCGCCGTCCTCGGAGGGAGGCCCGAGCGGACGCATCTCCGCCTCCTCAGTCTCGATGCCGAAAACCGGATCGTAGCCGTGGAAAGCGAGCCTCTGGTCGAGGGCCACCTGCACCATCTCGGTTTCGGAATCGGTCAGGCCACCGGCGTCCTTTTCGATCTTGCGCAGGACCCCGCGAATTCGCCCGCGTGAGATCTCGGCAGGCACGGCCAGCGCGTAGGCGAAGAGGGCATCCTCGCGCAGGTCCTCGTCTTCGAAGTACTTGCGCAGGCGGCCGACCTCGCCGTAGATCGCCAGGTAGCCGACCCCCCAAATCGCCTGCCGGCGGATTTCGACATCGGGATCGTCCAGGTGCGGAGGAAAATAGTGCGCGAAGGCACGGTCAAGCGAGCGCCACATCGCCTCGAGCGCGCTGGCCCGTGCCTCGGGGATCTCATAGAATTCTTCCATGCGCTTGCGCACCGTAGGATCTTCGGTCTGCAGGGAAAGCCCGATGAGCGCGCCGCACCGCTCCTCGATCGGCACGGACTCGTCCTTCAGCCGTGCGAGCATCGCCTTGCGGATCTGCGTCTCGTCCGCTGCGTCGGCCAACGCCTTCCAGCAGGCTGCCCGGACCTTGGAGTCCGGATCGTTCTCCGCCAGGTCGAACAAGCGGTCCCGCACCGTCTCGGACAGCTCCGTGTTGATGAAGCTCGAAGCTGCCGACTCGCGGTGCTCGGCCGAGGAACTGCTCAAAAAATCGAGCCGCTCGCGCTCACTCAGAACTCCGATCGGCGGGTTCGCTTTCTCCGGGAAAAGCGACCAGAGGTCGAAGGGCTCCAATTGCGGCTCCGGCCTGGTTTCGTCGAGGGTCTCCAGCGTGTCGCGCAGTTCGCGCCGGTGCCACTCCGACTCCGGGTCTTCGGGGTTAAGCGCCGCGAGGGCACTCTCGATCGCCGTTCTGGCGGCCGGGTCTCCGTATAGCCCAAGCGCGATCGCGGCGTCGCCGGGGTCGAGAGGAATCCGGTCGACGAGAAGCTGAAGCACCCTCGGGTCTCGGATCCGCAGAGACGCCAGCACAAAGGCCACTTCTCCGCCCTCTTCGGCGCCCAGTTCCCGGTACAGATCGAGCAGCGGATCCAGACTGGCCTGCCCCAGTTCGAGGAACGCGGCCATCAGTTCGTCTTCGAAATCTTCGGCATGCCGCCGCACACACTCGATGTAGAACGGAATCGCTTCGGGCGAGCCGAGATACCGAAGCATCGCGATGAGGTCTTCCTCGAGGTCAATCGGGTCGTCCTCGTGATCCTCAAGACCAAACCGCACCAAGTCGGCGACGGCCGCCTGCCCGCGATCGACGATCGAGTGCACCCAGCGGTGATCAAGGCCAAGGCGGCCCCGGGCAGCCTCCTGGAGTAGCTCGTAAACGGATGTCGTGGAGTATTGTTCTGGTTCGAGTGGCACTAGTACGTCGCCCGCCCCCCACTGGCATCGTAACACTGCCCGGTGACGAACGAGCAATCCGGGCTGGAAAGGAAATGTACGACAGCCGCGATTTCATCCGGCTTGCCAGTGCGGCGCATGGGGATGCGCTGGGTCATGTAGTCGATCTGCTGCGGCGTGAGCTGATCGAGAATCGGCGTTTGAACGACGGCAGGTGAGACGGCGTTGATGCAGATGCCTTCGGTCGCCACCTCCTTGGCGGCGGACTTGGTGAGTCCGATAACAGCCGCCTTGGTGGCCGAATACGGAACCATGTTTGGGTTCCCCTCTTTGCCGGCGATGGAGGCGATATTGACGATCCGGCCGTACTTGCGCTCCAGCATGTGCGCGATCACGGCCTTGGTAAAGAGGAACACGCTGGTCATGTTGATCGCGATGACCCTGTGCCACTCTTCTTCAGTCTGTTCCCAGATCGGGGCCGCCATGCCTCCTATACCCGCATTGTTCACCAGGATATCGATGCGGCCGGTCCTTTCCAACACCGTCAGGACGGCGCGCGCGATCGACTCGCCACTGGTGACGTCCACTTCGACGGGGAAGGCATCGGGGATCGAACAGGCCACTGAGGCCGCCGACGCCGGATTGATATCGGCCACCGCGACCGCGGCTCCCGCCTTGGCGAGACGCCGGGCGATCGCCTCGCCGATACCGCTGCCCGCGCCCGTCACAATCGCTGTCTGTCCGGCCAGATCGAAGTACATACGCTTATCCTGAGATGAAATTGGCGCAGGCCTGAGGAGCCTGCGCCAGGGTATATGGGTTTACTCTTCCCGGATGACCTGAACGGTTACCTCGGCCGTCACCTCGCGATGGAGGCGGATCGGCACCTTGTGCTCGCCCAGGGTCTTGATCGGGTCGTCGAGGTGGATCTTGCGGCGGTCGATCGTGTAGTTCTGCCGCTCGAGCGCCTCGGCGATGTCCTTCGCCGTTACCGAGCCGAAGAGCTGATCCTGCTCGCCGGCCTTCTGCGCGATCGTGATCGTGACCGCGTTCAGCATGGCCGCCAGTTCCTGCGCCTCAGCCTGCTCCTTCGCCTCGCGCCGCAGGGCCGCCTGGCGTTCCTGCTCGATAATTTTCTTGTTCGCGGCTGTCGCCGGGACGGCGAGCCGCTTGGGGAGCAGGTAGTTGCGGGCGTAGCCGTCGGCCACCTTGACCACCTGCCCGCGGCTGCCCAACTTTTCAATGTCTTCTCTGAGGATGATCTCCATGTCTCTCTCCTGATATGCCTCAGACTGCCGTCGCAAACGGGAGCAGGGCGATGTTGCGGGCCTGCTTAACCGCCTCGCTCAGACGGCGCTGATGCGGAGCGCATACGCCGGAGATGCGGCGCGGCGTGATCTTCCCACGCTCGGAAACGAACATGGAGAGCAACTTCACGTCCTTGTAGTTGATGTCGTCGATCTTCTCAACGCAGAACCGGCACACCTTCTTGCGCCGGAAGTACTGCTTCTTTCCCGTTGCGATCGCCTTGTCTCCGCCGGTCGGGCGCTGCGAGGCGCTGACCGGACGTCCACCTCTGGATTCCGCCATCTTCGTCTCCTCCTATTCCCTCTCCGCGCCGGTTTCGGCGGCCTGCGCCATGATCTGCTCCGCGGTCGGCGCGCCCGGCAGGGCCGACGCCGGCGCCGGCTTCCGAGCCGCGCGCTTTTCGCGTATCTTCCGTCGCTTCTCGATCTTCTTCAGCTTCTCGTCGATACGAGCGGTGAGGAATTTCATGACCAGGTCGGTCACGCGCATCCGGCGCTCGATCTCCTTTACGACTTCCGGTCCGGAGGTGAATTGGATCAGAACGTAATAGCCTTCGGTGCGCTTTTGGACCCTGTAGGCCAGCCTCCGCACACCCCATTTGTCCACCTTGTCGACGTTTCCGCCGCCGCTGGTGATGATCTGCTTGATCTGTTCGATGTACGCGTCGATCTCTTCTTCCGGCGCGTCCGGCCGAACGATGAACAGCTCCTCGTAAATTCTCATTCTTCCTCGATGGATTAGCCCCGGGCGCGACTGTTGAATCGGGTCATGGACTTTTCGACGCCCTCGGCAAGTATGGACTCCACTGCCTGCGCCGCAGCGTCCAGCAGTTCGTCCAACTCTTGTTTCTGCGCCTTCCGAAACTCGGAAAGCACAAAGTCCGCGCCATTCGAAACCGGATGGCCCGGATGGATGCCCAGGCGAACCCGGGCAAATTCGTTCGTTCCCACGCTACGGATCACACTCTCGACGCCGTGATGGCCGCCGGCCGATCCTTTCGGCCGGATCCGGAGCGATTTCCAGGGCAGGTCCAGATCGTCGTAGATCAAAATCAACTGCCCCGGCTTCAGCGAATACTTTTCGAGCAGGCTTCTTACCGACGGCCCGCTCAGGTTCATGTACGTTTGCGGCTTAGCCAGCACCGCGGGAACTCCCGCGATCTTTCCCATGCCGGTCAATGCGTTTGCCTCCGGCCGGCTCACCCGGATGCCGTGACGTTCGGCCAGACGGTCGATCGCCAGGAATCCCAGGTTGTGCAGGGTGTACTCATAGCGGGGACCGGGATTTCCCAGTCCCACCACCAGGCACCCGTCAGAGTAGGACATGGCCTGGCCCGCCCACTCCCGTAATCCTCGGCACTACTTCTTCTTCGCTTCCTCTTCCTTCTTGCCCTTCTTCACCACCTCGGGTTCGGCAGCCGCCTCTTCGGCGGCTGCGACGGTCTCGGAAGTGCGGATCGCGACCACGTGCGCGATCACAGTCTCGGGCGGCGAGAGGAGCTTCATCGAACCGCTGAGCGGCACCTCGGAGGCCCGCAGGCTCTGGCCAATCAGCATTTCGGAAACGTCAATCAGGAAGTGTGCCGGAATGTCGTCCGGCAGGCAGTGAATCTCAATTTCACGCGTCACCACTTCCATCAGGCCGCCCTGCTGCTTTACGCCCCTCGGATCGCCTTCGAGGTGGACCGGAACCTTGACCGAGATCGGCTTGGCCAGATCGACGCGCCGCAGGTCGACGTGCAGGAGGCTGCCCTTGATCGGGTCATGCTGCCAGTCAGCAATGAGCACCGGCTCGGACGCCTTAGCGTTGGTGTTGAGATTGAAAATGGTGTTGTGGCCGGAGGTGCTGAGCAGAATCCGCTCCATCTCCTTCGGGCTCACGGCGACGGCTACCGGGTCCTGCCCGACGCCGTAGACGACGGCCGGGATCAGCCCACGCGTGCGCAGACGGCGCGCTTCATTCTTCCCGCGCGCCGCACGGGGCTCGGCGACGATCGTAATATCCTTCCTCATTCCGACTCCTATTGCCGGGGCGATTCCGCCTTTACCGGCTCTATTAAACGAATAAAGTGCTGACGGAGGTCTCTTCGTGAATCGACTGTATCGCCCGCGCGAGCAGAGGAGCGACCGACAGCGTCCGGATGCGGCCGCAGTCCAGCGCCTCCTGTTTGGGCGGGATCGAGTTGCTCACAACCACTTCACGAATCTCCGAATTCTGAATTCTCTCCACTGCCGGGCCCGAGAGCACGGCATGCGTGGCACAGGCCGAGACACTGGCCGCTCCCGCCGCCAGCAACGCCTCGGCTCCTTTGACAAGCGTCCCGGCAGTGTCGATGAGGTCATCGACCATCAGGCAGTGCCGACCCTGGACGTCGCCGATAATATGCAAAACCTCCGCCACGTTCACCTGCTCCCGCCGCTTGTCGATGATCGCAAGCTGCGACCCCAGCCTCTTGGCGAATGCGCGCGCGCGCTCCACCCCCCCGGCATCCGGGGAAACCACCATCAGGTCCGGAATCCCGAGCGACTTGAAGTAGTCGATGAAAACGGGCGCGGCGAACAAGTGGTCAACAGGGATATCGAAGAATCCCTGAATTTGCGCGGCGTGCAAGTCGAGCGCCAGAATCCGGTCCGCCCCGGCGCGCTCCATGAGGCTCGCAACCAGCTTGGCCGAGATCGGCACCCTCGGCCGGTCCTTCCGATCCTGCCGCGCGTACCCATAATAGGGTAACACTGCCGTGATGCGCTCTGCAGAGGCCCGCTTCAGGGCGTCGATCAGAAACAGCAGCTCCATGATGTGCCGGTCCACCGGCGTGCAGGTCGGCTGCACGACGAAGACGTCGGCGCCCCGGACATTCTCTTCGATTTGCAGGTGAATTTCGCCGTCGGAGAACGCCTTCACCGCGGCGGCGCCCAGGCTGCAGTCCAACTCCGTACAGATCTCCTGCGCCAGCACGGGATTGGCGTTACCGGTCAGTACGATCAGTCGGTTGAATCTCATTACGCGTATCGGCTTCGAGGCGGCCATTCCGCTCCATCCACATGCGCCCGCAGTTGCCGGAACCATAGCGAGCGATATCGACTCCTGCTCACCAGCGAGATCGGTAGCGCCCTCTCCTCCCGAAACTGCGGCAGCGCGCACTCGACGTCCTCTTCTGTCCGGAACAGTCCGAACAGAGCGGAGCCGCTGCCGGTCATTAACGCCGGTGTCGCCCCAAGTCTCTGCAGTTTTCGTTTGAGCGCTTTCAGCCGAGGATGCCGCGCGAAGACCGCCGCTTCGAAATCGTTCTCACAACGGGACGCCCACGCCTCTATCGGCAGTCCTTCCCCTAAATTCCACACGAGGGTTTGGAAACTATTCATAATAGGCGACTGAGCAGCGGAAGTCAATTCACGCCCGAGCGCCTGGTAGGCCTCCGCCGTCGAGACATGAACGCCGGAGGCGACCAGCAGTCCGGGGCCTGCCGCAGGGGTCGGCAGCGGATACAACTCCTCGCCTCGGCCCAGTCCGGCCGCAGTTCCGCCATACAGGAAAAACGGAACGTCGCTGCCGAGCTGGAGCCCGAGCGCATGGAGCGATTCGAGGGGCAAATGCTTCCCGGCGAGCACCGGAAGCGCCAGCAGCACCGCACCGGCATCGGTTGAACCGCCCCCGAGTCCGGCGCCCATCGGGATGATCTTCTTCAAGCTGAAGCGCACCTCGCCCCGGACGCGCATGGCATCGAGCACCAGGCGCGCTGCCCGGACCACGAGGTTCTCTCCGATTTCGATGTTGGAATTGAGTTCAATCTTTGTCCGCCGCGCCGGCCTGAACTCGATGTCGATGGTGTCGCCGAGCGACACCGTCTGGAAGACGGTCCGGATTGCATGATAGCCGTCGGGCCGCCGGTGCAGGACTCGCAGGTCAAGATTGATCTTCGCGAGGGCGCGAACCCGCGCTCGCCTCGCGACCGAGGTTCTCGAAACGCTGCCGATTTGTAGAGACATCGCCAGCTCAGTAATGGAGCAGCGAAAAGATGTCGTAGCCCTTCAGCTTCTCGCGGCCGTACAGGAAATCGAGTTCGAGGACGAACGCGGCTCCGGCGACCACCCCTCCGACCCGCTCGACCAGTTTGGTCACGGCAGCCGCCGTGCCTCCGGTCGCCAGCACGTCGTCCACGATTATAACTCTCTGGCCTGGCTCGATGGCATCTTTATGCATCTCCAGTGCGTCGGTACCGTATTCCAGCGCGTACTCGACCCGCTCCGTCTCCGCCGGCAGCTTGCGGGGCTTGCGCACCGGAACGAATCCGGTGCCGAGGGCATAGGCCAGCGTTGGGGCGAAGATGAAGCCCCGCGCCTCGATTCCGACAACGGCATCGACCTCCGCGCCGGCGTAGCGGTCACGGAGCGAACTGACGACACACCGCCAGCCGTCCTTGTCCTTCAACAGCGTGGTGATGTCGTAGAAAAGAATTCCCGGCTTGGGGAAATCGGGGACTTCGCGAATCAGAGATTTCAGATTGTTCATTCGTGTCGAATCCGGAAACCTCTGCATTGTATCACTGGCGCCTCCATCTCCTCGAAGCCGCGCACGTCGGCCCACCGCGGACCGATCCGGAGCCGTCCGGCCAATTCGGAAAGCTGCGGGGGCGTGCCTACGGCGTATACTTCCACGCGCCCGTCATCCAGGTTGCGCGTGTAGCCGCAGACGCCGATCTGATTGGCTGTCCGCTCAGCGAAGTACCGGAATCCGACCCCCTGCACGCGGCCGCTGACATAGTAGCGGCGCGCGGCGAGGTCTCGCTCGGAACCCGTTCGACTCAATCAGGCCTCCTCACGTGTCGCCCGCGACGGAAAATCTTTTCCGGTCAGAAGTGAATATCCAGCGACAGCGTCCAGATCTGCGGGGAGCGCCAGAGCCGGGAGATGAGCAATTCCCGCTCGTAATAGAACTCGCGAGGCAGACGGCTGTAGAGTTCGAGGAACAGCTCTTCATGGGCGAGTGTCTCGCGCATCCATGCTTCGCGATCCACTTCCATGAGGTCCTGGAACTGGCTCTTGGAAAAGTTCTCGAGTCCTTTCCAGTGAACATCCTCCCAGCGCGGCATCCATCCCAGCGGACTCTCTACGGCGTAGGCGCGGCCATGCACGCGATCCACCACCCACTTGAGAATCCGCATGTTCTCGCCGAAGCCCGGCCAGAGGAACTTGCCGTCCTTGCTCTTGCGGAACCAGTTCACGGCGAAAATGCGTGGCGGGTTCGGGATGTGGCGGCCGATATTGAGCCAGTGGTTGAAATAGTCGCCCATGTGGTAGCCGCAGAACGGCAGCATCGCCATCGGGTCCTGGCGCACCTTGCCGACCTCGCCCGCCGCCGCGGCCGTCGTCTCCGAGCCCATGGTCGCCGCGATATAGACGCCGTGCGCCCAGTTGAACGCCTGCATGGCCAGGGGAACGGTGGATGACCTCCGGCCGCCGAAGATGAAGGCGCTGATCGGCACGCCGTCCGGCTGCTCCCAATCGGGATCAATGGTCGGACACTGGCCGGCTGGCGCCGTGAAGCGGGCGTTAGGATGGGCCGCCTTCCTGCCGCTTGCGGGCGTCCACGGCTGCCCCTGCCAGTCGATCAGCTCGGCTGGCGGCTCGTCAGTCATACCCTCCCACCACACATCGCCGTCCGGCGTAAGCGCCACGTTGGTGAAGATGCAGTTCTTCCGAAGCGTCTCCATCGCGTTCGGATTCGATTTGTAGGAGGTTCCGGGAGCAACGCCGAAGAAGCCGTACTCGGGGTTAATGGCGTACAGGCGGCCGTCCGGTCCCGGCTTGATCCAGGCGATGTCGTCGCCGATGGTGGTGACCTTCCAGCCCTCGAAGCCCGCCGGCGGGATCAGCATCGCAAAGTTCGTCTTGCCGCACGCGCTCGGGAAGGCAGCCGCTACGTAAGTCTTCTCGCCCTCCGGCGACTCGGCGCCAAGGATCAGCATGTGCTCGGCAAGCCAGCCCTCATCGCGCGCCATCACCGAGGCAATCCGCAGCGCAAAGCACTTCTTCCCCAGCAATGCGTTGCCTCCGTAGCCGCTGCCGAACGACCAGATGGCGCGCTCTTCCGGGAAGTGAACGATGTACTTGTGATCCTTGTTGCAGGGCCACAGCACATCCTTCTCGCCCGGTTCCAGCGGCATTCCCACCGAGTGCAGGCACTTGACGAACAATCCGTCCTTCAGCGCCTCGAGAACCCGCTGACCCATGCGCGTCATGATTTTCATGTTCACCACGACGTAGGGGGAGTCGGTGAGTTGGACCCCAATCTGCGAGATCCGCGACCCGATCGGCCCCATGCTGAACGGGACCACGTACATCGTCCGGCCGCGCATGCATCCGTCGAACAGCCCGGCCAAAGTCTCCTTCATCTCGCGCGGGTGCATCCAGTTGTTGTTTGGGCCCGCATCGTCGCGGCGCAGGCTGCAGACAAAGGTGCGGTCCTCCACGCGAGCGACGTCACCCGGGTCGGAGCGGCAGAGATAGCTGTTCGGACGCTTCTCCGGGTTCAGCCGAATGAATGTGCCCGCCCCGACCATCTGGGCGCACAGGCGATCGTATTCCTCGTTGGAGCCGTCGCACCAGTGCACCTTCTCGGGCTTGCAGAGATCGGCAATTTCATTCACCCAGGCGATCAGTGCCTGGTTGGCTGTGCGTTTCGCGGATGGGATTTGAGTGCTCATGTTGATTCAAGAATTAAGCGAACCTCGCTGGCGCTACTGGGATAAGCCTATAACAAAACACGTGGACTTGCAGTACACGGACGCAGTGGACACTCCACCTGCTGTGGAAAAGAACTTGGAACGAGAACTGCAACGCAGTTCACATCGGATTCTTTCGAGAATTCATAGACCGAGACCCGACAAGCAGTTGGAGTCAAGAAGGAGATTCCTTGATGGCATCAATGGGGAAGAATCTACCGGTTCACCGGGCTCCGCAGGAAGTAATTACTGTGCTCGTCGTCAGTCCCTATGAAGACGACTTCCTCGCGGTGAAGCCTGTGTTCGGGCCGGCCGGCCGGCTCGAACGCTGTCTCACCTTCGCCGAGGCCCGCCAGTCCCTGCACAGCAACGGCGCAGCCATCCTGGTCGTCGAGCGAGACCTCCCGGATGGCTGCTGGCAGGATCTGCTCGACGAAATTTCACACCTGCAAAACCCACCGGTACTCATCGTCACATCGCGTTTCGCGGATGAGCATCTCTGGGCGGAGGTTCTCAACTTGGGCGGATATGACGTTCTTCAGAAGCCGCTTGAGAAAAACGAAGTGTCGCGAGTGCTCACGATGGCATGGCGTCAATGGCGGGGACGCATGGAGCCCGCACCGGAACTCATAGCTTCCACGGCAACTGCCGCCCAATGCGGCAGCGTCTGATTCCATTTTTTCGCGGCGGGCGCTCTCCGCCCGCCGATCTCCCTCATTCTGATCTCAGGAGTCACCCGGCTGTAAGCCGGTTTCTGTTCCCCCGAAGGGGTGGCAGCCATTCCTCTGGGCCCGCCATCGCTGACAGGCTCTAGCGACCTACCCGGGAGTCGAACGGAGCGGGCCGCTCCTCCCCCCCTATTTGGTCTTGCTCCGCGTGGGGTTTACCCTGCCATCCGGGTCGCCCCGGATGCGGTGCGCTCTTACCGCACCATTTCACCCTTACCCGTCAGGCTGGAGTCAGCCTCACGGGCGGTATCTTTTCTGTGGCACTTTCCGTGAAACCCGCTTTGAGCGGATCCCCCCGGCCGTTAGCCGGCACGCTGCCCTGTGGAGACCGGACTTTCCTCCCCGCTGGACGATGAACAGTCCCGCAGGGCGACTGCCCACCGGGCGCCTCCCGATTCCATTATCCCACGGTGTACGGTTCGGCGAATAACGTAATCGATATGTACTCGTTCTCAAACGAGGGTGGAGAGTAGTATGCTATTTGAGTGTCTGTCCGAAAGTTCGCAGTTTGGCAGACCCCTATGTTTTGTTTCGCGTACGTACGGAGGAGAAGGATATGTTTCAGAGGTCTATCAAGCTGCTCTCCCTTTCGCTCTTCCTCGCAGCGGTCATGGGCACAGCCTATCTGCAAGGTCAGGGGCTTGTTACGACCGCTACCAAGGACGACTGGGAGGAGATCAATTTCGAGTTCAATTCGTCCGTTCTGACGGACGGCTACCCAAGCCTCCTCAGGCTGGCCGAACTCCTGCAGCAAAACCCAGATTACCGCGTTCGACTCATTGGCCACACCGACTGGATCGGATCGAGCCGCTACAACGACCGGCTTGGCTTGGCCCGGGCCAATACGGTCCGGGACTTCCTGGTCAAGTACGGAGCGCGCCCCGGCCAGATTACTGCCGTTTCGAGCGGCGACCGCGAGCCGAAGGTCGGCGCCCAGCGCCGCGACCGCGAGCGCACCAAGCATGAGCGCTGGATCAATCGGCGCGTCGAGATGGTGGTGACCGACGGTCAGGGGCGCACGGTCAGCGCCGGCGGCGTCGGCGACGCAATCCGCAGCTTCGACGAACTGTTAAAGAAGCAGCAGGAGTGCTGCGACGCGATCCTAAAGCGGCTCGACAAGCTGGATGAGATCGCAGCCATGCTGCGCGATCTGAAGGCCGAAAACGACAGTCTGCGGAAGGACGTCGAGGATCTCCGCCAGGCGCAGGCCGGCCTGCGGCAGCAGGTGGGCGATCTGCCCAAGCCTATGACCCGGCCCGAGGTCGAAGACGTCACCAGGACTGCGGCGGCCCAGGCCATTCAGCAGGCGCAAATGCCGCGCTTCTCGCTCTTGGGCGCCAATGTGGGCGCCGATACGTTTGGCAACCTGACCTTCCAGGGCCGCGGCCAATACTTCGCACCGATCCGGGAGCGGATGGCCCTCCAGGCCCAGGGCGAATACATGCGCTGGAGCGACCGTCTGGAGGGGCAGTTCGACTTCGGCCTGCTCTCACGCTTCGTTCCGAGCGCCCAAATCGGCCTGTTCGCCAGCTTCAGGCGCGTCGACCTGACCGGCTTCCAGCAGGGCGCCACCCTTGGACAGGCTTCGTTCACGCTCGATCACATCTTCAGCCGCGGCCGCGTCGGCATCTTCGGCGCGAAGGGCTTCATGAACGAGGCGGTAGTCGGCCGGACCCCGATCAACGTCAACGCGTTCCAGGAGCAGTACCTGTCGCTGGTTGACCAGATCGGCGGCAGCACTTCGGTCGGCTTATACGGAAACAGTTGGATCGAGGGCAACCTTGGGTTCCTGCGCAGCCGTGTACAGAACCGCGCCGGTTTCACGCTCCGATTCATCCAGCCAATCTCCGAGCACGTCGCCTTCAATATCGAGGGCGGTATGAACGAGACGTTTATCATAAACCAAAACTACGGACGCGTCGTCGCCGGCTTCCTCTTCGGCAATTTCTTCCGCCCGAAAGATTTCAAGGCGAGCCCGCATCCGGTGCCCGTCGAGATTCCGCGCATCCGGTACGAACTGCTGACCCGGACCGTCCGCACAGGCAATTCACCCCCGGTCGTGATCGTCCAGGACCAGATCGGTGTGCCCCCGGGCGTTGTCCGGCTCGATGCCTCCTCATCGTATGACCCGGATGGCGACCCGATTACCTTCTCGTGGACGCAGGTCTCCGGCCCTGGCGTGGCGATCAGCGGCCGGAACGAAAGCATCGCAACCTTCACCGCAGAGGAAGGCCAGAGCTATGCCTTCACCGTTACAGTGCGGGATGACAGGGGGGCCCAGGCAATTGGCCGCGTCAACGTCACCACGCGCCAGACTCCAAGGGCCCGCATCCTGACCTTCACGGCGAATCCGCCGACCATTCGCTCGGGCGAGTCGTCCGTACTGGCCTGGACCGTCGAAAACGCCGACGAGGTCGTGATCAGCGGAATCGGATCGGTGGATCCGCGCTCCGGCACCCGGAGTGTTTCGCCGACGCAGACCACAACCTACACCCTAACTGCGCGCGGTCCGGCCGGCGACGTGAGCCAGTCCGTCACCGTAACGGTCCAGGACGACCGGCCGCGCATCCTGAACTTCCAGGCGCAGCCGGCCAACATCCTTTCGGGCGAATCCTCGACGCTCTCCTGGTCCACCCAGGGCGCCACCGAAGTCAGCATCTCTGGCGTGGGCTCGGTCGCCGTGAGCGGCAACACCGTAGTCTCGCCGACCCAGACGACCACCTACACGCTGACCGCGCGCGGTCCTGGAGGTGAAACCACCGCCAGCGTCACAGTCCAGGTCATGGAGGGCCAGGCGCCGCGGATCATCCGGTTTACGGCGTCGCCGCTCAGCATCGATCAGGGTCAGACCTCTACGCTGCTATGGGCGGTCGAGAACGCCACGGATGTGTCGATCACCATTATCGGCGCCGTCGACCAGGTCGGCACCCGCGATGTGCAGCCCCAGGCAACCACAACGTATCGCCTGGTGGCCCGCAATCCGCGCGGTGAAGCAACGGCGGAAGTCACGATCGAAGTGAAGCCTGTGACCCCGCCGACGCCTCCGGTGACTCTAACTGCCTGTGTCGCAACGCCGGCCGTGTCGGCCAGGCCGGGTGACCCGGTCACACTGTCCTTCAATGCCCAGAACGCGATTACCGTCGCGATTTCGGGCATCGGCAATGTCCCGGTGACCGGACCGGTAACGGTTGCGCCGTCCCAGACGACCACCTACACGATTACCGCGACCGGCGCGGAATCCTCGGCCACCTGCCAGATCACCGTTCAGGTCACGCCGGCGCCCGCGCCAACCGCTGCAATCGCCGGAGGTCCGGTGATCACGACCCTGCGGCGCGAATTGACTCTCGACGCCTCCGGTTCCACGGACCCGTCCGGCCTCCCTCTGACGTACTTCTGGGAGGCCCTCGGCACCCGGGCGGCGATCGTCGATCAGGGTCAGGCTCGCACCCGCGTTCAACTCGCCGGTCTCTCGGGAGACTACCCCTTCCGCGTGACCGTGACGAATTCGGCGGGGGTGAGCTCGACCGCCGAAATCACGGTGCGGTTCATCTCCACGACCATTTACTAAGCCGGAAGAAAGGGGCGAGCCTCATGCCCGCCCCTTTCTTCCGTTCGTGCAACGAAAAAAACCCGGCACCGAGCAGGCAGCTCAGTGCCGGGTTTTCCTTTTCAAGCCTGAGGCGACGCTATAGCAGTTCCGAGGTCCGGAAGAAGTAGGCCAGCTCCATCGCGGCCGTCTCCGGCGCATCCGAGCCGTGCACGGCGTTGCGCTCGATGCTCGCTCCGAACTTCTTGCGGATGGTGCCCTCCTCGGCGTTCGCAGGGTTGGTGGCGCCCATCACTTCCCGCCACTTCCGGATAGCGTCTTCCCGCTCCAGTGCGAGGACCACCACCGGACCCTCGGTCATAAACTCGACCAGGCTCCCGAAAAAGGGGCGCTCCCGGTGCACGGCGTAGAAGCCCTCGGCCTCTCTCCGGGAGATGCGCGTCATCCGCATCCCGAGAATCCTGAATCCCGCCTGCTGGATCATCGAGAGGATCTGGCCGGTGTACCCTGATGCAACCGCGTCCGGCTTGATGATTCCGAATGTACGTTCCACTTGGCTCATAATCTGCTTTTTACCTTCTCTCCAATCTCAGCCGGCGTGGCGCAAACGGTAATCCCTGCCGCCTCCATCGCCGCAATCTTGTCGGAGGCCTTGCCCGAACCGCCGGAGATGATCGCGCCCGCGTGGCCCATGCGCCGTCCGGGGGGCGCCGTCTGACCGGCGATGAATCCGATCACCGGCTTCTTCACATTCTCCCTGACATACTCGGCCGCAGCTTCCTCCGCCGTCCCACCGATCTCGCCGATCATCACAATGGCGTGCGTATCCGGATCTTCGTTGAACAGCTTGATAGCGTCAATATGCGTCGTCCCGATAATCGGGTCGCCGCCGATTCCGATACAGGTGGACTGGCCGATGCCCAGGCTCGTGAGCTGTCCCACCGCCTCATAGGTCAGGGTGCCCGAGCGCGACACGACGCCGACGTGTCCCTTCAGGTGAATGTGGCCCGGCATGATGCCGATCTTGCACAAGCCCGGCGAGATGATCCCGGGACAGTTGGGGCCGATCAGCCGCGTATTCCTGCCCTTGAGGAACTCCCATGCCCGCACCATTTCAGCCGCCGGGATCCCCTCGGTGATGCACACCACCAGCGGCAGTCCCGCATCGGTGGCCTCCATGATCGCGTCAGCGGCGAACGGGGGCGGCACGAAGATCACCGATGCATTGGCGCCCGTGGCCGCCACGGCTTCTTTCACCGTGTTGAAGACCGGCAGATCGAGATGCGTCTGGCCGCCCTTGCCGGGCACCACGCCTCCAACTACCTTGGTGCCGTATGCCAGCGCCTGCTGCGAATGGAACGTGGCCTCCTTGCCGGTAAAGCCCTGAACGAGAAGTCTGGTGTTTTCGTTGACAAGAACGCTCATGCTGAAGCTCCCTTCGTCGCAAGCCGCACTACTTTCTCGGCAGCGTCTTTCATTCCGTCCGCATTCGTGAAGTTCAGGCCGGACTCGGCGAGAATCTTTTTGCCCAGCTCGACGTTGGTGCCTTCCATGCGCACGACGATCGGGACCTTGATATCCAGTTCGCGCGCGGCGGTCACAACACCCGTCGCCAGCGTGTCGCAGCGCAGGATGCCGCCGAAGATGTTGATCAGTACCGCCTTGACGCCCTCATCCGAGATGAGGATGCGCAGAGCGTTGCGGATCTGCTCGGCATTGGCGCCGCCGCCCACGTCCAAAAAGTTCGCCGGGCTGCCGCCTGCGTACTTGATGATGTCCATCGTCGCCATCGCCAGGCCGGCGCCGTTCACCATGCAAGCGACATTGCCGTCGAGCTTGATGTAATTCAGGCCGAACTTGGAGGCCTCGACTTCGAGCGGATCCTCTTCGTTCAAATCGCGAAGCTCCACCAGGTCCTTGTGCCGGTACAGGGCGTTGTCGTCAATCGTGATCTTTGCGTCGAGCGCCACGGCACGGCCGTCATTGGTGAGGATGAACGGATTGATCTCGGCGAGTGAAGCATCCACGGCCTCATATGCCTTCGCAAGAGCGATCATCGCTGCGACAGCGGCGTTCACGCTGGCCGTCGGAATTCCCATGCCGAAGGCGAGCTTGCGCGCCTGCCACGGCATCAGGCCGAACCCGGGCTCGATGATCTCTCTGAGAATCAATTCAGGCGTCTTAGCGGCGACCTCTTCGATGTCCATGCCGCCTTCCTTGGACGCCATAAACACCAGCTTGCCGACGGCGCGATCGAGCACAATTCCCAGATACAGCTCGCGCTCGATCGGCAGCGTCTCCTCGATCAGCAAACGCTGCACGACACGCCCTTCCGGGCCGGTCTGGTGCGTCACCAGAGTCATGCCCAGCATCTTGCGGGCGAACTCGGCGGCTTCCGCCGCGTCCTTCGCCACTTTGACACCGCCACCTTTTCCCCGCCCGCCGGCGTGGATCTGCGCCTTGACTACGACGCTCCCGCCCAGATTCTTGGCTGCGGATTCGGCTTCATCCACCGAGTACGCTACTTCCCCCCTCGGCACAGGGACATCGTACTTGGCCAGGATTGCCTTGGCCTGATACTCGTGAATTTTCATAGGATTGCGCCTGTGTTAGACTAAGACTCCACTATAGCATGTCGATTTTGCCCTTCCTCCACCGTGTCGCCAATCGCGAGAATCTTATTTCCGACTCCGCCCAGGCGGCGATGGAAATCATCCTCAGCGGCGAGGCCACCACGGCTCAGATCGCGGCGTTCCTGGTCGCGCTGAAGATGAAGGGCGAAACAGCGGACGAGGTCGTCGGCTTCGCGCGCGCCATGCGGGCCAAAGCTGCTCACGTCGACGGAGGCGCCGAACCCCTCCTCGACACCTGCGGCACGGGAGGCGACGGACTCTTCACGTTCAACATCTCCACCGTAGTCGCGTTTGTGGTCGCCGGAGCGGGCGTTCGCGTCGCCAAGCACGGCAACCGCTCCATCTCGAGCCAGTGCGGCAGCGCCGACGTTCTCGAAGCCCTCGGAGTCAACGTCGCCCTCACGCCGGAACAAATGGGCCGCTGTATTCGGGAAGAGGGCATCGGGTTCCTGTTCGCTCCCGCCGTCCATCCGGCGGTCAGGCACGCCCAGCCCGCCCGCACCGAACTGAAGATGAGGACGGTTTTCAATCTCCTCGGACCACTGACCAACCCCGCGGGCGCCGTCGCGCAACTCGTGGGCGCTCCGTCGCGGGAGGCAGCCGATCTGATGGCGAAGGCGCTGGCCTGCCTCGGTCTGCTAAAGGGTTTTGTCGTCCACGGCTTCGACGGGCTCGATGAGATCACGACAACCGGCCCCACGCTGGTTCTGGAGATTACCAAAGGTGTCATCGCCGACCGCATCATCACGCCCGAGGACTTCGGCGTTCCCTCCGCAAGCCTGGCGGACCTCCAGGGCGGCGACCGGCACGAAAACGCGCGCATTACCCTCGACCTGCTGGATGGGAGCCGCGGACCGAAGCGCGACATCGTCCTTGTGAACGCGGCGGCCGCCCTGGTCACAGCCGGCCGCGCCGCCGGATTCCCCGAAGGAGTCGAATTGGCCGCGCAGTCGATCGATTCCGGTTCCGCGAAGGCGAAACTCGAAGCGCTGACTCGCTTCACCCGGCAGCTATAACGGCCTCACATCCCGAACTCGCCCCGGACCAGCCGTTGGATGAAGTCCCGGTCGCCATCCAGAAAATCGTACTCCGGCAACCTCTCCGGCACTTCCCAGCGGATCTGCTCGAAGCAGCCTATGTTCACCGGCTCCCCGGAGTAGCTCTGGACATGGAGGAAGATCAGGAGCAGCGGCGGGCGGTTCACCACGCGGTGCTCGTATCGGCTGATCTCGCGGCCGATCACCGCCTCGATGCCCAACTCCTCGCGCAACTCCCGCACCAGAGCCTCCCGAGGCGATTCTCCGTTTTCGACCTTGCCGCCGGGGAATTCCCATTTATAGGCATGGCGGTCGCGGCGGTGCCGCTGCCCGATCAGATACCGTCCATCCAGCTCGATCAAGGCGGCGACGACCATCGTCCTACGCCCGCGCATGGCGCCTCAGGCGATCTCCAGCGACTTGAATTTCTCCACCTCCCGAAGCGGATCCTCGGCGTAGCGCTCCAAACGCTGCCGGAACCAAGCCCAGGGGATCTCGAATAGTTGAACCCGCGGAGAAAACTTCGAGCTGTCCTGAATGAAACAGCTATGCGTACACCAGCAATTGGCTCGCGGGATCTCCTCGACCTCATCCTGCATCGCGCGAGACGACAGCGCCGCGGCGATGTCGTACTCGAAGTCGCGCAGATTTCCGACCGCCTCACGCATTTCGCAGGCCCGGAAGGCGCCGTTGTGGTCAATGACGATCGATGTCTGACCCGCCGTGCATGCCATCGGCCACCGCTCCGGCCGCTCGAAACACCTTTCATGCAGATCGAAGTGCATCCGGAGATTGCCGAGATAGTACATCTCACCGAGCTTGCGGACCGGCTGCGGGAGGTGCGCGAAGAGCTTCCGCGCATAGAGACGATGAAAGCCCATCAGTTTGCGATGCAGTTCCGCAATCTCGGCGCGGGTCAGATTCTTGAGCGTCGGATCCGGCGCCTGGCCGCGGACCACTTCGAAGTACTGGCCGTCGATCTCCCCATCCTCGGCCAGCCGCAGCCCGAGCCGCACGATCTCATGATAGTTCTCGCGGGTAATGACCGTGAGGACATTGCGCCGCAGCCGGCGGACGCCTGTGTACCGCCGGTCCGCCTCGCGAATCGTCGCCAGCGTCCGGGTAAAGTTGTTCGGCACGCCCCGGATCGCGTCATGTGTATTCGCCAGCCCATCCAGCGAAAAGTTCAGATCGATCGAAATTTCCGGGCAGGACTCGATCATCCGGTCGACGCTGCGGAAAATCTTTTCCGGCATCAATCCGTTGGTAGGCAGGTTGACGTTCCGGATGCCATTGTTGCGGCGAAACAGCGCGACGATGTCGGCCAGCTCCTCCCGCAGGAACGGCTCGCCGCCCGAAATCCAGAGCTTCCGGAACGGCGGCGCCGTTTCTGAAATCTTCCGGATCTGGTCGAAGGTCAGGTCGTCCCGGCTGTTCAGCTTGTCGAAGTAAAAACAGGTGCGGCAGAGGGAGTTGCACCGGGAAGTGACAAACAGAAACAGTGAATTGAACTGGCGGCGGCGCACACGCTCGTTCACAATGGGAAGGTAGCTCCGCCAATTGGACATCGCAGTATAGTATTGAACCATACTCTACTGCCTGCCGTGATACCGTATGTATAGCGAACGCCTGCTCGATCACTTTAAGGCGCCCCGCAACGTGGGAGAACTCGATCCGCCCTCGGTCACCGTCGAGGTCTCGAATCCGGCCTGCGGCGATATTCTGCGCCTGTCGGTTCGAATCGACGAGGAGGGGTGCATCGCCGAGGTCCGGTACAAAACCCGCGGCTGCACGGCCTCCATCGCCGCCGGCTCGGCGCTGACCGAATGGCTGTTGGGCAAGGACACAGCCCAACTGGCCGGCTTCCGGGCCGCTGTCATCGATGAGGCGCTGGGCGGGCTGCGACCTGAGTCGAAGCATGCTGCCGTCTTGTGTGCGGATGGGGTGAAAGCGGTGCTCCGCCGTATGCTCTGACCAGCAGCGCAAGTATTGCCGGATTGCGCTCGCGAACCGGAAGTTTTGTGTCCGGTCCCGCGCTGCCAAGCGAGTACACTCGCGCTAACCTCTTGATTCATCGCGTCTTGGCGCAAGAGCCCCGCGCTGGCACCGTGGTTGCACCCTTCCTGGGACAGGAGGGATGTTCTCATGATCAGTGTGGCGAGAACCGGAGCTCTCCTTCTGGCGCTCTCGCTCCCGACAATCGGAGTAGTAGGCGCACGCGCGAACGGTCCGGAACCGACCGAACAACAGGTCCAACCGACGGCCATGTCGGTTCGGGAAGCGCAGCGCGTTCTCCAGGAGGCAGGGTACTATCGCGGAGAGATTGACGGCATTGCGGGACCGCTGACCCGGCAGGCTCTGCGCGACTTCCAACGGGATCGCGGCATGACCGTCACCGGCCAGATGGATAGCGTCACCGTTGCCGGCTTGCAGCAGCTTCGCACCGAGCAGATCGCGGCAGCCGAGGCCGCAAGGCGCGAACCCGTCACAAATAACAACAACAATGATCGGGAGATCACGATGATGTCGGTCCGCGAGGCGCAGCGGGTTCTTCGGGACGCAGGCTACTATGATGGCGCAATCGACGGCATCAAGGGACCGCAGACACAAACGGCGCTCCGTGAGTTCCAGTTGGACCGCGGGATGAGCGTCACCGGAGAGCTGGACACCGAGACGAGGGCCGGCCTGTGGCAGCTCCGGTCCGAGCAGATGGCGCGAGCCGAGGCGGCGCGCCGCCAGGCTGTAACTCCTGCGACCAACAATGAAACGGTCGCCAGAACAGAACAGCCCGCGCCGCCGGCGCGCGAGCAGACGGGCATCCTCGATGAGGTTCGAGCCGCCGGACGGGAAATCGGCATTGGAGCCACGGAAGTCTACACAGAGGTAATTGAGCCGGCCGCCGAACCCGTCGCCGAGGCCGGCCAGGAGATCGCCGGTGCAGGGCAGGAGGCCGACCGCGTCGTAATCGCCCCGGCGGAAGAGGCCACGCAGGAAGCAGTTCGCGAACCGGTTCGCGTTGTTGAAAACGAGGGCCAGTGGGGTCTCGGCGATGAGTTCCGAGCGATCGGTTCCGATCTGGCTGACCTGTTCGCTGGCAACGATGAGCCCGCCGCAGGTTAGACCAATACTGCGGAACGGTGAGCCTTCAACTCACCGTTCCGCATTGAAATAGAGCGCATTCCGCCCGCCAGCCAGGTCTCGCGCATAGGTCATCACAAGCGTCACGCCCGCCAGAGTCCGCACCTTCGTCTGAATGCCGGTCGACGGGATCCAGCCCGCCGATCCGAAACTCCGACCGCGATCCCAGGACCGCCCGAAGTCGAATAGCGGGCCTGCCTGAATTCGGAAGAACTGGTTGGAATAGACAGAGCGGTCCACGTCGAACTGCAGCAGGGCGTAGCTGGTTCCCAGCGGTGCGCTACCCTTCTTCCCGTTCCGGGTACCCACCCGTCCGCGCAGCCACAGGTCATTGTCCCGCTCCATCCCCAGGATAAAGAGCTCGTCGAAGGGGAGCGCTCCGCCTGCCACTCCCCCCAGCAGCGCCCCGGAGACGACCCACTTGTCCCCACGCGGTTGCGGGAGCCACTCGCCGCGGAAGACCGTGTTCGCCTTTGTGAAGAACCCTCCCTGCGGCCCGAACAGCCGCCCGCCCTGCGCGCCGGTCACCGATGTGACCCCGAACCGCCGCTCCGGCATCCGGATCAGGTCATAAACCAGCCCCGTACTCTGCTTCACCGACCGGCCGGCGCGAAAGGCCTCGGCCGCAGGGTTCCCTCGAAAGTCCCGGTCGGCCACGCTCCACGTGTTTCTCCACGCTAAGCGCGGCGTGATACCTCGCTCCAACCCCACCGCCGCTTCCACCGTCTCCATCCGGAAATCATCCACCGCCCGCCCGGTGCCACGATACGTCTCCAGGACGTTCCACGTCTCGCGCCGGCCGTCCAGCGCCAGCCGGTAGCGCCAGCGGGGGTCTCCGCCGAGCGGAGACGAGAACGCGCCGAAGACCCGGCGCTTTTGCGCGTCCCAACGATGTAGCGACTCAAAGTTCATGGCCGACTGCCGCGCGTTGAGGTAGTCGATGTGTAGCGCCTGGTAGGGAATCCCGCGCAGCATCGGCAGCAGCCAACCCAACTTCCCGGACCCGGCCGTGTTTCTCGCAATCGCGCGGAACGATACGTCGAAGCGCTGCTGGCCGCGGGGAACCAACTCAAACTGGTAACGCGCGAAGACGCCCATGCGGTCCAGATTCGCTCGCGTCGCACGAAGCTCTTCCACCGTGAACGTCTTCCGGCCGTGGAAGACGAGAGCGCGCTGCAGCAGGTCCGGACGCACACCCGGATCCGGTCCGAACATCACGCTCTCGATCTCCGGCTTCGAGACCCGGTTCCAATACTTCAATGCCGCCTCCAGGTTGCCGTCGAGAAAGTAGAGCGTGGCGAGAAACTCGTTGCCATATGCGTCGGATGGATCCAGGCTCAATGCCGAACGAAGGTACTGCTTGGCCTGCCTATTGTCCTGCTGCAGGAACGCCACTCCGGCCAGTTCGAGAGGAAAGCGCTTGTCCTTGGGGTGCCGGTTCATACCCTCCAGAAAGACTTCCTCGGCGCTCGCCAGCCGCTTCAGCTTTGCAAGCGCCATGCCGTGCAGGTAGTCGAGCTGCGCCGTGCGCTGCTTTGTTGATTCGGCCCGGCGGACAACCTCCTCCCACGACTCCTGACGGTACAGGCTCTCCAGATCGACTTCCGGCGCAGCCGGATCCTGAGCCAGCAGCAAAGCTCCTGAAAACAGAATCCGAACTACATGTTGCAGGGATCGCTTCGTCAATTTGCCTGCTCAGGAACGGCCAGAAGCAGCCAGCGATCCGCAGTCTTCCAGGATTTCTTGAATCGGGCCGCGTCCTCGCTCACCTGCTTTCCACGCGCCGGGTCATTCAGTATAACGGCTTTCTTCTCGGGATCGAGTCCGACGACCACTACATAGTGCAGCGGACCGCCCTTGCTTGGTTGCAGACAGGCGATCACCGGCCGGCCCTTGGAGAGATGATGCTCCAAATCGGCCCATTCGGCGGTGAGTTGAAAGGCACGGAAGCCGTTCTGCCGGAGATAGCGCTCCATCGCCGAAGCGTAAATGCCCCCGGCTTCGGGGCGGTAGAGGAGGGAGTGAATTTGGGCCGCCTCCGCGCTCTCCTCGTCGACGGCGGCGCCCTGTTCGGCCCAATACTTCATCACCATGGACATAGCGGCCGACCCGCAGCCCTCCTTCTGCTGACGTACAAAAGGGACCTCCAGCAGGATGCCGGAGGTCCGCAACGCCGGGCCGACAGCAGCCAGGCCGATCAGGAGAACGAAGAGACGTGCCATGACCATGGGCGGAGAAACCATCCGAGCTGAAAAGTCATTCAGGAGGCGCTCATGCCAACGGCCGGCGGAGAGGTCCAAGGCAATGGCCAACAGCTTGGTGAGGTCATTTCAACATCCTAACCAAATCGCGTCGGAGTCCGCCCGCGATCCTGCGGACCCGCAATCCGCAAGCCGCTCTCAACCAGTAGACGCCTGCACGCATGCAGAGTTTCGCCACGCGGCTTGGCCGAAATGTTAACATCCGGCGCGGTTGCGCCCCTTCCAGAAAACGTAGATAATTGTGAGTTCACATACGGTTTTTGGTATGGATCGCCGAAGTTTCCTTCGCAGCAGCGTCGTCGCCGGGTCCACCCTTCTGGCGGCCCCGCTGATCAACCGTGGCCGGTGCCGCTTATCCGCCGCAGAACAAAAGGAATATTCGGTTCGGGCCCTTGACCTGGTCCAGCGTTCGCTCGTGATCGACATGCTGGGTCTCCTCACGATGGACTGGCCGAAACTCGAGCGCTGGCAGCGGATCCCCGGATCCTTCTCGGAAGAAGACTTCCAAAAATTGAAGCAGTCCGGCATCGACATTTTCCACCCGGCCGTAGAGCCCAACGCACCGGAAGCCTATTCGGCCACCTTGCAGTGGACGCGCGACTGGAACTACTTCCTGGAGAATCACGCCCAGTACTTCCTCCGTATAGACGGCATCGAGGGCATGGAGGCCGCACGCAGCAAGGGCCGTATCGGCATTCTGCTCGGCTTCCAGAACTCCGCCCATTTCCGTACGATCGAGGACGTCGGACACTTCTATCGCCTCGGGCAGCGCGTCTCCCAGCTTACCTATAACTCCAGCAATCTTATCGGGCACGGATGCATCGAGCGCGAGGATACCGGGCTGACCGATTTCGGCGTCGAGGTCGTCCAGGCGATGAACCGCTTCGGCATGGCGATCGACGTTTCACACACGGGAGAGCGCACGACGCTCGATGCGTTCTCTGTTTCAAACAAACCTGTCATCATCACGCACTCCAATTGTAAAGCGCTGGTCCCGAAGCATCCGCGCTGTAAGTCCGACGAGGTAATTAAAAGGATGGCGGCCGACGGCAGTGTCATGGGCATTACCGCAATCCGCAACTTTATCCGCGAGCAGCAGCCGGTCACCATTCATCATCTGCTCGACCACTTCGACCATGTGGTCAAACTGGTTGGCGTCGAGCACGTTGGCCTTGGAACCGACATGGATGCCGACGTCGACCCGAAGACCAATAAGGTCCGGACCCAGTTCGATGTCCGCGGACTCCGGCCCGACCGCCGGGTCTACGACATCGCGGAGGGCCTCATTCAGCGCGGCTACGGCGACCGCGACATCGAATTGATGCTCGGAGGAAACTTCCGGCGCGTGCTTGGAGAGATTTGGGACGTTGAGGAGCCCGCCCTCACCGGTCCGGACCATACGGAACTCTCCTGAACGCCATAGCGTTCATACCTCCAAGCGCATACAAATCGCTCCAAGCTTCTACTTACCTTCCGTATCTAATAACACGATCTACTCAGGATGTTATTGTTGGAAGTAACATTTTGAGAAAGTCCTGTACTTTCAACAAGAGGCAGCTTGGCTTGCGACGTGCACAGTGCAGGGGCGAGGAGTATGTGCGAACGATGAGACAAATAATTTCGTTCACGCTGTGCACGCTTCTTTTCCTGGGACTGCACGCACGCCTGTACGGACAGGCGACGACCGGTGCGGTCCAGGGCACGGTGCGGGACGCCGCGGGCGCCCCGATGCCGAACGTGCGCATAGAACTGGAGAACGTTGCGACCGGTGCACGAATGGTCATGATGACCGACCAGACCGGACGCTATCGCTTCGACAATGTTCCCGCGGGCCGTTATCGCGTCGTCACGCAGCACGCGCAAATGGCCGCGGCGCCCTCACCGGAGTTCAGTGTGGGGATGAATCAGCTCCACACGATGAACGTCACAATCGCAGTCGGCCCTGTGACCGACGCCATTACCGCAGTGGAAGAACCACCGGTGGAGGAGACGACTGCCAACATCCAGACTTACTTCACGACTCGGCCGGTGCAATACCTGCCCCAGTCGAACCAGGTCGATCAGAACGGAAGCGCCTACGGCGCGCTGAACCTCTCGCTGCTCAGCGAAGGCATCACCACCGGCGGCATCGGCGAGGCGCGCGGCCCGGCGGTGAGCGGTATCCGCCCAATCAACAACAACTTTCACGTGGACGGTGTTGCCAACAACAACGTAGCCTTTCCCGGACCGCTCAACTATGTCTCCAACGAGGCCACCAACGATTTCGTTCTTCTGCAGAACCAGCCTCGCCCCGTGACCGGCCAGTCAACCGGCGGTCAGTTCGCGAACATCATCCGCTCGGGCACGAACCAGTTCCACGGCCAGCTTTACAACTACTTCCAGAACCGGATGATGAATGCCAGAGAGCCGCAATTGGCGGCCTCCGGATTCGACTCGCTGCCACGCTACGACCAGAACCGCCTCGGCGGCGCAGCCGGCTTTCCGATCATCCCCAACAGCCTGTTCTTCTTCGGAAACTTCGAGTACATCCCTCTGGGCGTGACCTCCTATCAGCCCGGGCTTCCGCAGGTTCCGACCGCCGAAGGACTGGCCCTGCTCGCCGGCATACCTGGGGTTTCCCCAACCACGCTCTCGATTCTCGAAGGCATTCCGACCGGAGCAGCCACTGGGCAAACCGCGTTCGTCGGGGGAGTTGGGATCCCACTCGGTTTCGCCGACACTGGCGTGCCTGCGTTCCAGAACAAGTACATGGCCACCGGCGCGGTGGATTGGAACCCGACGTTCCGGGACCAGTTGCGCGGCCGGTACGTTCAGAACGTGATCTCCGGGGGCACCCGCCTCGGCGGCACCACCCAGAACTTCCCGTCCCCGGATTTCACAACGCTACTCGCCAACATCTCCTATTACCGCACCTTCGGCGCGACCGCAACCAACGAACTCCGGTTCGGCTACAATCGGCTGAACTCGAATGTCTTTAACAGCCCGTGGGGCCTCAACCCCGGACTGCAGAATATCCCCGGCACTGGCCTGTTTCCCGGCCTCGCCGGCGTTCCAAATCTGAACATTCTCGAGACCAATTTCGCAACCGGCCAACAGTGGCCCTGGCCGGAGCGATCGAGAAACAACACCTACTACATCGCTGACGCATTCGGGTTCCGCGCCGGAGCGCATGACTTCCGTGTCGGGTTCGATGGCCGCCGGTACATCGGGTGGCAGCAGGGCTTCCCGGAGTTCCTCGGCAACTACGGCTATTCGAGCCTCGAGCGCTTCGCGTTCGACCTTTCTCCGGACATCGTGTCGCAGCAGCGATTCGGAGCCAACTACATCCCGATCAACCAATACCTCATCACCGCCTACGCACAGGACACCTGGCGGGTGCTTCCCAACCTGCTGATCGATCTCGGCTTCCGTTACCAGTTCGCTACGGTTCCGCAGGGCTGGCAGCAACAGGATCAGTTCGTAGGTATCGGCGTGCCGGGAGTTCTCGATATTGGTAGTCCCCAGGCGCAGCGCAACGCGGTCGGCACCCAGGCCGGCTTTGCCTGGTCGCCGTTCGCGCGCCGCCAAACCGTGTTCCGCGGCGGTTTCGGCCTCATGTACGACACGCTCTACCAGCAGCTTCTCGTGCAGCCGTGGTTCCCGAACCAATCGACGCTGGCAGTGGGCGATCTCGTGACGCCGACCCCGGGCTTCCTTGCCGGCGGCGGCCTCGCCCCGACCGTGATCCCCGGCCCCGGCTTAACCCCGGAGCAGCAGCGCGCGGGATTCAGCACCTTTATTCCGCAGAACCCCAGGCTGCCCTATGCCATGCTCTGGAACGCCAGCCTGCAGCACACCTTCTGGCGCGGCTTCACTGGCGAGGCTAGATACCTCGGCAGCCGCGGCGTCCGCCAGCCTGTCCTCGGCCAAGTCGGGGCAACTCCGGTCACTGCCGCCCAGAGCCTGCCGATGTTCCTGACGAATCCGGGCCAGGCCTTCCTCGACACGCTCCCACTCACGCTCGGCACATTGCAGGGCAACATCGCTGCCAGCCCGATTCAGGCGGCCGGATTCACTTCGCCGATCAACACCTTCAATTTCGATGGTAACTCCATCTACCACGGTCTCGCTCTCGTGGCGAACCAGCGCTTCGTCGGCGGCTTCCAAATGCTCGCCAACTGGACCTGGAGCCACCTGATCGACGACAGCACCGGCACGCAGTTCGACACCGTCTTCGGCCGGCAGCGCAACACGTCGCTGTTCGACCGCAGACACCGTGTCAACGTCACGGGGCTCTTCGACCTGGCGCCGCTGATCCCGAACGTCGGCTTCCTCACTCGCCTGTTCGCCGACTTCACGATCGGCGGTTCCTACATCTATGAATCGCCTCAGTTCCTTCCTGCCATCGGCGCCCTACCCGGCTTCGGACTGGGCGGCTTCGCCGAAGGCACCGGCACGATCTTCAATCCTGAGGGCATCGGTGGAGTCGCAACCGGCGTGAATCCGCTGTTCAACACGGCCGGCGACATCGTCGCCTACCAGGCGATCAACCCGGGCGCCCAGATTATCGGTGGCGGTCTCGGTATGTTCGCCCCATTCGGACGCAACGCCTTCGCCCTTCAGCGGACCAGCCAGGTCGCCCTCACCGCCCTCAAGCGGTTCAACGTGGCCGACCGGTTCGGCTTTGAGATCCGCGGCGACGCCTACAACCTGACCAACACGTCCAACTTCACAGGCGGGCCGATCAACAACATCGACTTCCGGTCGCCAAGCCGTGTCCCTGGCCTGTTCGGCGCCGCGAGCCCCGGCTTCGGCGACGACGTCCAGTTCCTGTCCGCGAATCCACGCCTTATGCAGGTGACGCTGCGCATCATCTTCTAAGTCTAGCGAATCCTGCACTTTACAGGGACGCCTCCCCACCCGTGGGAGGCGTCTTCCTTCTCGCTCCGCGGACGTGAAATTGAGTCACCAATTATTGACTGGCGGCGTCCTAGAGCAAGGAGGCGCGCGTAGCCAAACTGAAGTTTCGAGGAGGTAAATGCCATGTGTGATTATTCACTGCATACGAACCCGAACCGGCTTGCAGTGGAAGGCGAAGAATTGGTTGCTTACAGATTCCCGACGGGGTCGATGGGCCTGGCCTCGCCGAAGGATCTGCAGCCTGTGATCCAGGCCGACGAGTCCACGCCGCGCCGCTGGTGGTCCTGGTCCGCAATCAAGGCCTGGTTCGAAGCGCAGAAGGCCGCCCGCGAGCCCGTCTGCGCTGTCTGCATCCCCCCAGGCGCCCGACTCATCCTGAAGGATATTCCACAGGACCTCCAGCGCGAGCTCGAGGTCGGCGAGTCCGAAGAGGTCACCTTCGTCCAGATCAGCGCGAACGCCAATAGCTATCGCGACGCTGTGCGGTTCAGCAATAGCCGCCAGATTCTGCTCCAGGCGCTGCGCGAGCAGCAGCGGGTGGAGGTGGTAAGTCTGGCTCTGGCCGAGAGCATGGAACCGGAACACGCCGATCAGCACGAAACCCTGGTATTCCCCTGATTCTCCGCGCTTAGCGGGATCCGCAGGGAGGCCCGGCTCCGGCCGGGCTTCCCCTACCAAGCCCCATCCACAGGAAGCCAGCCCCGCGTCAGATAATCATTCAATGTCAATGCGATAAGAATGATCAGCCAAAGCAGCCCGCCCGCGACGAAGACCTTGACCAGATTCGGACTGTAAATCACGTGCATGAAAAACAGCACCACCAGCATCGTCTTGCCGAACGCGATCGTCAGGGCGACGTAGACGTTCAACGGCCCTAAATCCACAAGCGCGATCGCGATCGTAATCACGGTCAGCACCAGCAGCGCCGCGAACACCTTGTAATACGTCTTGCGCGGAGTAATATGCGGCATTATTCGTGCAACCCCATAAGATACAGAAGCGGGAAAAGAAAGATCCAGACGATGTCGACAAAGTGCCAGTACAGTCCAATCAGATCGACGGGCATGTAGTACTCAGGACTAAACACGTCCCGCCGCGCCTGGATCACCAGATAAGTCAGCAAACCCACGCCGATCACCATGTGGAGCGCGTGCATGCCCGTCATGATGAAGTAAAACACGAACAGCAGCTCCACCTGCCGCCAGTCCGGCCCGGCATAGGTAAAGTTGAGACCGGGAATCAGCCCCTCTTCAAACTTGTGATGATATTCATAGAACTTGATCGCGATGAACACGGAGCCAAGAAGAATCGTCAGCAGTAGAAATCGGATCAGCAGCTTCTTGTTGCCGACCTGGGCCGAGTGCACCGCCAGCGCCATCATCAGGCTGCTGCCGATGAGCACCGCCGTATTGATTCCTCCCAATAGCGCGTCCAGGTGGCGGCTCGCTTCCGCAAATGCATCCGGATACATCGACCGGTACACCGTGTAGCCCGCGAAGAGCCCGCCGAAGAACATAATCTCGGTCGCCAGGAACAGCCACATGCCAAGCGAGTCCGCCCGGAACTGTTGCTCCAAGTCGTCGAACTGATGGGCCAGCGCCGAACTACTCTCCGACAATTTCGGGCTCCTCCTCCGTAAAGTGGTGCGTGGCATGTGTCACGTGCGGGGTCCTGGCGAAGTTTTCCGTCGGCGGCGGCGAACTCGTCAGCCACTCCAGTCCGCGCGCCTTCCAAGGGTTCGGCCCGGCCAATCCCCCCCCCTTTAGCGACCACAACAGATAAATCACCGGAATCAGAAAGCCTATCCCAAGAATCGATGCACCCGCCGTCGACAGGACGTTTAAGACTTGGAACTCTTCCGGATACGCATGATAGCGCCGCGGCATCCCGAGGTATCCAAGCAGGAACTGCGGGAAGAAGGTCAGGTTGAATCCGGCGAAGACTACCAGCGCCGCGAATTTCGCCCACCCCTCCGGGTACAGCCTGCCCGACATCTTCGGCCACCAGTAGTGGATCCCGCCGAGGTACGCCATCACCATGCCGCCCACCATGATGTAGTGGAAATGTGCCACGACAAAGTATGTATCGTGCACGTGGATGTCCAGCCCCATGGCGGCCAGAAACAAACCGGTCAGCCCGCCGATCGTGAAGAGCCCGATAAAACCGAATGCATAGAGCATCGGAGTGTCATAGGAGATCGAGCCTTTGTACAGTGTCGCCGTCCAGTTGAACACTTTGATGGCGGAGGGAATCGCGACGGCGAAGCTCAGGAAAGAGAAGACCAGCCCGGCGTACATCGACTGGCTGGTCGTGAACATGTGATGCCCCCAGACCAAAAACCCAAAGACCGCGATCGCGATGCTCGAACCCGCAATGAAGGCGTAACCGAACACCCGCTTGCGCGAAAACGTGCTGACCAACTCGCTGACAACTCCCATTCCCGGCAGGATCATAATGTAGACCGCCGGATGCGAGTAGAACCAGAACAGGTGTTGGAACAGGACAGGATCTCCGCCGAGCGCGGGGTCGAAGATGCCGACCTGAAAGGCCCGCTCAACGGCCACGAGCGTGATCGCGATCGCCAGCACCGGTGTCCCCAGAACCTGGATCAGGCTGGTCGCATAAAGCGACCAGATGAACAGCGGCAGCGTTCCCCAGCGCATCCCGGGAGCCCGCATCGTGTGGATTGTCACGATGAAGTTCAGCCCTGTCAGAATCGAGGAGAATCCCGTAATGAACACGGCGACTGCGGCCGCCATCACCAGCGAATTCGAGTACGTGCTGCTGTAAGGCGTATAGAACGTCCATCCCGTGTCGATGCCGCCGGAGATCACCGCGCCGATTGCGATCAGCGCCCCGATCATGAATAAGTACCAGCTCATAAGGTTCAGCCGCGGAAAGGCGAGATCCCTCGCGCCGATCATCAATGGCAGCATGAAATTGCCGAGTGTCGCCGGGATCGACGGGATGAGAAAGAAGAAGATCATAATCACGCCGTGTTGGGTGAACAGCCGGTTGTACTGCTCAGGCACGACGAGGTCGCCTGGCGGCGTCAGCAGCTCCAGTCGAATCAGGACTGCGTAGGCACCTCCGACCAGGAAGAAGAAGGAGATCGAGACCAAAAATAAAATGCCGATCCGCTTATGGTCCAGCGTGAGGAGCCACGAGCGGATCGACGTATCGATGCTGAGATAGTTCAGCTTCGGCGCCGTCCGAGGCGAGAGTGGAGGGATGTTCATCGCGCCGCTCCTCGTCCCTCTCCCGCTGCGCCATCCGCCTCCGGCGAGAGCGACTTGATATAAGCGATCAACGCGAGCAGGCCCTCTTCGCTGACCTGCCCTTCAAACGTCGGCATCACCGGCTCAAACCCGGCGACGACCTTCGCGCGCGGATTCAGAATCGACTCGCGGATGTACTGCTCATCAGCCAGGACCCGCTCTCCTGTCGTCAGCAGCCGCGTGCTCCCGAACACGCCGCGCAGCATCGGGCACCGCCCCTGGACGTCGTCCCTATGGCACGTCGCGCAGCCGAGCTGCATAAACAGCCGCTGTCCCTGCTCCGCCATGCTGCGTCCCGTCAGTGCGCCCGCCAGCCATCTTTCATACTCCGGCCGCTCCAGCACGTGGACCTTGCCGATCATGCCCGAGTGTTGATTGCCGCAGTATTCGGCGCAGAACAGGTGATAGACACCGGGCTTGGTCGCCTCGAACCACAGGTTTGTGTACATTCCGGGAATGACATCGCGCTTCACGCGGAACGCCGGAATATAAAAGCTGTGGATCACGTCCTGGGTCGTCATCGTCAGGCGTACCGGCTCACCAACCGGGACGTGCAACTCGTTGATCTCCCGCTGCCCGTCCGGATGCTGGATCTTCCACATCCACTGCTTCCCGACAACGTAGACTTCGGTCGCCGCCCGCGGAGGTTTCGTCAAGCTGAAGTAGACCTGCGCTCCCCAGGCGAAAATCACCATCGCGATCAGAAACGGGATGATTGTCCAGGTCGCTTCCAACAGCATGCCGCCGACGACCGGATGTGGGATATAACGCGGATCGCGCCGGCGATACCGGATCGCGAAGGCGGTCACGCCGACGAAAATCACGGTCGAGAAAAACACCGTAATCGCGACCAGAAAGAAGTAGAGGTTGTCGACGGCCCGGGCGGAAGTTGACGCCGACTCCGGAAAGAGCGGAATGAAGCGCTGTAGATGAATGAGTGCGGTCACCGACTTCTCCTATCCCGTCCGTCGGCGAACAGCAGCCCGGCCAGCCTCCGCTCCCGCCGCAGCAGCACCGCCAGCAGCGCCACAAGCCCCAGGACCGTCGCCACCCCCAGGACCTGGAGGACATTCCGGATCGCCAGGCTGTACTTGCCCATCGCCGGATCGTAATGGAAGCAGAACAGCAGGAACTGGTCCACCGGGTTCCCGATCGCCTCGCGCGAGGCCTCCACCAGCGCCAACCGCAGGTCGCGGGCCGAGTACTCAACACCGAACAGATAGCGCGACACCCTGCCCTCCGGCGTCACAACGACGATGCCGCTCGCGTGCGCAAAATCGTCTTTCACCGGGTCATAGCGAAATCGAAAACCAACCGCATCGGTCAGCCGCGCGATCGCCTCTTCGTCCCCGGTCAGAAATCGCCATCCACCCGCGCCTTCTGGACGGCCGTACCGGTCCGTGTAAGTACCGTGCTTCCGGCGCGCCAGCGCCGGCGTCTCACGCGGATCGAAACTTACGGCGATAATGTCGTACTCTTTTCCGGCAGTAAATGACATCGCGCGAGCCGCCCGCAGCACGCCGTTGAGCACCAGGTTGCACAGCATCGGACACTCGTAATACACCAGCGCGAGCACGGCCGGCCTCTGGCCCAGCATCGCGCCAAGCGGTGCGCGCCGGCCTGACTCGTCCACAAACTCCGAATCGAGCGGCAGCCGGTGATTGAGCCTCTGCTCAATCCCGACCCCCTCGAGTCCGGGAGGCAGAGCCTGCGCCCCGAGCAGCCCCGGAATGCATATCAGCAAAGCATTACGGACGAGGCGGCGCACGTTTCCCTCCCTGATTCGTTTTGCCCCGCGGAGGCGCCTGTTCACGAACCGGCAGACCGCGCTCGAGTAGCAGGTCCTTCGCCCGCTCGATCGGAATGCGATAGCGGTCCATCTCGTGCGGCGCCAACGAGTAGCCCTCCAGAATCGCCTCCTCCTGCTGCCGGTACGTCTCCATGTCGAGCGCCGGAGAGACCTGCAGCCGCGGCTGGGGCGGCAGTTCCCGCGGTGGCGCGAGCGGCGAAAGGACCGGCTCCGGTGTCGCCCGGTCCAATAGGACGTAGAATCCGAACAGCAGGTACTGGATCACCACCACCGATCCCACCAGCGCGCCGGCAAACCAGAGGATCGCACGCAGGTTGGCGTCGGTGCGCTCGTACTTCTCCGGCGCCTGTCCGGTCGTTTCATCCCTCTCCGGCATCGCTACACTCGTCCCTCGAATCTCGCGTCGTGGAGCGGCAGCAGCGGCCGCGCCGATAACTGCCACAGGAACACGGCCAACCAGATACCGCCGATTCCGATCGGAATCAACAGGTCCATCCAGTGAAACGCTGCCGGAAACGACGGCTTGATCAACCAGTGAATGTCGACGATGCGGATCAGAATCATCGCTCCGGCCAGAGCCGCCAGCAGCTCGCCCCTCCGCTTGACGTATCGGGTCAGCAGAATGAAGAACGGCACCGCAAAATGAAAGATTGCGAGAAAGACCGTAACGCCGATCCATCCGGGCGTCGAACGATCCAGATACCAGGTGACTTCTTCCGGCAGGTTCCCCGACCAGATGATGATGAACTGCGACACGGCCGCGTAGGCCCACAGAATCACGAAGGCCAGCATCAGGTTGCCGAGGTCATGAAAGTGCGCCGGCCGCAGTACGGGGGCCAGAGGGTCCCGCGCCGACAGCAGCATGAGCATCGCGATGGAGAACGCCAGCGTCGAAAGCACCTGCCCCACCAGGAAGATAATCCCGAAGATCGTGCTGAACCATTCCGGCTGGATCGACATTACCAGATCGATAAACGCGAAAGTCACGACGAAGCCGTGCACGATCAGCGCCGGTCCGCTCAAAGCCCGGAAGCGGTATACGTAAACAGGGTCCGCGGTCTCATCCTGCCGTGAGGACCATCGGTTCAGAATGAAAACCAGGACCAGCCATATCGCGAAATACAACACCATGCGGACCACAAAGAACGGAACGTTCAGATAGCCCGCTTTCTCCTGCAGCAGCGGGCTGTGCGCCACCTCCTCCTCGTGCGCCCAGATGTAGAGGTACGGCAGCCCGATCAGGATCGGCAGCGCAAGAATGGCCATCAATGGCAGAGTCCGCGTACCGGACTCCAAAACCCGGCGGATCACGAATCCCCACAGTCCGCCCACCAGGTGATGCAGCAGGACAATCGAGATCGAACCCAGCGCAATACCAATCCAAAAGACATAAGCCACCAGGTAGGAGCGCAGAAACTCCACCGGGCTGATGAATGCGCCGATTGCCGACACCAGCAGAGCCAGAACGCCGATAATCAGGGCGCCCCACTGCGTGCGTCGCACGTCAAATCTCGCCGGATCGAAAATGCTCATGGCTGTGGCGCTTCCAACCTCCTTCGCTCTTCTTCCGGAAGATCCGCGGCTGTGGCCCGCTGGCTCAACTGGAGCGCGCGAATATAGGCGATGATGGCCCACCGGTCGCGGGGAGGCACGCGCTGCGCATACGGATACATCGCCCCGAAGCCGTGGGTGATGATGTCGAAGTAATGTCCTACCGGCTCCTCCCGCAGCCTGTCGGTGTGAAAGCTCGGCGGCGGCGAAAATCCCCGCTGCACGATCATCCCGTTGCCGTCCCCCGTGAAGCCGTGACACGGCGCGCAGAAGACGTTGTAGCGCTCCTGGCCGCGGTCGAGCACCTCCCTGGTCACCGGAAACGGAAACACCGTTGCCTCCTCACCGTCAACCCGGCCCGTGTAGAGCAGTTCGTCGATTGCAGGCAGCGGCGCCCGCGAAACCGCTCCCATAGGCAGGGGACGCGCGGAACTCCCGTCGGCAAAGAACGCGCTCCGCTCCAGCGGCCGGTAGCTCGGCTGTTCATGCATGTCCAGGCGGCAGCTCGCCAGCACCGCGGAAAGCAGTGCCGGAAGCAGCGCGACCCTGGCCATCCCGCTACTCATCGACCTCAAAGACCTCCAGCGGATCCAACTCGCGGAGAAAGTCCCGGGTCCGGTCCAGGTCGAACTCTTCGTCGCTTGCTTCGATGGCGAGAAAGAACCGGTCGTGCGATGCCCGAAGAAACTCCGGCTCATTGAACACCGGGTGATACGGCTGCGGCAAACCGTTCAGCGCGAGCATCCCGATCACGCCGGAAAGCGCGGCCAGCAGAATCGTCATCTCGAACGTAATCGGGATATAGGCAGGCCAACTGAACAGGGGCCGGCCTCCGACATTATGCGCGTAGGCGAGCACGGTCATGAAGTACTGCAGTCCGAATCCGGCGGCCGCCCCCGTGAGTCCGGCGATCAGAACGATTTGCGGCATCCAGGTCCGGCCATGCCCGAGCGTCTCCGACAGCCCGTGTACCGGGAACGGCGTGTACGCATCCATCCGGCGATACCCCGCCTCGTAAGCGCGCCGGGCGGCGTGCAGCAATTGCTCCGGCGTCTCAAACTCGGCCAGCAGCCCATGCAGCGGCGGTTTCAACCTCTGTTCGCGCATTAGTGCTGCGCTCCCGCGCTTGTGCGATGAACCAGTTCCTTCATCTCAAATGCCGAAATCATCGGTAATATGCGCACAAACAGAAACATGAGCGAGAAGAACAGACCGAGCGTCCCGAAGTAAGTCATCCAATCCCAGACCGTCGGATAGTACATGCCCCAGGACGACGGCAGAAAGTCGCGGTGAAGGCTTGTCACCACGATGATGAACCGCTCCAGCCACATTCCGGTGTTGATAATCAGGGACAGTCCGAACAGCAGATAAGTGTTCCGCCGAACCCTGCCGGACCACAGGACCTGCGGAATCAGAACGTTGGTGATCAGCAGTCCGTAATACAACGGCGCATACGGCCCCGTCATCCGGTTCAGCAACATGTAGCGTTCGTATTCGACACCGCTGTACCATCCGACGAATCCCTCGATCGCGTAGCCATAAGCGACAATCCATCCGGTCGCCAGCATCACCTTCGCCATATTGTCGAGGTGACGCAGCGTGATGAACGATTCCAGGTGATAGACGCTGCGGATCGGAATCACCAGCGTAAGCACCATCGCGAACCCCGAGTAAATCGCTCCCGCGACGAAGTAAGGCGGGAATATCGTCGTGTGCCATCCCGGAATGATCGAGGTCGCAAAGTCGAAGCTGACCACGCTGTGCACGGAGATCACTAGCGGCGTAGCCAACCCGGCCAGCAGCAGGTACGTCATTTCATAGCGCGCCCAGTGCCGCGCCGATCCGCGCCAGCCGAGCGCCAGAACCCCGAACGTCTTCCGCGCGGCCGGCGAGACGGCGCGGTCGCGAAGGCTCCCAAGGTCCGGAATCAATCCCACGTACCAAAACAGGAGCGAGACCGTGCCGTAAGTCGTGACGGCGAAGACGTCCCACACCAGCGCGCTGCGCGGCTGCGGCCACAAATCCATCGTGTTTGGATACGGCAACAGCCAGTACGCCAGCCATGGCCTGCCGAGGTGCAGAATCGGGTAGAGTCCTGCACACGCCACCGCGAACAGCGTCATCGCCTCCGCGAAGCGGTTAATCGAAGTCCGCCACTGCTGCCGCACCAACAGAAGAATCGCCGAAATCAACGTGCCCGCATGCCCGATTCCGATCCACCAGACGAAGTTGATGATGGCGAATCCCCAGGCGACCGGAACGTTGATGCCCCAGATTCCTGTTCCGACATAGATCAGGTAAAACACCGCCGCCGAGAAGATGACCAGTAGCACCAGAGCCGAAGTAAAGGCCAGCCACCATACACGCGGAGCGCGGCCGGAGAGCACGATCTGGTTGATTTGGTCCCCGATCGTCTCGTACGTCAGCCCCGGCGCCACCACGGGCGGTCCCGGGTCGAGAACCGGTGTGCGATGGCCGTCGCTCATGCTCCCCCGCCTGGCAAAAGTTCAGGATTCGGATTCGTCAACCGCGCAAGATAGGTCGTGCGCGGCCGTGTTCCTAACTCGGAAAGAACCCCGTAGTTGAGCGAATTCCTCTTCAACAGCCCTACCTGGCTCTCAGGGTCGTTGATGTCGCCGAAGACAATAGCGCGTGTCGGGCACGCCGCCTGGCACGCTGTCACGACCTCGCCGTCGCGGATCCTGCGCCCCTCGCGCTCCGCGTCGATCCGTGCGCGCGAGATACGCTGGATGCAGTAGCTGCACTTCTCCATCACCCCGCGGCTTCGAACCGTCACGTCCGGATTCCGCATCGCACGCAGGCTCGGCGTCTTCCAGTCCGAATAGAGGTAAAAGTTGAACCGCCGGACTTTGTAAGGACAGTTATTCGAGCAGTATCGGGTGCCCACGCACCGGTTATAGATCATCTGATTCAAGCCATCGGCGCTGTGGACCGTGGCCGCAACCGGACACACCAGTTCGCAGGGCGCCGTCTCGCAGTGCACGCACAGCATCGGCTGGCACAGCACCTCCGGATTGTCGGCCGGTCCGCTGAAGTAGCGATCGATCCGCAGCCAGTGCATCTCACGGCCGCGCGCCACCTCGCGCTTGCCGACCACCGGAATGTTATTCTCCGCCTGGCAGGCGACGACGCAGGCGCTGCAACCCGTGCAGATCGTCTGGTCGATCGCCATGCCCCACTTGTAACCCGGGTACGGCCAGTCGGGAAGTAGTGTGAAGATATGATGCTCATCGTGGGCGAAATCCGGATGCTCGCGAAATTCGGTGAGTGTCCCCGTCTTCACGATCGGCCGGCCCTCCATGGCATGATGCATCTGCGTAGTCGCCAGTTGATACCGCCGCCCGGTTTTGGCAACCTCCAGGCCCGGCCCACCCCAGGGCCGGGTCGAGGTCCGCAAGGCGTAGGCATCGAAACCGATCCTTTCGCCGATGCGTCCCGCGCGGGTCCGGCCGTATCCGAGATAGACCGTCACGGCATCGTCGGCCTGCCCGGGCAGGACCCACACCGGGGCCTGCACGTTTCGCCCCAGGTAGCGCAGCTCGACCACATCCTGGCTTCGCAAACCCAACCGCTCGGCCAGCGCCGGCCCTACCACCGCGGCGTTGTCCCACGTCAGCTTCGTCAGCGGCTTCGGCAGCTCCTGCAGCCAGCCGTTGTTGGCGAAACGCCCGTCCCAGATCGTGGGATCCGGCCGGAAGGAGATCTCGATGCCGGGCAGCGCTGGCGCCTCCAGCGGGATGGCGCCGATGCCGCCCGCGTCCGGCGTGAGGGTCAGGGGAGGCTGCGCCGTGCCGCGCACGAAACCGTCGTGCAGCGACCGCTTCCAGAACTCCTCGAAGTCATCGCCGGGACGCTCCTCGCGCCAGTGCTCCCGAACGATTTCATAGCCGCGGCGCATCGGGTTGTCCGTCAGCGTCGCCATAAACTCGTAAATGCTCCGGGACTGGTAGAGTGGCTCAATCAACGGCTGAATGAGCGAGACCGTTCCGTCGTAGGCACGTATGTCGCCCCACGATTCAAGGAAATGCGATTCCGGCACATGCCAGTGACACAGGAAGGCCGTCTCATCCCGATACAGGCCCAGGTGCACGCGAAGGGGCACCCGGCCCATTTGTCCGGCGAAATCCAGATCGGCGGGAGCGTCATAGACCGGATTGCATCCGGCGATCAACAGCGCCTCCACTTGCCCGTCGCGCATGGCGTTGACAAGTTCCAGCAGGGACTCTCCATGCTCGACCGGATCGACCTCGACCGGATCGGTGTAGAAAACGGTCCGGCCGATGTTGCCGAGGGCTTGGTTCATCCCATGCGCCAAGGCGTGAATCGCCGCTGGCTGGTACTCGCCCGCCACTACGAGCGACCGCCCGCGATGCGCTTCGAGATCGCGGGCCAGCGGCTCGATCCAGTGCGCTTCTGGCGAGCCTGCGTTCAGCGCGGGAGCATCGGGCGCCACCCCGAGTCTGCGCGCCAGGTTGCGCGCAAAGGCCTCGATCAGGCCGCTGCGCAACGGCAGCCGGTGATCGGCGGCTCCTCCGGTCACCGAAAGCGTCGACTCCACTGCATACATGCGATTCATCGTCAGGTCGCCGCCCGTCACCCGGCGCCGGTCCGCCCATTCGCGTGAGTAGCGCAGGGCGCCGGGCCCGGTGTGCAGGAAGTCGGAATCCAGCGACAGGATGACCTCGACGTTCGCCAGGGCGTAGATCGTGTTCACCGGGCGGCCAAAGGCGGCGCGCGCACCCTGAACAGCGCCGTCCCCGACGGCGGCGTCGTAGCGATGCCAACGAGCCAGGGGGAACTGGCCGAGCACCTGGCGCATCAGCGCCTCCATGGTCGGCGACGTGGTCCTCCCGGTCAGAATGCGCAGCCCGGCGCCCCGCCGCAGCGTTTGCTGTTCCCTGAGTTGCGCCATCGCCGCCACGAAACGCGGCCAGGAAACCACGCGCCCGACGTGCAGCACCGCCTGCGAGCGGTCCGGATCGTAGAGCGTCAGGACGGAAGCCTGCGCGAAGGCGTCGGTCGCGCCAAGGCTCGCCGGATGATCCGGATTCCCTTCCACCTTCGTCGGACGTCCTTCGTGGCTTTCGACAATGATTCCGGTTCCGTAGCCGTCCAGAGGCATCGCCGTCGCGTAATAGATCGGACGGCCCAGCACCAGCTCCTCCGGCTGCCGGACATACGGCACGATGTAGTCGGTCGGCATGCGTGTGCATCCGGACAACCCGGCCAATCCGAAGGAAGCCGCCATGAATCGCAGAAGATCGCGCCGCCGGACCGGGTTCAGCCACTCCTCGCAACGTCCTGGAAACTCGTCCTCGATGAAGCGGCGGAACTCGTCGGTGCCCGCGACCTCCTCGAGGCTCCGCCAGTACTGCTTTCCGCGTGTGCCGTCCAACCGTTTCCGGAGGGCCGTAAGGTCGAGCGAGCTTGTCTTCGGTTCGTTCGGCATCATCGATGACAGGTGTAGCAATCCAACAGGCTTCGAATCCGGTATTCCCGCACCAGGCGCCCGCCTAATTCGCTTTGATCCTCCGCGGGGCGGTAACCCATGGTGTACACTTCCTCACGCGGGCGAACATACAGTGCCGGGTCCCGATGGCAGTTCAAACACCAGGCCATTGTCATGCTGTGCGCCTTCCACATCAGCGGCATGTTGTCCACGCGTCCATGACAGGTCTCGCAGCCGATGCCCTTGGTCACATGAATGCTGTGGTTGAAATAGACGAATCCCGGCAGATCCGTCACACGCGTCCAGACCAGGGGCGTGTAGTCACGAAGACTCGCGCGCACGGGCTCAAGATAAGGACTGTCTGCCCAGATCTGTGAATGGCACGACATACAGGTCTCCGTCGGCGGCAGCCCGGCAAAGCTGGAAACCTCAACGGAGCTGTGGCAGTAGAGACATTGAATGCCGAGCCCCTTCACATGATGCTCGTGGCTGAACTGCACGGGCTGCTCCCGGGGGATTCCGACGCCCGTCATGTAATGGGACCGGTCAATGGCAGTCCCCACCCACGCGATCGCCACGATCAGAAGGAGGACGCCAATGATGCTCAACCGTGAGAATGTGTTTGCGCCCCGTGAAAAGAGTTGAGCCATTTGAGCACGAACCCATCCTGTGCGGGCAACTCTGGCCGGGTACTTACCCGCAACATTGGTTTGACACCTGCCAGCGCGAGTTGTGACAGCAAAAGTGACGTGGCAATCAACCTGCAAGCAAGCAGATAGCAGCGAAGCGTACAGGTGTGCGCAATCGCTCCGGAGGCGCCTTTGCCGCTCGACGAGTACACCCGGAAGCGGGACTTTGGCCGGACCCCCGAGCCCCCAGCCCTCTCGCGCGGACACTCAGGAGGGCGCCGTTTTTGCGTCCAGCGCCACGACGCCACCCGGCTCCACTACGACCTGCGGCTGGAAATAGAAGGAGTCCTGAAGTCCTGGGCCGTGCCGAAAGGTCCCACGCTCGACCCGGCGCGCCGTACACTCGCCGTCCACGTCGAGGACCATCCGCTCGATTATCGCGACTTCGAGGGCGTCATCCCGGAGGGCAGCTACGGCGCCGGCAGCGTCATGCTGTGGGACCGCGGCACATTCGAACCCATAGGCGAAGCCGATCCGGCCGAACAGTATCGCGGCGGCAACCTAAAGTTCCGGCTGTACGGAGACAAGCTCCGCGGCGAGTTTGCGCTCGTCAGGATGAAGCGCCGTGACGGGCGCGGCAACCAGTGGCTTCTGATCAAGAAGCGCGACGAAGCAGCGGTTCCAGGATGGGACGTCGAAGCGTACGCCCGAAGCGTCCTGACAGGACGAAGCCAGCAGGAGATCGCCGAGGGAATCGAGCCCGGTCCGCCCGACTTTGCCGCCGCGCCTGAACTCGCAAAACTCCCGCACGCGAAGCGCGCCCCGATGCCGGGCTTCATCGAACCCATGAAGGCGACTCCGGCGGAGCGGCCCCCTGCCGGCGGCCCCTGGGTCTACGAAGTGAAATGGGACGGTATACGCGCGCTCTGCTATCTCGAAGACGGATCGATGCGCCTCTATTCACGGCGCGGCAATCCCGCGACGCAGCAGTACCCGGAGCTCGGCGTACTCCCTCACTATGTGAAAGCCCGCACCGCCATTCTGGACGGCGAAATCGCCGTGCTCGATGAGAAGGGCCGTGCAAGCTTCTCCCTCATTCAGCCCCGGATCGCCGCGGCCGACCCACACGCCGTCGCGCACCTGGCGCGGAGCACGCCAGTCGTCTATTTCCCCTTCGACCTGCTCTATCTCGACGGCTTCGATCTCCGGAACGTGCCGCTTGAAGAGCGCAAGCGCGTCCTTCGAAAGATTCTTTTGCCGAGCGCGCGGATCCGCTACTCGGAGCACTTCGCCGTCGATGGGCAGCGCATGCTCGAAGCAGCACGGGAGCAGGGTATCGAAGGCATCGTGGCGAAGCATCCTACCAGCCCCTACGAGTCCCGCCGAAGCAGGTACTGGCTGAAAATTAAAATCGTCAACGAGCAGGAATTCGTTATCGCGGGCTTCACCCGCGGCGAGCGAAGCCACTTCAGCTCACTGCTGCTTGGCTACTATGAAGCCGGGCTCCTGGTTTACGCCGGCAAGGTCGGGACCGGTTTTGACCAGCGCCTCCTCGCCGCCCTGCGCAGGCAGCTGGATTCTCTGGTCACCGGCATCTGCCCCTTCGACACCACACCCGATGCCGGCCTGCCCGTAACCTGGGTGAGACCCGAACTCGTCTGCACCGTGCGGTTCAGCGAGTGGACGCGCGACGCCCGCCTTCGCGGTCCTGTCTTTATCGGGCTGCGACCCGACGTCAATCCGGCCGATTGCATCCGCGAACCCGCCATCGCACCAGCCGGCGCCTTGCAGCCTGCGCCGATCCGGCCACTCCTGCTGCCGCCGCCCGAGCCGGGGAAACAATCGCGAAACGAATTCGTGACGATCGAGGGCAAAACGCTCAAGTTCACCAATCTCGACAAGGTCTTCTACCCGGAGGAGGGCTACACCAAGCGCGACGTCATCAACTACTACGACCAGGTCGCCGACCTCATCCTCCCGCATTTGAAAGACCGGCCGCTCTCGCTCAAGCGCTATCCCAACGGCATCCACGAGAAGTTCTTCTTCCAGAAGAACATCCCGGAGAACTATCCCGACTGGCTGCGAATCGAGCCGATCTTCTCCGAGCATCGCGGCGCGCCGATCCGATACGTCATCGCCGACGACCGCCCCACGCTGCTGTTCCTTGCCAACCTCGCCTGCATCGATCAGAACCCGTGGCTCAGCCGCGTCGGCTCCATCGACTATCCGGATTTTCTACTGATCGACCTCGACGCCCAGGAGTGCCCGTTCGACCGCGTCGTCGAGGCAGCCCTCCATGCCAGGCAAGTGCTCGACGCCGCCGGCCTGCGCGGCTATCCCAAGACCACCGGAGGCGACGGAATGCACATCTACGTACCGCTGAAACCCCGATACACCTTCCAGGAGGTACGGTCATTCGCGGAGATCCTTGCGCAGATAACCGTCGATCGCGAACCCGATCTATTCACGACGCCCAGAACCGTCGCGAAGCGCAGAACGGGCCGCGTCTACTTCGATTACCTGCAGAACGCCGGAGCCAAGACGGTTGCGGCGCCTTACGTCCTGCGCGCCTACCCCGGAGCGCCGGTTGCCACACCGCTCGAATGGCGGGAGGTCACGGCGGACCTCGATCCCCGGCAGTTTCACATTCGCAACGCGATGGAGCGCTTCGCGCGCACAGGCGACCTTTTCCGCCCCGTGCTCGAAGACCTGCAGGAGATCGGGCCGGCAATCGCACGGCTCCGCGACGCCCCGCCGTAATACGCTGTTACTGAGGAGTTTCCGGCAAAGAAGCCCGCGGGGGAACGGCCCGCACGATCGGCATGATCCGGTCCGCCAGCGCCTGAGATGAGGGCAGCTTCTGGGCCTCCTCGAGCAGCCGCTTCGTGCTCTCCAGATGGTCGATCATCTTCTGCCGCGCCGCCTCCGGGTCCCTCGCGTGGATGGCGCTGTAAATCCCCTTGTGATAGGCGATGGTCTCGCGCAGCTTCGCGCAGGCCGAGGTCCGCATGAAGCTGCTCAGCATCGCTCGATGAATGACCGCGAACATCAGATCGCAGACACGGTTGCCGGCCGCGCGGAACAGCGCATTATGGAAAGCCAGATCCTGCTCAACCCGACGCACCGGGTCGGACTCGCTTCCCTCCATCCCGTCGATCGCTTCGCGGAGCGCAGCCAGATCGGCGGATGTGGCCCGTTCGGCCGCGCGTGCCGCCAACTCCGGCTCCACGATCATCCGGGCTTCTACCAGTTCCTGGTAGGAGATGCTGTCCATTAGAATCATGAACTGCACCGGTTCGCTCAGAATTGTGGAGGCATCCCGGCTCAAGTAGGTGCCGTCGCCCACACGTTGCGAAACGACGCCCATGATCTCCAATACCTTTAGCGCCTGCCGTAGCGATGCGCGACTCACCCCGAATCGCTGCGAAAGCTCACGCTCCGGCGGCAGTTTCGAACCCGCGCGAATCACGCCTTGTGAAATCAGCTCTTTAAAACTCTCGATGAGCTTCGTCGTCACATCCGCTTTCTTCGCAGGTGCCTGCGTTTCCAATCCGTTACTGTTCCCGTTACTCATGAGGTGAACCAATTCTACTGTGAAGCAGGCGGGCGGTCAACTGAGAAGATCCGCGAATTACAACAGAAGTTTTGGGCGGGCGGCGAGCGGTTTCCCGCCCGCCGCCAGAGCCGTTCAGAAACTCAGCCGAGCCATGAACTGGAACTGCCTGGGATCATTCGCCGTCATAACCCGCCCGAACAATGGATTGCCGATGTTGTTGACCGGCAGATCGTAATTGACGCGGTTTAGCGAGTTGAAGCAGTCGGTTCGGAACTCAAGCCGCACGCTCTCGGTGATAAGAAACGTCTTCTGCAACGAGAGATTCAGGTCGGAAAACAGCGGCCCGCGCTCGGAGTTCCGGCCGAGCGTGCCAACCTGCCCGGCCGGCGGAATCAGGTTCGCCGGCGTCACTCCTGGAGCCAAACTCAATCGCTGCGTGCCGCTGCCGGTTCGCACGATGGAACCCGGAACATGGTCGATGCGGTTATTCAGCGTGCCGGTCGGATTATTCGAGTTGGCCAGAATGCTGAAGACCCTCCCGGAGCGGATGTTGAGCGTCCCCGCAAGCTGCCATCCGCCCAGGATTCGGTTTCCGCCAAAAGCCGGCAGATTGTAGATCGCATAGGAGGTAATCAGGTGGCGCTGGTCGAAGTCCGCCAGCCCGCGGTCCAGCCGAAAATTACGCTGATCGAGCGGGAACTGCGTCGTGTCGGAAGCGTCGTCAATCACCTTCGCGTAGGTGTAGCTGCCCCGAAGTGTCAGCTTGTTGGTCGTGACGCTGCGCGCCGAAAACTGGAATCCGTGATAGGCCGATGAAGCGGTCGTCTCCAAATAGTTGACCTGCCCCAGAGTCGGATCGGGCCGCTGCGGCTGCGGCAGGTTCTCACCCCCGTTCGGACGGCTTGTCCGCGGCAGGTGCGTTCCTTTCGACCCGACGTAGGCGACGCTCAAAACCGTGTTGGGATTGAGGACCTGGCGGTCGATCGTCAGGTTCCAATTCTGTCCGTACGGCTGGACCATGCCCGGATCGAGCAGCGTCACGTTGCTCCGAAGCGTGGCGCCGGCGAGCAGGTCCGGGAAGGTCGGGAAAACCCTCGAATAGGAGAAGACGAGCGGCGGCGCGAAACGGGCCTGCCCGATAAAGTCCATGACGATCGGACTGTAGAAAATACCGTAGCCGCCCCGAACGATCGTGGTCGATTTGCCGAACAAGTCATAGGCGAAGCCGACCCGCGGAGCAACGTTATTCCGGTCCGAACGATAGAGTTCGCCGATGCGCCCGTGCTGGTCGCTTGGGACGCTGTAGTACTCGTAGCGAACCCCGAGGTTCACCGTGAGGTTCGGCGTCGCCTTCCAGTCGTCCTGCAGGTAGGCGCCGAATTCGGTACCGCGCAAATCAAGTCGCGAGTCGCCCAGCGACCGCGTGTAGGTTTGCGCCCGGCCCGCCAGAAACTGGTCGATCGATGTGAAAATCATCGTCCCGTTGAAGTCGCGGTCCGAGATCGTGTTCGGCATCAGGTACCGGACGATGACTCCGCCCTTGAGAATGTGCCGGTTCACGAAGAAGGTGATGTCGTCGGAAACCGTGCGGTTGTGAAGGCGTGTGAGCGACGGGGGCCGGAACTGGCCGACAACCGGAAGCCCGACGACACGAAGGACTCCGACCTGCCCGTTCACCGCCGGGTCGCCCAGCGACGGGAAATCCGGCCGGACGAAAGCCCGCCAGTAGGTGTAATTGGCGCGGGCCTGGTTGATCAGCCGCGGGCCGAGATTCGAATCGAGCGTCAGCACGTAGGACTGCGACTCGCTCCCGCCGTCGGCGTTACCCGCCGGAAGCCTCTCGCGCAACATGCCGGTCGCCTTGGTAAATGTGTTACGGAAACCGATTCGATGCGAGTCGGTCAGGTGGTAATCCACTTTGCCGGTTACATACCGGGTAACTCCGGGCGCCGCAATCGAGGCGCTGTGCAGGTTCGTTCCCGCGATGTTCGGCTCCGGATAAAGGGCCACCAACGGGCGCACCGCCGGAACGGCCCGGGCACGCTGTTCCTCGGTCAGGGTCGCGATTGTGCTCGACTGCTGAAAGATGTTGCGGACGAGCAGTTCGAAGCCTCCGAAAAAGAAGAGCTTATTGCGCTTGAGCGGCCCTCCGAGCGTCACGCCGGGCAAATTGCTCCGCAGCGGGGGTTTCTCCTGCAGCATGGCGTTGCGCGCGTTGGTGGCGCTGTTCTGAAGGTAGTGCGAGAGCGACCCGTGCCACTCGTTCGTGCCCCGCTTGGTCACCAGGTTGATCACCGCGCCGGAGGCACGCCCGAACTCCGCCTTGAAGTTGCTCGTCTGAATCTCGAAGGCGTCGACCGTCTCCATCGACACCGGCTGCTCCGTGGTGCCGCGCCCCATCAGGTTGCCTGCGATGACCTCGTTGAACTCAGCCGAATCGACCATGACGTTCAGGCTGGCGATCGGCCGGTTACCATTCACCGCAAAGGGAGCGTGCGCCGACGTGCCCGTCCCGACACCAGGAATCTGATAGGCCAGCACGCGGTAATTCCGGCCCGCCCCGCCCGCCGCCATTGGCAGGTTGTTCACCTCGGATCGAAGGAAGCTTCCGCCGCGGGTCGCATTGGCCGCGATGCGCCCGATTTCGCTGTCCTCGGCGATGACCGTCACCTCTTGCGCCGATCCTGCTACTTCAAGCCGTATCACACGGTTGCGGTCCTCGCCCACCAGCACCTGAAGGTTTTCGATCTTGTACGTCCGGAAGCCCTCCTTCGTCACAGTCAGGGAGTAGGCACCGGGACGGAGAGCCGTCAGGCGGAAGACACCGGCGCCCGTGCTCACGGTACGCTGAGTCGCGCCGGTCTCCTTATCCGTCGCTTCGACAAATGCTCCGCCAATAGCCGCGTCACTCGCATCAAGAACGGTCCCGGAGATCGAGGACGTGACGCTTTGTGCGCGGGCAGAGGAGATCGCGCACACGAATCCGAGCAGCAAAACACAACTTCGGTAGGTCATTTTCCCCGAGTCTACGGTCAGTCTCTCCGACACCCTAGACCGCCGAAACAGGCGGGCGCAATAAAGCGTGAGCGGTCCCACATCAACTGTAAACGGACCACGTGCACAGGCCCCAGGCGGCTATTCCCGTTCATCCCCGAATCTGGGCCGCACATCGCCCCCGGTTGCTCGCTGGTGACTTAATGCTCAGCCGCCGCACAGGCTGTGCGGTAAACGAGAACAAGGACACTCCAGTGCTGCGTACCTTAATCGTAGACGACGAGCCTGTAGCGCGACAGATCCTCCGGGAAGAGCTGGAGGCTTTCCCGGAGGTGATGATTGTCGGTGAAGCCGAGAACGGTCGCCAAGCCCTCGATCGCATCCGGGAACATGACCCGAACCTGGTCCTTTTGGATCTCCAGATGCCGGTGATGACCGGCTTCGAAGTCGTGCAGAACCTGCGGGGTAGCCGGTTGCCTTCGATTGTGATGGTTACCGCCTATGACCAGTTCGCCATCCGAGCCTTCGAGGCGGGAGCGATCGATTACCTGCTCAAGCCAGTGAGCCAGGATCGTCTCGCCCGGGCGATCGAGCGCGTGCAGCGCGCGCAAGGCAACTCGAAAGCAGCAACGGAATCCGTGATGCAGTTGCTCGAAGCCGCGCCGATTCCTTCGGCGCCGCGCACAAGAAAGCTGGTGGGCCGCAGCGGCGACGAGTACTTCCTTCTGGATCTTGACGAAGTGCTCGCGTTGCAGGCGGAAGGCAGCATTGTCTGGGTCTACACCGCCAAGCGCCGCCTGATGGCGACCCAGAACCTGAAGGCAATCGAAGCGCGGCTGGGCGCTTCGCAGTTTCAGCGCGTGCACCGGAACGCGATTCTGAACGTGAATCACGTACGCAAGATGAGCTCTCTCAGCAGCCAGCGCTGGCTACTGACTCTCTCGAACGGCCAGGAGTTCATCGTCAGCAAGCGGCAGGCTCGCAACGTCCGCGAAATTCTGCACTGGTAACAGCACCGGGAGCCGGCCGCTTCCGGCGATCACCGTTTCGGTCCGGCGGATCAACCGCGGCCACACCGACTCAGGCTCCAGATGAAAGACGGCGGCCGAATCGCCGGGGAAGATGTGCCAGGCGCCGAGCTCCACCTCCCGCTCCAACTGGCCCGGCGCCCACCCGGCATATCCGAGGTAAACCCGGAACACGGAGCGATCCGGTCCTGCCAGCAGCAGTTTCTCCAGAAGCCGCGTCGTCGAAACCAGGTAGACGTCGTCGAAGATTCGCTGCGCCTCCTCCACCTTCGTCGGCGATCGGTGCAGAGCCAATACTCCCGCGGTCCTGACGGGGCCTCCGGAGAAGATCGGGTCGGAGCCGCCCTTGGCATCCTGCACCTCCTCGAAGACGCGCGATAGCGGAATCCGGGTGGGACGGTTGATCACCAGCCCCATGACCGCCTCTTCGTCGTACTGGGTCAGCAGAACGACGGTCTCCGAGAAGTTCGGATCGGGAAGGTCGCGGCTGGCGACGAGAAACTTGCCGACGTCCAGGCGCTTGATGCGCACACCGCTCTGCGCCGGAAGCAGGGCCGCCGAATCCGCCTCGGCAAGCCGGCCCGGTGCGAACAGCATCAATCCCGGCAGAATCGCCGCGAGTGCGAGGGCCGGGAGAGGACGCCGCATCCATTGGCCCCGCTGCCAAAGATTTCCGGGCGGGTCGATACTCACCCTCATACGCAGCATTTTGTCACGAAAGCGCCGGCAGCGCACGGTAAATCGGCGGCCGGGCCATTTCGTGTTGGGCATGCACCACCTGTACCGGCGCGATTCAAGCAGCCCATCGCGCCGCCCTCCTCCGGACCGCGCCATACGTGTTTCTCCCTTCAAAACCCTGGTAAAATTCATGTTCTGTCTGCCGAGGAGGATCTTCCATCAATGAGTGAGAACAAGGTCTACGCTGCCAGCCCGGAGTTCGTCAAATACGCCAACGTCCAGGGCATGGACGCCTACCGCGAGCTCTACCGCCGCGCTGAAGAGCAGCCCGAAAGATTCTGGGGCGAACTCGCCGGGAATGAGATCTTCTGGTTTGAAAAATGGACCAACACCTTCGAGTGGAACCCACCTTTTGTGAAGTGGTTCGTTGGCGGCAAAACCAACGTCTCCTATAACTGCCTCGACCGCCACCTGAACGGCTCGCGCAAGAACAAAGTCGCGATCCTGTGGGAAGGCGAACCCGGCGACCAGCGCATGATCTCCTACCAGGAACTCCACCGCCTCGTCTCCCGCTTCGCCAGCGTCCTCCAGTCCCGCGGCTTCAAATCCGGCGACCGCGCCATCATCTATATGCCCATGGTCCCGGAGCTCCCCATCGCCATGCTCGCCTGCGCGCGCCTGGGCATCATCCATAGCGTCGTCTTCGGCGGCTTCTCGGCCGAAGCCCTCAAGGCCCGCATCCAGGACCTCGGCGCCACCCTCGTCATCACCGCCGACGGCGGCTGGCGCCGCGGCAAGGAGATCCGCCTCAAGGACGCCGTGGACGAAGCGCTCACCGACTGCCCCGACGTCCGCGACGTCATCGTCTACCGACGCACCGGCTCTCAAATCGCCATGCACGACGGCCGCGACCACTGGTGGCACGTCCTCGACGAGTCCGCCTGCGACCGCTGTGACGCCGTCCCCCTTGACAGCGAACACCCCCTCTACGTCCTCTACACCTCCGGCACCACCGGCAAGCCCAAGGGCATCCTCCACACCACTGGCGGCTACCTCCTCCAGACCACCATGACCATGAAGTGGGTCTTTGATCTCCACGAGGACGACACCTACTGGTGCTCCGCCGACATCGGCTGGGTCACTGGCCACAGCTACATCGTCTACGGCCCCCTTTCGGCTGGAGCCACCACCGTCATGTACGAAGGCGCCCCGGACTTCCCTGCCTTCGATCGCTGGTGGCGCATCATCGAGAAGTACCGCGTCAACATCTTCTACACCTCTCCCACCGCCATCCGGGCCCTCATTCGCCAGGGCGACAAGTGGCCCGAAGCGCACGATCTCTCCAGCCTCCGCCTCCTTGGCTCCGTCGGCGAACCCATCAATCCGGCCGCCTGGGAGTGGTACTACCGCGTCATCGGAAAGGAGCGCTGCCCCATCGTGGACACCTGGTGGCAAACCGAAACCGGCTCCATCATGATCGCCCCCATGCCGGGAGCGGTCCCCCAGAAGCCCGGCTCCGGTACCCTGCCCCTTCCGGGCGTGCTCGCCGAAGTCGTCGATATGAGCGGCAACCCGGTCGCCGCCGACCAGGAGGGCTTCCTCATCATTAAACGTCCGTGGCCCAGCATGATCCGGACGATCTGGGGCGACCCGGAGCGCTTCAAAGCCCAGTACTTCAGCCGCTTCGAGGGCGTCTACTTCACCGGTGACGCCGCCCGCCGAGACTCCGACGGCTACTTCTGGGTGCTCGGACGCGTGGACGATGTCATGAACGTCAGCGGACACCGCCTGAGCACGATGGAGGTCGAATCCGCACTGGTGCGCCATCCGGCCGTGGCCGAAGCGGCGGTGGTCGGAAAACCGCACGAGATCACCGGCCAGTCTGTCTGCGCCTTTGTGACTCTGAAGAAGGGCGACTGGAACCACGATGAAATCGCGGCCGAACTCCGCAAGTGGGTAGCCCGCGAGATCGGCGCCTTCGCCCGCCCCGAGGAACTCCGCTTCACCGAAGCGCTCCCCAAGACGCGCAGCGGAAAGATCATGCGCCGTCTCCTCCGCGAGATCGTCACCTCGCATTCAGTCACCGGCGACGTAACCACGCTCGAGGATCTCTCGGTCATCACCCGCCTCGCCGCCCAGCAGGACGACGAAAGCTGAACGGAACTGAAATCGCGAGGTCGATATGCTACTATCTCAAAAGACCCCACGAACCCGGAGAGGTGGCTGAGTGGTCGAAAGCAGCGGTTTGCTAAACCGTCGTACTGCCTTAAAGCGGTACCGAGGGTTCGAATCCCTCCCTCTCCGCCAGCGTCACCACTATCTTCGTACCTTCATCGCTGGCTTTGCGCTCGCCTTGCTCCTCGGATGCAGCTCCGCGCCGCCTGAGATGTTCCGGCACCACTACGTCAGCCGCGATACGCCCAGCGGAAACGTCGGGTTCGGAACCCCCGCCCTGGCCGACTTTGACCAGGATGGCGACCTCGACTTCCTCGCCTCGGACCGCTCCGACGGCGTCCTGAGCTGGTTTGAATACCAGGGCCCCGATCAGTGGGTCCGCCACGTCGCCGGAAGCATCGAACTCCGCCAGCTCGGCGCCGCCGTACTCGACGTCGATGGCGACGGCTGGCCGGACTTCGTCATCGGTGGATACTGGTTCCGCAATCCCCAGAACCCGCGCGATTCCGAATTCGTCCGCTACCGCTACGACAGCCGCATCGGAACCGAAATTCACGATATCGTCTCCGCCGACATAGACGGCGACGGCAAGCTTGATATCGTAGCCATCGGCGACCGCGAGGGTCTCTTCTGGTATAAGGTCCCCGAAAATCCAGCCCGCGACGCCGACTGGCCCCGGACCCTCATCACCAACCACGGCCTCATCGATCGCGTCCGAACTCACTCCGGCATTTTCCCCAACGGCGTCGCAGACCTCGACGGCGATGGCGATCCCGACATCGTTCTCCCGGACCGCTGGCTCGAAAACCGCGATCGCGGTACATCCTGGATCCACCATGACCTCCCGTTCGGACGCCGCGGCCCCTGGGGCCTCTCGGCCCGTAGCTGGATCGTCGACCTGAATGGCGACAGCCATATGGATATTGTCATGGCCGACTCTGACGGGCAAAACTCCGGCCTCGCCTGGCTGGAGAACAACGGCAAGACGCCCCCGGCCTTCACTGTCCACTACCTGGCCAACCACGCCTCTGGCACGCGCGGCTCTTTCCACTCCCTCCATGTCGCCGATTTCAATCTCGACGGCCGCCTCGATATCTTTACTGTCGAACAGGAGGACCCGAAGATTCTGCCCGTCGGCGCCGGCCCGCGCTGGATCCTTTGGGAAAATCTCGGCGGACCGGGCGTCCGCTTCGAACAACGCATCATCCTTGACGCCGGACTCGGCGGCCACGACGTCCAGGTCGGCGACGTGGACGGCGACGGCGACCCTGACATCGTTTCAAAAATCTGGCGCGTCTGGCCGGGGAACGCCAACAATGGCCGCATTCACATCGATTACCTGGAAAACCGGACCCGATAAACCATGGAAACCTCCCGCCGCCAATTCATCGCCGCCTCCCTGAGCGCGCCCCTGCTCGCCCAGGCCGCCCCGCCTCCCAACGTCGTCCTCGTCATCACGGACGACCAGGGCTACGGCGACCTCGCCTGCCACGGCAACCCCGTCATCAAGACACCCGCCCTCGACCACCTCCACGCCAAATCCGTCCGCCTCACCAACTACCACGTCAGCCCCACCTGCGCTCCCACGCGCGCCTCGCTCCTCACCGGCCGCTACAACAACGCAACCGGCGTCTGGCACACCATCATGGGCCGCAGCCTCCTCCGCCCCGGCGAAGTCACGATGGCGGACTGTTTCCGCGCTGCCGGCTACCGCACCGGTATCTTCGGCAAGTGGCACTTAGGCGATAATTATCCCTGCCGTCCCCAGGACCGCGGCTTTGACGAAGCCCTCATCCACGGCGGAGGCGGCGTCTGGCAAACGCCCGATTACTTCGGCAACGACTATTTCGACGACACTTACTTACACAATGGGAAGCCCGTGAAACATACCGGCTTCTGCACCGACGTCTGGTTCGATAATGCCACGCGCTTCATGTCGGCTGCCGCGACCGCAAAAAAGCCGTTCTTCTGCTATATCTCCACCAATGCGCCGCACTCGCCCATGTGGGCGCCCGAACGCTACGAGGCCATGTACCGCAACGTCGAAGGCCTCAAAGAGCCGGGCTTCTACGGGATGATTACCAACATCGACGACAACATGGCGAAGCTTTCGGACTTTCTCGATCGCCAGGGCCTCGCCGAAAACACCATCCTGATCTTCACCACCGACAACGGCACCGCCGCCGGAGCCGGAGTCTACAACGCCGGCATGCGCGGAATGAAAGGCTCGCCCTTCGAGGGCGGCCATCGCGTGCCCTTCTTCCTCCACTGGCCCAAGGGCGGACTCACAGGAGGCCGCGACGTCAGCCGCCTTACCGCCCACATCGACATCCTTCCCACCCTCCTCGACCTCTGCGGCGTCAAGCGCCCCGACGGCCCCGAACTCCATGGACGCTCCCTCAAGCCGCTCCTCCACAACCCCGAAGCCAACTGGCCGCACCGCACCATTACAGTCGACTCGCAGCGCCTCGAGAATCTGGTCGAGTGGCGCCAGGCCTCCGTCATGACCGAACAATGGAGGCTCGTCAACCCCGGCCCCGGCAAGGACCTCTCGCAACTCGCCCTCTTCGACATCCGCAAAGATCCAGGTCAGACCGAAAACGTCGCCCCCCAATACCCCGACGTCGTCGCCAAACTCAAAATCGAGTACGACGAGTGGTGGAGCAGGGTTTCGGCCCGCTCCGGCGAGTACGTCCGCATCGGCCTCGGCAGCCCCGCCGAGAATCCCGTAACCCTGACGGCTCACGATTGGCACGGCGACGCCGCCCTCCAGATTTGGAACCAGCGAAACATCCGCCAGGCCCCAGCCGTCAACGGCTTCTGGGCCGTCCAGGTCGCACGCCCCGGCCGCTACCGCATCGAACTCCGCCGATGGCCGAGAGAAGCCGATCTCCCCATCCGCGCACCATACAAGGATCCCGAGCCCAACCGCGAAACCACGCCCGGAAAAGCCATCCCCGTCGTGAGAGCCCGCCTCCAGATCGGCAACGTTGACCTGACAGTCCAGGTAGCGGCAGGCGACAAAGCCGCCGTCTTCACGGTCAACTTACAACCCGCTCCGTATGAGCTGCGGACATGGTTTTACGACGCCGATGGCGGAGAACGCGGAGCCTATTACGCCTACATACGCCGCCTCTGAGCCGCCCCACAGGATTTTTTCCAGCCCATACAAATTCTTATTGGACACAGGCGCGGCCCACCGCTTAGATTCTTAGATCGAGAATCGTAAACAAGAATACTTCAACATTCTCCGTGATGAAATCACGCGGCGGCGAGGAGTTCGACGATGGCCTCAATGGCCTTGTCAGCCTTGTGGTAGGCGGCTTCCAACTTACTGTTGGGGCGGTGCGCGGGGTCGGGTCGGTGGTGGAAGCGGCTGTTGGCGAGGGGGCCGCAGAGCCGTTTGTGAAAGAACAGGAACAGCAGCGCGACCTGGACGCCTTTGGCGGTGAGTTGATAGGCGTAGCGCGAGCCATCGCGTTCCAGGAGTCCATGGCCCTTGAGCTTGCGGAGGTCGTAGCGGAGTTGGTTCAGCCCGTAGGCACTGGCGGAGAGTTGAAAGGTCGTGAGGACGGCGTTGTGGATCTGCTTGGCCGTCCAGCCGCCGACCGTGTTGCCGCCATGGAGCAAGACCTCCAGCAGGCGGATGATGCGGGTGTCGTGGATCTTAACGGATGTTCACCCCAATGACGCACTACGATTCTCGGCACAAGCTCAAGTATTAACAGGATTTGCGACGGACGGGGAG
>JBKBWD010000109.1:0-15195 GCA_046289265.1 Bryobacteraceae bacterium | reverse complement strand
GTCCACTCCTCTTGCAGCCCGGCTCCCAAGAGGACCAGGACCAAAACCGCCAACCCAGAGCTCAGTCCAGGGTCCAAGTAGTAGTTCGGAGGTGTATTTTCGGAAGACCGAAATCCGCCTTCAGCGGGCAAGCGTCCCTTCCTACCGCCCCGCACCCTGCCGCACCCGGTTCTCGTACCACACCACGTTCGCGCTATTCTCACCCGCGACCAGAATGTCCAGGTCGCCATCGTTATCCATATCCACCAGCCGGACGTCATAAGCTGCCTGGTCGTTGTAAATATGGTGCGTCCTGAATTTGCCCTTGCCGTCGTTCTCGAACCACGCCAGCACAAAGCTGTCCTTCGCGCACGCCACGGCATCGATATCCCCATCCCCGTCGATGTCCCCTACGGCGAGGGAGTGCGGACCCTCCAGATGCGTGTTGATCTCGTGCGGCGTCCAGTCCGGCGCTTCGAACCAGACAATCCCCTTTCCGTGTCCGCGCGAGGCGATGAAGTCCATCTTCCCATCGCCGTTGACGTCCGCCATGTGAATGTTGCTCGCCCCCTCCTGGCCGGCCGCGATCAGGTGCTTGCGCCAGACCTTTCGCGGATCGGCCGGCGCCTCCCACCAGGCGAACCAGTTGCCGTCCGGGGGAATCTTCGCGGCGCTCGCCAGGTCCGGACGCCCGTCGCCGTTCACGTCGCCGAAGCCCAGGTAGTGGCTCAGTCCAGGCGCGTCGCGGTCTCCGAAAATGTACCGCTCCCAACGCTCGGTCTTGAGTGGATTGGCCGGAATTCGGTACCATCCGAGCGAGTTCGGAAACGCCCCTTTTGGCTGCCCGCCCGTCGCCGCCAGATCGAGCTTGCCGTCGCGGTCGATGTCCCCGGTGATAAGCCCGTGAATGCCGTTCAGTCCGCCGTCCTCGTGGTCGTCGATGACGCGATACTCCCAACGGTCGCGCAGCGGATTGGCGGGCCGGCGCAGCCAGTAAATCAGCCCCGGACTGTACCGCGCGCCAATAAAGTCGGGATGGCCGTCGCCGTCCACATCGATCACGGCGCTGTGGATCGCGTGGACGCCCTCATGCAGCACGGTGGGCTTCCAGTCCGGCGCGGTATACAGAATGGTGCGCTTGTAGTCGTTTGTGATGACGTCAGGAAGTCCGTCGCCCGTGAAGTCAGCCGCGATCGCCGTCTGATTGCGAAAGCCCTCCACCACCACGTGCCGCTTCCACTTCGACTCGGTCTGGTTCCAGTAGATCTTGATGTTGGCGGTCCGGCGGCCCCCGGCCACGATGTCCGGACGGCCGTCGCCGTCGAGGTCCGCCACGACAAGGTCCTCGGTCGCCATGCCCCCATCGTCCACCATCGCCTTGACCCAGGCGCCCTCGGGAGACTTCTTATAGACCGCGACACCGTACTGCTTGTCGCGCCAGCCGGCCGCAAGCTCTTCGTTTCCATCCCCGTCGAAGTCGCCCCAGCCGAGCGCGTGCGCGCCGGCCAACTGGTCCTCGATCACCTGCCGCGTCCACATCGGTTTGGCCTCCGAGTAGACCGCAATCGAGTGCCCATGCCATGGCTCGACCGTAGCGAGCGTCCTCGTGCGATTCACACGCCCCAACTTGATCTCGCCGGGGTTGCCGTCGCCGATCCGCGTCTTCGTCCAGCGGCCGTCCGCCCCCCGCTTGAGGACGTGAATGCCCTCGCGGCTCGCTGTGACGATCTCCTCCCGCTTGTCACCGTCGTAGTCGGTCACGATGAAGTTATGGACGATGTGGAGCGAATCATCGGCCACCTCCACCGGCCACGGGTCGCGGCCCGGATCCTTCGGAATCCGGAATACGAGGATGCGCGCGCCCTGCCCTTCCCACGCGGGCCCCTTGTTCCCGCGGCCGTGCAGCGGCACGACGATCAACTCCTTGCGGCCGTCGCCGTCCACGTCGCCCCAGCGAATGCGGTGCAGCGTCGGCTCCTCGCCGATCGGTGCCAGCCTCCACGGAGACGACGGCGAAGCAGGGTCGCGCCGGATCCACTGGAGCGAGCCGCCGGACTCGGTATTCGTCGGCTGCCAGTCGGCCCCGACCGCGAGGTCCGCTTTGCCGTCGCCGTCGATGTCGTAGGGCGCGATTGCAACGTTGTCTCGCTTGGTCGCGCCGTCCAGGATGACGTGCTTGCGCCAGGTGGGGTTCTCGAACCAGACAACCTGCATCGGGTTGATCGCGACAATGTCCTCTTTGCCGTCGCCATTGATGTCGGCGGTGGCGACGGCGTAGACGACGCCGAAATCGCGTACGATCTCCTGGGCGCGGAACGAGAGCCCGGTCGCGGCACACAGCGGCCAGGCCGCGAGAAAACAGAATGCGAAGAGTCGAGGTTGGAGCACGTGTGAATTCTACCGCAGCCGCGTGCGAACATAGGAGTTCACACCCATACAAACTCAGGGAGCGAACCGCGAACAGAATGCAGACGAAACAGCTTGGCAACAGCGACATGCACATTACGCCGCTCGGCATCGGCGCCTGGGCCATCGGCGGAGGCGGATGGGCCTTCGGCTGGGGCCCGCAGGATGACGCCGAATCGATTGCCGCCATCCGCGAAGGGCTCGATCGCGGCATGAACTGGATCGACACCGCGGCGGTCTACGGACTCGGGCACTCCGAGGAGATCGTCGCCAAGGCGCTCGATGGCATCACCAACCGCCCCTATGTCTTCACCAAGTGCGCCCGCGTCTGGAACGAGCAGCGGCAGATCGGCAAGTGCCTCAAGGCCGACTCGATCCGGCGCGAGTGCGAGGCCAGCCTGCGTCGCCTGAAGGTGGACGTGATCGATCTCTACCAGGTCCACTGGCCGGAGCCGGACGAGGACATCGAAGAGGGCTGGGCGGCCCTGGCGAAGCTGAAAGCGGAAGGCAAGGTCCGTTGGATCGGCGTCTCAAACTTCAGCGCCGACCAGATGAAGCGCGTACAGTCGATCGCCCCGATCACCTCGCTGCAGCCGCCCTACTCGATCGTGTCACCGGAAATCGAGGAGGCAATCCTCCCGCACGCCGCCGCGCACAACATCGGCGTCATCGTCTACTCGCCGATGAAGTCCGGACTACTCAGCGGGCGCATGACCCGCGAGCGCATCGCCGCGATGCCCGAGGACGACTTCCGCCGGCGCACCCCGAACTTCCAGGAGCCGCTGCTGACGCGCAACCTGCAGTTGGTCGAACTGCTTCGGGAGATCGGCCAGCGCCACCGGCGCACGCCCGGCGAAGTCGCGATCGCCTGGACGCTCCGCCGCCCCGAAGTGACGGCCGCGATCGTAGGTCTGCGCAGCCCCGCGCAGGTCGATGGCGTGATCGGAGCGGCCGAGTTCCGGCTCAGCGCCGAGGAGATCGCCGAAATCGAAGCGTTCATGAAGAACGCCGGTTAGCGCACGAACTGGTCGACGAAATCCGCTCCCAGGCCGCACTCGATATAGTGCTTGCGGCACATATCGATCTTCGTGAACACATCCTCGAAGCCCGTATGGTTGCCGTGCTCATCGACGTAGTACATGCAGCCGGAGATATTGAAAAACGTGATCATCTCCTCGACGTCAGCGTCGACGATCAGGGTATGGGTCTCGCCGGGCGGTTCGAAAACGTAATCGCCCGCCTTGGCGACCCAGTCATGCTCCAGGTATCGCCAGGAGCCCTTGATCACGAAGCCGTGGACCGGCGCGGGGTGGCGGTGGCGGCTCAGGATGCCGGCTCGCCGCACGCGCAGCAGGTTGCACCAGCTTCCGTTGAGCGTGTTGAGCATCAGGGGGCGGAACCAGACGTTCGGAGCCTGGGGCACCCAGACCCTCTCGTCTTCCGGCACCGCCGTCACTACGATCTGGGCGGGCGAGAGCGGATGCGTGGTCGCATCGGATCGCCCCGCCGTGGCCTTCACTGCGGAATCACTCATATTCAGCTCCCCTACATGGCGGAGTATCCGCCATCGACCGGCAGCGTGACACCCGTGATGAACGACGCCGCCGGCGAACATAGAAACAGCACCGCGCCGGAGACATCCTCCGGACGCCCCCACCGGCCCATGGGCGTGCGGGTCAGAATCGCGCGGGAGCGCTCCGGATCGTCCTGGAGCGCCTGAGTGAACGGCGTTGCGATCCAGCCCGGCGCCACCGCGTTCACGCGGATGCCGTCGGCCGCCCAGGCGACCGCGAGGGCCTTGGTCAACTGCATTACGCCGCCTTTGCTTGCGGTGTAGGCCGGAACACGTGCGCCCCCGAAAAAGCTCAACATGCTCGCGATGTTGATCACGCAGCCGCGCGAGGCGGCCAGAAGTTCCCGCGCCGCCATGCACATCCGCATGGTGCCCGTGAGATTCACGTCCAAGACGTGCTGGAAGGAGTCGATCTGGAACTCCTCGTCGCGCCGGATGATGCCGGCGGCGTTGACCAGAAAATCGAGCCGGTCGATTCGCTCGAACAGCGCGCGCACGTCCTCGGCCAAGGTGACGTCGACCGGGTGGATACAGACGCCGTTGAACTCAGCAATGGCTCGGGCGCTCTCCAGTTCCGCGGGGAGGCAGGTGACGGCGACACGGCATCCGGCGCGGGCCAGCGCCCCCGCCACCGCCTGGCCTATGCCGCCGGTACCGCCCGTCACGAGAGCGGAGCGGCCTGTGAATTCGGTGGCGGAGTGGATGGAAACGGAACTCATGGAGACAGAGTTCCAACATAACATTTCACTCGCTACGTCCGGCGCTCGCGCCGCGCCAGGTCGTGCCAGCAGCGGTTGGCGAAGTTGACCTCCCAGAGGACCTGGTCCGGCTCGAAGGGCTTCGCCAGCAGGTCGTAGCCGCCCATCGTGAGGACTTCGACCCACAGGGTCTCGTCCGGACAGCGGCTCATGACGATCACCTGCGGCGGGTTGGGCAGGGACATCGTTTCGCGGAGGATCTCTTTCCAGCCGGCTCCGTCCAACTCGCTTTCGACAAGCAGGACAGCGACCGCTTCCCGCTCCAGAATCAGGCGGGCCTGCTCCCAGCTCCTGGCTTCCCGCACCGGGTAGCGATGCGCGGTCAGCAGCGCATTCAAGGCGGCCGCCTCTTCAGGGTAAGGGGTGATCGCGACAACGGCTGCTTGGGCCGCAGACGTGGCGACTTGAGGGACAGCCTCGAGTGCTCGGTTCATGACACGCTCCTTTGTATTGCGGGGAGCAAGTGACGGACCAAAAGCGACTTCCTTGCTCCGCCGCGAGTTACCGGCGTATGCCCTCCGATGGGCGTGATTTCGCGCAGTCCTTCTGGGGCTTTGACGCAATCGCGCCGGGATTTGGGCGGCCTTGTACGGCCTTTTGAGCTTCCGGCGTTGGTATGCGAAGTGCAGTAGAATGGGTGCGCTTGCAGAGACTCAGCGCCACCCAAAGGAGAGAACACTTGCTACCACCGAAAAAGATCCTGCTTCCGGTCGACTTCTCGGAGCGCATGCTCGGAGCCGCGCACTATGCGCGCACGATCGCCTGCCATTTCCAGTCCGAGTTGACGCTGCTGCACGTCCTCCCGCTGTTCCGCTACGAGTTCTATGGCATGGAGGGTACACCGGCCCTGAACTCGCTGTTCGAAACACGGTTCGAGGTCGCAAAGCGGGAGCTGGATTCTTATCTAACCGAAGATCTGAGCGACGTGAACGTCAAGCGCGTCGTGCTCGACGGCGACCCCGCCACCCAGATCATCGAGTACGCCAGGAGCAACGGCACGGACCTGATCGTCATGCCGACGGCCGGCTACGGTCCGTTCCGCCGATTCATCCTGGGTTCGGTTACGGCGAAGGTGCTGCACGATGCCGAGTGCCCGGTGCTGACCGGTGTCCACATGGAGGAGTCGCTGGTTCAGCCGATCTACATTCGCCGGATCGTCTGCGCGGTGGATCTCGGTCCGAACAGCCGCAAGGTGCTCAGCTATGCCGCGAAGCTCGCCGACAACTTCGGCGCGAAACTGACGGTCATGCACGTGACCCCGAGCCTGGAGAGCAGAGCCCGGACCTTTGATCCGTCCTGGCGGCTCGCGCTGGCCAGGCACGCCGAGGAGCAGATCGCCGAGTTGCAGAAAGACATGCCGACCCAGGGCGAAATCTGGATCGACGACGGCGAGATCCCCCGCATCGTCGCCGAGGCGGTCAAGACACACAACGCCGATCTGCTGGTGATCGGACGCGGCGAGGCCGAGGGCGTGCTGGGCCGCCTGCGCGCGAACGCCTACGCGATCCTCCGGGAGTCGCCCTGTCCGGTAATCAGCGTCTAAACGTCACTTCCGCTGCATGACGGGAACGCCGGCCTCGTTGAGAATCCGCGCGACCGGCGCTCCCGCGAATTTCGCGATTGTCAGTTCGGCGCGGTAGAGCACCTTGCAGCCGTTTTCCAGGTGGCCCCCGAAGGCGTTCTTGAAGTTCGAGAGCGTCATGTGGATGTGCGGCTCGCCGGCGGCAATGATCCCGTTGAGGTTGAGGATCTCCATCGGCTCCTTGCGCGTCGTGAACTTCTGGACCGGCTTCTCGTCGAAGGTTGCGACGCCGTGGTAGGTGCACTCCTGAAGGGATCCGACGCCGGTGAGCACCGCTCCGTCCTGGATGTCGTACTCCTTGATGATCGCCATGATCGATTCGAGCAGCAGATCGCCACGGTCGAGGCGGATACGGTAAACCTCCTCAACCTTGGCGCCGCCGAAAACCTGGTCGGTTCGCACTTGCTGGGCAAACGCGCTCCAGGCAACCAGTCCCAGTCCGATGGCATACAAGCAGAGTCTCATGCTTCGTCCCCCTAAAAACCCGGATGATACCAGATGAGCGGGCCGCTGATACAATGTTGCCGTGCTCGCACGACTGACTTTCGCCACTCTGCTGTGCGCCGCGGGCCTGTGCGCACAGACGACCGAGTACCTGGTCGTCGAGAAGGGACACCACGCCCTCGGCTTCTACTCTTCCGAGGGTAAGCGGCTGTACGGCGTGACGGTCGGGCAGCATCCGCATGAGATTGCGCTCTCGACGGACCGCCGCTACGCCTACATCACCGACAACGGCGTCATGCGCCTGGAGCACGAAGGCCAGGGCGGGAGCACGGTGTCGATCGTAGACCTGGTCGAGCGGAAGAAGACCGGCGAAATTTCGACCGGCGAGGCTCGCCGACCGCACGGGATCACCGTCGATCCGTCCACAGGGCGCCTCCTGGTGACTACCGAAATGCCGGACCGCCTGCTCGTGATCGATCCGGTAGCTCGGAAGGTTTTGCGCAGCTACGACACCCAGGGAAAGATCTCCCACATGGTCGTGCTCGGACCGAAGGGCGAGTGGGCGTACGTGAGCAACAGCAGCTCCGGTACGGTCTCGGCGATTCACCTGGCGAGCGGCAAGGTCGAGCTGATCCCGACCGGCCAGCGGCCCCAGGGCGCGGTGCTTTCGAAAGACGGCAGCGAGCTTTACGTCGTCAACAAGAACTCGAACCTGATCGCGGTCATCGACACCGCGAGCCGGAAAAAGATCGCCGCGATTCCAACCGGCGGCGGCCCGAGCCGAATCGCGCTCACGCCGGACGGGATGCTCGGCTACCATCTGGCCTACGACAAGGCAGTCGGGTTTGCCGATCCGAAGACGCGCAAGCAGGTGTCGCAGGTCCCGCTCGGGCTGGAGCCGGTCTCGTTTAACCTGTCGAGCGACGGCAAACTCGCCTTCGCTTCGGCCGAAAACGACGACGTGGTGTTCGTGATCTCGGTGCCCGAGAAGAAGGTGATCCGGAAGTTCCAGACGGCGAAAGGAGCAGCGCCGGACCCGGTGATCACGTGGACGCGGCCGAAGTAAGGCCCTGATATAATTCAGCCACATGGCTGTGGTGCGGGTGATCCTTGGGGCGCTACTGTGCGCGGGGCTGATCGCCGGGGAGCCGGCGGACACCGGCGGCGCGCGGACCCGGACAGTCTGGGCCGGCCCCGATGTGAACACCCTCGGCGGCCCGTCGCCGGACGGCCGGTATCTCTCCTACGTTGATACGGCGTCAGGCGACCTTGCCGTCCGCGATCTCACGACCAACGTCGCGCGTCGCCTCACCGGCAGCCATTCGCGACGCACGCCCGGCGAGTTCGCCTACTTCTCCGCGATCTCACCCGACAGCCGGCGCGTCGCCTACGCTTGGTTCAACGAAAAGCAGTTCTACGAGCTTCGCGTTATCGGAATCGATGGCACGGACGAGCGCACGCTCTATCGGAATGAAGAGGCGGGGTTCGTCCAGCCCTGCGCGTGGTCGCCGGACGGGTCCGAGATCCTGACTCTGCTGTTTCGCAACGACAACATCAGTCAGATTGCGCTGATCTCGATCGAAGACGGATCGGCGCGTATTCTGCGCTCGCTCAACTGGGTCTACCCGAAGCGGATGGACGTCTCGCCCGACGGCAAGTATCTGGTCTACGACGGTCCCGCGCGGGACGGCGCGCCCGAGCGCGACATCTTCGTGCTCTCGGTGGACGGCAACCGCGAGACGCGGCTCGTGGACCATCCGGCGAACGACATCTTCCCGCTCTGGTCGCGCGACGGCCGCTACATCACCTTCGCGAGCGACCGCGGCGGCAGCATGGACCTCTGGATGACGCCTGTTGCTGATGGGCGCGCCGCGGGCGACCCGGTCCTGGTGAAGCCCGGACTCGGCCGCTTCCTCCCGCTCGGCATGACCACGCGGGGCGAACTCTTCTTCGGCTCCCGCGAGGGCTTTCAGGACGTACTGCTGGCCGAGTGGGACGCCGGGACGGGCAGCCTGAAGGGCAACCCGGTGCTTGCGAGCCAGCGGTCGATTGGCGGCAACGCCGCCCCGCAGTGGTCGCCCGACGGCGAGCGCCTGGCGTGGCTTTCGCGGCGCGGATCCGAGAACTACGGCCAGGAGGCACGGGTCATCACGGTCCGGTCGATCGCAAGCGGCGAGGAACGCGACCTGGTCACACGGTTGCCCCTGATGGAGCGGCTACGGTGGTCGCCGGACGGGAAGTCGCTGCTGGTCTCCGGCACCGACGCGCGCCGCCGGAGCGGCCTGTTCCGAAGCGACGCCGCGTCCGGCGCCACGCGCCCCGTGGTCCTCGAAGAGGAGGCGAGCATTCGCGGGATCGAGGGCGAGTGGATGCCGGATGGGAAGTCCGTTATCTACGCGGTCGGGAACGCGCTGCGGATCAAGGACCTGGACAGCGGCGAGGAGCGCCGGATCGTCGCGCTGCCGGAGCACCGGGAGATCCGGAATCTTGCGCTCTCGCGCGACGGTGCGCGCGTGGCATTCAGCGCGGAACCCACGGCCGTGCTGACCGTCGAGTTGGAATCGAAGGCCGTACGCGAGGTGCAGCGATTCGGTGGCGCCGAGATCAACGGCCTGGCCTGGACGCCTGCTGGCGATGCCCTGATCGCGGGCGTGGTGACCGGCGAGAAGTCGGCGCTCTGGCGATTGCTGCTGGACGGCGGCGAGGCGCGAGCGCTACCGCTCGGGGCGCCGAAGTACGGCGTAAGCCTTCATCCGGACGGGCGGCGCATCGCGTTCACGGCAGGCAACATCCAGAGCGAGATCCGGGTGATTGAGAACTTTCTGCCCGGCATGCAGGCATTGCGGTGAGGCGGTATGTGGCCATCGCGGCACTCCTGGCGACGGCGCTGCCGGGCGGCGACGTCAAGTGGACCGCGCCTCCGGGACTCGATGCCTACCTGCCGACGCCCGAGGACAATCCGCTCACGCCCGAGAAGGTCGTGCTCGGACGGGATCTGTTTCACGACAAGCGGCTGTCGCGCGACGAATCGATCTCCTGCGCCACCTGCCACGATCCCGACCGCGGTTTTGCCGATGACAAGCCGGTCGCGGTGGGGGTCCAGGGCCGCAAGGGCGATCGCCGCACCCCTACGCTGATCAATCGCGGCTACGGCACTTCGTTCTTCTGGGACGGACGCAGCCCGACCCTCGAAGACCAGGTCGTCAAACCGATCGAGAATCCGATCGAGATGGACCTTACTCTGAATGAGGCGGTCGCGCGGATCGGCTCGGCGCCGGAGTATCGCGAGCGCTTCCAAACCGTCTTCGGCCGTGAGCCGAATGCGCAGGACCTTGCGCGCGCGCTCGCCAGCTACGTTCGGACGATTGTCGCGGGCGATTCGCCCTACGACCGGTATCTCGCCGGCGACATGAACGCGCTCTCCGAGCAGGCTCGCGAAGGGCTGCGCCTGTTCCGCGGCAAGGCCAACTGCGCGGGCTGCCACGTGGGCCCGAACCTCACGGACGAGCGTTTCCACAATACCGGCGCAGCGTGGCGCGACGGCAAGCTGACCGACGCGGGCCGCGCCAAGGTCACGGGCAATCCGGAGGATCAGGGCGCCTTCAAAACCCCCACCTTACGGAATCTTACGGGCCGCGGGCCGTACATGCACAACGGAAGCCTCGCGAAGCTCGAAGACGTCATCGAGGACTACGACAAGGGCGGGACCGAAAACCCGTATCTCGATCCCGAGATGCAGCCGCTTAAGCTCACGCCCGAGGAGAAGAAGGCGCTGCTGGCGTTTCTCGAAGCGCTTAACGGGCGCCTGCGGGACGGCATCCCGGATTAGCGCTCACTTGGGCGTGACTTGCAGGTCCACCTTCACGCCGTTCAGCAGAGTGTTGTACACCGGCGAGAACTGGGCCAAGCTCTGGAGCTTGTCGGCGTCTGCGTCCCGGCTCTTGACCTTGAACTTCACGCGGATCTGCTGATAGCCTTTCGGCACGTCCTCGGCCAGTCCGAGAAAGCCGCGCAGATCGATGTCGCCTTCCACTTCCGATTCGACTTCGTCGAGTTCGATTCCGCGCACCGCCGCGTGCGCCACCATGCTCGTTGTCAGGCAGGAGGCCAGAGCGTTCAGCAGGTGCTCGACGGGATTGGGCGCCTGGTCTTCGCCGGCGAGAATCGGCGGTTCGTCCGCGTGCAGCTCAAACGGCTGCTTGTGCGTCATCTTCTGCTTGGCAGTATAGAAGCTTGCGACCGTTGTCCTGTTGTGATTCCCCTCCACCCACTGATTGCGGACGTGGAATTTGCAGCTCCCCATGGCGGGGTCCTTGCGGATCGCGTCGATGGTCGACTTTAGAGTCTGCATGTCGATGCCGTTGACGCGATGGACTGTCTGACCGATGCTCACGGATACCTCCTTTGATCTCTGCTCATCGAAGGTATGAGCATGGCTGCGGGGAAAGGTTTCCGGGAAAACCGCCGGGCCGTCAGTTCGGGTTGTGACAGAAGCCGCAGTCGTTCGAGGCGTCGTTGCGGGCATGGCAGGCCATGCAGGCGTCCATGCGGATCGACACTTCGCGGAAGAGCACGTCGCGCTCCCCGACCTTGCCGTGGCAGGTCTCGCATGCGATGCCGGCTTCCTTATGGTGCGACTCGTGGGAAAACCAGACGTATTCCGGCACTTTATACACCCGAACCCACGGCACCGGTTTGCGGGCCTTGGCGTATTCGGCCAGCTTCTGGATTGCCGGGCTGTCCTTCTTGACCGAGGCGTGGCAGCCCATACAGGTGGACTCGCGCGGGAAGCCCGCGGCGAACCCTTCTTCGTCCTTGAGCGTGTGGCAGTCCGTACACTTGATCCCGAGGCCGACGTGCACCTTGTGGCTGAACGGAATCGGCTGTTCGGGTCCCGGCGGACCGAGCTTCTCCTCGGGCGGGGGCGGCAGCTTGGATTGCTGCTGCGCCCATAGCCCGAGAAGCGAGACGGCGAAGATGCCGAACAGTGCGATGGCGTGGCGATACGTCTTCATCCAACAGCGATCCTACAACGAGAAGGCGACGATCTCGTCGCCCGACTTCGTCATGCCCTTGCCGCCTCCTGCCGCGATCACAACATACTGCTTCCCGTCGGCTTCGTAGGTGCAAGGCGTGGCGTAGCCTCCGGCGTTGAGCTTGTGCTCCCAGAGGATCTCGCCGTTGTCGCCGTCGAAGGCCCTCATGCGTTCGTCACGGGTTGCGGCGATGAAGACGAGTCCGCTGGCCGTGGCAATGGAGCCGCCGTTGGTGGTGGTGCCGGTTTTGGGGATGCCGCGCGCCTTCAGTTCGTCAAACTCACCGAGGACGACGCGCCAGACGAACTCGCCCTTCACGCAGTCGATCGCAGTCAGGTAGCTCCATGGCGGCTTGATACCAGGATAGCCGTCCTGATCGACCAGGCGGCGGCGCACTGGCAGCGCGTAGTCGAACGGATCGGTCTCCTTGGCCTTTTCCAGCCGAACGACGTCGGAGTTCTCGTCCGAATTTACGAAGAGGCGGTTTTTGGCGGGGTCGTAGCTGCAGCCGCCCCAGAGGGCGCCGCCGCGGAAGCCGGGATGGATGACGGTCCCCTGGAGGCTGGGAGGCGTGAACATGTTACCCGCGCGGGTGCTCTCCCAGATCTTGCGCACGTAGGCGTGGGCCTCGGGCGAGATGTCGGTGATCTGGTCTTCGGTGAATGCCTGGCGATTGAGCGGCGGCGGCTTGAGCGGGTAGGGCTGCGTGGGCCAGAGTTCTTCGCCGGGCACATCGGACTTGGAGATCGGGCGCTCTTCGACAGGGAAGAGCGGCTTGCCGGTGATCCGGTCGAAGAAGTAGACGAAGCCCATCTTGGTGACCTGGGCCACGGCTTCGATTTTACGGCCGCGATCCGTGATGGTGATGAGAGCGGGCTGGGCGGGCAGGTCGTAGTCCCAGACGTCGTGGTGGATGGTCTGGAAGTGCCAGATGCGCTTGCCGGTGTTGGCGTCGAGGGCCAGGACGCAGTTGCCGAAGAGGTTAGCGCCCTTGCGGTCTCCGCCGTAGAAGTCGAACGAGGGCGAGCCGATGGAGGCGAAGACGATGCCGCGCTGTTCGTCGAGGCTCATCCCGGCCCAGTTATTGGTGCCGCCGGCGTGCTTCCATGAGTCATTCTTCCAGGTATCGTTCCCGAACTGGCCCGGCTTGGGGACGGTGTGGAAGATCCAGCGGCGCTTGCCGGTGCGGGCGTCGTAGCCGCGGATGTGGCCCGGCGCTTCCGGGTAGGGGCCTTCGCCGCCGCCGCCGCCCGTAATGATGAGATCTTTATAAGCGACCACCGGGCTGGTGTGCTTGAACGAGAGCCCGGTCATGTCGTGATCGAAGTTCTCCTTGAGGTCGATGGAGCCTTCGTCGCCGAAGCTGGTTACGGGCTTGCCGGTCTTGGCGTTCAGGCAGAGGAGACGGTCGCGGATCGGTACGAAGATCCGCTTGTCGTCGCCCGATTCCCAGTAGCAGACCGCGCGATTGACGCCTGGGTTGCTACGGCTGCGGCTGGCTTCGAACGGGTTGAAGTTCCAGATGACCTCGCCGGTTTTGGCGTTCAGGGCCCGGATCTGGAGACGCGCCGTCGTCAGGTACATGACCCCGTCGACGACGATGGGGGTGCATTCGATTGTGGTGGCCGGACGGTCGGTGGAATCGCCGGTGCGATGGACCCATGCGACCTTGAGGTCCTTGACGTTGGAGCGGTCGATCTGGCTGAGCGGGGCGTAGCGGCTGGCGCCCTGATCTCCGCCGTAGTAGCGCCATTCGAAGGCGGATTTCGAGGTACGGGGGCCCGGCATGGCCCACGCAGTCGAAACAGCGAGCGCCGCGCCTCCTTTCAGCAGAGATCTTCGATCGATAGGTTGTTGCACTCGGGTGATTCTCCTCGGAGGACTGGCCGACCACGGTGTGTGTGAGCGCGGCTGACCGTCAAAGTATATCTAACTGGAATGGCGACGCGGGGCCCCGCTACGTTACGGCGCGGACGAGGTTCGGCCTTGCGCGAGCATTTCGCGGACCACGGCCAGACTTGTGTCCAGGCTCGATAGAACGGGAACCGGATGGCGTTTGCTTAGCGTCCCCAGCAGACGCCGCATGGAGACCTGTGCGAGCACGAGGGCGTCGATCTGCTGCGCCACGAGGTGTTCGGCGGCTTCAAGGAGGAGGCGGTCATGGGTTTCGGGGTCACCGGCCATGAGGGCCTGGAGCGCTTCGGGGACCACCTCATCGAGGAGGTGAACTTCGACGCCGGCCTCGGCCGCGGCATCCAGGACGAGCCCGCGGGTGACGTCGCGTGTATTGGGGAAGGTGGCGACGATGCCGATGCGCCGGCCCGCGGCGACGGCCATTCGGGCCATCGGCTCATCGACCTTGAGGACGGGATACCCCGCCCCGGCCCGCAGGCCGGCCATGGTGGAACGCGGGACGGCCGAGCAGGTCAGGATGGCGACATCGGCGTTGTAGATCCAGCGCGCGGTGGCCAGCATTTCGGCGAGGCGCTCTTCGCAGGACTCCGGGCGCTCCGAAGCGAGCAGGCGCATGACGCCGTCGTCGAGCAGGTTGGTAACTTCAAACTCGGGAGCCGCTTCTTTATAGAACTGCCGCACCGGATCGACGGCGGCAGGCGATGCGTGTATGAAGGCGATACGTGGCTGTGACATGGGGTGGAGTTCATGATATCAGGGCTTCTTCTCAAGCCGCGCGAGCGCCGTGGAGGACAGGCGGAGCATCCTGACCACAGCAGCGCTTGTATTTGCGACCGGAGCCACATGGGCAGGGGCCGCTTCGGGGGCTGGCCTCGAAGGCGTGCGGAGCGGCATCGGGTTGCGGGCGGCCACAGGGGGCGCTTGAGACTTCCGGGAATTGGGCCGGGGCCGGGATGTTCCAGTCCCTGTGCTCGAAATGGGAGCGCTGGAGGACGGCGAGGGCGGCGCGAAGTTGGACGGCGGGCGGGGTGGCCGGGTCTTCGAGGAGACGCCTGAGCGTGGCGAGTGCAGTTTGGGCGAGGCCGGCGAGTTGTTCGTGCAGGTGCGCTTCGCAGGCGGCGGTGGCTTCGGCGACGGCTCGGGCGAAGGCGGGGATCGTGCGGCGCCATTCGTAAATGGTGTCGCGGTGGACGGCTGCGGCTTCGGCGGCCGCGGTCACGGTGGCTCCAGAAGCCAGGGCCTGGACGGCGCGGAGTTGGGCGGGTGTGAGGTCCGAAAACTGCGTCGGAAGTGTCGGATTTTGTCGGATCGCCGGTTCGGGCATGGGTTCTCTCCTGGTTTCACGGTAGCAGTGTGAGTCAAGGAAAATGGGCGGATTTTACACGCACGGTGCTTTGGAATAAATAGGTTAGGGAGAATTCGAACTCTGTGAATGCCCCACGGCGGGCTACCACAACGGGGGATGAAAATCGGCAGACCCAGGGTGAGCGTCAGGCGGGTAGC
>JBKBWD010000108.1:0-16059 GCA_046289265.1 Bryobacteraceae bacterium | reverse complement strand
GACTCACACGCCTTCATGGCATCAATAAGTTAGGCTGTGGAAAACGCGTTGAATGCAGCTAATTTGGACAGTAGTGACATAGCATGTATTCTTCGCTACAGTAAAAATAATTTACACGCCATCTCACTATAATGTTGTTGACATTCTAGGCAAAAAAAAATAGACTGAGTTCCTCAGCCCTCGGATGGCTGCGGTTTAAGGAGGCATATCGATGCGATCGATATCGCTTTTTGCGCCCATTACATGTGCATTTCTCTTCGTGGCATACGCACAACAGCCGCTGGTACCGGCGAATCAGATTCCTGACGAAATCGCCGCTACAGCCCTCTTTTATGTGGTTGGCGCCGGCCCGCAACCACACTGGGACGATGAGACCCGAGCAAACTGGTTAAAGAATCGCGGGTTCACCGAACTCGAAGCAAGCCACATCATTTCGGCAGCAACTCGCTTCCGAATGGAGCATGCCGAGATCGAGGGAGACTTGGTCAAGGTCAACCAAGCTCATCGTGGCGATGTTCAGTCCCAGGCGGCCAGACAGCAACGGGAGGAAATTCGAATCCGCGTGTCGCGCTTATTGGCAACCAGGATACTGGAGTTGGAGCACACGCTAGGGCCAATCGGCGCGAGCAAATTTCGACAGCATCTTGCGGCGATGAAACACGAGATCAAAATGAAGTCGCGGTGATAACAAAGGAGGCACACTCGTGAGAACTTCGGTGAGACTCATCTTACTTCTGGCAATGCTGTGCGCAGCGTTGACGGCACAGACACATCCGTATTCCAATGCCTGGGCGTTCGCAACAGCCGCGGAAACCGGGGATGGCCAACTGTCAGCCACCACGGTTGCCGGAACAGGCGGAACCGACACACACACGATGCAACAGATCTCTATCCTAATCCAAAGTCCTGGAGGCCGTATCGCTTCCGCAGCAAACTATCCTGGTGGCACTACCGGACAGGCAACGGCCTTCTTGCCCCTGTGCACCAGTTCAGGCTGCGAAGACGGAATCTTCCAAATGACAACAGCGGGGACACGCGAAACCTGCGGCGTTACATTTCAAACTCTCGATCTTCCGATTCAGACGCCCACGTTCAACGTAGATCCGTATGTTTACATGTCGGAGGTGGTCTTCAATCCAATCTCAATTTCAAAGCAGGGCGGAACCTCTACGTTCACTGCGACCGCGGGAAAATCTCCAGGCTGTAACGCGAGCAACGTCGAGATCGGATTCAATTCTCATAGTGTCGATGCTATCCAGTACTCTGTGAATCCGCCTCCCCCACCTCCACCGGGCATCGGACACAGGCAGACCGTCCCATTCGCAGTAACTACAGCACAAGCCAGTTGGACCGTCACCACAACAAACAATAATCCGAACACTGGAAACATCTTAGGCACCGGCCTGATTTCACAGGCCAGTTGTCGAGCCACTACACACACACTCAATAAATATTTGCAGGTGCAGTAAGAGAGCTGATGATCCTGAGACGCCGGCCAGCGTCGTCTCAGGATGAATTCTGCTCGGCATATGGGGGAGTGTTGCCATAAGCGATCAAGTTTTCTGGAACACTCCCCCCTACTTTCGACAGCAGAGTTTACGAGTGCTTCGCCACTACCTGCCGCAGTTCGCCCAGCAGTCTCGGGACGGCGGACGCGGCGGGCTCCTGCGATTCGTACTCAAGGGCGAGGTAGCCGCGGTAGCCGCTTCTGGCGATCATGCCGACCACGCGGTTCCAGTCCTGGCGGCCGCGCTGGCCGGTGTCGTCGCGCATCTCGGCCTTCACCTGCACGTTGACGGAGTAGGGCAGGCACATTTCGATCTGCTCGAAGACGCGGCGGTTGAAGTTGCCGGTGTCGAGATTGATCCCCACCCACGGTGTGTCTACGGCCTTCACGATCTCGATGATCCGTTCGGCGCGCTCGGTGATGCCGCCGTGGTTCTCCAGTCCGAGGATGATGCCTTTCGTGGCGGCGTAGTCGGCCGAGCGCTTCAGCACCTCCTTGACCCAGCCGGCGGCCTGGTCCTCGGTCGCGTCCTTGGGGACGTTGCCGCCGAACACGCGGATGTGGCCGGCGCCCAACGTGTTCGCCACGTCCACCCACTTGCGTACTTCAGCGATCTCTTTCTCCCGAAGCTCCGGCGTCGGCTGGCACATATTGGTGCGAATCGAGATGCTGTAGATCTCGACGGCGTTGCGGTACGCTTCGCGGCGCAGCGGGAGCAGGAAGGAATCCGAGGTATTCGGAAACCAGTAGACCGTCAGGTCGAGCCCGTCAATGCCGTTGTCGACGGCCATCGGGATGAGGTCTGAGTACTGCAATTCCTTGGCTTGCAGCGCCTGACGGAACGAGTAGGCGCAGAGCGCAGTGCGCAGCCGGCTTTTCCGGCCAGACTGCTGCGCAGCAGCGGCCGTTGAGAGAGCGGGCAGAGCGGCGGCGGGGAGCGCCTTGAGCAACTGACGACGGTTCATCGTGTCCTCCTGTAGGAATCGCCTATTCTATCGCTTCTCCCGGATGTCGTAGCAGTAGAGATTTTCCTGGTCGCGCAGATAGAGCCTGCCGTTGGCTATCACCGGCGGAGTCCAGGAGTGATAGCCTCCGATCCCGATGCGGAAGCGGGACTTCTCGCGATAGCCCGCGGGCGTGGCCTCGACCAATCCCATCACGCCGGTCTCGCTGAAGCAGTACAGATGCCCGTCGGCGAACGTCACCGATCCCTTGCCGACGCTGCGGTCACGCCAGGCGACCTCGCCGGTTAGGAAGTTCATGGCCGTCAGGATCGCGCTGGAGAAGCCGTAGAGGTAGTCGCCGATCAGAACCGACGAAGCGTGGTGGTTCCGCATCTCGCGGCTGAAGTAGACCTCGGAGGCCCTGAGTTTCTTATCCTGCGCTTCGACCTTCAGCAGGGCGCAGCCTGTTCCGTAGTCGGACGAGACGAAGACGTGGCCGTCGCGGACGATCGGAGTCGCGACGTTAGCGGTACGGTTGGCGGCTCTGTCGTAGCGCCAGAAGAGTTCACCTGTATCCGCCGACAGGCCCAGGACGCCCCGGCCCGTGAAGGCGACGTAGGACCGAATGCCGCCCACCGTCATCGGCATCACCGACGAGTATCCAGCGGGCTCGCTCTGCGACTTCCACAGGACGGCCCCATTGCGTTTATCGAGGGCCACAACAGCTCCGGCGCTGCCGCCGGGAATGACGATCAGGCGGTTGCCGTCGATGAGCGGCGATTCGCTGATGCCCCAGCGGGGCACCGAGCCGTTGAACTCGCGTAGGATGTTCTTGCTCCAGACCACCTTCCCGTCGGCGGCTTCGAGACACGAGAGCGTGCCGTCGGCCGACAGGGCGTATAGCCGGCTGCCTTCGACGGTTGGGGTGCCCCTGGGGCCGTTCCCACGGCTTTCACGGAAGGATCCGCCGTTGCGAACCTGCCAGAGCGTCTTTCCGGTCGCCTCGTCGAGTGCGATGACGAACGTTTCGTTGCCGCGCTGGAACTGCGTGTAGATACGCCCGTTGGCGATCGCCGGCGACGAGTAGCCCTCGCCCAGCGATTGCACCTTCCAGACCAGAGGCGGCCCGTTCGAGGGCCACTCCTTGAGGAGTCCGGTTTCGGTTGAGATGCCGTCGCGGTTCGGGCCGCGCCACTGCGGCCAGTCGGCTGCAAGCATCGGAAGGGCGACCGACAGAATCAGTCCGGCACGAAGGAACAGATAGCGTCGCATTGGTCCATCCTATACCCCTCGTGCAGTCGAGCTAAAGGGAAGGCCGTTCGGGGCCGATAGACAACAGGCAAGGGAGGAGTCTGTCTTGGCTGCGGACCGCGTACTCTCACAGAAAGAGATCGACAGCGTATTCAAGAACTTACGGGACACGCCGGATGACGATCTGGCGTCCAGGGCGCAACCGTACGACTTCCGCCGTCCCGACCGGATCGCCAAGGATCAGCTTCGCGCGATCCACCTGCTGCACGACAACTTCGCCCGGAACCTGGCGTCGAGCCTGTCAGCGTATCTGCGGGCCTACGTGATGGTCAACCTGGTGTCGGTGGAGCAGCTTACGTTTATGGAGTTCTCCCAATGCCTGCCGTCTCCCACCTGCATCGTGTCGCTGAGCATGAAGCCCTACGAGGGCAATGCGCTGCTCGAACTGAACCCTTCGCTGGTGTTCCCGATTCTGGAGATGCTGCTGGGCGGCACGGGCAGGGCTGGAGGCCGGATCGACCGTGAGATCACCGAGATCGAGCAGACGATCCTCGACGGGCTCTTCCGCATCATCCTGCACGATCTGAAAGAGGCCTGGCAGATCGTCAACACGATCCAGTTCACGGCCGAATCCTACGAAACCGAGCCGCAGTTACTCCAGATGATGGCGCCGAACGAGGCCGTGCTCGCGGTTGCGATCGAGGTCCGGATCGGTGAAACGGCCGGGATGCTGAACATCGGGGTGCCCTCGATCATCATCAAGATGCTGCGCCAGCGGTTCGATCAGCAGTGGTCGGTGCGGAAGACCGAATCAACCGAAAATGAGCATGCGCGCATGCTCCGGCTGATCAAACCGGCTCAGATGCAGATTGATGCCAGGCTGGAAGGGCCGACACTGCTCGTAGAGGATCTGCTGCGGCTCGATACAGGCGATATCCTCAAGTTCGACTATCCCGCGCACAAACCGCTCGATCTGCTGATCAACGGTACGCTGAAGTACCACGGCCAGATTGTGAGCACGGGGCGGCGGCGGGCCTTTGAGATCCAGGCGCCCAAGGAGACCGAGTAGGCCCTACTTCCGGAGCGGCAGGACGCTGATTTCCTTGAAGTAGAGGATGGCCCGGACGTCGTGGTTCTGGAGGCCGATGTAGCCGGATTCCGGACGTGGCCTGCGCTCCGGTTCATAGGGCTTGGTCCGCTCCGGCACCGGCGAGACGCCGTCGTAGTCGGTGACCAGAACACCGTTGACCTTCACGATGGTCCGCAGGCCGTCGAGCGTGATCTCCATGGTGTTCCACTCGCCGGCCGGCTTGCTGGGGCGCGCCTTTGCCTGGGTCATCGAATAGAGGACGCCGGTGCAGTGCCAGTCATCGTCGCGATCGTCGATCTGGACCTCGATGCCGTGGTGGATGGCTGTATGTTCGGACTCCGGCTTTTCGGGGATCCGGATGAAGACGCCTGAGTTGCCCTCGCCGTTGGACATCTTGTAAACGACGCGGATCGTCGCGTTGCCGATCTTCTCGCGTGTATACCAGAGCATCCCTTTGCCCTCAACGGTGCGGAGCAGCCCGTCCTCCACGGTGAAGCCGACGGGCTGGCCGGCACGGGCAAGAAACTCCCATCCGTCCAGATTCTTTCCGTTAAAAAGCTGCCGCGGCTGCTGGGCGAGCAGCGGGCAGGCGATCACGATCAAAAGCGAGAGAACGACTAAGGTACGCATAGCGTAAGTTCGGATTGTAGCATCACGGCTGCTCGACGCGTTCCCGCTCGAGGCGCTGGCGCACGGAGATCGGCGGCAGCGGCGGAAACTCTCCCGTGATTAACAGGGCGTTGCGATTGAAAGTGATATACAGGAAGGCCCATTTGAGAAACACGACGACGCGGTTTTCGAAGCCGACCAGGTACATCAGGTGAACGAAAAGCCAGGTGAGCCAGGCGAGGAAGCCGTTGAAGCGGATGCGGCCGAAGTGGGCCACGGCGGCCGCGCGCCCGATGGTGGCCATGCTCCCCTTATCGTGATAGCGAAACGGCGGTGGAGCGGGCTTGCCATCGATGCGGGCTCGGAGAAGGCGGGCGAGGTAGCGCCCCTGCTGCATGGCCGCGGGGGCGACTCCCGGCACCACGGCGCCATCCTGCTCGAAGTGAGCCAGGTCACCGATGACGAAGATGTCGGGCTGGCCGGGCACGCTGCAGTCGGGATTGACGATAACGCGGCCGGCGCGGTCCAGCAGACAGCCGGTGCGCTCGGCGAGGACGCGGCCCATGGGCGAGGCGGCAACCCCGGCGGCCCAGAGCACGGTGCGGGCCGGAATGTGGTCGATGCCGTTCTGGGTCCGGATATCGACGCCATCGGCGGTGACCTTAACCACAGCGACACCGGTGCGCGCGCGCACGCCCAGGCGCAGCAACTGGTATTCGGCCTTGGCCGACAGTTCGGGCGGATAGGTGGGCAAAACGCGCGGGGCGGCGTCGAGCAGCATGATCCGCGACTCCTCGGGACGGATGCTGCGGAAGTCATTGCGCAGGGCGTCGTTGGCGATCTCGCCCAGGGTGCCGGCCAGTTCGACACCGGTGGGGCCGCCGCCCACGACCACAAAGGTCAGCCAGGCGGTCTTCTTCTCGGGATCGGGCTCGACCTCGGCCGCTTCGAAGGCGAGGACGATCCGCCGGCGGATTTCGGTTGCGTCCTCGATCGTCTTCAGACCCGGCGCGATCACCGACCATTCGGGATTGCCGAAGTAATGGTGCGTGGATCCGGTGGAGATGATGAGCGTGTCGTACTCGACTTCGCCGTTGGTGAGGATCACGTGCCGGTTCTCGACGTCAATATCGATCGCTTCACCCATCAGCACGTGTGTATTCTTCTGACGCGACAGGATGGTTCGCAGCGGCGAAGCGATGTCTCCGGGCGAGAGCGCCCCGGTCGCCACCTGGTAGAGAAGCGGTTGAAACAGATGGAAGTTTCTCCGGTCGAGAACCGTCACTTTCGCACGAGCGCGCTTCAGAGCTCTGGCGGCATATAAACCGCCGAAGCCGCCGCCGAGGATCACGATGTGGTGCATGAGAACAGGTTCCAGAGAGATAGACGCTTTCAGGATAACGTGACGGGACGAATCAATGCGGCTGGGCGTAGAGGATATACCGGGCGGCCTCGCGAAAACCCATTCGCTCATATAAGGGGCGGCCGGCGGGCGTTGCATGGAGCACGCTCCGGGCGAAGCCGGAGGCGCGGGCGGCGCGTTCAAGGCATTCACGCATCGCGGTTTCGGCATAGCCGTATCCGCGGTATTCCGGGAGCGTCGCGACATAGGCGACATACAGCCGGCCGTCGCTGACGAAGGTCACGGCGCAGGAGACCGGCCGTCCCTCGACGAAGGCCAGCACGCCGAAGGTGCGCTCATCCCACAGCGACTCGATTTCGGTCGCCTCCACGCCCCAGCGCAGGGGGATCTCATAGGCGAGCGCGTTGATTTCGCCGACAGCGCGGCGGGTCTCGGGGCAGCGCACCGGCCGGATCTCGGTCGCCGGCAACCGGCGCGAGGGCGGCAGGAGCGTTTCGGCGATCATGCCCGTGTTTTCGGTGACGCGCACCAGGCCGTGCGCCAGGAAGCAGCCCTCGGCGTCGGCCGCGAGCGCCTCAGGGATCCAGTCCCAGCAGACCAGGAAGAACCACGGACGCCGGCGCTGCACGGCAAACTCCAGTGTGGCGGCGACGCGGCGGCCGAGATCGAGGGCATCGGTGACGGGGGACGACAGCACCGCCATGTTGAGAAACGGCGCCTGCACGTCGGCCCAGGCAATGTTCACACCATCCAACTCCGCGACATGGCCGCCCGGATAGCGCAGGGCGAAGGAGTTCCAGACCGAAATCAACTGCCGGTTGGCCTCCTCCGCCGGACTATCGGCCATGAACGACGGCATCTCAGGTGGCCCGCTCTCCTTTGGCAAGGGACGTTTGCATGCGGTCGATGCGCCGGAGCAGCAGGAACTCGGAGAGGTTTTCGCTCGTCAGCAGGCCGACCAGTTCGTCGCCATCCATCACGAGCGCGCAACTACCGCCCATTCCCATCTTGGGGAGCGCTTCCACAAGGTCATCGTCCGGACTGAGGCGGACGAAGTCGCGGTCCATCGCCGAGGCAACATAAGAGTCCGGTCCGCCGGTGGCCATGGCGCGCATGAGGGCGGCGCGCCCGAGCAGCCCGATCACCTGGCTGCCGTTCATCACGGGGAAGTCCTGCTGCGTGGTGGCGAGCAGAAGCTGGGCCGCTTCGCGGATGCTGTTGCCGTGCATGAGCGTACGGAAATCAGTGACCATCGCCTCGCGCACGCGGGCGCCGCTCAGCAGGAAGCGGCCGGTCGCCGCCGCGCCCTCCTGCGAGGCCCCGAGATAAACGAACAGGGCGATGAAGATCAGCATGAAATGCTGCGAGAGGAGTCCGAAGAGACCCATCGCGACGGCCAGCCAGCGTCCGGCGCGCGCGGCGATCTCGGTCGCCTCATCCTCGGAGCGGTGGATCGCCAGCAGCGAGCGGAGGATCCGCCCTCCGTCCATCGGGAAGGCGGGCAGAAGATTGAAGACCGCCAGGATGAGGTTGCCGACGGCGATGCGTTCGAGCAGGTTGAAATCGGTGGCTTCGGCAAGCTGCGAAATCGGCACCAGGGCGTCGCGGTAGAGCAGATAGCCGAAGATCAGGGCCGCGATGATCAGGTTCACGGCCGGGCCGGCAATGGCGATCCAGAACTCCTCCCGCGCCTTGGGAGCGCGCTCCAGCCGGGCCAGTCCTCCGATCGGGAACATCACAATCTCGATGGTGCGGATGCCATAACGGCGCGAGACCAGAGCGTGCCCCAGCTCATGCAGCAACACCGAACCGAACAAAGCGCCGATATAGAAGACCGTCATCAGGTGCGTCTGCTTGCCGCTGAGGCCGAGCGCGATCAAGAAGACGAACAGCAAGATGAAGGTGAAGTGCAGGCGGATGGGGACGCCGAACAACCGCACGACCCCCACCGCGCCCGAGATAAATTGTTGACGTGTCTTGTTTTCGTTAGCCGTTTCCTGGGGGGGCATCCAATCTCCTCACAACCTCACGATATCAAATCACCCGCGCGGCGCTTTCCCTTCAACGCCGGGTTCGCAGACGGCCAGAGCGGCGTAGTCGGGCCGGTCGGCGGCGGTACGATGGCGGTAGCCGGCGGCGATGCGGCCTCCGGCGATGAGGAAGACTCCGGGCATCTGAAATCCGTTGCCGGCGAGCCGTCCGATTCCGTGCCCGGCCAGCAGGCCGGCCTGCAATCCCCTCCAGGCAACCTTCGGACCAAACAACTGCCACAGCGTGCCGCGCTTCAGGCCGAAGGCGCGATAGAGGCGGCATTCGGGATCGCTGATGCGAGCCAGATCATCGAGGCCGTAGCGGGCGAAGGCGCCGGCGGCCTGCTCCCTCGATCCGGGATGCGCCAGGACGATCCGCACGCCCCGGGACTCGATAGCGGCGCGCCGGGCGGCCAGATCCGCCAGGGCCTCGCGGCAGAAGGTGCAGCCGGTATGGCGCAGGAAAACAAGGAGAAGATCCGATTGTTCGGCCAAGTTTCCCAGCGTCGCGCCGGAATCAGTGCGCGTGGTCCGCGCTTCCTCGGGCAGGGGCTCGCTCATCAAGGTATCCAAAGAGAGGATCAAAATGGAACGGGCCGTCTGACGAGGACGGCCCGCAAGTTTTCCGACTTATCGAGGGGATCGACTAGCAACGGTCCACGTTCTCGGCCTGCAGGCCCTTCGGACCTGTCTTGACCTCGAACTCAACCTCCAGCCCTTCCTCCAGCGTCCGGTAGCCGTTCATCTGGATGGCAGAGAAGTGAACGAAGACGTCATCGCCGTTGGCGCGCTGGATGAAACCGTAGCCCTTTGCGGCGTTAAACCATTTCACTACACCTTTTTCTTTCACCTACGTAACTCTCCTAAAGCTTGTCATTCCTTCCGTCCGATTCGATCCCCAAGAGTAAGCTCGCGGCCCATCCGAGTTCGTGAGACGAAAAAGAACAACTGTTCACAAACTGCCCGTTTATTCTCTCAAAAGAGTTTTTTCCGATCAACAGTTTTCTTGCGTCCGTCCTCGCGTTGGAAGACACCCCGCCCTCGCCGAAGAGGGGATTTGACAGCCGCAGGCTTTCGGACCACAATCGTTCTTAGGGCGAATAAAGGGCGAACACACCAATGGGCGGGTTTCCGAAAGCATCGATGCCGGGCGGGCTGGCGGCGCACGTATCGCGAGCCGCATGGCTGCGCGAGCGGCCCAGGCCGATGGCGCCGACGGGAATCGCCTCGCTCGACGCCCTGACCGGCGGTCTGCCGTGCGGCGCCGTCACCGAGATCTACGGCGCGGCCTCCTCCGGACGCACCAGTCTCCTGCACCGCCTGCTGGCCGAGGCGACGGCGGCAGGCAAGATGTGCGCGCTGGTGGACGCCTGCGACGCTTTCGATCCGGTCTCGGCCGAGGCCGCCGGGGTCTCGCTGCCACACCTGGTCTGGACCCGCTGCCGGCGCAACATCGAGCATGCCATCAAGGCGGCCGACCTGCTGCTGCACGGCGGCGGCTTCGGCCTGGTCGCCCTCGATCTCTGCGATCTCGACCGGCGCACGCTGCAACGCATTCCGACTTCCTACTGGTTCCGCTTCCGCCGCGCCGTCGAGGAGACTCCCGCGGCTTTCGTCGTGCTCTCCGACGGCGAACCGCAGAGCCGCAGTTGCGCCTCGTTTCTGCTGGAGACGCGCAGAGCCAGCCTCTCGCTCTCCGGCAAGGCCCCGAACTTTCAACTCCTGCGCGCCGTTCAATTTCAACTGATCCCCCGCAAGCCCGTTCGTTCCGCCTCCGTCACGGTGGCGGCGCAGGCCTTGGCATAGGTCCGTCACGGTGTCGTTATGTTTGCTTGCATCCATGCGCCGGAGTCCCCGCCCCCAGGCGAGCTGATCGCGCTGGCGCACTGTTTTTCGCCGCTCTTCGAGATCCTGCGGCCCGAAACGATCGTGCTCTCGATGCAGGGGATGGAGACGCTGCTCGGCGCGCCGCGCGCGATGGCCGAGGCGATCCGGCAGGAGGCCGGAGCCCGGGGCTTCGATGTGCGCGTCGCCATTGCCCGCAATCCCGACGCGGCGGCGCAGGCGGCGCGCAACTTCCCCGGCGTCACAATTCTCGAGGAGGGCGAAGAGGAGGACTGCCTCGGGCCGCTGCCGGTTTCGCTGCTCCCGCTGACGCCCGATGCCTATCAGACGCTCGACCGCTGGGGCATCCGGACCTTTGCGCAACTGGCCGCCCTGCCGCCCGACGGCCTCACCGAGCGCTTCGGGCAGCAGGGCGCCGAATGGCGGAGGATGGCGCGTGGGCAGTCGCCGCGGCCGCTGATCCCGTATCTGCCCTCGATGCGCTTCGAGGAGTCGATCGAGCTGGACTACCCGGTGGATCTGCTCGAACCGCTCCTGTTTCTGCTCTCCCGGATGCTCAACGACCTCTGCGCACGACTGAAGCGGCAGTCGATGGCGATGAATGAGTTGCAGGTGGAGCTGAAACTAGAAACGGGCCCGCCAAACCTGCGAACGCTGCGCTTTCCTGTCCCCACGGCCGAGGCGGTTCCTTTATTGAAGCTGCTGCACCTGGATCTGGAAGCGGCACCGCCGCCCGCTCCGGTGGTCGAACTGGCGATGCGGGCCAACCCGGTCCCGCCGCGCCGGCTGCAAGGAGGGCTGTTCCTTCCGCAGACGCCCGAGCCGGAAAAGCTCGAAGTGACGCTGGCGCGCATTGCGGGGTTTGTCGGCAAGGACCGCGTCGGTTCGGCCGTCTTATTGGACACGCATCGTCCGGGCGCCTTCCGGATGGAGCGCGCCGTGGGCCAGACCGCGCCCCCACGCCCGCGCGAGCACGCCTGGGAGATCCATCTCTCGCTGCGCATTTACAGGCCGGCGCTGCGGGCCGAGGTCGATCTGGCCGACGGCAAGCCGCGGCGGCTGCGCGCGCCCAGCGTCCGGGGCCAGATCCTGCACTACGCCGGCCCCTGGCGGACCAGCGGCGACTGGTGGCGCGAGGATCCCTGGAGCCGCGACGAATGGGACATCGCCCTGAGCGACGGCGCGCTCTACCGCATCTATCAAGACCATATCGAAGAGCAGTGGTACGTGGAGGGCCGCTATGACTGACGCGGACCGCTATGTCGAGCTGCGTGCGCGGTCGGCGTTCAGCTTTCTGGAAGGCGCGTCGCTTCCGGAGGAGATCGCGGGTATCGCGGCCGGGCTGGAGATGCCCGCCGTCGCGCTGCTCGACGCCGACGGACTCAGCGGCGCGCCGCGCTTCCACCTGGCCGCGAAGAAGCTCGGGATCCGCGCCCACATCGGGGCCGAAGTCACGCTCGACGGCCGCCGCCATGCGCTGCTGGCCGAGAGCCGCACGGGGTATCAGAACCTCTGCCGGCTGATCACCGCGACAAAGATGCCCGGGCCGCCGCCCATCCTCGAACAATATGCCGAGGGCCTCGTCTGCCTCACCGGCGGCCTCCTGGACCGCGGCGAGGAAGAGATCATGCGCCTCATCCGGATCTTCGGCCGGCGCAACGTTTATGTCGAGCTCCAGCGCCACATGGACCGGGAAGAAGAGGCGCGCAACCAGGCAGCTGTTGCGCTTGCGCGCCGCCACGGGCTACCCCTGCTCGCCACCAACGGCGTAAACCACGCGACCGCCAAACAGCGCGACGTGCAGGACGTCCTCACCTGCGTGAGGCGCAAGGTGACGCTCGAAACCGCCGGCCGTCTCCTGGCCGCCAACAACGAGCGGCATCTCAAGCCCGGCCATGAGATGGCGTGCCTGTTCGCCGATCTGCCCGAGGCGATCGCCAACACCTACGAGCTTTCGTCGCGCCTCGCCTTCACGCTCGCCGACCTCGGCTACAAGTTCCCGCGCTACCCGGTCCCCGAGGGCGAAACCATGAACTCCTTTCTGCGCAAACGCACCGACGAAGGCGCGCGCAAACGCTACCGCCCCTATCACGAGCGTGCACGCCGGCAGATCGAACGCGAACTGGCCCTGATCGAAAAACTCAACCTCGACGGCTACTTCCTGATCGTCTGGGACATCGTCGAGTTCTGCCGCAGGCAGGGCATCCTGGTGCAGGGGCGCGGCTCGGCGGCTAACAGCGCCGTCTGCTACGCGCTCGGGATCACCGCGGTGGACCCGGTCAACATGGACCTGCTGTTTGAGCGCTTCCTCTCCGAAGAGCGGGGCGAATGGCCGGACATCGACCTGGACCTGCCGAGCGGCGATCAGCGCGAGCGCGCCATCCAGTACGTCTACGAGCGCTACGGCAAGCACGGAGCGGCCATGACGGCCAACATCATCACCTACCGCGGGCGCTCGGCGGCGCGCGATGTCGGCAAGGTCTTCGGCTTCCCGCCCGAGGCGCTCGACCGGCTCTCCGGCCTGGTCCGCGCCTTCGAGTGGAAGGACCCGAAGGAGACCTCCGAGCGCGCCTTTCGCGAATCCGGCTTCGACCTGAGCAGTCCGCTGGTCCGCAGGTTCTTCCGCATTCACGAGGCCGTGCAGGACCTACCGCGCCATCTCGGGCAGCACTCGGGCGGCATGGTGATCTGCCAGGGACATTTGGACGCGATCGTGCCTCTGCAGCCGGCGACGATGCCGGGGCGCGTCGTCATCCAGTGGGACAAAGAGGATTGCGCCGACATGGGCATCATCAAGGTGGATCTGCTGGGCCTGGGGATGCTCGCCGTGATCGAGGAGACGCAGGAGCTGGTGCGCTCGGCTTACGGCGAGGAGATCGACCTGGCGCATCTGCCGCAGGACGATCCGCTGGTCTACGAGGCGCTGCAGAAGGCCGACACGATCGGGATGTTCCAGGTGGAGAGCCGCGCGCAGATGTCCTGTCTGCCGCGCCTGCGTCCGCAGAAGTTCTACGACATCGTCGTGCAGGTGGCGATCATCCGGCCGGGGCCGATCGTCGGCAAGATGCTGCACCCCTATCTGCGAAGGCGCCAGGGCCAGGAGCCGCCGGACTGCCTGCATCCGGCGCTCGAACCGGTACTGCGGCGGACCCTGGGCGTGCCGCTGTTTCAGGAGCAGTTGCTGCGGATGGCCATGATCGTTGCGGGCTTCACGGGCGGCGAGGCCGAAGATCTGCGCCGCGCCTTCGGGTTCAAGCGCTCGGAGGTGCGCATGCGCGATGTCGAATTGAAGCTGCGGGCGGGCATGGAGCGCAACGGCATCGTCGGCGAGTTGCAGGAGGTGATTATCCAGTCGATCACGTCATTTGCGCTTTACGGATTTCCGGAGTCGCACGCCGCGAGCTTCGCCCTGATCGCCTATGCGAGCGCGTGGCTGAAGTGCCGTTATCTGCCGGCCTTCACGGCCGCGACGCTGAATAATCAGCCGATGGGCTTCTACCATCCCGCCACCATCGTCAAGGACGCCCAGCGCCACGGACTGCGCTTTCTTCCGGTGGATGTGACGCGCTCGGGTTGGCGCTGCTCGATCGAGGAGACCGATCGCGGCAAGTGCGTGCGGCTGGGCTTCAATTACGTGAAGGGCTTCCGGCATGAGGCGGCGCTGGCGCTTGTGGCCGAGCGGGAGCGCGCGCCGTTTGCCTCGGTGGACGATCTGGCTCGGCGGGTCCGCGCGCTTCGCCGCGAGGAGCTGAACCGTCTGGCCGAGATCGGGGCCTTAAACGCGCTGGCCAGGGAGCGCGGGCATCGGAGGCGGTCGTTATGGGATGCGGAAGCAGCGAGCCGGTGGGCGGGTCCGCTGCTGGAGACTCACACCGAGCCCGGCCCGGAGTGCCCGCTGGCGCCGATGACCGACCCCGAGCGGCTGCGCGCGGACTATGCCGGGACCGGCCTGACGATCGGCAGGCACCCGATGGCCCGGCATCGGGCGGAGTTGAAGAGGCGCGGCGTGCGGAGCGCCTCCGAGCTGGTTGCCATGCGGAACAACAGCTTCGTGCGGGTCGCCGGCGCCGTGATCTGCCGCCAGCGTCCTGGCACGGCGAAGGGTTTCCTTTTCCTGAGCCTGGAGGATGAGACCGGCATCGCCAATGCCATCGTTCCGCCGGACTTTTTTGAGCAGCATCGCCTGGAACTGGTCAACGAGCCGTTTCTGCTGATCGAGGGCATCCTACAGAATCTGGAGAACGTGGTTTCGGTGAAGGTGCACCGGCTGGGGGAGTTCGACTTCGCCGAACCGGCGGCGGAGTCGCATGATTTCCGGTGAGAGATCCGAACAAGCGCTGATTTCGATCCGGAGCACACTATCGAGCGTGCTCTGGTCGATGAGATCATCCTGGCCTCATCGAGCCTGCATTCTGCCGGCACTCTGAGCCCGCGGGCGCTGCGCGCACTGGTGAAATACGCTGAGCCGGCGCCACACCGTCTTCGCGCTCGATGGAGGCAGCGGCAGCGTTGAAAACGTGATCCGGTCGCCGCTGTTCAACTCTTCCAACGTGCGAATCGTCGAAGGCCCAAGCCAGCAGACGCCGCCGCGCCATTGCTTCGACCACCCGTTCCAGTTGGTTCTGCTGGACGGCACGCATGCATATCCTTTTCCGGATCTCGAATACTACTTCCTCTATCCGCACCTTGAGACTGGCATGTCGTAGACAAGACGGCGTTCTTCGTGCGGACGCCAGCCCCCACTTTCGATCCGGATGGCGACGGATAGTGGACGCAGAAGGCAAACCGTCGGACCAGACTGCGCTACCGCTGGAAGCAATCGGTTGCCGCATGCCTTCCGGGTCCGCTGCGTAACTACCTCAAAGCGTACCGCCGCCGGCACGCACTCCAGGGCGGCTCCCTTCGAGTCGACGGAGCGACTGCCCGCCGACTCTTTCCTCTGGCTCCTTGCGCGTCGCGCGGACATATCCGGATGGTGGCCGCAGAACGAAGGTCCGGTGCTTCCGGATAGCGGCCTCCGATGGAGGTGCGAGGTCCGGTTTGGCGAGGATCGAGATCGAAGTTACGACTTCGAAATCGCTGCCGTCGTAGTGGGGAGCGCGGTGAATCGCGTCTGGCTTCAATGGGTCGCGGACGCCGCGGCAGGCCTGTCGGTTTCGCCTGTGACACTCCCTCCGGCTGAGTATGTTCGGGCTGAAACAATCAGAGTGGTGCGACGCACCTGAAAAACAACGAGCCTCGAAACGCGGTCTTAGCCGGCCAGCTGCGCAAACGATTAATGTGATGTGCCGTACAGTGACTTATCGCAAGTAACAATACCCGCCACACACACGTTTTATGACTCCTAAATTATGCACGCATCGAGGGCGTTCGTCGCAATTGACGCCCTGAGTGGACCCACCTGTCGGCGGCATCCCGCC
>JBKBWD010000107.1:0-16105 GCA_046289265.1 Bryobacteraceae bacterium | reverse complement strand
GGACGAAAAAACCCTCTTGTCTTTTTTGGGTGGGGGTGGGGTGGAAAAAACGCAAAAAAAAGAAGGGTGGGGTCTCTCCCCCCCCACCCCCGGGATTTATCGCTTTGCCGCCAGAATGACTGGCGGTAGAATCAAAGCACTTGAGCGGAGGGTAGGGCTCTCCAGGGATGGAACCCGAGCGCCGACTCAAGGGCCGGAATGGCTGGGGCGGCCTCGGTCGCCCCACTCAATTCAGACTCCCAGGTCGCTAACTTATTGCGGCTGAATTTTGGTCTTGACAACCGGGACCACCTTCGCACCCCAATTCCGGGTTCGCCACTGAAGGTCTTTCCCCACCGTCTTTGGGCTGTCTCCATCCATGTCTCTCGAACCGATACACCTTTTCGACCCTCGCCGCACCGTGCAGCTTCAGGGCTTCTCCGGCCGCGCGGCGACCACCACGCTCCACGACGCTACCGAAGCCGGATTCCAGATCTCCGGCATCTTCCAGGCAGCCGGGGACTTTGCCAACGTCCAACTCTTCTCGGCCTACGACTACTTCAACCACCTGCGCCTGAAGCCGCTGCCAGTGACGGACCTCTCCGGATTGATCCTCCAGTACGACATGGAGGTCCTGCAGGTCAACGGCGAGGAGGGCAACGTGCGCCCCGACTGCGTGCGCTACGCCTCGGTCGGGTGGGACAAGCTCACGATCACCACGGGCGTCGGCGACATCTACGAAGTTCCGCTGATGCACCATGCGGCGGTCGTCTCAGGAGACTACGCTCCGGGCAGCTTCGGCTTCTCGCTCCACGATCGCGACGCCGCCACGCTCGACGAGCTGCTGGTCGGCCAGCCCACGCCGGCCCTCACGGACACGGCCTACGTCTACTTCATGGGCACGCGCTGGTCCTGCTCCTCGGCCGAGGCGATCGCCTTCTGCAACCTCGAAACGCGGCTACTCAACAACATCGGCGCGCCAGACGTGCCTTCCTGCGAACAGGCCATCTGGTGGCAGGATGATCCGAGCTTCTGGCACTACCTGCTGGTGAACAACGGCGGCGCGGGCATCCAGGAGGCCGGCGCGACCGACGCCGCTGACATCGCCTCGCGCCTGGCATCGATGGTGGGCATCTCCAGTTACTTGGTCGATTGCACCGCCGCAGGCAACGTCATCACGGTGACGCTCGAGCCGGGCGTGAATGGCCCGGTCGTGGTCTCGACCAACAGCGGCTCCGCGCCCGCCACATTGAGCCGGTCCGTGCCTGGCATCTACACCGCGCAAGTCGCCTCCTCGGCCGAGATCCGCGCCGGCGACTACGTGGGCATTGATATCGGAGGCGCGAACGACGAGGTCGTCAAGGTCCTGGCCGTTGGGCCGGGCACGTTCACGGCGTACTTCACCAAGCCGCATTACGGTAGCGTCTCGAACATCCAATGCCGCGTCCTACCGCGCGCCCGGCACTTCGGGCGGGTGCTCAAAAGTCGCATGGTGGACGTGCCGGCGCCCGATTACGGCGAGCAGCCGAGCAGCCTCGCCGTCGAGCAGTTCACCACGACGAACACCTCTTGCGACCTGAAGCTGCGGCTCACGGGGCAACTGGGTGCGTTCGGGCGCGACGCCAACGGCATGCCCGTGCGCGTCTCGGTCGACGGTGAGAACCAGATCATCCGGATCGAGAAGAAGGACGACGAGTTCGGGGCGACATCCCTCGCCACCGCCGTCTCGGGTGCTGGCAGCACACGCGCCTACCGCTTTACGTTCCCCTTCAGCGCGCTCTCCGGCTACCTGAACGGGGACCGCAACGCGCTCGTGCCCGTCCCAGCCAGCGACATCGTGAAAGTCCATCTCACCTTCGCGCCGCGCTTCGAGGATGTGGAGGCAGGCCTGCGCGAGGGCGGCCTCCTCAAAGAGGCTGTGACGGCTTCGCCGTCAGGGACGGAGGAGGAATGGCACGTTGCGAATGCCGAAGCCATGCTCGCTGGCTTCAAGTATTACGTGGGCGCCGCGAACGTCGAGGAGCGAATCTCCTGCCTCGCCAACTTCGGCTTGGTCAAGCCTGACCCCGAAAATCCCGGCACGTGGTACCACCGCCTGTTGGTGCGCCGCGGCGAGGACTCCTCGACGCCGCAAGCCTGGCCGCCAGGCACGCGCATTCAGCGGATCTCGACCATCACGGGCACACGCTCCGACATCGAGTGGCAGGTGAGGATCTCGAATCTCAATGTCACCGGCAACCGCACGATGAAGGTCGGCGGCGATGCGCCTCGCATCGAAGAATCCGATGGCCGCTGCCGGTACGAGGGCTTCTGGGAAGACTACCGTTATGGCGCGGGCTGGCCTACGCAGTGGTGGTCGCTTGGCCACGCCAAGCGCTGCGCGCCCAACGACGCGCAGGACCAGCGAACAGTGGCTATCCGCTACTCCTACCCGCGCGAGCACGATCTCTACCTCGGCACTTGGCTTGGCCGCGATGCAGGCCGCATCGAGGTCGCCATCGACGGCGGCACACCCGCCGTTCATGATTTGTATCTCAACGACTACAACGGCCTCGCAGCGGTGAAGAAACTTGCCGCCGCACTGCCGGCCGGGACGCACACGGTCGAGATCCGCGCGTTATTCGACAAGCACCCGTCGAGCAACGGCTATTACTTCTACTTTGACTGCCTGTGGCCCTTGGAACCCCAGGATCCGCCGGACCCTCCCAAGGTCTACCCCGACGTCTCGCTCGCCATCGACTTCGACACCGACCACGGCTACAAGAAGCCGCCCGCCTGGCATGTGTGGCACTTGAAGCAGCTCGGCTTCCTGGGTCACGCCGACGTCTACATGGGCGTCTTCTGGAACAACAAGCGCCGCCGCATCGAGGCGACCTACCCGAACTGCATCGTCGGCATCGGCGCCTGGGAAGTGGACCAGCCGCTGTGGATCAATCTCTCAGGCACCACGCTCTACTTCTCGCCCGGCGCGGGCCTCGCGACCGCGGACATCGCCGCGCACCTGCGCGCGATGATCAACGTGACCTTTCCGGGTGTCTGGTGTACCAGCGACGGCGGATCGATTCACATTCGTTCCCGCGCGCCGAGCTACACCTTCACGATCTCGGCCAGCCCGCAGTTGAGCATCTCGCAGGGCACGCCCCCGCTCGACCAGCTGGGCGCCGAGGGCGACTGGGAGATGATCGACACCATCTCGCCCGTGATGACCCACGGCGCGCGCAACTGGATTCGCGACCTGGCCCGTGAGTTCAAGCAGGTCGGCATTGAAGCAAGCTTCGCCTTCTCGATGGAGTGCTATCTTCCGCCGATGGCGATGGCCGCGCGCTACTGGGACGGCGAGCCCGTGTTCCTACCTATTCCATCCCACCAGATGCACTTCGGCCCGCGCGTGCGGAACTACCTCAAGCAGATGTACAAGGAGTGCGCCGACGAGATCGCCGCCGCAGGCCTGCCCATCGTGCTCCAGTTCGGCGAAACGCAGTGGTGGTACTTCCCGAACGCCTCCGGCATGCCGTTCTACGACGACGACACGAAGGCGGCGTTCCAGGCGCGCTACGGGCGGCCCCTGCATCGGTTCCTCGCAAACACGGACTCGCCCGACGACGACATCGAGAGCGCCAACTTCCTGCGCGATCGCATCTGGGAGTACTGCGCCGAGGTGATCGGCTACGTCCGGCGCTTCCATCCTTCGGCGGTGTTCGAGTGCCTCTGGCCCCTCGACGCCAACCAGGGCAAGCCCGCCCCCTCGCCAGAATTTCGCGCGCTCAACATGCACGTGAACCTGCCCAACGAGTGGAAGACTTCCGGCTACGGCGTGAAGTACTTCCGCGCAGAGGGCTTCGACTACGACGTCTGGCAGAAGAACGCGCAGCTAATGCGGCAGACCCTCGAGTTTCCGCCGACGATCGGCCGTCCGGCATCGGAGTGCATGTACCTGGCCGGACTCTACGGTCCGCCTGACCCGCCGATGCGGGAGGCATTCGGCATGTGGCGCAATCGCGGGTTCTACTCGTTCTGCTTCTGGGCCTTCGATCAGTTCTGCCTGAACTCGCGCCCGGTTCCACTGGAAGTGCCCGCGCAATCCACGGCGACGCTTGTCTCCTATCGCCGGCCGCGCGCCGCGCGCTCGCCCGAAGCGCCCGTCGCCGTCGCTTATGCTCCCGAGCCAAGCAGCCGCCTGAACACCTTCCGCTTGAACGCGAGGAGATTAAACGGATGAGCAACTACCCGAACGCAATCGACGACGCCTCCAGTCTCTACTCGCCCGCCGATGCTTTCTCGGCGAAGCCGCTCGAAACGATCACCACGATGCCGGTCTACGCTGGCGACACGACCATCAGCGTTGAGTCCACCGGCGTGGGCTTTCCGGACGAGTACGGGATCCTCTCAATCGACGACGAACTGATCGTCTACACCGGCAAGACGGCCACGCAATTCACCGGCTGCCAGCGCGGCTCATTGGGCACTGTGGCGGCGCAGCATGCCGCCGGCGCGCCCGTGCGTGCCAACATGGTCTCGGCCTATATCAAGGCGCTGCAGGAAGCCGTCATCGCCATCGAGCAGGACCTCGGCACGGCATCGAGCCGAAACTACGTCCGCAAAGACGGCCCGGCAACGATCACCGGAGCGAAAACCTTCGTAGACGGTGCGGAGTTCGGATCCGGCAACAAGGCCGCCACTGGCCTGGTGCGCCTGCCCAACTCGGGGGCCGTGAAATGGCGCAAGTCTGACGGCTCGGGCGACCTGGGATTGGCTCTGAACGCCAACGACCACCTTGTGGCCGATGCAATCATCGACTTCGCGCCCGGGCAGACGTTCGGAGCATTCAGCTATCCGGATGCCAGCTATAGCGAGAAGGGCATCGTGCGGGTGGATCCGGCCGGAGGCGTGGCCGTTGACGCCGGGGTGCTGGCACTGCTGCAGACCGGCGTTTCGCCGGGGACCTATCCAAAGGTCACGGTCGACGCCAAGGGCCGCGTGACCGAAGGCGCGAATCTCGCGGCGGGCGATCTGCCTACCCACACGCACACCGCCACTGACATCGTGAGCGGCGAGTTCCCGCACAAGGTTCAGAAGGACGGCGCCGACGTCGGGACGCGCCGGGCCCTCAACCTCGTCCAGGGCACTCGCGTTTCATTGGCGGCCGCTGATGACCCTGCGAATGACCGCGTGAGCGTGACCATCAGCGCGAGCGCGCCGGAGGGCGGCGAGATCACGAACGCTCTCGGTTACGTCCCGGCCAACCGCGCGGGCGAGCATTTCACCGGGTCCGTGGACTGCGGCCCGCACCAGACCATCGGAGGTCCGCTCGAGAACATGGCGAAGCACTCCGAGGACTTCGCCGCAGCCGTGTGGGATAAGAACGGCGGCTCCTGCTCCGTCACGTCGAATGCTGTCATCGCCCCGGACGGCAACCAAACCGCAGACGTGATCACAGCCGTCACCACGACGCCCGTCATCCAGCAGCAGATCGCCGGCCTCGCCGACGGCGGAACCTACACTTTCTACATCTGGGCGCGCGTCCCATCCGGCACGCGCAAGGTCTCGTTGGCCATCGTCAACAACGCCTACGCCGCCTACCTGGCCGGGCCCACGCAGGTGACTCTGACGACCTCCTGGCAGCGCTTCAAGATCACCGGCACGCTCGCAAGCGGCCAGACCGGCCTCTGGATCGTCGTGCGCCAGTACGCAGCGAACGGCGACGATTGGACCACCGGCGACATCCACCTCTGGGGAGCCTGCCTCCAGCAGGGCAACGACCTGCAGAAAGCCTACGCCCGCACCTGGGCCTCGCAGACGCCCCACCTCGCATCCGGCCTTGCGCCTGGACCCACCGTCATCGCCACGCCGGACTCCACCACCTCACCCATCAAAATCCACGGACCCGGTTCCAACCTCGCCGACAACACCCTCCTCGAGCTCACCGCCAACGGCGAACTCATCCTCGCCGGCGGCTCCGGCAACGGCTACCGCTTTGCCGAACTCGCTGCCGCCAACAACCCCTCCGGCTGGTCCGGCGTGCTCAAAGTGAAAACTCCGGCGGGAACCACCCTCGGCTACATCCTTCTGTACTCGAACCCTTGATTTGATAGGCCAATTCGATCCGCTCATCCTCCTGGCGCCTCACGCGCGGCCGACTGGGGCCGAAAAAAAGATGAGAGGATCTGATTCGTCCGCCCACTAATACAAGGTGAGGACTCGGCGCACTCCTGCATCTGGGCGACCGCAATCCAGCTGTCCGAAACCGGCGCACTTCCCTCGTCCACCAGTCAGGTGGGATTCCCTGCTCACCACGTCAGACCCGACGGAGCCCACGACATGATCAGGTTCTCATTAGTCCGGATCTGTTTGGTTTTGCTGCTCGTGCTGTCATCGACAAGCCAGACAGCTTCCTTATGGGCTCAGTCGCTGGAGCCCTCCACGCCGAGCAAGGAGTATGTTCGCGCAGGTGGCCGTACGGTTGCCGCAGAACTCCGGGCTTCCACCCCGTCCGGCCCTGTCTCTATCGCGGTTTTCCCGAGTACCGCCTCGTTGGGTCCGAGTCAGAGCCAACAGTTCTCGGCCACCGTTACCGGAAGCGCCAATACTTCCGTCACATGGTCAGTCTCCCCTTTTGTCGGGAGCATCAACTCGAACGGCCTGTACACGGCACCGGCGGTCATCGGCACGGCCCAGTCCGTAACTGTTCGAGCCACGAGCCAGGCTGATCCAAGCAAGAGCGCCACCGCCACTGTCACCTTTTACAGTCCCGGCACTTCTGGATATTTCCCGGTTTTCGGGTCGTTCCTCAACTTCTATCGCAACATGCCGCAGGAGCTTTGGGCGAAGGAGTTCGATCTGATGCGGGAGGTCGATATGGACACGATCGTCGTCGTCGCCGTTCGCCGCCTGCGATCTTCGGCTTCTGACCCTCTGGGGTACAGCCTATCACCGGAAGGGCTGCTCTACCCCAGCACCTGGGTGCCGCCCGCCGAGCGTCCAACCACCGACCGGTTAGAGATGATCCTCTCCCTAGCCGATCAGCGTGGTATGAAGGTCTATCTCGGTTCGCTCCAGACCGAAGCGGACTGGTCGACAGGTCTGGAGTTTGCCGCACTCCGCGAATACAACAAACGGGTCGCTACGGAGATATTGCAGTTGTACGGTAGTCACCCCTCCCTCCGGGGCTGGTACTTCACCCAAGAAGTCTGGATGAACTGGGTCAAGTATTACGGTCCGACCTATTACGGCACGGCCTTGATGCGCGATTTCGTTGCAGACATGAAGGTGATTGATCCGACCAAGCGCTGTACGGCGGCGGTCGTATTCAAGAAGACCGGCTACGGAGCGATGCCGGGCCTCACTCCCGCCGAGCTTCAGAGTGTTACGACCGGTTTTCTCCAAACCACGGGTATCGACATCCTGATGCCGCAAGATGGCGCGGGCGCAGAAGAAGGCGCGGCTCCCTTGAACGAATTGGCCTCCTACTTCGCAGCCATGGCTGCGGCACGCGACGCCGCCGCAGCCGGCACGGTCTTGTGGTCCACGACAGAGACCTTCACGGCAAATCCTTACCTCTCCAATGACCGTTACCCGCCGGCGGACGTGTTCCGCATCGACCAGCAGGTGAACGCCATCCGGCCCTACGTCACCGGCTATGTCAGTTGGATCTTCGGCAACGACATGTCGCCCCAGGCGACCTACTATCCGGTCGAGGCAAGCGCCCTGAATCGCGAATACAGATCCCGATTTAAACCGCAGTACTTTCCTCGGTACGAGGTGTTTCCCCTCCAGAGCTATCAGGCGTCACCCGCGCCGTCACCTTACTACCCGGACTCGCCTTACACTCCGAAGCTCTCAGACCGCACCGGAGGCGGCTACAACGGCTACTCCCTCGCCCATTGGGTGGGATTCCGGATTGAAGAAACAGGTGGTGTTGTGCGCATTACCGCTGACCTTGGATCCCTCAGGGACATTCGCATGGTGCGCGCCCTGAGCCAGTCCTGGGTGGTCTCGGGCATCTATCGCCCACGGATGATGATTGTCGAGGTGTCGAGCGATGGGGTGAATTGGACCCTCTTCGGCTCGACGAACAGCTTCCCGAACGACACGCTTGATTTCGCCGTCATGTGGGGCGAAGTGGGAGGCGCTGCCACCGCCCGCTACGTCCGGTGTACCTTCACACACATCGCGTGGCTCTTCCTATCCGAATTGGAGGTCTTGGGTGTTCCGTCTGCGCCCCCACCGCCCACGGTCAGTGTTACCGTGACGCCTACCTCGGTCGCGCTGACCGAGAATCAGTCTCAGCAATTCACCGCCACGGTTACCGGCACGACAAACACGGCCGTCACCTGGAGCATGAGCCCGATCATCGGGAGTCTCATCAATGGTCTTTACACGGCCCCGTCATACATCCCCTCGCCTCAGACCGTCACGGTGCGGGCAACCAGCCAAGCTGATCCAACGAAATCCGGCGCTGGCACGGTGAACCTGGTTCAGAGCACAGCGCCGCCGCCGCGCGTGGGCCCGATGAATCCGGACCAGGGCACCGGCCTGAGTCATCTGTTCAGCTTTGATACGGAAGCTGGATCCGGCAGCATCCAGTGGATCCAGGTGCTTTTCTCCGCATCCGGTGTCACTCAGACCAACGGGTGCCTGATCTACTACAGGACAAGCGATGATATCGCCGCTGTCTCCGCCGATACGGCCACGCCCGAGAACTACCAGTGGGCTGGATGGGCGGTGATTGGCACTCCCGGCGTCACCGTCTCCAACAGTCAGTGCACGCTGGATTACCAGAATTCTTGGGTCGTCAAGAACGGCTCCAGGGTAACGCTGAACCTGAGTCTCAGTTTCGCGTCAAGTTGGTCTGGAACCAAGGATGTCTTTATGGCGGCCGCCGACTCGGCGCAGACCGTCGCCTGGCCGTATGTCGGCTACTGGACCATCCCCTAGCGAGGAACCAATGATGAGAACGGCAACCTTTCTTCTAAGCGTTCTGCTGGCTGTGCCCGCCGCCAGTGCCCAAACTGCTAATCCGGCAAGTGGTACCGTTCGCGGAATTGTGCAGGACGAGTTGCGGCGCCCGCTGAGCAACGCAACCGTCTGGCTCCAGATCCGACGCGCCAATGAGAAGGACCGACCGCGGCCGTTTCATCAATGGACTAAGACAGGGTCTGGAGGCCAGTTCCAGTTCTCGGGGGTGCCGACGGGAAGATTCATCCTGTGTGCTCAGTTACCGGGTAGCGATCTGGTGGACTCTTGCCAATGGGATTCGCAGCCCCCATCCGTAGTGGTCAGCGGAGCGGCGACTGTGAACGTACCCGCCATCACTTTACAGAAAGGCTATCCCCTTCGCGTCCGCATCGATGATCCACGCGGGGATCTGAGCGTTCAGGAACTGCGCACACAGGGCGCCGGCGTTCGTCTCGGAGTTTGGACTCCGACAGGCATGTTTGTGCCTTTGGCGCTGCGCTATAAGGAACCGCGGGGCGAAGAGCATGAAGGCGTCGTGCCGTATCGCACTCCCTTGCGGCTGCTGGCCCAGGGGCAACGGTTTGTCTTAGCAGACGAGCGCGGAAACGCGATCGACAATCGACAGGGGGTCCGGCTCCCACTCCTCATTCAGCCGGGCAAGGAGCCGAAGCTGATCCGCTTTGAGGTCAAGGGAGTTGAAAAGCCATGAGCATTCAGCACATTGGTCTTGGCCGCCGTCGGTTTCTATTCGGAGCCATCCCCGCGATCTGCGCGGCTCAAAACCGGCCAGCCGCTCGGACCGAGTATATAGGGCGCGCCGGGTTTCCCAGCGAGGTAAAAGCGCAACTCGACCGGCTCGGCGACCGATTGGTGAAGCCCGGCAAGGAGCGAACAATCTTGCAGGGTATATTTGTCGACGCTACAAGCGCACAATCCCCCGCTCAGGTTGTCTATCAACTTCCTGACCGTTTCCGCTTCCAGGCAACCGGCCCGCTCAACAGGATCGTGGTGTTTGATGGCGAGACGCCTCGATCTACACGCGCCCAGGTCGACAGCGCCGAGGAAGACCTTTTGGAGAGCTTCCTTGCGGATTCGCCTGATGGCTTCTTCGATGACCTGCGCTCAGGGGCCGCCTTGCGCTTGCTGGGGCGGCGATTCCGGCCCGGTCCTTCCATTGTTCCAGACTACAAGGGGCCGCTCTTCGATATCTACGAACTGGCAGGCGTCGTCCGCATTCGCCGCGACCGCCGCAGCCGTGTGAAGCGATTCTACTTCGACTCCGCCTCAGCCTTCCTTCTTCGCGTTCGCTACGAGGATGTCTCTCGGGGACCTAAGGTATCCATTGAGACTCGCTTTTCGCAGTGGCGCGATTTCGCGGGGAATCCGCTTCCAGGACAGCTTGAACGATGGGAGAACGGGAAGCTCGTCTTTGCCTTTCGCGTCGCTTCGGCGGACCTGCTCCCTCGCGGCGACGAAGGCATTTTCCGCACCCCGTAACCGAGCCGAGAGAAGAAACCCATGACGAAACTGATCTCCCTGTGCACCTTCTTCGCCGTACTGGCCTCGGCACAAACCGCTCCCCTGGAGACCAGGCCGCAGCGGGGCTTTTTGCCAAGCGCGGTCTACTCGCTCTCCGAGTTGGATTCCGTCAACACGGTGAACGGGAATCTTAGCCTTCGTATTCCGCTGGCCTCACTTCCGCCCGGCCGCGCGGGCCACAGCTTCGACGTGGAACTGCTCTATCACTCACAGATTTACGACATCAGCATCGGGCGGCGGATGTCGCCCAGCAACAACGAGGTCCTCACTCAGGAGTTGACCAACGGCAAGACGGGCGGCTGGCATTACAACTTCGCCGATATCGGTGTCGATTTTGAGATCCGGCAAACCCTCAGCGGCGGGTGGAGTTGCACCACCGACGGGCTGCCGGCGATGCGCCTCTACAGGCTGCGCATCGGGTTGGCCGACGGAAGCCAGCACATCCTCCATCTGCGAGGCTACGGCGACGAACTCGGCGACGGCTATAACGGCGATGGTTACTATGCCATCGGCCCCGACGGCCGCCGGACCATCTGTGCCACGTTCTCCTCCCACTACCCGGCTGACGTGACCGGCAGGCTCACCTACTACACCAGCGACGGGACGTTCATGAAACTGGAGATCGATGCCGACGGCTCTTCACCCTGGTGGCAAAAACAATGGACCCTGTACTTCCCCGACGGCCGGCGCATCACTGGCTACAGCGACCGGGCCGACGCGCTTTACGATGCAAATGGCAACCGCATCGACATTCAGCAGCTCTGCCGTGATCCGGAGTGCAACTCGCCGTACACACAGATTAGCGATGCCTTCGGGCGGGCAGTCACCATCGACTACAACGCCAGCGATCCCAACAACTCATCCCAGGACGTCGTCACAGCCGCCGGATTCTCGGGCAATGCGACTTGGACCATTCAATGGACCAGCATTCTGATTGGCGGCAGCTCTGTGATCGGTGGGGACGATCGCACATACGAATGCGGTCCCGAAAGCACCTACTGCCCGCTCGCGATTGGCCACCGGGTTGTCTCACGAATTGACGTGCCTTCCACGCCCGCGTTGTTCTACCAATTCGACTACAGCACGAACGCGGACGCCGGCTACGGCGAACTGGATTACATGAAGACGCCCTACGGGGCCGAAATCAGCTACCGCTACTTTCAGGAGAATCTCTTCAAGACGCTGGCCACGCTGCTCAAGAATCCCGTGAAGTCCAAGACGGTGACCCACGATGGCCAGACCGATCCCGCCTGGCAGTACCAATTCAACCAGGGCCAAAGCACGATCACGAAACCGGATGGCGGCGTGGTGACGACATACTTCTACGATCCCGACATCCTGTCCGATTGGCGCCGCGGATTGGTCTACAAGGTCGTCCAGCCGGAAGGCGACGTGCTGGAACGTGTGTGGGAGCAAAACAAGACTTGGGGTTTGCGGAGCAGCTCTCTGGCTGATCCCAACAATCCATTCGTCAAGAAAGAACTCTCATCGGTGGCCAGCAATGGCGTCCCCGTGAAGACCGCCATCACCGAATTCGATCAAGACAAGAATGGAAATCTGCTGGAGCGGCGGGAATACGATTGGGTGCCTTACGGAACCACATCCGGTTCGGTGGTGCGGCGGCGTACGACACAAACCTATTCCGTGACGTTGCCCGCCAGCAGCACGCTCTCCGATGACGCCAGCGCCTATTGGCGGCCGCACAACCCCTCGTTCTGGCCGGATTCTCTGTCGGGCCGCCGCCTCAACGCGGTGCTGCGGCGCGAGCTCAAGGATGGCAGCACGGTGCAAGCGGCCAGCGAGTTCGAGTATGACGACGCCTACCGGAAAGGGAACTTGACCAAAGACAAACAGTGGGATTCCACCAAGTCGGCGGCGCTGCCGGGGCCGGGCCAGTTCAGCACGGCCAACGCCGTCATCCTCACTCGCTCCTATGACAGCTTTGGGAATTTGACCGAGGTCTTCGAGCCCGAAGTCCGGACCACGTTGACCTACGGTTCCGCTTGCGGCGCACAAAGCTTGTATCCGACGCAGATTCAGCAGGCGCCGGCGCTCCCGGAACAGCGCACAACAATCTACTCCTGGCATTGCGGCACCGGGCTGCTGGCTTCTCAGACGGACGTGGAGAACGGTTTCACCATCACCTACCTCTACGACCGCTTGGGGCGGCAGACGGAAACAAACGAAGGGAATCTGCGCGCCAGCGTCACTACCTACGATGACGGAGGCCGGAAAGTGACGGCCAAGGCCGATTTGCGCGCTTTCCGCGCCGGTGAACTCCAGACAGTGACTCACTACGACCAACTGGGCCGAGTGCGCTTGGTGCGGCGTTCCGACGGCGTGCCCTTGAGCGGTACCAGCGAAACAGACGGCATCAAGGTGCAGACTGTTCGCCGGGTGGCTTCCGGCGGCAACATCGAGATCGTCTCGAACCCGTACCGCACCGGAGCCGAGAGCACCATGGGATGGACCTGCACGCAGCAGGACCGCAACGGGCGTGTACGCTGGGTGGGGAGTTTCGCTGGAGCCGCAGCTCCCAGTTCCTGCCTGGATCTTGCCAATCGCACTGCTCTGGCCGAGACCCGCTATCAGGGAGATGTGACGGTTTCGATCGATCCGGCAAACAAGCAGCGCGATCTTGCGCGGGACGCACTCGGCCGCCTGGCCGCGGTGACCGAGTACACGGGTGGTACGCCCGCGACTTATGTGACCACTTACGCCTACAACGCGCTGGACAACCTGGTAGTGGTGCAGCAGGGCAGCCAGAGCCGCAGCTTCGTGTACAGCTCCCTGGGCCGGTTGATCTCGGCCTACAACCCGGAAAGCGGCGGCGTCTCCTACACCTACTTCGACCATGGCGGACTGTACACCCGAACCGACGCGCGCTCGGTGACCACCACGCACAGCTACGACGACCTGCACCGCCTGCGGACGAAGAGTTACACTGACGGCACACCGGGCGTGACGAACGAATACTACTTGGCCGGATACGCCCCGCAGGTGGGTCGCCTGAAGTCGGTGACCTCTTCAGTCGGCGCAACGGTCTACACTTACGATGCCCTCGGGCGCGTGACCGCGAGCACGCAGACTGTCACCGGCAGCCCGCACAGCTACGGTTTCCTCTACACTTGGCTGCTGAATGACGGACTGGCCACCATGCGCTACCCATCGGGCAGAACGATCACCTACACGCAGGACGATGCCGGGCGCGTGGTCCAAGTGCAGGATGGCTCGAAGATTTACGCTCAGGGCATTGGCTACACCGCGCACGGAGCCATCACTCAGATGCAGTTGGGCAACGGGCTGGTCGAGCAGTGGCTCTACAACTCGCGCTTACAGCCGACCTCGATCCGGCTGGGCGATGTGGCCGGCAGCGACAGCGCGTTCGGGGCGGCACTTGACTACGGCGCAACCAACAACAACGGCAATCTCGTATCGCAGCGGATCACGGGCATGGGACTGGACCGCACGCAGACGTACCAATATGACGGCGTCAACCGGCTGATCGGCTCGGGCGAGTTGGCGGTATGGTCGCGCAACTTCGCCTACGACCAGCAGGGCAATGGCTGGGTGTGGTCGGCTTCGGGCCTGAGCACATCGAGTTTCACGCCGGTGACGTCGAACTGGTTCAACGCTCAAAACCGGCTGACGGGCATGGGGGCGACCTACGACGGCGCGGGCAATCAAACGGCCATCGGCGGCTTCGCGTTCAGCTACGACGCCGAGAACCGCCTGAAGACCAGCACGATCAACAGCTACACGACGACGTATTTCTACGACGGCGAGGGGCGCCGGGTGAAGAAGCTGTTGGCCAGCGGCGAGCAGACACTGTTCATCTACGACGCGATGGGCCAGTTGGCGGCCGAGTACACGACGGGGCAGTCCGCGCACTCGGGCACGCGCTACTTGACGGTGGACCACCTCGGCAGCATCCGGGCGGTGACGAGCCAGGAGAAGACCGTTCTGGCGCGGCGGGACTATCTGCCATTCGGCGAGGAGATTCCGCCGCCCTTGGGCGGCCGCACGAGCGTGTGGGCCGCCGACGCGGGGCTGTTGCAGAAGTTTACGGGCAAAGAACGCGATCAGGAGACGGGGTTGGATTACCTCGGGGCAAGGTACTTCTCGGCGGTGCAGGGGAGGTTCACCACCCCAGATGAGCCTTTGGTCGACCAAGACGAATCTGACCCTCAAAGCTGGAATCTCTACTTGTATGTCCGGAACAATCCTTTGAACTTCACCGACCCAACCGGTCGCAAATGCGTGCAGACCAATAACGGATGGGCAGATGACGGTACCGGTGGTGGTTGCGACAAAGCTGGCGTCGATGCGGAGGGCAATATCATTGCCCAGAAAGTACAGGTCAAGGGTAAGCAAGGAAATGTCGTCGCCGCCCTCGGCCTGAACACGTTCTTCGCGCTTGACGCAGCTGCAAATGCCTGGTTCTCGCCAATTTTCGGTCGGACTTCTTACATGCAAGATATCCCGACCAGCACCAACTGGACCGGATACGCGGCACAAGCGGGTGTCTTCTTCATGCCCGGACCTGGTGGCAAATCCAACGCGGCAACCCGAGCCGGGATCTGGACCGAGACAAAGACACTCTCTCGTGTGCAAAACGCCTTCAAGCACTGGAGGGATCATCGAGCCGAGTTCCCGAACCTGCAAAATGCGAAACAGTACGTTGAAGCAGCCTGGGACTTCGTCACCAATCCGCCAGTTGGAGTTCTGAGCAAGACTCGCGCGAACGGCGATGTGCTTCTTTACGACGCCGCGTCGAATACATTCGCGGTGAAGAACGCGCAAGGCGTTCCGCGGACTATGTTCAAACCAACTGACGGCGCGGCGTACTTCCACAGACAGAAATGAGGAAAGCATGTACCCTTGTCCTTGTTGTGGATACCTGACAATTGGCGAACAGCCACCGGGAACATTCGAGATTTGTGCGGTTTGCGGTTGGGAAGACGACAACGTCCAATTCGAAGATCCGAATTATGCGGGAGGTGCCAACAAGGTCAGTCTGAACCAGGCACGACAGAACTTCGCAACGTTTGGTGCGAAGTCGCAGGAAGCCGTCAAATGGGTGCGTAAACCTCTTCCCGAGGAATTGCCTTCATGAGGGGTGGGATTCGTCCTTCCTCGGCATGCCCACTTTGAGCAAGTGTATTTGAAAACAATGACTTATAGGGTCTTTCTCCACCGCCAATCACCCTTTGTTTGACCTGCCGAGCCAATCAATCAACAGTTTACGTTCGCACAGTTTCCGAGAGAATTCGTTTAGCCGCTGACTTTAGCGACTTCTTGCAGGAGCTCGTCTTCAAAAGCCCAAGCCCTCCTGGCGCCCACCTCCAGCTCGTCCGCCGCACTTCCCGGCGATCGCCGGCGGTATCGGCAGTTCGCGGAACCGCCTGGCCGCGCTCGGCCGGCTCAACCACGATCTTTACAGCCTGACCCAGCTTGAGCCGGCGCTTTAACCCGACGTTTTCGGTGATGGCTTTCCGGGCAGTCTTCTCGGTTTCAAGGTGCGCTTCGTCGCGAATACGGGGACGGATTTACCTTAGAGCCTGTCCGATATTACGGCAATTTGGAGCCGCCGCGATGGCGGAGGGCGTGAAGGGGCACTTCGCAGCAGAAT
>JBKBWD010000106.1:12518-16167 GCA_046289265.1 Bryobacteraceae bacterium | reverse complement strand
TGGCGCTGGGGTGAACATGCCTCAGTATAGAGCAGGTGCCGCCCTATGTAAATCATTATGTGAGACAGGACACTAGTTTGACGCGGGAGGGCGTAATATCGAGAATTTCGATCTCGATCTCGTCGCCGATCAGCAGGGCCTCCCCCGCCTTCCTTCGGATTACGAGCATGGCGCCTCCGGCGAGGCAAATAGAGGATGCTGATGCGAGTACGGCGACTCGGTCTGGATGACCTGCACGGCGCGCCGCGAGACAGGCTCGATGACGACGGGCGAAAGGAGGTTGGCGGTGGTGGGGCGTTGCTGGCCGAGCGTGAGGATCGCAAGGCAGATCACGTTGTGGCCGATGCGAAGCGGGGCGTCCGGGTCGAGCCCGAGGGTGCGGCGATCGTCGGGCGACATCGAAAGCCGGTAGCCGGGAACGATGTGATCGACCGGGAGCGTGACGAAGCAAAGATTCGGGTCTTCGAGGCTCTGAAGGAGCAGCAGCGGTGCGGAGGAGGCGCGCTCGACGAGGAGAAAGCGCCGGCGGTGTTCGAAGGCGGGGAGTCCGTCAAGGAAGTGCACGACGGACTCCTCGCCGTACTCGATTTTCCCGAAGTGAGCTGTTTCGATCTCGGGCATGGACGTCCCTTGGAGTAGTGGGCGCGGACGCGGAGGCCTCTCAGCCCGCGTATGTCAGAATGAGAGTTTCCTATGCTCAGAATCCTGGCGATATTCGGCACGCGCCCGGAGGCGATTAAGCTCTGCCCGGTGATCCAGCACCTTCGGTCGCAACCGGAGGAGTTTGCGGTGCGAACCTGCGTGACGGCGCAGCACCGGGCCCTGCTCGACCAAGTGCTGGAGGCCTTCCGGCTGACGCCGGACCATGACCTCGACCTCATGCTTCCAGGCCAGACGCTGTTTCAATCGACGTCGCGGATTCTGGCGGCGCTCGAGCCGGTGGTCGCCGCCGAGTCGCCGGACCTGATTCTGGTGCAGGGCGACACGACGACGACGCTGTGCGGAGCGCTGGCGGGTTTCTACGCCAGGGTTCCGGTCGGGCACGTCGAGGCGGGGCTGCGCACTGGAGATCTTGCGCAGCCTTTTCCCGAGGAGATGAACCGGGTGGTGGCGACGCGCCTGGCGACGCTTCACTTCGCGGCGACGCGGTGGGCGGCCGAGAACCTGAGGCAGGAGGGGATCGCAGAGGACCGGATTTTGGTCACGGGCAACTCGGGGATCGACGCGGTTCTGTATGTGAAGGGCGAGTTGGAGCGCGAATTGCTACAGGGTCCGGAGTGGCAGCGATTCGATCCCTCGAAAAAGCTCATCGTGGTGACGGCGCACCGGCGCGAAAGTTTTGGGGAGGGCTTCGAGAACATCGGGGCGGCCCTGGCGGAGTTGGCGTGCCGGCCGGACGTGCAGATCGTCTTCCCGGTGCATCCAAATCCTAACGTGCGGGAGCCGGTGGGCAGGCATCTTGCGGGGCAGCCGAATATCCTGCTACTCGATCCGCTTGACTATGTACCCTTTGTGGACCTTATGCGGCGGGCGTACCTGCTGATCACGGATTCGGGAGGGGTGCAGGAGGAGGGGCCGTCGCTCGGCAAACCGATTCTGGTCCTGCGGGAGAAGACCGAGCGGCCCGAAGCGGTGGAGGCCGGAACGGTGCGGCTGGTAGGGACGGATCGGCGGCGGATTATCGAAGAAGCCAGGCGGCTGCTCGATCGGCCGGAAGAGTACGAGCGGATGGCGCGGGTGCACAACCCATACGGCGACGGGAAGGCAAGCGGCCGGATCGCGGAGGGCATCCGCGGGTACTTCGGAGTCCGGCGGCACTCAGTAAGCGCCGCGCTGCAGTAGCATGGTCTTGACTGTGTGAAACATGACGAAAAAGTCCAGCGCCATCGAAAGGTTCTTGACGTAATAGAGGTCGTACTCGAGCTTTGTAGCGGTATCCTCGACAGTGTTCCCGTAGCGGTAGTTGATCTGAGCCCAGCCGGTGATACCGGGTTTGACACGGTGTCTCTGGATGTAGAAGGGGATCTGTTCGTTGAGGATTTTGACGAACTCCGGGCGCTCCGGACGGGGACCGACGATCGCCATCTCACCTTTCAGCACGTTGAATAATTGCGGGAGTTCGTCCAGGCGCAGCAGACGCAGCCAGCGGCCGAGCGGGGTGATGCGAGGGTCGTTCTCAATGGCCCAGACGGCGCCCGAGACAGCCTCGGCGTCGACGCGCATGGAACGAAATTTGTACAGCGTGAACAGCTTCCCGTTCAACCCCACGCGAGTCTGACGGAACAGGGCCGGTCCAGAGGAGGTAAGCTTGACGGCGATCGCAACCAGAGCCATCAGGGGAAGCGTGAGCACGACTCCGACGAAGCCGACAATAGCGCAGTAGAGGGATTGAACGATCACGTGGCGGCGCCGCGGCGTGAAGCGGTTCGAGAAGACCAGGTCGCCGGGGCGCAGTTCGCTGAGGCAGACGCGTCCGAAGGCCGTTTCGTAGGTAATTCCCGCCTCTTCGATCAGGGTTCCGGTCAGGCTGATATCGAGCAGGTCGTAGACCGGCAGGCGGCGCCTGCGGTCGGCGAATCCGACGACGATGCGGCTTGGCGCCGTCGAGGCTACGATGCTTTTCAGGCGGTCGGGCGGACCAAGGGTATCCTCGCTGGGTCCAATCTGGTCAGTGACGAATCCCAGGGAACGCCAGCCGAGCTCGGGCTGTTCGGCAATTTGCGAAGCGATCTGCCTGAGGACGGGGCTGTCTCCGAGGAACAGAATCCGCTCACCGCCCATCACTTTGAAGACCAGGTTGTTGTAGAGAATGCGCCATGCCGGGAGTCCGAGGAGGCAGAGGGCACTGCCGGCCATCATGCTCCAACGCGGCATGCGGAGGGGAGCGTCCAGATAGCCGAAGAAAGCCTGCACGAGGAAGGCGACACCGAGGACCAAGCAGATCTGCTGCACCAGGAGAATACGGGAGCGCACCTGGAGCTGCGTGTAGAGATCGTTCAGATAAAGACCGAACAGGATGCTGCCCACGACGATGCCGATCCGGAGCAGGCCATTCTCGTAGAGGAGAAAAAGCCCGGGGTCTTCGACGAGGAAGAAGGCCGGGGTCAGGTAGGCGGCAAAGACGAGGACGGCCTCGGAGAGGAGAAGTCCGACGACGGTAGTCGGGATGAAGACACGAAACAGGCGAATCATACGGTTCGGCTGATCATGTCAGCAGGGCAAGCAGCCGAGCGGGCGGTCGACGGCATAGAAGAAAATCTTTCGATGCGCAAAGGAACCATCGGGTCGTGACGACAAGCGGGGAGCAAGCTGTCCCCGTCCCGCCATCTTAACAGGAGCCGAGCCGCGCGCGAAAGCGTTTCGGGTCGATAGAACCCCACGTTCGCAGCGCAGAATTTAAGCTCCAAAAAATTATTGCACCCGTAGATTAAGCAAGATAAACTCAACCCAGCGCATCGTGGATTCGGGTCTCCTGGCTTACGGAGCGAGAGAGCGCTTCGGTCACTCTTTACGATAGCCGGCGCGATTCCCGATGCATTCAATGGCAGCGCGGGGATCGACAGCAGCGTGCGGAGCACTCTTGTCCAAATTAGTTTCCGCACCAAACGGCTGGGACAGCATCTGAGGATCTCGCCGCCGCTGCTGATCC
>JBKBWD010000106.1:0-12513 GCA_046289265.1 Bryobacteraceae bacterium | reverse complement strand
TAAGATCACTCTTGTCCAAATTAGTTTCCGCACCAAACGGCTGGGACAGCATCTGAGGATCTCGCCGCCGCTGCTGATCCGCTCCCGGCGGGCTCCAAAGCCCGCAATCCAAGCATTGGGCGCTGTGGATTGGTCGAAAACGACTGTCCAGCGGCACGCTGCCAATTTGGACAGCATCTGACGGGCAGGAGGGTCCTGCTCCGGCAATGACTCACACGCCTTCATGGCATCAATAAGTTAGGCTGTGGAAAACGCGTTGAATGCAGCTAATTTGGACAGTAGTGCGTGCGGAGCGGGCGTGAAGCACGTTCGCTCGACGATCCCACCGCCGCAGGGGAGTCTTACACATGCGAAAACCCATCCTATTTTTTCTCTTTCTATTCGCTGTCTTCGGAAGTTTCGCCTACGGGCAAACGTTCGGGGACATCTCCGGCGAAGTCACCGATACCTCCGGATCGGTCATTCCCGGAGCCGTCGTCACACTTACGAATCTTGCGACAGGCGCTTCACGAAGCACGTCGACGAATGAGGCCGGGTTGTATCGCTTTCCGTCCCTGGTTCCTGCGAAGTATTCCATCCGGGTCGAGGCGCAGGGTTTCCGGGCGATGCGCCGGGCCGACATCGAGCTTCAGGTGCAGCAGTCGGCGCGTGTCGACTTTACGCTGCAGGTCGGCGAGGTGGCCGAGGTGATCGAGGTCACGGCCGACGCCGTCATGTTGAGCACCGATTCGACGGTTGGAGCGGTGATCGAGCAGAAGCGCATCGTCGATTTGCCCCTGAACGGCCGCAACTTCCTGCAGCTGGTTTCGCTGAGCCCGAACGTGAGCTTCGGATTTTCGACGCCAGGGCAGGCGGCGGGGCGGCAGGGCGGCACGCGCGCACAGCAGAACATCTCGGTATCCGGCATGCGCGGCACCTTCAACTACTACACCCTGGACGGACTCGCCAACACGGACATCAACTTCAACCTCTACGTGCTGCTGCCTTCGGTGGATGCTCTGCAGGAGTTCAAGGTACAGACCGGCGTCTATCCGGCGGAGTTCGGCCGGGCCGCCACACAGATCAACGTTTCGACGCGCTCGGGTTCGAACGATTTTCACGGCGCGCTGTACGCGTTTCACCGCAACAGCGCCGTAGATGCCAATCCGTATGACTTCGACGGCACGCAACCGCAAAACCTTCCGTTCCGCTGGAACCAGTACGGGAGCACCGTCGGGGGCAGAATCATCCGCAATCGGCTCTTCTTCATGGCCAACTACGAAGGGTTCAAGCAGCGGCGGTCAAACGAACTCTTCGCGACCACGGCGACGACCGCGATGCGCGGCGGCGATTTCTCTGCCGTTCCGAATCTGCCGCAGCTTGTCGATCCGCTCACCCGGACGCCATTTCCAGACAAGCGGATTCCCGTTTCCCGGCTCCACCCGACGGCCGTGCGCCTTCTGGAGTTCTGGCCGGAGCCGAACATCGTGACGCCCGAACTGTTTCGAAACTATCAGCGCACGCTGCGGAACACGATCGACAATGACCAGTTAACCCTCCGCTTCGATTTCAACGAGAGCAGCAAATCGCAGTGGTTCGGCCGCTACAGTTGGACGGACGAGACCACGTTCGATGACGCGTTGAAGCTCAATGGAACGACGCTGCTGACGGCCGGCAAGCAGTACATGATCTCCAACACGCGCGTGCTTTCGCCGAGCAAGGTGAACGAGTTCCGGTTCGGTGTGAACGTCCTTTATAACGAGATGGGCCAGGAACTGGGAGGCGTCCGCAATGTTGTGGAAGAGCTTGGGCTGCCGTTCAAGACCGATCCTCCGGCAAGCTGGGGCATCCCGGCAGTCAACGTGACCAATTACACTGCGTTTGGCAACGGCGCCAACGGGCCGTTTGTTATCGACAACAAAATCTTCCAGGTGATCGACAACTTCTCGTGGGTGACCGGCAAGCACTCGATCCGTTTCGGGGGCGAGTACCGCTACGACATTTACGATCAGATCGGCAATGAGTTCGCGCGGGGCCGCTTCAATCATGACGGACGGTACTCGGGTGAACCTGCGGCGGACTTTTTGCTGGGCGCACTCTGGAGGGCCGAGGCCGCGGTAGCGCTGGCCGAATCGCAATTCCGCGCGAACAACGTCGGCCTCTATATCGACGACTCCTGGCGCGTCACATCGAGGCTGACCCTGAACTTCGGACTGCGCTGGGAGTTTTTCCAGCCGTTCCGGGACAAGACCGAAACCATGATCAACTCGATTGTGCCGGTACTGTCGCACATCCCGAACGACCCGAACATCAACGTCCATCCGCTGGCGGTACGGCCGGGCCGGGGAGACTTCTACGAAGGCCGCGACTTCCGCTACATCACGAACCTGAACGGGGTTCCCACACCGATCCGCACGCTCCGGGACGGCAGCTTCGGCGACCGGATCATCAACAATGACTGGAACAACTTCGCGCCGCGCTTCGGCATCGCCTATTCGCCGAGCGACAAGTGGTCGATCCGGACAGGCTTCGGCATTTTCTACTCGGCTGAAAGCGGCAATTCGCGGTTCGACATGAACCGAGCGATGGGCGGGCGTCTCGACCGCATCGGCAGCGGACCCGGGCAGGTACCCGACATCACGTGGTCGAACTTCCTCGATCCGACGCGACTTCCTGTATCGGTTCCCAACGCCTACCTCTGGGGCGTTGTGCCGGAAATCGCGACGAGCTATTCGATGATGTACCTGTTCAATGTCCAGCGAAGCCTGGGCCGCAATACGATGTTCGAGGCCAGCTACAACGGCACGCAGCACCGGAAGCTTCAGGTGCTGCAGAATCGCAACGCTCCGCTGCCGGGAACGGCCCACGTCAATCTGCGGCGCCCGTACCCGGCCTACGGCATACAGCAGATCGTGACGAACGGCGGCTTCGGCAACTATAACGGCCTGGGTCTGAGTTTCACGCACCGTGCGGCCAACTCACTGACCATGATCCTGGCCTACACCTGGTCAAAGGCGCTCGATAACGGCAGCGCCATCCGCGGCACGGCCAATGACATTTTCCCGCAGGATGACCGCTGCCTGCGGTGCGAATATGGCCACTCGGCATATAACACGCCACACCGGCTGGTGGTCTCCTCGGTCTACCAGCTTCCGTTCGGCTCGGGCCAGCGCTTTCTTAACCAGGGAGGTTTGGCGAACCGGATTGTCGGAGGCTGGGAGATCGGCACGATTTTGACCGCGCAGAGCGGACGGCCGATCAACAGCGCGGCCGGCTATGACGCGCCCGGCACCGGTACGTTCGGCAGCCCGCGGTTGAACTCGGCGGGGCGCGATCCGTACCTTCCGGCGGATCAGCGGAATGCCAACGCCTGGTTCGACCGAGACGCGTTCTTCTACACCGCACCCGGGACCTTCGGGAACATGGCACGCAATCGCCTGATCGGTCCCTCGCAGTTCATTTGGGATCTCTCGCTGCTGAAGAGCATACCCGTTGTGGAAGGGCACCGGGTACAGTTGCGCATCGAAGCGTTCAACTTCCCGAACCACCCGGTCCTGGGCAACCCGGGCGCCGCCTGGGGACCGAGTGCGACCGCCCCGCAACCGGCCTTCGGGCGCATTCGCACGACGGCAACGCCGATGCGGCAGGTGCAGTTCGGCCTGAAATACATCTTCTAGCGCATCGGACCACCCGCGCGGCGGGCGGTTGACATGGACAGTTCCGCGACGGATACTGCGGCCATGTTATCCTCCCGCCGCACCCTGCTCACCGGGGCCGGAGTCCTGGGGCTCTGGCCGTTTTCGCGCCTTGGTTTCGCCGCCCGCCGACCGGCGCGGATCTACAGAGAACTCGGGATCCATCCGGTCATCAACTTCCAGGGCACGATGACGACGATTGGAGCCTCGAAGATGCTTCCGGAGTTCCACGAAGCGATGGCCGAGGCATCCTCCGAGTATGTCTTCCTGGACGAATTGCAGCGCACGGTCGGCGAGCGGCTGGCGAAGCTGTGCGGAACCGAGAGCGCCCTGGTGACAACCGGCGCGGCCGGAGCGATCGCGCTGGGCACGTGCGCCGCGCTCACCGGGAACGATGTCGCCAAGGTGCGGCGGCTCCCGGATCTCGCGGGGATGAAGACCGAGGCGATCATCCAGAAGCCGCACCGGAACGGCTACGATCACGCGGTCCGGATGACCGGCGTGCGCGTGGTCGAAGTGAGCAGCCGGGAGGAGCTTGCGGCTGCGCTGAGCGACCGGACGGCGATGATGTACTACCTCGGGGGGACGAGCCACGATTGGGAGTGGGAGACGCCCGTTCCGCTTGCCGAGTGCCTGGCGTTGACGAAGAAGGCCGGGGTGCCGCTGCTGGTCGACGCCGCCAACATGCTCCCGCCCTGGGAGAACATCCCGAAGCTGGCGCGCCTGGGAGTCGATCTGATCGCGATCAGCGGAGGCAAGCACATCCGGGGTCCGCAGTGCTCGGGCGTGCTGGCGGGACGGAAGAACCTGATCGAGGCGGCGTGGCTGAACTCGAACCCGCACTCGGACTCGCACGGGCGTCCAATGAAGGCCGGGCGCGAGGAGATCGTCGGCGTCTGGCAGGCGATCGAGCGCTATGCAAAGCTCGACTTCGAGGCCATCGACCGGCAGAACGCGAGCCAGGCGGAATATCTGATCCGGCAGCTCTCGCGGATTCCGGGCGTCGAGGCGTCGAAGCTGCCCTTCGACCGGACGCGCAGGGTCCACCGCGTGCACGTGACGTGGGACGAGCAGCGGCTGGGACGGACGGGTCCGGAGGTGGAGCGCCAGCTTCGGGACGGCGACCCGCGCATCGTAGTTCTCCGCGGCAAACCGCAGGGGATCGAGCTGACGGTCTTTATGAACGACGCGGGAGATGAAGAGGTTCTGGTGCGCCGGATGCGGGAAATTTTCCGGGGATAAGCGTGCCCGACGGAACTTAATTCGATTCAAACCACCGGGAACCGCCCGACGAATATCCACAGCCGAATGTCCCCGACGAGGCCGACTGCCCCCGTCATGCAAAATTATCTTGACGTTTGCGCCGAATCTCATTATCATTCTGAACAAAACGGAGTTAACGTTAAACTCGGGCAACGGGGTGCCTCCGATCGACACGTACCCCGAAATGATTCGATCAGGACTGGGGGTTCAACAGCATGTTTCGTTCCAACTGTCGGGAGCTCGGACTTTTTGCAGCGGCTCTCCTTTTACTTCTCGCAAACGTCTCTTCCGCAAACGCTCAAGTTCTTTACGGCTCGGTTGTGGGCCTGGTGGAAGATCCAACCGGTTCCGTCGTCGCCAACGCCAGGATCGTTCTGCAGAACAAACGTACGGGGCTACGGACCGAGGCACAGGCTGATGCAGCAGGTCAGTTCGCGATTCCAAACCTTCTACCAGGCAGCTACGATCTGACGGTCAGCGCCGAAGGTTTCAAGACGCAGACCCGGACGGACCTGACGGTGACGGCGAACACGATCAGCCGCGCGAACGTGCGGCTTGAGATCGGCTCGCTCACCGAACAGGTGACGGTAACGGCCGAGGCAACGGTCCTGCAAACCGACAAAGCGGATACGCACACCGAGCTGAACTCGAAGCAGGTGCAGGCGCTGCCGCTGCCAGGTTACCGGAACTATCAGAGCCTGATCAACCTGGTTCCGGGCGCCACGCCAGCGAGCTTCCAGAACTCGCCGACGGACACACCGGGGCGCTCGCTCCGCACGAATATCAACGGGACGAATGCGAACAATAACATCACGCGAATCGACGGGGCGGCGAGCGTGAACCTCTGGCTGCCTCATCATACCGGCTACGTCGTTCCGGCCGAGATGGTCGAGACGGTCAATATCACGACGACGGCCGGAGATGCCGAGCAGGGCTTCGCCGGCGGGGCCGCGATTACGATGATTACGAAATCGGGAACGAATGAGCTGCACGGCAGCGCGTTCTGGTTCCATGACAACCAGCGCTTGCGGGCTCGAAACTTCTTCTTCACTCCGGAGACGGTGAAGCCGGTCAGCATCTACAACAACTACGGCGGCACCATCGGCGGGCCGATCAAGAAGAACAAGCTGTTCTATTTCTACAGCTTCGATGGAACCAAGCAGCGACAGGGAGCCTTCGGGCGCTACTCGGTTCCGACGGCGCCGCTCCGCCAGGGTGATTTCAGCGGAATCAGTACAGTGATTCGCGACCCCGCAACCGGCGACCCGGCGACCGGTGCAGGCCGGCAGCCTTTCGCGGGGAACGTCATCCCGGCGAGCCGCATCAGCCCAATCGCCCAGCGGATTCAGAGCTACTACCCGCTTCCGAACATCACAGGGCAGGAGGCGAACAATTATGCGATCGGCGCCACCCCACAGTTCAACCGGAACTACAACGACGTCAAGATCAACTACAACCGCACCGACGGCCACCAGATCTGGGGCCGCTACGGAATCATGACGGCCCTGGTGGGCGGGAGGGGGATCTTCGGCGACGCCGTCGGTCCGGCGCCCGGTTCCGACCCCGGTCTGGGCGATACGCAGGTTCAGAACACTTCGATCGGCCACACGCTCACGATCTCGCCAAGGCTGCTGCTCGATGGCGTCATCGGGTACCAGCGCCAGGACCAGGTGGTCCAGGGTCAGGATTTCGGCAAGGACTTCAGCGCCGAACTCGGCCTTCCCGGGATCGGCGGGCCGGATCCGCGGCAACAGGGCTTCCCGAATATTTCCATCACCGGCTATACAGGCACCGGTGTTCCTGGATGGATGCCCCTGGAGCGCATTGAAGAGAGCTTTACGACAAGCCAGAATCTGACCTACCTCCGCGGCGCCCACACCTTCCGGTTCGGCTTCGACGGCGTCCTTCACCGGCTGAATCACTGGCAGCCGGAGCTTGGCGCCGGGCCGCGCGGCGCAATCAATTTCAATGGCGGCGTGACCGCTCCGGGCGGCGCCAGCTTCAACAATTTCAATGCCTATGCGCAGTTCCTGCTCGGTATGCCTTACCGGATGCAGAAGAGCCTGCAGCACGTCCTGATGACCGGACGCGAGTACCAGTTCGGCTTCTACGCGCAGGACCGGTGGCAAGTCAACCGGAAGCTCACGCTCAGCCTGGGCCTCCGCTATGAGTACTTCCCGCTGATGTCGCGTTCGCACGGAAAGGGCATCGAGCGCCTCGACCCGGAGACGAACCTGGTCTACCTGGGCGGACGCGGGAATGTGCCCCGGAATAACGGCTTCACGGTTTCGCGGGCTTTGTTCGCACCACGGGCCGGGATCGCCTACCGTATCGACGAGAAGACCGTGGTTCGCACCGGGTACGGTTTGAACTACAGCCCGCTGCCGTGGTCCCGCCCGCTGCGCGGTTTCTATCCCCTGACCGTGAACTTCGACTTTATCGCTCCCATTCAAGCGCTCTCGGTTCGACCGCTTGCCGATGGAATCCCACCGGTCCAGGGTCCGGACCTTTCGTCGGGCGTGGTGGAGCTCCCAAGCGTGGCCAGCATGCGGAGTCCCTGGGAAGGCCGGATTAATCGGGGCTACATCCAGAGCTGGAACTTCAGCGTGGAGAGGCGACTTCCGACGGATATTGTAGCCAGCGTAGCCTACGTGGGCACGCAGACCACCAATCAGTTGGCCGACCGAGACGTCAACGCCGGCCAGGTGATCGGTGCGGGCAACGCGGGCCGGCCGTACTTTCAGCGCTTCGGCCGGAGCATCGCCACTAACATGTGGGATGGCTACCTCAGCGCCAACTACCACGCGCTGCAGACGAGCGTGCGGAAGCAGTATAGCAACGGCCTGATGCTGCAGGGCGCATACACATGGTCGAAGGCGATCAACATGACCGACGACGAGGGCTGGGTGGGTGTCAATTACAATTACGGCCCTGCCTTCCATCGCAATCGCGCTGCGGCCGGCTACGACCGGACCCACATCTTTCAACTGGGCTACCTCTACGAACTGCCGTTTGGCCAAGGCAAAACGCTTGCGAGCAGCAGTCCGATTAAGCACATCGTCGGAGGGTGGAGCATCAGCGGTGTGATCGCCGCTTACACGGGCACGCCATTCACCTTGGTGGCTCCCGGCGGCACCCTGAACCTGCCCGGCAGCATCCAGACGGCGGACCAGGTGAATCTGAACGTCGTGAAGCTAGGGGGCATTGGACCCGGCACCACCTACTATGACACCAGCGCCTTCCGTGCTCCGGTCCTCGCTCCCGGCGAACCCGGACGTTTCGGCACGATGGGCCGGAATGCCATGCGGAATCCAGGCGTGTTCAATACCGACTTCAGCCTGGCCCGCCTGATCACGATCAAGGAAGGCGTGACGCTGCAGTTCCGGGGAGAAGCATTTAACTTCCTGAACAACCGGCAGTCGACGGGATTCGCTTCGGCAGACGTTACGAACCCCAACTTTTTGAGGGTTCTGAGCGCGGTGAATGAACGTCAGGTCCGATTCGGGTTACGCTTGGGCTTTTGATGCTCATTTCGTTGCATAGACGGGGGCGGTCCGGGCTCCGGGCCGCCCTTTTCGTTTTTCTAGTCGGCGCGATTTCCCCTTGCCAGACGGAGGAGCGCCTTGCGCTGAAGTCCCGAGAGGCCAACGGACTAATGGCGGAGGGGCGATTCGCGGAGGCGGTTCCGATTTACCGCGAGCTAGTCAATGCTCTGCCGGCGAACCCTGGGCTGCGGCTCAATCTGGCGCTGGCGCTGCACATGTCGGGGCGCAACCCTGAAGCAATCCCCGAATTCGAGACGGTGCTCAAGGCTGATCCCACCAGCGTGCCCGCGCTGCTGTCGTTGGGGATGGCGAGGCTTCAACTGAACCAACCCGCGCAGGCCGTCGAACCGCTGAAAAAGGTGGTCTCGCTCCAACCGGAGAACCCCGAGGCGCGGGGCCTGTTCGCCCAGGCGCTGCTGGGCGCGGGCCGGGCCTCCGAGGCAGCAGGAGAATTCCGGAGGCTGACGAAGCTGACGCCCAAGGACCCGCGCGCCTGGAGCGGGCTCGGGCGCTGCTATGAGGCGTTGGCCGAGCAGGCCTTCGTTGAACTGGACCGGAAGGCGCGGCAGTCGGCCGAATGGTCAGTGCTGGTGGCCGAGTCGCGGATGGCCCAGGGACAGCACCGGGCCGCGTTCTTTTTCTATCGCCAAGCTCTCGAAGCGAAGCCGGGGATGCGCGGTGTGCACTCCGGACTGGCCGCGGTCTACCGCGCGACCGGGAACCCGGAGTGGGCCGCGGTCGAGGAGGCGAAGGAGAAGGCACTCGGAGCACCGGACTGTTCCGCTGACAAAGTGGAGTGCGCGTTTGCGGCTGGACGGCTTCTGGAGGCTGCCGGGGATCGTTCGCCGTACTGGCGAGCCAAGGCGTACAACGAGCTGGCGATCCGGGCCTTCGCGGAGTTGGGCAGGCTGCCGTCTTCGGTCGAGCTGCACGCGCTGCGGGCCGAGATCGCGGCGAATCGCGGACGGCATCTTGCGGCGGTCGAGGAGTGGCGAGCTGCGCTGAAGCTCGCGCCGGGCGATGAGGGAATCGAGCGCGAGCTCACGGTCGCGCTGGTGGCGGCGCGGGATTATGAACAGGCGGTTCCGAGGCTGCGGAAGCAGCTCGACAGGGACGCCAACGATCCGGAATTGAACTTCCTGCTCGGGGACTCGCTGCTGCGGATGGAGCAGCCGGAGAAGGCCGTTCCGTATCTGGAGAAGGCCGCGAAGCGCGATCCGGAGGTGCTTGCGGTCCGGGCTTCACTGGGGCAGGCGCTGGCGAGGATCGGGCGCGCCGCCGAATCCATCCCGCATCTGGAGGCGGCGCTGGCTCTCGACGACGATGGCAGCCTGCACTATCAGCTCTCGCGCGCCTACCAGGCGATCGGCGATACGGCCAAGGCGCGGGAAGCGCTGGTTAAGTATCAGGAGATCCGAAGAAGCAATGAAGAGGCGCAGCGGGATCTCGAAGAGCAGGTCCAGATCACTGCGCCGTGAAGGCCGGCACCCGCTATTCGGGCTCGCGGACTGTCAGGACCTGGTTAACTTTGACGTTTTCCAGCACCTGGCGGCGGCCGGAAGGCCAGCGGACCTCAATGCGCGGGACGGTCTCGAGCGAGCCGAGGCCGAAGTGCACTCCGTCGTGGCTCGAAGAGGCATAGCTCACGGCCGTTGTCATGAGGTTGGTCTGGCCCGACAGGCTGACTTCGGCGCCGATGCCGTCGCGATTGCTGCGGGAGCCGATCAGCCGCAGTGAGATCCAGTGGTTATCGGTCTCGGTGACGTTGCGCCAAAGCTCGGCCGGGGCGCCGAGAGCCGTGACAACGACGTCGATTTTGCCGTCGTTGTCGAAGTCGGCGAAGGCGGCGCCGCGGTGCGCTTTGAGGGCCTCTGCGAGCGCGGGACAGCCTGAGTCTTCGAATTTCCCGTTCCGATTGACGAAAACCGCGTTGGGCTGCAGGTAAGGGTATGGTTCGAACTTCTCTACCAGATCGTTCACGTGGCCGTTGGCGGTGAACAGGTCCTTCCATCCGTCGTTGTTGAAGTCGAAGAAGCCGTTTCCCCAGCCGGCGAGGCGCGAGGTGACCGACGCCATACGGCTCGCGAAGGTGGCGTCCGTGAATCCGCCCTTGCCGTCGTGGCGGAACAGGGGGAAGGTTTCGCCGCTGAGGGCGGTGACACTGAGATCGGGGAAGCCGTCGTTGTCGTAGTCGCGGAAGTCGACTCCCATGGAGGCGACGGGTTTGCCATGGTCGAGCAGGGCGGCGCCGGCCAGCAGCGCGGTTTCTTCAAAGCGGCCGCTGCCGAGGTTGCGGAAGAGGAAGTTCGGCATGTTGTCGTTGGTCACGAAGGCGTCGAGGAGGCCGTCGCGGTCGAAATCGGCGAAGGCGACGCTCATGCCGCGGCCTGCGTGGGCTCCGATGCCGGATTTGCGGGTGACGTCCTCGAAGCGGCCGCTGCCGAGGTTGCGGTAGATCTGGTTGGGACGGGGCTCGAAGTATCTCGGGTGGCAGTAGATGCGGAGGCTGCGGGCGGCATCGCCGCAGAAGCGGTCGAAGGCGGGGGACCACTTGCCGTAGTTGACGACGAAGAGATCGAGGAGGCCGTCGTTGTCGAAGTCGAACCAGCCGGCGGCGACGCTCCACTCGTCGCTTTTGATGCCGGATTGCGTGGTGATGTCCTCGAAGCGCCCGTTGCCGAGGTTGCGGTAGAGGATGTTGCGGTGGACGCCGGCGACGAAGATGTCAATGTGGCCATCATTGTCGAAGTCGCCGGCGGCTACGCCCATCGAGTAACCCTCGCCGGAGAGGCCGGCTTCGGTGGTGACGTCGCGGAACTTCCAGTTGCCTTCGTTGCGGAAAAGACGATTGGCGAAGCGCGGGGAGTCCTTCTTCATTGAAGGGATGGCGGCCCCGTTGGTGAAGAAGATGTCGGGCAGGCCGTCGTTGTCGTAGTCGAAGGCGGCCACGCCGCCCGGCATGGTCTCGATCATGTGCTTTTCGGGCGTCGGGTGATGGTTGAGGATAAAGTTCAGGCCGGCGTTCTTTGCGACCTCACGGAACCGCACGGACTGTGCGGGCAGCGCGGCGACGGTCAGGAAGAGGAGGGAGAGGATGACGCAGCTTGCCCGCAGCATACTTTCAAGATAGCTGGTGCGCAAGAGCTGGGGCTAACTGGCTTCAACAGGCATCGAGAATTCGGCGCCATTTCCCACCGGTGGAGGAGCAGAACCGTCAGTTCCTGGTTACGATCGAGGGGACGCATGGCTATCACCATCGAACAGGTCGATATTTGGCGAGCTTCACAATCCGAAAATCAACGACTGGAGTTCAAAGAGGCAAAGACACAATTCGACGGCCAGCGGCTCTGCGAATATTGTGTCGCCCTCGCCAACGAGGGAGGTGGCTTTCTGCTGCTCGGAGTTGCCGACAAGCCGCTACCGCGTCCCATTGTTGGTACGCAGGCATTCCCGGACCCCGTGGCTCAAGCCGAGAGGCTCTTTCACCAACTTGGCTTTCGTGTTGGTATTGAGGTGATCCCACACCCAGCCGGCCGGATAGTGGCCTTTCGAATTCCCTCTCGTCCTCGTGGCACTGCCTACCAACGGCAAGTATCTCATGCGTTCCGGCGGAGCAAAGGCTCTCAGGGGCATGGGCCGACATGGGTCGTCACTCGCGAAGTGGATGGACGGACGGTGACCAAGACCATCCACGATGTGTTAAGCCGATCCGATCCGAAACCGAAGAATATAAGCGCTTCCGTCAACTCAGCCGCGAGCTGATCGAGACCAGCGCACAGTTAGGCGAGCTGCGGCTGAAGGAAGCCGTTCCCAACGAATCCGTGAAAAAACTGCACTCGCCGAAAGCCTGGTCGCTGAATTTCAGCAGGAGCTGGTGTCCTGGATCGGTCGCCAGAGCGTGGAGGAACTCGACTTTGAAGCACTGGAGACAAGCGCACGGCGGTCCGCTTTACAGCTAGCGGGAGTTTACTCGAAGGCCGGACGACACACAGGCAAGTCGCTGATGTGAAAGACCGTTTAAAGTGATGGGG
>JBKBWD010000105.1:0-16214 GCA_046289265.1 Bryobacteraceae bacterium | reverse complement strand
GGCGAAGCCGGCGGCCGGAATGATGAGCTCGGACGGGAGCGGAGGGAAGACGTTCTCGATGAGAGTGAGGAGTGCGATTCCGAGGTAGCCGAAGCGCTCCATGATGTGGGTGATCCAAGCGGCCACGCGGCCTCCCGCTGTGAGACGGAGCCGAGTGCGGGTGAATTTCGAGTGTTTCGGCGCAAGCGAGTGAGCGATTTCGACAGGCCATCACGCATGTTCAGGTGTAGGCAGTTGAAAACAAATTCGAAAAGGAGAAGAGAGACATGAAGATTCAAACGAGTGTGAAGGCCGGCGGGACCGTGATCCTCGAATAACCGTAAGCTGGCAATTTTAGCGAGAGAGTAACGGGCAGCGGACTTCGGTCCTCTGCCCGTTTTGTATGAAGGTGGCCAGTCTCTGAGAACGTATGAAGTATACTGGCGACCGCTTGCTGACGCGCGCGGCTCGGTAACGGGGAGAGGGGTCCGGGGGCGCATTCATTGTAAACTAGCCATTTCGATGCTTCTTGAGTTGGCCGGAGTGCAGAAGAGGTTCGGCGGCGTTGTGGCGCTGCGGAACGGGAACCTGTCGGTGGAGGCGGGCGAAGTCCATCTGCTGATGGGGGAAAACGGCGCGGGCAAATCGACGCTAATGAAAATTGTCGCGGGGATGCAGGGGCGCGACGGCGGCGAGATGCGGTGGCGCGGCCAGACAGTGAACTTCCGGAATCCGGCGGAGGCTTCGCGGAACGGCATCGCGATGGTGCACCAGGAATCGCTGCTGGCGCCGCACCTGTCGGTGGCGGAGAACATCTTCCTCGGGCGCGAGGAGCGGGCTCCGTTCGGCTATGTCAACCGGCGGCGAATCCGTCAGGAGGCGGCGCGGCTGATCGAAGAGCACGGGTTTCCGCTGCAGGCCGACTGGCGGGTGGAGAAGCTGAGTCCGGCGGGCAAGCAGCTTGTGGAGATCTGCCGGGCGATCCAGCACGGGTCGAGCCTGCTGATCTTCGACGAGCCGACCTCGTCACTGTCGGAGGCCGAGACGCAGGAGGTCTTCCGGATCGTGCGGACGCTGCGGGAGCGGGGCGTCGGGGTCATTTACATCACGCATCGGCTGGAAGAGCTTCGGTCAGTGGGCGATCGCGTGACGGTGCTGCGGGACGGCGAGACGGTGCACACGGGGCCGCTTGCGGAGCTGCCGACCGAGGCGCTGATCCGGCACATGGTGGGTCGGGAGGTCACGGCGATATACGAGCGCGAGGCCGTGCCGCCAGGGGACGAACTGCTGCGGGTCCACAACCTGACCCGGAGGCCGCTGCTCAAAGACATCAGCTTTACGCTGCGGGCCGGGGAGATTGTCGGGCTCGCCGGACTGGTGGGGGCCGGGCGGACGGAGCTGTGCCGGACGCTGTTCGGGCTCGATCCGGAGGATGACGGCAAGGTCTGGGTGCAAGGGCGGGAGATGCGGTTCGGTTCGCCGCGGGAAGCGGTGGCGAACGGGATGGCTCTCATCCCGGAGGACCGGCAGAAGACGGGGCTGGCGACGCTGCTGCCGGTGGGCTACAACATGACGATTGCAAGCCTGGGGCCGCTGAGCCGGTTCGGGATACTGAACCATACCGCCGAGCGGAAGGTCTCGGAGTCCTACATGCGGCGACTGCGGATCAAGGCGGATTCGCCGCGGCAGCTTGCGGGGCGGCTGAGCGGCGGGAATCAGCAGAAGATCGTGATCGCGAAGTGGTTGGTGCGCGGGGCGCGGGTCTTTCTGTTCGATGAGCCGACGCGGGGCATCGATGTGGGGGCGAAGGTCGAGGTCTTCCAGGTGATGGATGAGCTGGCGCGGTCCGGCGCGGCGATGCTGATGGTGAGCTCGGAGCTGCCGGAGCTGCTGCAGGTGGCGGACCGGATCCTGGTGATGCGGCAGGGCGAGCTGACCGCGGAGCTGCCCAGGAAGACAACACAGGAAGAGATTATGAAGTTCGCGGCATTTGCGGAGAGCAAGACGCGTGCCGAGGAGGCTGCGCAATGATTCAGCGGCTGCTGCCGTTTCTGACGCTGATTGTTCTGTTCGTGGGGCTGGCGATCGGGTCGCCGCATTTTCTGACTAGCACGAACCTTTCGAGCGTGGTGCGGCAGACGGCGGTAATCAACATCATGGCGCTCGGGATGACGCTGATTATCATCTCGGGGGGTATCGATCTGTCGGTGGGCGCGATCCTGGCTATGGGCGGGCTGCTGGGGGCGATGGCGATGAAGCATGGGGCATCGATTCCGGTAGGAATTCTGGTGGGTGTGACGGCCGGGATGTTCTGGGGCGCGGCCAACGGGATTCTGACGACGCGGCTGCGGATCAACCCGTTCATCGTGACGCTCGGGACGCTGGGGATCGTGCGTGGGCTGACGCTGTTGATCTCGAACGGGCTGCCGGTGCATGAAATTCCGGCGGGGTTTTCGTTCCTGGGCGAGGGGAACCTGCTGGGGGTGCCTTTCGTGCTGTGGATCCTGGTGGCTTGCGCGGCTTTGGTGCATTTTCTGCTGGAGCACACGCGGCATGGGCGGTATGTCTTCGCGATCGGGAGCAATCCGGACGCGGCATTTTATGCGGGAATTCCGGTGGCGTTCCATACGACGGCGGTCTATGCGATCGGCGGGATGCTGACGGGGCTGGCTGGGATGATCGAGGCGTCGCGCCTGATGACGGGGCAGCCGACGGCGGGCCAGGGGTATGAGCTGCAGGCGATCGCGGCGGTGGTGATCGGAGGCGGGAGCCTGCGGGGCGGCGAAGGGAGCGTGATGGGGACGCTGGTGGGCGCCTTCATCATGGGGCTACTTTCCAATGGCAGCGACCTGCTGGGGATTTCGCCGTATGCTCAGCAGGCGATCATCGGGGCGGTGATTATTCTGGCGGTGTGCATGGATGAGCTGCGGAAGCGGAAGCTGAGCTTTTCGTGAGGGGCGGTGGGAAAAGCGCCACGGATTCACACGGATTTAGCCGTGTGAATTCGTGTCCATCCGTGGCTGATGATCGATTTCGGGGCGACCCTGGGGGGGCGTGATAAAATGGGGATCTACACATCTAAGGACATCCATGAAAAGGTTTTTGTTTGTTAGCTGCCTTTTGACGGGCGCTGCCTGGGCGCAGGCTCCCGAACCAGCTTCCGTTCCGAGTTCCGTGAATCCCGAGACGGTGGTCGCGGTCATTGACGGCAAGAAGGTGACGGCTGGAGAGTTGGAGCTGATCCTGGCACGGTCGCCGCAGGCGCGCCAGAACCCGCAGGCGTTTCTGACGCAGTACGGAATGATGATGCACCTGAGCCGGAAGGCCGAGGAGGCCAAGCTCGACCAGGTGAGTCCGAATCGTGAGCGGCTGGAATTGATGCGGATGCAGGCGCTGGCGCAGATCCAGGTGGACGAGCACTACAAGGAGGTCCTGGTGACGCCCGAGGAGCAGCGGGAGGCTTACGAGGCGAACCGGGGCAAGTACGAGGAGGCAAAGATCCGCGCTTTGCGGGTGCCGTTTTCGGTGAACGCGCCGGCGGCGCCGGCGGGCAGCAATGTTCTGACGGAGGAGCAGGCGCGAGAGAAGGCGGCCGAGCTTGTCAAGAAGGCCCGCGAGGGGGCGGATTTCGTCGCGCTGATGAAGGAGAACGGGAGCGGCGAGGGCGAGATGTCGGTGACGCGATCCGACGCCAACATTCCGGCCGCGATTTTGGATGCGATCTTTGCGCTGGAGCAGGGCGGGATCTCCGAGCCGATCCGGCAGCCGAACGGCTATTACGTGTTCAAGATCGAGCAGTTGAACCGGAAGAGCTACGACGAGGTCAAGGACGCGATCTACAACGAGCTGAAGGAAAAGAAAGTCGGCGAGTGGGTCGAGTCCGTGCAGAAGGGGATCAAGATCAAGATCGAGAATGAGGCGTTCTTTACGCCTCCGGCCACACCGGCGATGCCGGCGGGTGTGCCGCCTCCGGGGAATTGAAGAAGGCGCGAGATTCGGGCGCGGCGCGGCGAGTAGCCGAGGCGCTGCGCCGATTGCCGGAAATCGAAGGCTCGGGGATCGAGATCCGCTTCGAGCCGAAGCTCACCGCGCACCGGGGCAAACTGCTATCCGGAGCCGCGCGCGGTGAGCCGGTCCATGCGGCGTCGTTTCTGAGAGAGCGGCGGATCGTGTTGGACAGCAGCCTGCTGCGGCAGCCGGAGGAGCTGTCGCGAATCCTGATTCATGAGATCTTTCATTTTGCGTGGGTGCGGCTGGGGAATTTGCGGCGGCACTCCTATGAACGCCTGCTGGCGACGGAACGGACGCGGGGGGAGTTGGGCTGGTCCGCGGAGTGGCGGAAGGCCGCGCTGAAACAAGCGGACGTGCGTAACCGGACGCGGCGTTGGCGCGAATATACATGCGAAAGTTTCTGCGATTCGGCGGCGTGGCTTTTCGGGACGGCGGGCAGGCATCCGGAATTCACGCTGGAGGCGGCAGGGCGGCAGGGGCGGCGGCAGTGGTTCGAGCAGAACGTGGGCACGGGCCCGCTCCCTATATAATTGAGAGAGGAGATCCATGTGCGGTTCCAACCTTTTGGCTGGCTTCTGGCCGGCGCTTTAGCCGCCGGCTTATTCGTGACCGGCTGTTCTTCCTCCTCTTCCCCGTCGGTCAAGGCGGCGATGAAGGGTGAGAAGGACCGCAAGGACGCCCCCGACTTCACGCTGCGCGATTCCGAAGGCAAGCAGGTGAAGCTTTCCGAGTATGCGGGGAAGGTCGTGCTGTTGAACTTCTGGGCGACGTGGTGCGGTCCCTGCAAGATCGAGATCCCGTGGTTTGTCGAGTTCGAGAAGGAGTTCAAGGACCAGGGTTTCGCGGTGCTCGGAGTGGCGATGGATGAAGAGGGGTGGGACGTGGTGAAGCCGTATATCACGGACCATCGCGTTAACTATCGCATTCTGATGGGCACCGATATGGTGGCGGAGTCCTATGGCGGAATCGAATCGCTGCCGACGACGTTTATGATCGACCGGGAGGGGCGGATCGCGGCGACGCATGTCGGCCTGGTCAGCAAGGGGACATATCGGGATGAGATCGTACAACTGCTCAAGGGCTCCTCGGCGAGCGGCGGGCCTGGCGCTGGCGTGCCTGCTGTTCCCGCTGCTGTCGTCGGCGCAAAGTAGCAGCAGCGTCCTGACGGTGGGGCAGGTCCCGAAGCTCAGCGTCAAGCGCGGGGCATCGGTCGAAGTGCGGCTGCCGGTGGAATTGCGGAGCGGGTATCACGTCAACAGCAATACGCCTTCGGAGAGCTATTTGATTCCTCTGCGGCTGACGTGGGATGAGTCGCTGCTGAAGGTGGAGTCGGTGAAATATCCGAAGCCGGAGATGGAGAAGTACCCGTTTGCGGAGCAGGCGTTGTCGGTGTTTACGGGGAACTTTGAGATCGCGACGCGGTTTACGGCGCCCAAGGGCGCGGCTTCGGGTCCGAACATAGTGACTGGAAAGCTGCGGTATCAGGCCTGCTCGAATGTGGCGTGCCTACCTCCGAGGACGCTGGATGTGCAGCTTTCGGTGGTGATTCAGTAGGGTTGAGAAGACTGCTGATTCGTCCGGGCGCGGTGGGGGACTGTATTGTCTCGCTGCCAGCGCTGGAGGCGCTGCGCGGCGACTATACCGAAGTCTGGACGACGGCGCGGAACCGGTCGCTGATCCGGTTCGCGGACCGCGTGGAGGCGATCTCCTCGACAGGTCTGGATCTGCTGGAGCTGCCTGAAATAGAAGCGCGGCCAGGGCTGGTAGAGCGGCTGCGCGGCTTCGATTCGATTGTCTCCTGGTATGGCTCGAATCGCGCGGCGTTCCGCGAGCGCGGGCGAGCGCTGCACCTTCCTTTCACGTTCTTCCCTGCCCTGCCGGAGTCCGGCGCGGGATGTCATGCGGTTGATTTTTACCTGAGACAGGCTGAGTCGATCGGCGGCGCGGCGGCGCATATCGTGCCTCGGATCGCGTGCGAGGCGGAGGCGCGGGAGATCGCGGTGATTCATCCGTTCTCGGGGAGCCCCCGGAAGAACTGGCCATTGGAGCGCTTTCGTGCGGTGGCGCGGATGATGGAGCGGGCGGGCCTGGCGGTGGTCTGGACGGCAGGTCCGGAAGAGGAACTGGATGGCGCGGTGCGGGTGGAGGATCTTTACGAGTTGGGGCGGCTGATCGCATCGGCGCGGGTGTATCTGGGCAACGACAGCGGGATTTCGCACCTGGCGGCGGCGGTGGGGACGGCTACGGTGGCGTTGTTCGGTCCGACAGACCCGGCAGTGTGGGAGCCGCGGGGCAGGCGGGTGTGCTGCGTTGCGACGGATACGGTAGGGGAACCGATGGAGAGGATCGGGGTCGGGAGGGTGGCCGAGGCGGTTTTCAGTTTGTTAATGTGATCGCATGCGGCTCTATCTTGGGGTATTTCTGGCTGTCGCCATTCTTGCCGCGGCGCCGGGTTCGAAAAAGGTCACAACCATTGCAGGCAGCGGCGTTGCGGGCTATGCAGGGGACGGCGGACGCGGGACTGAGGGGCAGATCAACAATCCGTACGGACTGGTGATCGGCCCGGACGGGGCGCTTTACTTTTGTGAAATCGACAGTCATTGCGTGCGGCGGCTGGACCTGCGGACGGGAATTTTGTCGACCGTTGCCGGGAGCGTGCGGCGGGGCTATGCGGGCGATGGCGGGCCGGCGCGCGAAGCGATGTTGAATGAGCCCTATGAAGTCCGGTTCGATAAAGCCGGGAATATGTACTTCGTCGAGATGAAGAATCACGTGGTCCGGGTGGTGGAGAAGCGGACCGGGATTATCCGGACCGTGGCCGGCACGGGCAAGCCGGGATTCAGCGGCGACGGAGGTCCGGCGACGAAGGCGGAGCTGCAACAGCCGCACAGCATTGCCTTCGATCCCCAAGGCCGGCTGTTGATCTGCGATATCGGGAATCATCGGATCCGGCGGGTGAATTTGAGTACGGGTACGATCGAGACCTATGCGGGTACAGGGGAGCGGAAGCCGACTCCGGATGGCGGGGACCTGGAGAGCGTACCGCTGAACGGGCCTCGGGCGATCGATCTCGATCCGGCGGGGAATCTGTACCTGGCGCTGCGCGAAGGCAACGCGGTGTACCGGATCGATCCGAAGCAGAACCGGATTTACCATGTCGCCGGGACGGGCGAGAAGGGGTACGCGGGCGACGGAGGGCCAGCGAAGGCGGCGATGCTGTCGGGACCGAAGGGGATCGCTTGGGCGCCGGAGGGGGCGTTGTATATCGCCGATACGGAGAGCCACACGATCCGCCGGATCGACCTGCGGTCCGGGATCATTACGACGGTCGCGGGGACGGGCGAGCGCGGCGACGGGCCGGACGGCGATCCGACCAAGTGCAAGATGGCGCGGCCGCATGGGGTCTTCGTGGACCGGCGCGGCGCGGTGTACATCGGCGACAGCGAAGCACACCGCATCCGGTTGTTGAAATAGCCAATTACCGATAGAAGGGTTTCCAGGTGATCCAGCGAGGGCCGTAGTGCGGCTCGGTGCGGCCGACTTCGAGCGCGCCGAGGTCGGGGGCCTTGCCGGTGTAGTCGTCATTGATAGTCGGCAGGCGGACGCCGGCGTCGACGGCCTTGGAGCCGGGCTTGAGCCGGAAGTTCAGGTCCATCGCGTGGTAGACGTGGTAGCGGCGGGCGGGGTCGGGCGGCGCGAGGTTCTCGAAAATGTCGTAGTCAACTTCGATGCCGTGGGCTTCCTGGCCGGTTGCTTCCCTGAATTCAGCGAGCGTGGCGAAGGTGCGCCAGTTGCCGTCCCGGCTCGAAGTGAGCTTTTCGCCGGGCTTGGGGGCGAGCCAGTTGTAGTTGCGGGCGACGTTGCGGTTGGGGCGGAAGCCGTTGTAGTCGGTGCTGTACTGTTCGGTTGCGTTGGCCCAGGTCATGATGCCGCGATTGGTGTCGAGTCCGAGGAAGAGATTGTTGCGGTAATGGGCGTTGGAGTACGGCTCGCGCGCGGTCTGCTCGCCGATGAAGGTGTTGTGAAAGAAGTACATGCCCGCGGGCACGGAGCTGATCTTGAGCGGGCTGCCGGCGGGGACGTGGTAGGCGATGTTGCGGTAGAAGTAGACCGGGCCGCCGAAGATGGGCTGGGAGCTGTAGCCGTTGTGGGCGGCGTTGACGCCGCGATTCTGAAAGACACGTATGTTGTGGACGCCGCCGTCGGCCTCGATGAAGTCGTCGTTGGACAGGTGCATGTCGTTGTTGTAGATGTCGATGGAGGAGGCGCGGCGATCGGGGTCGTCATCGGGCGGGCCGTAGGTGGAGATGCAGATGGCGTCGTGGAAGTAGGCGATGGCGTTGTGAGCGATGATGTGGCCGGGGCCGTAGACCTTTATTGCGAAAAAGCTGCGGAGCTGGTGCGAGGGATAGATGCCGGCGGTGCGCATGCCGGCCTGGTTCCAGCCGATGAGGCGCATACGGTCTTCGCGGCCGAGGAAGAGGTTGTCGGCGATGTAGAAGTCGCGGGAGTCGGCGTTTTCGGTCCAGACGCCGACGCCGACGTCTTCGAAGCGGCAGTTGCGGACGGTGAGGGCGACGGCGCCCATGACCTCCTTGTCGCCGGCGTGGAAGACGATATCGGTGTTGCGGAAGGTGAGTCCTTCGAAGATGTGGTGAGCCGTGGCCTGGACGTCGAAGAGTTTATGGCTGCCCGCGCCGTCAAAGATCGCCTCGCCGTCGCCGGCGGCCTTGATGGTGATGGGCTTTTCGGCGGTTCCCTTCAGAGATAGCGACCAGTAGCCGATGAAGGGCGCGCTGAGCGGATCGACGTAGTTGAGGCGGTCCGGGCGGTAGAGGCCGGCGTGGACGAGGATGGTATCGCCGGGCTGGACTTTGTTCATGCGGACGGCGGTCCAGTCGCCGCGGCCGGGACCGTAGTAGGCGTGCTTGAGACCGATGAAGCTGGGCTCTTCGCGGGGGCCCTGGTGGTCGTCGGGATAGACGTGGAGGACGCGCCCGCCCTGGTAGGATTTGGGCTCGGTGCGGGTGGCGACGGTGACGCGCTGCTGGGCCTGGCCGTTGATGCCGTCGGGGTCTTTGAGCGTGAACTCGCATTCGTAGGCGGTGCCGGGCTCGAGGTTGAGGATGCTGCCGGCGAAGCCGTGGGGGACGGTGTAGCTGAGGTTGTAGTTTTCGCGATAGACGTGCTCGCCGCCGATACGGAGCATCGGGAGGCCCTGGTGCCATTCGGTCGTGCCGACCTTGCGGAAGCGGACTTCGACGGTGGCGTTGCGGTTGGCGTCACCCTGGATGGCCCACTCGAATCCGAGGTTCAGCAGGGTCGGATGCTGGACGTGGAAGCGGCCGGGGGTGGTGGCGTTCTGGGCCTGGAGTGCACTGACGGCTGTGAGAAGCAGGATAGCGGTACGCATAGTGAACGCTCATCATATAACAATCGGGTTGCGGTGCAAGCGGATCGTTGAGTGTTAGCCACGGATGGACACGGATTCACACGGGTAAAACCATTGTCGTCAGCGAGCGGGTTGCCCGCATCGTTTACACGTTCTGAGCGGGCCGTATCCCGACGTCGGATTCCCAGGCACGAAGGAGTGCCGACATGCGACGGAGGCGTTCGGGGTCTTTCGTTGCGAGGTTGCGGGTTTCGGCGAAGTCTTCTTCGAGGTGGTAGAGGGCGGGGCCGGGGTCCTGGCCGGGAGCGTTCAGGAGGAGTTTCCAGGGGCCGTGGCGCATGGCGCGCTGTTCCTGAAAGGCCCAGAAGATGGGCCGGTCGGGGAGGCGCTCGCCGCGGGTTAGCGCGGGCAGGAGGCTCGCGCCGTCGGGTTTCCAGTTGGCTGGGGCGGGGGCGTTGGCGCAGTCGAGCATGGTCGGGAAGAGATCGAGGCAGGTGGCCGGCTCGCGGCAGATGCCGGGGGCGATCCGTCCGGGCCAGTAGGCGATGCCGGGGACGCGGTGGCCGCCTTCCCATAGGGTGCTCTTGTGCCCGCGGAGAGCGCCGTTCGAACCCTCGCGGGTGGCTCCGTTGTCGGAAAAGAAGAAGACGAAGGTGTCTCGTTCGAGACCGGCTTGGCGTACCGCATCCATCACGCGGCCGACGGTCGCGTCAAGCGCTTCAACCATGCCCCGGTAGCGGGCGGGTGCGTCTTCCGGGTTGTTCGTGGGCGCCTTCACGCCCGGCCTGCGCACAGGCGGGCTGCCGGAGAGTTGGTAGGGGTAGTGGGGCGCTTCGTGGGCCAGGTAGAGGCAGAAGGGCCGGTCGCGGTTTTCACGGATGAAATCGACACCGTGCATGGCGATGAGGTCCGTGGTGTATCCCTCCTCGGGGGCGTTGCGGTCGCCGTCCCACCAGTCGTGCTGGCCGGTCTGGTCGAGGTGCGAGAGGTAATCGACGTTGCCGCTGAGGAATCCGCGGAAGCGATCGAAGCCGCGGCGGACGGGGTTGAATTCGGGCTGATAGCCGAGGTGCCATTTCCCGAAGATCGCGGTGGTGTAGCCGGCGTCTCTTAGGCATTGGGCGAAGGTGGTGTGCTCGGCGCCGAGGCCTTTGTCGCGCGGGCCGGCCGCAAAGAGGACGCCGTCGATGCCGGCACGCTGCTGGTAGCGTCCGGTCAACAGGGCGGCGCGCGTGGGCGAGCAGACGGCTCCGGAAGAGTGGAAATCGGTGAAGCGGACGCCGCCTTGCGCGAGGGCGTCCAGATGCGGCGTTCGGGTGACCGGGTGGCCGTAGCAGCCGATGTCGCCGTAGCCCATGTCGTCGGCCAGGATAACGATGATGTTCGGCTTGCGCTGCTGAGGCGCGGCCGGGAGTGCGGCGCCGGCGAGTGCCATGAGGAATGATCTTCGGTTGAGCATGTCTGTCGCGCGGTCAGGACTTCAGGATTCCGGTGACCAGTTCTCCATGGACGTCGGTGAGGCGCATGTCGCGGCCGCCGAAACGGTAGGTGAGCCGCTTGTGATCGAGCCCGAGCAGGTGCAGGATCGTGGCGTGGAGGTCGTGGATGTGGACGCGGTCCTCAACGGCGTAATAGCCGAATTCGTCGGTGGCGCCGTAGACGATGCCGGGTTTAACGCCGCCGCCCGCCATCCACATGGTGAACCCGAAGGGGTTGTGATCGCGGCCGACATCCTTGTCGTTGAAGCCGCCATCGCCGAATTGCGCGCACGGGGTGCGGCCGAACTCGCCGCCCCAGAACACGAGGGTTTCGTCGAGCAGGCCGCGCGACTTGAGGTCCTTGAGGAGAGCCGCCATCGGTTTGTCCACGGCGAGCGCATTCGTGCGATGCGCCTGATTGAGATTGCTGTGCTGGTCCCAGCGATCGCAGCCTTTGCGATAGGGAGGCAGGAGTTCGACGAAGCGCACGCCGCGCTCGACAAGCCTACGGGCCAGCAGGCACTGGCGGCCGAAATCGTCGGTGTCCTCTTCGTCGAATCCGTAGAGCTTCAGGGTCGCTTCGCTTTCGCCGCGCAGATCGAGCAAATCCGGCACTTCGGATTGCATCCGGAAGGCCAGTTCGTAGTTAGAGATGGTCGCCTCGACTTCGCTGATCCGGCCGAAGCGGTCGAGCACGCCTTCGTTGAGCCGCCGGAGCAGATCTAGCTTGGCCTTCTGGGTGGCGCTGTCGGCCTCGAGCGGTTCGAGGTCGGCGATCGGATGCTGGCCCTTGCGGAAGAGTGTGCCCTGGTAGCTCGCCGGGAGGAAGCCGCTGCCGAACAGGTCCATGCCGCCCGGCGGAATCAGGCCGCTTTCAAGGACGATGAATCCGGGCAGGTTCGCCGATTCGCTGCCAAGCCCGTAGACCGCCCACCCGCCCATGCTGGGCCTCCCCTGGAAGCCGGAGCCGGAGTGGATGAAGTAGTTCGCGGCGGTGTGCTCGGAGTGGTCGGAAACCATCGACCGAATGATGGCCAGGTCGTCCACGCAGCCGGCGAGGTGCGGGAACAGTTCACTCACCCAGGCGCCCGATTGCCCGTACTGCTTGAACTCGAAGGGCGAGCCGAGGATGCGGTCGCTGATGTTGAAGACGGTAGTGGGCGTCTTGATGGGAATCGGCTTGCCGTGATCGGCGCGCAGGCGGGGTTTGGGATCGAAGGTGTCGATCTGCGACGGCCCGCCGTCCATGAACAGGAAGATGACCGACTTCGCCTTTGGCGGATGATGCGGGGGCCGGGGCGCGAGCGGGTTGGTTGCGGCAGCGCTCTCCTTCGCCAGCATGGAGGCCAGGGCCAGGCCGCCGAAGCCGTTGGCGCAGCGGCAGAGCCATTCGCGGCGGCTGACCTTTCCGGGCGTGTAATGGATGCGGTGCATGGCCTTCCTACCTGACATAGATGAACTCCGGCGTATTGAAGAGGACGTGCGCCACGTCGCTCCAGACCTCCTCGTCGGGCTTGGAGGCGGCGCGGATGAACCGGAGCAATTCTTCGGTTTCGCGCGCGTCCGGGGCGCGGGAGAAGGCGGCGCGATACATGAACTCGATGCGCTCCTGCGGGTCCTTGCGCGCCGCGATGGTCCGGGCGGCCCACTGGCGCGCCTGCTGCGCGATGAATTCGTTATTGAGCAGGAGCAGCGCCTGGGAGGGAACCGTCGAGGAGCTTCGCGCTCCGATGGTGCTGATCGGCAGCGGATAGTCGAAGGCGAGGAAGAACGGGGTCAGGAAATTACGCCGAACCTGAATGTAGATGCTGCGGCGGCCCTTGCCGTCGAGTGGGCCGGAGGCGGGCTTGCCGCGGCCGTCCTGGTACTTGCTGATATGCGGCGGGACGCTGGGTCCGTAGAGTGTGGGATCGAGGCGTCCGGAGACCGCCAGCATCGCATCGCGGATGGCTTCGCCCTCCAGACGCCGCACCGGAAAATGGTGCAGGAGTTTGTTCTCCGGGTCCGCCTGCTTCGCCGCATCCGCAGGCCGGCTGGACATGCGATAGGCGCTGCTCAGGAGCATGAGTCGGTGCATGGCTTTCACGGACCAGCCGCTTTCGACGAACCTGGAGGCGAGGTAATCGAGAAGCTCCGGGTGGGTCGGCGGATCTCCGGTGGCGCCGAAGTTGTCGGTCGAGCGCACGATGCCGCTGCCGAAGTGGTGGCGCCAGATCCGGTTCACCATCACGCGCGCGGTGAGGGGATTTTCGGAGCTGGCGATCCATTCGGCCACCTTCAGACGCCCGCTGCCGTCCTGAATCGGTGGCGGATTTTCGCCCGCGATGAGGCGAAGGAATCCGCGCGGAACCTCCTCTCCCAGATTTTGATGACTGCCGCGGATGTGGAGCTGGACGTTGTGTGGCTTGTAGTCGCAGGCCTGCATCGCGAAGGCAGATTCCGGGATCTGCTCTTCGAGCTTGCGCCGGCGCTCGGTGAGCTTTTCAATTTCGGCCGCCGCTGCCGGATCGAGAGACTGGACAGTTCCTTGGGCGGCCGGAGCTTCCTCGGTCGGCGGAGGCTCTTTGTGATCCGAGAAGACGATCCGGTCCACGGCGATGTAGCCGTCGCGGTCGCGGTCGACGATTTCGAAGTAGCAGATGCGATTCCGCTCGAAGGTGAGGCGCAGGGTCTGCCAGCCGGCTTTGCCGGAGCCGTCCGGAACAATATGCTGCCCCTTGTAGCCATCGGCGACGATGGTGAAGCGAAGCTGGCCGCGTTCCTTAAGAGTCCGGTCGCCTTTGCTGCCGGCGAGGCGCACGTGGAGGAAGAGCTTCTCGGTGGTGTTGAACTTCGCTGACGTGAGGGTGCCGACGAACTTCTTCGATCCGGCCGCAAGGGACGTGGCCATGCCGTGCTCCGGGCCCTCAGCGAAGGCTGCGCCGGAGGCGCGCCAGGTTCCGAAGCCGTTCTCAAAGTTTTCGAAGACCACGTCTTCGGGGCGGTAGCGCACGGTAGGCAGCACGAGCCGCGGCTTGGCACCGGCGATCTCTGCGATGCGTGCGTCGATATTGCGGATTTCGCGGCTGATTTCGGCGATGCGCCGGGCGCGCTCGGGCGAGTCGATAGCGCTTTCCTGAATATCGGTGCTGTGAAGGACGCCGGCGAGTGCGTAATAGTCGGCCGTTGGGATCGGATCGAACTTGTGATCGTGGCAGCGCGCGCAGGCGACCGTCAGGCCAAGGAAAGCCTTGCCGGCCACGTCGATCTGGTTGTCCACCTCGTCGGCGCGGGATTTCACCGAGTCGGTCGCGCTGTTGAGCACCTCGCCGAACCAGTAGAATGTGGTTCCGAGCGGCGACTCAAGGCTTGCGCCATCGGAGGCCAGGCGCTGCTTCGGCAGAAGATCGCCGGCGATGTGCTCGCGGACGAACTGGTCGTACGGGAGGTCCTGATTGAAAGCGCGGATGACGTAGTCGCGATAGCGCCAGGGGTCGAGCTTGTCGTTGTCATACTCGTGACCATTCGTTTCGGCGTAGCGGACGAGGTCGAGCCAATGGCGTCCCCAACGCTCGCCGTAGTGGGGGGAGGCGAGGAGCCGGTCGACGACACGGGCGAAGGCATCGGGCGATTCATCATTGACGAAGGCTGCTACTTCCTCGGGCGTTGGGGGGAGTCCGATCAGATCGTAGGTGACGCGGCGGAGGAGGGTCGCGCGGTCAGCCGGGGGCGCGGGGTCGAGGCCTTTGGCTTCAAGCCTGGCGAGGAGAAAAGCATCGACCGTGCTCTTCACCCAGTCCTGGCGCTTGACCTTTGGAACGGGCGGATCGGCGACGGGCTGGAAGGACCAGAACCGGCGCGGGTCCGAATCGCTCTTCTTCGCGCCGGCCTGCGCGGCTTCCGAGCGCGGATCGGGCGCGCCCATTTTGATCCAGTTGGCGAAATCGGCGATCTCTTCTTCGGCGAGTTTGGCCGAAGGGGGCATCTTGAGCGGGCCGGCGTGCAGCAGCGCCTGATAGAGCGGGCTGCGGTCAGGGCTGCCGGGCGCAATCGCCGCGCCGCTTTTGCCGCCGCGCAGCAGGCCGTCACGGGTATCGACGCGCAACTCGCCCATCGGGCTCTTCATCGCGGCGCTGTGGCAGGGGTAGCAACTGCGAACAAGCACAGGCCGGATGCGCTTTTCGAAGAATTCGATCTGTTCCGGCGTCGGCCCGGCCGCCTGCGGCGGGTTGGGTGACAGCGCCTGCGTCCACATGAGAGCCAGCGGCGCCAACGCCCAAGGCTTCGGGAGTCCCATACTGTTGCTCTCAAGCTTATATCAGTTGCGCCGCAGTTTCATGCCTCCCGCGGCCAGAGGTCCGTGGAGAGGTACTTGAGACCGGAATCGCAGAGGATCACGACGGCGGTTCCCCCGGGGAATTTTGTACCGAGAAGCCGCACGGCAGCCGCGACGTTCGCGCCCGAGGAGAAGCCTGCGAAGAGCCCTTCGGACCGCGCCAGTTCGCGCGCCCAGCGGATGGCTTCGCCGTCGCTCACACGCACAAAGCCATCGATCTGCTCGCGGCGCAGCAGGGCGAGTTCCGGCATGGCATATCCGCCGCCCTGGATGCGATGGCGCGGGTCGGAGACCGGTGCGCCGGAGAGAACAGGAGCGCCCTCGGGCTCGACGACATAGCATTGGATCGACGGATTGTGCTGCTTGAAGGCGGCGGCGCAACCGGCGAATGTCCCGCCGCTGCCGACGAAGTCGCAGAAGACGTCGATCGGATAGGGACTGTCCGCAAGAATTTCGGGCCCGGTATGCAGGTAGTGGGCGCGGAAATTGGAGGCGAGGCGAAACTGGTCGGCCCGGAAGGCGCCGCGCTCTTTCACGATGCTCCGGGCGGCTTCTTCGACGAGGGCGAGATCGGCGCCCGAGACCTGTCCGGGAACGGAGTCGGGGCACTGGGGGACAAGAAGCACTTCGGCGCCGAGGGCTGCCATCATGCGAGCGCGTTCCAGCGAGTTGCCGCGCGACATGACGGCGACGAAGGGATAGCCCCTCACGCCGCAGACGATCGCCAGTCCGGTACCGGTGTTGCCGCTGGTGAGTTCGACGACGGTCTGACCGGGACGGAGCGAGCCGTCGCGCTCGGCATCCTCGATGATCTGGCGCCCGATGCGATCTTTCTTCGATCCGCCGGGGTTGAGGTACTCGAGCTTGGCGAGGATGCGGCCGCCGGTGCGGCGGGAAATCCTCTGCAACTCGACGAGTGGAGTGTGGCCGATTGCCTCGGCCGCGGACGGGTAGAAACTCACTTTAACAGCCCGTGGCAGAAGTCCCGCGGGCCGCGCGGCAAGGGCTTGCGAGCCCAGGGCGCGAAGAGCCGATCGAA
>JBKBWD010000104.1:0-16412 GCA_046289265.1 Bryobacteraceae bacterium | reverse complement strand
TAATGCAACCTAAAAACCGGGCTAAAGCACGGCCGGTCAATGGGTTACCTCAAAACGCTAGAGGTGAACATCCGCTGTAGGACTCTTTCCCATGCCGGTTTATTCCGGCGCACTCCGTGGCTCGCCTTGCCCGAATCTCACACCTTCTGAGGGAGCCGACCGTTGTCGCGGGTTCCTGAACTTACGCCCGCGTCTTCAGAGCCCGATCGAGGTTGAATGCCGCGCTGATGAGTCCCAGGTGGGTGAACGCCTGCGGGAAGTTGCCCAGAGCCTCGCCGCTCGGACCGATTTCTTCCGCGTATAGCCCGAGGTGGTTCGCATAGGTCAGCATCTTCTCGAACGTAAAACGCGCCTCGTCCAGCCGGCCGGCGCGGGTCAGCGCCTCGACCAGCCAGAAGGTGCAGATGCTGAAGGTGCCCTCTTCGCCCGTCAGCCCGTCCCCGGCGCCCTTGCCAATCTCGTAGCGATAGACCAGGCTGTCGGAAACCAGCTCCTCGATGGTGCGGTCGACGGTGCTCAGGAAGCGCGGATCGCGCGGCGAGAGGAACAGTACCAGCGGCATCATGAGATTGGAGGCGTCCAGGGCGTCGGATCCGAAGTACTGCGTAAAGCACTTGCGCTCCGGGTTCCAGCCCTTGGCCATGATCGTTTCGTAGATCTGATCGCGTACGCATCGCAGCCGCTCGCGGTCCATCGGCAGCCCTCGCTGCAGCGACATCCGCATGGCGCGGTCGATCGCCACCCAGCACTGCATCTTCGAATACACAAAGTGCTGCCGCCCGCCGCGCACCTCCCAGATCCCCTCGTCCGGAAGCTCCCAGTTGCGCGACACCCAGTCAAGCATCTGGCGTAGCTGCGTCCACAGGTCGTAGGAGATCGGCGTGGCGTACTTGTCATACAGATAGATCGAATCGATCAGCTCGCCGTAAATGTCGAGCTGCAGCTGATGCGCCGCCGCGTTGCCGACGCGCACGGGCTTCGATCGCCGGTAGCCTTCGAAGTGGTCGAGGTGAATCTCCGGCAGCTCATGCCGGCCGTCGATCCCGTACATCACGTTGAGCGGGCCGTTGATCAGCTCCTCCTCATGGACGCGCTGCTGCAACCAGTCCATGAAGCGTTCGGCCTCTTCGGTGAAGCCGAGCCGGAGGAAGGCGTAGATCGTGAACGCCGCATCCCGGATCCACGTATAGCGGTAGTCCCAGTTCCGCACGCCGCCGATCTCCTCGGGCAGGCTGCACGTCGGCGCCGCCACGATCGCGCCCGTTGGCTCGAAAGTCAGGAGCTTGAGCACCAGCGCGGAGCGATCCACCATCTCGCGCCAGCGCCCCTCGTAGCGCGACTGCGCCAGCCAGCAGCGCCAGTACCGGACCGTCTCCTCAAGCAGCTCCTCGCCAAGAGCCGGCGCATCCAGCAGGTCGCCGTCGCGCCCCTCCTGGTAGCGGAGAACGAACGTGGCCTCCTCGCCTGGGTGAAGAACGAACTCCGCCACGGCCCCTTCGCGCTCGTTGCGAAGCGGCACGGGGCTAAGCAAACCCAGGTGCGTCCCAATGGATTCAAAGATGCAGCCCTTCGGGAGCAGGTGCAGCCTGTGCGGAGCGCGGGCGTAATCGAACGCCGGGTGGCATTCGAGCCGGAAATGAACGGAGCCGCGTACGGCCCGCACCTTCCGGACAATCTGATGCCGGTAGCTTGCGCCCGCCTTCTGGCGCCGCTGGACGGGCATGAAGTCGGTCACCTCACCCACACCCTCGTCGCTCAGGAAGCGGGTCAAAAGCACGTTGGTTTCCGGCAGGTACATCTGCCGGCGCGGCCCGGGGTGAGTCGCCTCGATTTTGAAGTAGCCGCCCGTTCGCGAGTCGAGAATCGCCGCGAAGATGCTTGGGGAGTCGAAATGGGGCAGGCAGCACCAATCGATCGAACCGTCGATTCCGATCAGCGCGACTGAATGCAGGTCTCCAATAACGCCATACGACTCGATGGGTTTATATGGCATCTCTGCTCACACGCAAGCACACCCCGCGCCGATCGTCTTACCGGACCGTGATCGTAGCGGGGTTGCTCGTAAAATTGCCGACCATAACCCTCAGGTCGTAGTCGCCGGGCGGCACCGCCGGCACACGAATGTTCGCCTGCGCCAAGCCGATCCACCCTGGGCTCAGTCCCAGGAAATCGACTTCCGCACCCACGGCATTCAGCATCGCGGCGTGCGGGAAGGCCGAGCGGGCCAGCGGCTCGGAAGGGGCCGCGGCGTTCGTCTTATTCCCGCCGGCATCCGGTTCGGTCGCCCCGATATTCAGCAGGTAGACAGTCACCACTTCGCCGGGCGCCGCACCATTGCCCGGAGCATTCAGCGAACCATTCTCATTGAACGCCACGGCCCGGTTCTTCTCCCAGAGCAGGATCCCGGGCGCGCTGGCTTGTACCTCGAAATGGAAGGGGGGCGTCGAAATGCCGTTCCTGGTGATCACGGCCGTCGCCGTACCCGGTGCAATCTCGTAAGGCAGTTGGGCGTTGATCTGGTGCTGCTCAGCCGAGACGTAGATCAGCGGGACGGCATGCCCGTTCACCGTGACGGTCAAGTCGTCGAGGCTGTACGGCCACTGGCCCTCGGCCGCGACCGTGCGCGCCTGGATGCCGTCATAGAAGATCGAAATCAGCCCACCCGGCGCGACGCCCGGCGTGAAGGAGGCGCCGTTCACCACTGCTTTGATCTCCGCCTTCGTATCGCCCGGACTCGACGGAGTGCCCTCGTTTGGGGAACCCGGCAGTTGCGGCAGGAATCCGCCGCCGCCCGGAAAATCGTCGTCGGGCGCCGAGGGGTTAAACACCGGGATTGTCACGATGTTGCTGACGAAGAGATCCTGCGCGATCGTCAACTGAGTCTTCCGGTTGGTGGGTAAATCACCGTTCAGCTCGAGGTGCACCTCGTAAACGCCGAAGGTGCCCGGCTTCAGCCCGGCCTGGAGTACGTTCGCTGTCTTCCCGCCGGCCAGGGACGAAACGAACTCATTCGGTTCGTTCAATTCGGGACCCTCGTAGAGCCGTCCCGTCACCATCGATTCCCGTGCTTCGTCCGGCTTGACGATCCCCAGCCCCGTAGCCATGACGATAATCGTCTCACCCGGTAGCGCCGGGTTTTCCGGAGTAATCAGCGCTCCGGCGCGATTGGCGCAGCAGAGTGCCGGACCGGTCGGAGTAAGAATAACCTGCCCCCCGTCGTTTGCTCGCGCCGAGTAAGGGATTCCGTTTCCGGCAGGGCCTTCCACTCTGGCGCGCAACCGAATCCGCGTAAACACCCCGGCCGCCCGGGCCTCCACCTTCTCGTCCGTATTGATCAGTTCGATCAGCCGGTCCCGAATCGTCGCGAGGGTATCTCCCTCCTGCACGGTGTAGCTATACTCCCGGTCCTCAATCACCACGGTGGCTATGTCGCCCGCCTGTACCGATCCGTCCACGGAAACCATCCCGGTGGCGTGGCTGCTCGAGTGCACCGCAACCGCCGGCCGCGGATCCTCCCCGCCAAAGGTAAAGATCCCGGGATTCTGCGGTACGATCGGCACCGCCACCGGAGCCGTTACCGAATAGTCTCCGTTGGCCCGGCGGATCCGGACGTAGGCATTAATCCCCTCGGAGTCAAGCACATCGACCGGAATCTGTGCATTGATCTGCTTTGGGGAAACGAACAGCAGCGGCGCCTTGATGCCGTCGAAGTAGACTTCCACGCCGCCCAACTCCGTCGGCAGTTGCTCGGCGTCCTCGGGCGCGGCGGCGGTTTCATCCGCCAGGTCGTCTCCCAACAGCGTAACCAGAGTAAACGGAGCAATCTGCGCCGCGTCGCCCCCGCCCTGCAGCCGGGCGCCGGAAGTACTCCCCAGAATCTCGGCTCCGGTCGAAGTCGAAACCGAGATCTCCACTTGGTTTCCCGCTTCGCCCTGCTCCCGGGCCGTCAGCACGATCGCGTTGACCCCCGGATTGGGTGTCGCAAAGACGTGCGGATCTCCCTCGCCGTCGTTGATCTTCGTCACCAACTGGTTGATTACGACTTCGAAGCTGTCATTTTCCCTGATCTTGTACTTGTACTCCTTCTCGCCGATCTTGATCGTGACCTCGTCATCGGCCTTGATCCGGCCCGAGAAGTTGATTACGCCGACGGCAAAGACGTTGACCGCCGCCGCGTTGCGGACACCGTTGTTCGGCACCAGCCGCTCGGCGGGCGAGAAGACCAGGATGCGCCGGTTAAACGGATCGCTGACATAGAGGTTCGTGCCGTCCCAGGCCAGCGAACTCGGGGTGCGGAGGGCATCGGCGCTGGCGATGCGGAAGTGGTTCGAAGCCTGATTGAACAGAAAGCTTTGCTGACCGAGAACGACGTCGGCCCGGGCTCCGTTCTCGATCGGGATCGTATTGTAGATCAGGACGCGATCATTTCCGCCGTCCGCGATGAACAGCCGCCGGCCGTCCGAAAGCGCAAAACGCGGGAAATCCAGCGTCGCCTCGCAGCGCATCGGGTAGATGTCCTCGTCCTTCTCCTCGTCGCGGCCCACCGGGGCACAGAGCGCCTGCACGTTGTTGGCCCGCGTGCTCTGCATATCCGGCTGCCCCACCACAACGTCGGCGGGCTGCTGGTTGCGCGTGGGGATCGAATTCCAGATCAGGACCCGATTGTGACCAAGATCGGAGACGTAGAGCCGAACTCCATCCGAGGTCACCGAGACCGGATTTAGGAGGTTGTCAGGCTTGGCCGCTGGCACCAGGCCGGTCTGGGTGAGATCGGGCTCGACCGCCACATCGAAGCTCGCCTGCCCCAGAACCAGGTCGGCTGGAGCATTATTCTCGGTCGGTATCCGGTTCCAGACCAGGACGCGGTGATTCTGAGTATCGGCCACGTAGAGCCGTCCATCCTGGATCCACACCCCCTGCGGCCCCAGCAGAGAGCGATTATCCGGAGGCCGTTTGCCCCGATGGCCAGTCATGTCCGCCTGTCCCACCACGATATCGGCCGGGGCATTCATCGAATGCGGAATCGTGCGCCAGATCAGAACGCGATTGTTGTCGGTATCGGCCACGGCCAGCACCGTGCCATCGCTTGCCACGGCGGTCGGCCGCCGAAGGCTCGATGCCGAAGGCACTCGAAATTCCGTCTTCTTAAAATCTTCCTGGCCCAGCACGAATGTAGCCCGGGCCTTACACAGCGGACACCGCGACCCGTCCTGCTCGATCGGGTCGGCCGGCCGCGGGAGTTTTGAGGAGATTCCGGAATAGACAACCACGCGATGGTTGATCGGGTCGGCGGAAAACCGGCTCGCATCGGCCACGAAGAGCATGTCGTTCGCAAACGCGATTCCACTCATCCCGCCCAGCACGGCATCCGAGGCGTCGCGGTCCTGCGCGGTAAAGTGTCGTTGTCCGATTACAAGCCGGGCTGCCTGCCCGGTCGTGAATTCGGCAGCGCTACAGAGCGCTGTAGCTGACAGAAAAAGGGCCAGATACTTCATATCGAAACGCAACCACCAAAACGAAGAATCCAGTATAGCAGCCCTTGTGCGACGTACTCAGGGCGCCTCCCGTTGCGGGAATTCTCGAGGGGCCTTCCCGCAGCCCGCTCTCTCGAGCTATACTGCTGTTTCCGACAGACAATCTGGTGGCTTCAAAGGGCATCCGAGGGGAAGGTCTCGCGGCAGTGGGACCCATCCTAAGGTTCACACCTTAGGCCTTCCTAGGGCGGAAAGCCCGTTCAGAGTTGAGGATTACCTCAATTGACCGGGTACTAGAACCGGCAATAGAATCGAACCGTAGTCGTAAGGAAATCCATAATGAACAACGGTTTCGCCGCCACACAGAATGAGGCCGGGCAAGCACTCCCGCCTGAATCGAAGAAGGGGCCGATCCGAATCGTGATCGCCGACGACCATCCGATTGTCCGGGACGGGCTGAAGAAGCTGCTCGCCCTGGAGGAAGACCTCGAGGTGGTTGCCGAGGCCTGCGACGGCCGCGAAGTGATCGAGCGCGTCCAGGAGCTGAACCCAGACGTCCTGCTGCTCGACCTGCGCATGCCCAACCTCGACGGACTTTCCGCCCTCCAGACTATCCAGCATACGAACAAGTCGACACGGGTGATCGTCCTGACGGCCTCCGACGACAAGAATGAGTTCGTCCAGGCGATGAAGCTCGGCTGCTCCGGCATCGTTCTGAAACAGACGGCGCCGGACCTGATCGTGAAAAGTATTCGAAAAGTATACTCCGGCGAGATCTGGCTGGACTCCCACACCACCGCTGCGGTGATGCGCCAGTTCGCCTCCCCGGCCGACACTCACCACGTGGGCGGCGCCAAAGGCGGGCGGGAGCGCTCCCCGCTGAGCACGCGCGAGCGCGAGATCGTGGCCCTGGTCGCGCAAGGCTATAAAAACAAGGAGATGGCCGAGAAGATGTTCATCAGCGAACAGACGGTGAAGAACCACCTGCACAACATCTTCGACAAACTCGGCGTCTCGGACCGGCTGGAACTCGCTCTTTACGCGATCCACAAGGGACTGCACCTCAACGGCGAGCAGTAGGCAGCGGGCAGAAAACACGAACGGGGGACCGTACCCATTATGGGTACGGTCCCCCGTTTCAATTCAGGTCGATGCGCTGTCGCTGACTACCAGCGAGGTTCGCGACGGTTGCGGGAGAATCCGCCTCCACCGCGGCCGGAGCCCCGGCCGCCGCCGAAGCCGCCGCCGCCGCCGGAACGCTGCTCGCGCGGGCGGGCTTCATTGACGTTAAGGGCGCGTCCGTTGATCTCACGGCCGTTCAGGCTGTTGATCGCGTTCGCCGCATCGCCGCTGTTCGTCATCTCGACGAAAGCGAAGCCACGCGGTTGACCGGTGTCACGGTCGCGCACGACGGATACGCGCTCTACGGGACCAAACTCCCCAAAGGCGGCCTCTAGCTCACTCTCGGTCGTTTGGTAGGAAAGGTTCCCTACAAAAATGTTTGTCATCAAAATAATCTCCTCGAAACTGCTCGGGGCAGTTCCATCCTGGTTTGGTTCACTTGGCGAGCTAGTCTAGGCCGGACACTGAAAGGTTGGCTAAGGATTAACACGCGGAATGCCACTCCCGTGGCAATTTCATTATATCAGCGAGGGGTGTCGATGCCAAGCAAAATCATCCGGAACCATCCGGAACCCAGGCCGGCCAGCTCGGCATCCAAAACGGCGGGCGCTTGGAACGCCCGCCGTCCTCGATCCGACACCGGAATCAGAAGGCGATGGACACGCCACCGGTCAATTCGAGCCGCCGGAAGATGCCGGCCGAGCGCAGGCCGCCCCGTCCGAGGTCCTGGGGAAAGGACAGTCCGTACGGTGCGCCGGACAGATTGTCGCGGAAATCGAATCGCAGCAACAAATTCTTATGCGGCTTGAGTTTGAAGCCACCGCCGTAATTCACGCCGATCTTCTTCGACGGATTCCGGCCGAACTCGTTCCACATTGTAGGAACACCGAAGCGCTGATAATGCGCGCCGCCGGTAAAGTAAGGACGCCACCGCGCCTCGCTGGGCATGAAATACATCAGGAAGTTGTACGAATACTGGTCCACGTTGACCCGGTCTCGCTGCGGTGTGCGGACGCCGCCTTCTTCGAGCAGCGTCCAGTTCAGGGTCGGGCGGTCCCGAGTGTAGCCGAACTCGTGGCCGTAGTAGCCTGGGGTGTTCCAGGTGGCGCGAACCCCGTAAGGAGTCTGGCTGGCGCCAAACCTGGTCTCGCCCATTTGGGGCCTGTCTATGCTCAAGGAGCCGAGGTCGTTGCCGCCGAAGCGCCCAAGTCCGCCGAAGACCCCTACCTCGTAGGTCTGGGCCGCCAGCGGCGCCGCCGGCAGGCAAAGCAGGGCAAGAAAAGTTCCAAGAGTGACGCGTTGATTCCTCATATATAGTTCTGGCCGTCCCTCCCGCGGGATGCGGAAGCGCAGCGGTCATCCATTCTGTCCACAGACCTTTGATGATAAATGATCAGCTCAGGGGTACGCGAGTTTCAGAATTCTCCCATACAGGTGAGCCCGAAGGAGTGCCGGGAGGCATACTGCGGGTGAATGAAGTACCGCGGGGCGGGACGGCTGAAGGCGAGGCCCCCACAACGTCGGAAGTTCCCAACACGCTACACGCAGGCCGATATCGAACTGCTGGCCAGGGTGGATTCAGCGCATCAGGGCCAGTCGGTCGGCGCGGCGAGACCTACCGCAAGCACCGGACCGTCTACAAACCCACCCGGAGCACGCCGGCGGCAAACGGCGAACGGCGCCGGGCTGGGTGCGCGTGGACACGGTCCACCAAGGGAGATTCGCCCGCTCGCTCGATAAACTGCGCATCAGCGAGTTCACCAAGTCACGAGCCACACAGGTGACTCTGGCGACCCGCATCGGAGTCCTCACGCCGAAGCTCCCGTACATCCGCTGGGCGGGCGTCACTTCGGCTATCGGTGGCCCCTAAACCGTGTCGTGGCCCGGACCACTCTCGGGTTCCGGGAATCCGAGTCTGGAAGGCAATCTCTCTGTTTCCGCGGCCACCTCTGTCCGCGGAAACAGAGAGACCGGAACCAACCCATCATGGGAACCTCCGGCAGAGGTGTATTGATGGGCGTGGCGACTCCGCCGGGTCATGCGATCCGCGCGTCCGAGGTCGCTCGATCCTCACTTCGAATGCTCAGCAGCCTTCAACGCGCCGAATAATCCGGGCGAGGCGCGTTCGCGTGTAGCGCTGCAACAGGATCGGGTACAAGTTTACGACCACGTTGCCGACGCCCAGGTAAACGGCCCAGCCGCGCCATCCAATTTGCCAGGCGAAGGCGACGCTCAGCACGCCCATTGCGAGAAATGCGAGGTGACCCCGTTCACTCTGTTCCGTACGACGAACGAATGCCGAGGCCGCTAGGCGGCCCCCGACAAGGCGGTACTTGGGGTTTCGACGTCGCCGCAGGCGATTGGCGAGATCGCCGTCGGGCACAAACAGACGAAAGAGGCGGACCCCGAGAATCTCATAAATTCGACCGTCACGTTCGAACCCACGTAGCCGGAACCAAGCCCGTGGCATCCACTGCAGCGCGACGCACGCCAGAAAGAGAAGCGCGAATACTGCTGGGTGCGGAAATAGCGCACCTGCAGGATAGTCGAACGGTCGCAGCGGTCCCCAAACGTAGAGCCAAAACATCAGCAGGGGACCCAGCCATCCACCGGCCATAATCGCGAATGGGACGAGATTAAACCCGCGCACGTCGCTCCGATCGTGCGAGGCCACATCGGAACGCCTGATTGCCCCCTCATCCGGCGCACTCGGAAACCTTGAATCGAGCATGGTTCGTAGCGTAAACCGTTCGGCGAGAGCGTGTAAATGCGCGGCGACTTCTTCAATGCGTCCAACCGGATTCATCTGAATAACGCGCAACGCGCAATCGACTCCCACCGTCGCCCTACCAAACGATGATCACGCAGGACGCCTTACCCCCAAGTGATTGATTTTACATCTGGACCCGCCTGCGCAACGGCCAATTCGCTTGCACGCCTCTGCTACCCTGAAATCGGAGCCATCGCCCTTCATGACGGCAATTCCGCCGCAATCCGGCATTTTCCATCGACAATTGCGCGCGCAGTTCCTCACCAAATTCGCCGCGACCCGCGCACTCGCCGGCTCCGCCTTCGCGGCCGGCGGTCCCGAAATCGGACCCTATCGCCGCCGCCCCATGCTGGGCATCTCTGCCCTGGTCACGATTACAGGCCGCCTGGCCCTGCGGACCTCGCCTCACTATCAACGGATAGGCCATGACGGCTACAGCATCACACCCGCGGGAACCTCTCCAAACCTGTTCGGGACGTCTACAGTGGTCACCCTCGCGAACCGCTGGAAGCTCCCGGTCTCGGCAGCCTGGAGGTTCGCGAAGCATTTGAACGCAGGGATCGGGGGAACCTGGTCCTCCGTAACCGGTGAGAGCACCGTATACCGGAGCGTTGCGCCGCCGCCGCACAGCTACACGAATGTTTTCCCGGGCACCACGCTCAGTCGCAAGAACATCCTGGGAGCGACGGCCGACATGGAGTTCCCCTTCGCGACCCGCATCGGAGTCGTCGCGCCGAGCCTCCAGTACACGCGCTGGGCCGGGCGTCATTTCGGCTATTACTGGCCCCTGAACCGTGTGGTCGCTGGCGTCACCCTCCGCTTCCGGTTGGGGCGGAACGAATGATTTCCGACAGAATCCGACACTTCCGACACGCGCTGTCTCATTTCTGGGCGCAGTCCAACAACCGTAATCTGACAGATCCCGACACTTCCGACACCCTACAGCGCCGGACGCCCGTCGAAGATCATCTCCTTCAGCGGGAACTTGCCCTTGAACTTCATCGGGCCGAACGCCGTCTGGAAGGTAACCTCCCGGTCCGCCGCGGTCACCTCTGCCCGCGGGAACAGAAAGACCGAAACCAACCCACCCGGACTCGGAAACATATGCACGTGCGCGGGGCGGATCGGCTCCCTGCCCTTCACGGTGAGCGAAGTCGCCTCCTTCAGCCGCTCGCCCATGCGCTGCGGGTCCGCCTGCGGACGCTCTTTCTGCTGACCGCCGCCTGGGCCGCCCCGCCCGCCGCCCGGCATCTTCAAGCCCGATGCCGAGATCACGAAGTACTCCGCCGACAGCTCCTCGATCTTCGCCAGAGGATGCTGCTCGGCGCGCACATAAGCCTCCCGTACCGGAATCGCGCTCTCCCATCTCACCAGGATCTTCGGAGGCTCCGGCCTGGGGTCTCCGCCCCCCATGCCGCGTCCGCCGCCCCCTCCGCCGCCTTCTCCGCCGGCGCCGCCCATCATGCCCGTCTCGGCGGTCATACCGCCGCCGCCCATTCCTCCGCCGCCACGGCCGCGGCCGCCCCCGCCACGACCGCCCATCATCGGCGCCGCCATCTCCGCCGGAATCGAACGTGCCCACGGCGAATCGGTCAGCACGCGCTTCACATCCTTCTCATTCCAATCCGCCGCTTTTTTGGCTTTCCACGGATCGGCCGCCCACAGCAGCACGCCCGTGCATCCCGCAACCAGAAGCAACTTACTCCACATGAGCACCCTCCTCATCCGCACGCGGTCGCAAGCATTTTATCTCGAATCCGGCGTCCAGCCATAGGCTTTCATCATGACGTGGAACAGTTCCGTATTCGGCACGTACCCGCGAACCCGATCCGCTCCCGGACCCACCGCCATCGTCGGGACCTCTTCCCCCGTATGGCTGTGTCCCACCCGAAGCGCCGGAATCACAACCTCTTCCTTGAGCGAATGGGTCTTCTTCCACTCCTCCAGCCCTTCCAACACCGGAACACCGCGCCGGCCGCCAGCCACACGCAGTTCGAACGAATGGTCCGCCGTGAACAGCAGCAGCGTCTCGTTCAGATCCACCATCGACGCCACCTCCCGGATCACCTTATCGAACATCACCATCCGGTCGAGCCCGCGCTGCGGATCGTCCGTGTGCACGTCGCCCTCAATCATGAGAAAGTAACCCTTCTCGTTTCGCGACAGAATTCCCAGCGCCAGCTTCGCCGCGGCCGAAAGGTCTACAGTGTCGTCCATCAGCACGATAGGCCGCAGATTGCCCGCCGGGACGTCCCGCAGCGAGGCATGGATCGGCCGCTTGTGCGTCTGCGCCACCACGTCCAGGTTCCTGTCCAGTTCGGCGACGCCCTCGTAGATTCGCGCGCGGCCCGCCCCGATCAGTACATCGACGCCGTCGCCGAACCGCGGCGTAAAGACCTGCAGGATGATCTCGCCCCACTTCCGCCGGTCGTTCGCATGGGCGTAGCACGCGGCTGGTGTGGCGTCCGCGGCTCCGACGTTCGTAACAACCCCGGTCGAGAGCCCTCGCTCCTCGGCATATTCCAGAATCGTTTTCAGCGCGCGGCCGTCTTTCTTCCCGCGCACCGCATCCGGACCCTGGCTGATGATCCCGTTGTGGGTCTTCACGCCCGTGACGATCGCGGTCATGCCCGCGGCCGAGTCGGAAACCCAGTTGGATGCGGTGGAGGTATCGGAGAGCGCCAGGTTCGGCCAACCCTGGATATAGAGCTTCAGCGGTTCGCCATAGCCGTGGAGGCTCGCGGCATTGACCGTCGCGACGCCCCCGGCATCGGCAAGGAACAGAATAACGTTCTTCGCGCCCGGCTTCTGCGCGCAGGCGAGCGAAAGGGACAGCAGGAGTGCAAACAGCACACGGCAGAGAATTCGCATGTCAAGATTCTATGCGAAATCAGGCCGCCGCGCTCCTCCGCCTTACTGCGCCGGTACGACAGGATTCGAAGCTCGCGAAACCCTGCCCTCGCGCGCCTCCTGAATCTCGATCCCGTACTTGGCCAGGATCTCCCCGGTGGCGAAGTCCAACTGGTTCCGCGCGCGGCTGTAGGCCGTCAGCGCCGCGACCTCCGCAGCCTGCGCCTGCGCCAGGTCGCGCTGCGTCTGGATCACCTGAAACGCCGTCGAAGCCCCGAGCGCATATTTCTTCTGCTCGGCGTCGAGAGTCTGCTCCTGCAGAACCCGCTCCTTCACGGCGGACTGGTACCGCGCGCGTGCCTGGTTCAGCCCGATCAGCGCGTTATGCACGTCCACCCGAATCTGATTCAACTGCCGCTGCTGCCGCAGCTCCTGCTGCCGCAGTTGGAGTTGATCCCGGACGTAGTCGGCCTGCGCCTGCCGGTTCTTGATCGGAATATTCATCTGGAACCCGAAGGCGTAATCCGGGAAGTTGCGCCGGAACAGCTGGGCCAACGCCGTGCCGTATCCGCCGATGAAAAAAGGATCGGCCCCGCCGCCGAATCCGTTGCGTTGCAGTTCATTGGCCATCCCGGACAGCGCATTGTTCTGGAACGTCGCCTGGAAGTCCAGCGAGGGAAGCAACTGGCTGCGGCTGCCCGCGATGCCGATCCTGGTATTCTCAATCTCGATATCGACCTGCTGAATCTCCGGGCGGCTCTCCATCGCACGGGCGATCAAATCCTGCACCGGCTCTACCAGTTCCCGCTCGGGAATCACGAATCGGTCTGTCGGAATCACTCGAGCATCCGCCACCGAGGGACTCGCGATACCGGTGCGGCTCAGAGCGTTCTTCAGAAGCGTCTCCTGCTGAAACAACTGCGTCTCCGAATTAGTCAGATCCTGCTGCGCCTGCGCCACGCGCGCCTCGGCACGAACGATCTCGATGGGCGCGAGCGTTCCGATCTCCACTTGCTTCTTATTGTCCTCGTAGAATTTCTCGGCAACTTGCAGCGCCTGCCGCTTCACTTTCGCATCCTCGCTGAAGCTCAACAGGTCCCAGTACAAATCGATAATGGCGGTGACCGTAGTGATCACCTGGGCCTTGAAGACAACATCGGAAATGCGCATCTCGTTCCGGGCGATGCGGATATTGCGACTGTTCACGGCAAGGCCGAATCCTTGCAGGAGCCGCTGGCTGAGCTGGAGTTGAAACGAACTGTTGGTCAGCGGGTTGATGTCGCTGCGGATGTTGTTGCTCCTCACAAAGTCGTTGTTGAAGCCGAAGCTGATCGTGGTGCCCGTCAGGAATCCCTGCTGATAGCCGCTGTTGAACGAGTGCGCGTCGGACACGAGCGATGTCGTGCCCGTCGTAACCGTGTTGCTGAACGGGCGGGTTCTGTGGCCCCAGTTGTAGGATGTGAAGAATACCGGATCGAGGTTCGGGATCACCGCGCCGGTCTGCGTAATGACCGTGCCGCCAGCACCGCCGCCGCCTCCACCGCCGCTGGCGAATGCCTGACCGCCCGTGGCGCCTGTCGCCCCACCGGCCGCCTGGTTCAGTGCGCTCGATGGACCCGTCTGGACCGCAGTCGGCACACCGCGCAGCAGACCGCCCGCACGGGCGCGCAACAGGTCGACATCGGCCATTTTCGGCCCATATCGGCTCAGTTCAATATCCAGATTGTTCTCCAGCGCAAGCGCGATGGCGTCCTGCAGCGAAAGATAGATCGTCCCGCCGCGCAGGAGCGAGTCGAGGCGCCCCGAGTTCTGGAGATTAATGGGAGGAATAAACTGGGGCGAATACGGCCGGGTGAACCTCGACAGAAACCCTCCGTTCATCGACATCGAGGGACTCGTCCCGCCCGGATCCTGGGCCGAAACCGGGACAACCATCATCAGGGCACAACTGATTGCAATAACCGATCGGATTCTTCTCATCAAATCCTGTCCTTCACAAAGCTCCTGCTCACTGCTTCTACGCAGGATGTCACTTCAGAGTTCCTTCAAACTTCCCATGGTAGCCTACCGATAGCGTGCACCCCGAGGACCATCCGGGAACTTGCGGGCAACCACCTGAGCAGACGTTCTTTCCTGAGAGATGACGACGGCGGCGGCGCAAAGGTTAGTGTCCGGTTCCGGGACAATGCGTTTCGCTGCCGGACACCCCAGGTCCCGCCGCCCGGCGGGCGCGCTATAGTAAGGGGTAGTGAGCGAGCTATCCGATTCAATCCAGGCGCTTTTCGAGAACACAGGCGCCATGCTGCGGGGGCACTTTCGCCTCACCAGCGGCCTCCACAGCCCCGAATATCTCCAGTGCGCCAAAGTCCTCCAATACCCCGAGCACGCCGCGTTCATGGGACGGAACCTGGCAGAGTCCCTCGCCCGCATCCGGCCGGACCGGAAAATCGCGTTCGTCGCCTCGCCTGCCATCGGCGGACTCATCATCGGCCACGAGGTCGCGCGCGCCCTGGGTGTCCGGTTCATCTTCACCGAGCGCGACGCCGCCTCCGGAAAAATGACCCTCCGGCGCGGCTTTTCGGTCGAACCGGGCGAGACGGCGGTCATCGTCGAGGATGTCATCACCACCGGCGGCAGTACGCGCGAGGTCCTGGAACTACTCGTCTCCTCCGGCGTCGAGGTCCTCGGGGCCGGCTCCATTATCGACCGCAGCGGCGGCCAAGCCGATGTCGGCGTCCCGCGCGTCTCCCTGGCGACGCTCCGGGTCACGGCCTACCCTCCCGAGGACTGCCCGCTCTGCCGCTCCGGCATTCCCGTAATCAAGCCCGGTTCCCGCCCGGTCGCCGCGCCGTCCGCCTGAATGCGCCGGATCAGAATCACGCTGGCCTACGAGGGAACGAAGTTCCACGGCTGGCAGGTCCAGCCCGGTCTACCGACCATCCAGGGTGCCCTCGAAGCAGTCCTCTCGGAAATGGAGGGGAGTCCCGTCCAGGTCCACGGCTCCGGTCGCACCGACGCCGGCGTTCACGCGCTGGGCCAAGTCGCCGCGTTTTCGATCGTGAACCCGATTCCGCTTCCCAACCTCCGGAAAGCGATGAACCGCCTGCTCCCAGGGGCGATCCGCGTCCTGACCGTCGAGGAGGTTCACCCCGGCTTCCATCCCCGCTTCGACGCCACGGCCAAGACCTACGAGTACCGCGTTCTCCGGGCCGAGGTCTGCCCCCCGTTCGAGCGCCGCTACGTCTACCACTTCCCCTACCCGCTGGATGCCGATCGCATGATCGAGGCCGCGCCGGTGTTCGAGGGCGAGCACGATTTCACGGCCTTCGCCGCCTCGGACGAGAAGGATCTGCTCGGCGGCTCCAAGGTCCGGACCATCTACTCCTCCTGCCTGCGCCGCGAGGGCGACCACCTGCTCTACCGCGTGCGCGGCAGCGGCTTCCTCAAGCACATGGTGCGCAACATTATGGGGACGCTGATCGAGGTTGGGAAGGAAAATCTGGACCGCGAAGCCATCCTCCGCTACCTTCGCCTGGAGCGAGAAGACAAGGCGGGACCCACGGCCCCGGCGCGCGGCCTCTTCCTGATCGAGGTCGAGTATTAACAACCGGCAGGATTGCCAACGGTTGACAACACTTCCCGCGGCAGTGTACTAGTGAAAAGCATTGGAGCCAGCGCGAGAGTGGCTTGGGTGAGGCGCAAAGACTCCCGCTGAAAGCTCCTTGGGTGTTGTTCCGAGAAAGCTGATCGCTGATCCGCACTACACATGTGCCCGATGCAATCCTGCGCCTCCTCTCGGCTCGTCTCTGGGAACAACAGAGCGGGGAGGAACGAACGAATGAAACGTACCGATGAACTGCACGACCAGTATGAGAGTGCCGACCTGAACCTGGCGAGCTTCCTCCGTTGCCGGGGATTTCCGATCAAGGTCATTCGCCGCGAGGACCGGAAAACCGTCTTCGTCTTCGCCAATACCGCCGATCTGCAGCGAACGATTGTGGACTACGCCAATGACGGCGCCGTCGGCGTCCGATCCTTCTCGAATACCCTGCGCGATCTCAAGGCGCTGACCCGCCAGCCGAACGGGCGGGAGCGCTAATCGCTGCGCCGGAAGTAGCGATTGGGCAGCAGCCAGTAGACCAGCACGATCGACAGCGGGTGCATGAGGCCCGCCATCAGGAAGACCGGCGCGTAGG
>JBKBWD010000103.1:0-16797 GCA_046289265.1 Bryobacteraceae bacterium | reverse complement strand
GATGGTCGTGGAAAACCAATATCCTACGAGATCGGAAACGCCGTCAGTGTTTGGTTGCGGCTACGCCGCGCTGTGCTTCCTCCAGCGCCTGGAGTACCAGTACAACAACGGCCGCCGCAAGGGCCGGGCCTTCATAGGGTTCATGAACGAGTCTGCCGAGGACTCGGGAAGCTCCGACACCGCTTCCCCACAACTTTTGTCTTGAGCCATTCTCCGGAACGTGGTATCTTGCGACTCACCGGAGGGTAATGATGGGCCGGATACAGGAAATACTTCTCGGACGGAAACTCTATTCCGTGCAGCCGGGGCAGAGCGTGGCTGAGGTTGCGCAAACCATGACGAAGCTGCACGTCGGCGCGATTCTCGTGTTGGAGGGTACATCGCTTCGCGGCGTCTTCAGCGAGCGCGATCTGATGACCCGCGTCGTCGTCCCGGCGCGCGACCCTGCAGCGACCCCCGTCGAGCAGGTCATGACCACCGAGCTTGCTACCATTGATGAAGGAGCGACGGTGGATGCGGCCATGGAGCTCATGCTGAACCGCAAGTGCAGGCACCTGCCCGTGATGCGCGGGTCCGAAGCCGTGGGGTTCATCTCGATGCGGGATCTGATGGACTACGAACTGGCACGAAAGACCGAAGAGATCCAGCAGATGCGCGCCTACATCGCCGGCAGCGTGTGAAAACCGGCATCGCGATTTTTGCTCACGGGTCGAGCGTCGAGGCGGCCAATGAAGCCGTGCGCGCCGTGACGGCCGCCATGGCGCGGGCCGGCGGATTCGACCTGGTCGAGCCTGCCTTCCTCGAACTGGCGCAGCCGGATCTGGCGCGCGCGGTCGAGACGCTGGTGGGCCGGGGCGCAACCCGCATCCTGGTCATTCCGTACTTTCTGACGCTCGGCATTCACCTGCAGCGGGACCTGCCGCGCATCGTCGGGGAGCTTTTGCGCATCCATAGGAACGTAAGGATTCACGTCACCCCGCCTCTCGACGGGCACCCGGCGCTGCTCGACGCGCTGCTGGACCGCGCCCGCGACGGGTTGGACGAAAGGGAGATTCTTCTCTGAAAGCCACTCTCATTGAAAGCCGGGAGCTGTGCCCAGGCGTGCGCCACTTTGTCTTCGAAGCCGAAACGGACCGGCTGGAGTTCACGCCGGGGCAGTTCGTCTCGCTCACCGAAAAGCTCGGGGACAAGCAGGTGACTCGCGCCTACTCGATCGCCTCGGCTCCGGACCAGAACCGCTTCGAGCTGTGTCTGAACTGCGTGGAGGACGGACTCTTCTCGCCGCACCTGTTCGCGATGCAGCCCGGCGAGACAGTCGAGCTGAAGGGACCGCTCGGGTATTTCGTGCTGCGCAATCCGCTCAGAGATTCGATCTTCGTGGCGACCGGAACCGGAATCGCCCCGTTCCGCTCCATCCTGGCCGATCCGCGCCTGGCAGAGTCGCCGCACCGCTTCACGCTGATCTTCGGCGCCCGCTATGAGCACGGCCTGCTGTACCACAGCGAATTCCTTCAGCTCGACTCGGCGATGTCCAATTTCGAATACCGCCCGACGATCACCCGTCCGGACGAGGCGTGGACGGGCCGGACCGGCCGCGTTCAGGCGCATGTAATCGAGGCGGTCGGCGACCGCCGCGACCTCGACGTCTACATCTGCGGTTTGAAAGAGATGGTCGACGACGTCCGGCGCATCTTGAAGGAACTGGGCTTCGATCGCCGCCGGATCATCTACGAGAAGTACGACTGACGGGCTACCTGGCCGGTTCGCTACAATCGAGTTATGCACTCGACCTTCGCGCGGGTGGTTGCACTGATGCTGGGGTTTCTGGTGATCTTCGGCGCAGTGATCACAATCCTCTTCGCCGTGATGCCGGGGCCGTATGCGGAGTTGGATTATTTCGTCATCGGAGCAGTGGCCACGCTGGTGTCGCTGCTGGCCCTGTTTTTCATCCTGGTCGCCACTTGGGCCAAAAGCTCCGATATTTTTTTCAAGCGGCGGCGGCAGCCGGGCCCGGAGTAGGCCGTTACTTCAGCACGCGTACCTCGACGCGGTCGTAGACCTGCGTTGTCTGATCGAGCGAGGCGAACGAGACGCCGGGCAGCAGCGCGGAAGCCGTTCCGGCCGCCACACCCCATCGCACCGCATCCGTAAAATCATCCTTCTGTGACATCGACCACGTGAACGCCGCGGCCATGGCGTCGCCGGCGCCGATCGGGCAGACCGCCTCGACGCGCGGCGGAACCGCCTCGATGAGCCGATCCGACCCCCAGGCCCCAACCGCTCCGCGGCTTCCGAGAGAGAGCACCACGCCTTCGGCTCCCATCGCGCGGATCTTCTGGGCGGCTTCGACGAAATGCGTCCGGGTGAGCAAAGCCCGGCTCAGCACGCGCTCTGCCTCATGCTGGTTTGGAGCCACGACCGTCGGCTTCGCCTCCAGTCCCTCGATCAGGGCGTCGCCGTCGGTGTCCAGCAGAGTCTTGACGCCGCGCTTCCTGGCCATATCGATCAGCTTGCAGTAGAACGACACAGGCACGCCGGGGGGCAGGCTGCCGCAGATCATGAGCCAGGTGGCCTCGCCAAGGGAGCGCTCGACGGCCTTCTCCAGCCGCTTGAGCTCCGCGGGCTCCATTTCGGGCCCGAGTTCGTTCAGCTTGATGGTCAGGCCGTGTTTGTCCGAGATGGTCAGGTTGGTCCGGATCTCGTTTTTGATCTCCACCAGCCGGAAGGGGTATCCGGCGCAGGCCAGAAACTCCTCCAGGCGTTTGCCTCCGCCGCCGCCCGTCGTCGCGATCGCCAGGGTTCGGCCGCCGAAGGAATGGATGACCGTGGAGGCGTTGATTCCGCGTCCGCCCGGAGATTCATGGCGGGCCAGGATATAGGCACGGTCTTCGAAGACCAGCCGGTCGGCCGTGACGTTCCGGTCGATGGCAGGGTTGATGGTGAGAGTGACGATCAACTCTCATTTTAGCCGATAGCGTCCGGGGCGGATCGGAAACGCGGGGTGCTACTCTGAAATATTGAGGGACCATCCGAAGTTCAAAGCCTATTCCGCGCTGGCTGCGGTCTGTTTTTTCTGGGGCACCACTTACCTGGGGATCCGAATGGCGTTAGAGTCGTTCCCGCCGCTGGTTCTGATCTCTTCGCGCTTCATCATCTCCGGGTCCATCATGCTTGCGGTGGCCGCCATGATGGGCGCCCGGATGCCGCGCGGCCGGCAGTTGGCCCGCACGGCGTTCAACGGCGTCCTCATCCTGGGAGTGGGAAACGGATGCCTGACCTACGCCGAGCTCTGGATTCCGAGCGGGCTGGCCGCCCTGATTATCACGACTTCCCCGTTCTGGATGGTGGGCGTGGAGCGTATGTTCCCCGGCGGCGAGCGCCTGCATCCGCCCACTCTCGCAGGCATGCTGATAGGACTGACGGGCGCGGCCCTGCTGGTGGGCCCCGGCGCCTTCGAGGAAGGGCTGGAGAGCAGCGTATTGCAGGGCTTCCTGCTTTTGCAGCTCGGGTGTTTCTCCTGGTCGCTGGGCTCGATCGTGCAGCGGCGACAGGCGAACCAAATCCATCCGTTCATCAACGGCGCGGTCCAGCAGCTTGCCGCCGGGCTGGCCTTCCTTCTGCCCGCCCTGACGATCAAGGAACATCCTATCGTCTGGAGCGCGCGCGGCGTCGGCGCGGTGGCCTACCTGGTCGTCTTCGGCTCGATCGTGGGCTACAGCGCCTATGTCTACTCGCTCGAGCACCTGCCGGTAGCGATGGCATCCATTTACGGCTACGTGAATCCGGTAGTCGCCGTCTCGCTTGGCTGGCTCTTCTATCGCGAGCCGTTCGGCCTCCGCGAGGCCGCCGCGATGCTGGTTATCTTCGCCGGAGTGGCGGTGGTGAAGTACTCGACGATGCGGCAGCAGGCGGTTCGAGCCGAGGCGGCGTAGCTCATAGCCCGAGCCGTTCCTTGAGGACGCGCACGCGGTCCCGTGCAACCGGAATTTCGGCATTCTTCGAGTCGCGCAGCCGGATCAGCATCCGACCGCCCAGCCAGGCGTGCAGCTCACGCACATAATCGAGGTTGACCAGCGCGGAGCGGTGCACACGAACGAAGCGCCGCGAATCGAGCCCCTTTTCCAGGTCGCTGATCGTGTGGTCTACCGGGTAACTCTTCTCGGGGGTCGCCGCGAAGGTCAGCTTGTCTTCCGCATAGAAGTGGCTGACGCGCGACAGTTCGATGAAGACAACCTTCTCGCCGATTCGGGAGGCAACCCGGTCCGGATAGCGCCGCGGCTTCGTCCGGAGCGCCTCGGCGAGCTGTTCGGCCAGGCTGAGGACGTCCGGCCGCGGGTCGATGCCCCTGCGCAGGCGGTCCAGCTTGTTTAGCGCGCGCGCCAGTTGTTGGCCGTCGACGGGTTTGAGCAGGTAGTCGATTGAGTTCACCTCGAAGGCGCGCAGCGCGTAGCGGTCATAGGCTGTCACGAAGACCACCAGCGGCTGCTCGGGAAGGCGCGAGAGCAGCTCGAAGCCATTCATTTCGGGCATTTCGATGTCGAGGAAAAGGGCGTCGACGCGGGTGGAGGCGAGCCGGTCGACCGCCTCGATCGGATCGGTCGCCGTACCGACGATTTCGACGCGCCCGGTCTCGCCGAGCAGGTGAGCCAGGCGCTTGAGCGCCAGCGCCTCATCATCGACCAGGAAGACGCGCATTGCAATATCCTACCCGTCGGCCGGCTCCTCGCGCGCGGGGAGCCGCAGACGAACGGCCGTTCCCTGCTCTTTCGATTCGATGGCCAGCAAGGCTTGTCCGCCGAACAAGGCCGCCAGGCGCGACTCGAGCGTCTCGATGCCGTGTCCATCGGCCGCCGCCTCGCGCGTGAAACCCGGACCATCGTCCCAGACCTCGACTTCGAGGGCCTCGCCGCACCGCCGGGCCGACACGCGAATCGTCGCGCCGCTGCGTCTGGGCGAAACGGCATACTTGACGCTGTTCTCCACCAGGGTCTGGACGGCAAGCGCGGGCAGCAGGCAGCGTTCGGCTTCCGGCTCGGCCGAAATCGAGTATCGCAGGCGATCGCCGAAACGCGCACGCTCGACTTCGAGATAATCCCGCGCGATTTTCAGCTCGACGGCGACCTGCGCGAGAGGCCGGTGCTGCGAGTCGAGCGAGAAGCGCAACAGGGCGGCCATGCGCTCCAGCATCCGCTCGGCGCGCCCCGGGTCTTCCCGGATCAGAGCCGAGATCGAGTTGATCGTATTGAAGAGGAAGTGCGGATGGATACGGGACTCCAGCGAAGCGAGCCGGGCCTCGGCCGCCAGCTTCAGGGCGCGCTCGCGTTCGAGCTCCCTGGTCCGCAGAGCCAGCGTCGCCGAGGCGAGCCGGTAGCGCTGGACTTCGTAGAGCGTCACGGCGATGCCGACTACGAATGCGATGAGCAGCGTCGTGCGGATCGCGATCCGGAAGATTTGCCAGAAAACCGACGGCGTGAAGAGGCCGGCGTAGGTCAGGATGACGAGCGCCAGCAGCGTGCCTGCCACTCCAATCAGTCCCAGCGCGCCCAGCAGAATGAGCCAGTTGAGCGGGAAGCGCTTCGTTGCGAAGGCACTTCCCACGTGTGGCATGGTGAAGAACGCCAGTGTACCGATGCAATTGGAGAACGCCATCGACATCGTGAGGCTCCGGAGGAACCACGGCAGGGTCGCGTAATCGGATAAGCCGGTCTCCAGCAGCGGCTTGCCCATCTCCGGCGGTACGAACCGGGAGACCGCGAGGTAGGTGGCGCCGCGGGGGATCCGCACGCCGACGTTGTCCGGCTCCAATTCGACGGCCCTGTTCATCTCGGAGATTCCTTTCGCCCAGAGATCCTGTCCGGCGTGGAAGTCGCCCTTCTCAAAGTGCAGCCCCGACCGGCGCAGCAGGCCGGCGCCATGCCAGACCAGCGCTTCGGCATGGTCCGGATTCGAGGCGAGCACGGATTCGGTCTTTGCCATCGCACGGTCCAGCGCACCCTGGTCTCCCATGAGTCCGGCAAATAAGTCGTTCCGGACGAGATGGTCGAATCGTGCGCTGTCCTGCGATTTCGCCGAGTTCCAGCCGATCAGAAACCCGGCCGCGGCGCACAGTATAACCCAGATCTGTTTCATTTCTGTCCTCCGTCTCTAGCGTAAGGACAGGTTCACGGAGCAGGGCGCAGTTTGCGACGAAAGGCTCGGATTCCCGATGAAGGCCCTGCCAAGCCCGACGAAATGATACGTCGTTGGTAATCGTGGCCGAGAATCACAGCCTGCCGGTCGTCTCCGAGCCCTATCGCCATCGCGGCTGCCCGGAAATGCGCGAGGGCCGGCGCGGCCGTTTCGAGGACCTGGACTACTTCCGCGAATCCTACAGGACGATCTTCCAGATCGCCGTGCCGAGGCTGCGGACCGAGGTGGAAGCGATCACCGGCAAGCCCGCGCTGCCGGTCTGAGCGCGGCTACTCCTCTTCGAGGACCTTGGCGCCCAGTGCGCCGCCTACCGAAGCAAAGCCGGTCCCCAGAACGAACTGGATCGTGAGGGCGAACAGGATGAACATCGCCACGCCCGCCGGACTCTCCAGCACCCGGATCATCTGGTCGAGCACCTCTTCGGACATGCCGAGTCCCGAGGACTGCTGCCGATAGAGCTCCGCAAGTCCGCCTTTCCCCGCCATCGAGATCATCGCGATCGTGAACATCACGGTACTGAGGACAAAACCGAAGACGCCGGTCATGAAGCCAAGCTTCGCGCCGCTGCGCACCGTGAGATACTCGCCGGTCCGCCGGTGATAGAGATAAACAGCTACGAAGCCCGCCCCGACGGTCGAGAGCCCCAGGATGAAGAGCTGCAGGGGCGCCGAGCCCAGGAAGGCCGAGAGCATCGACAGGAAGAACGCCATACCCGCCACGACGAAGCCGACGCGCACGGCGGCTGCGTTGCGGAAGCTGATCTCGCCCGGCGACTGCGTCAACACCATCGGCGCCGACGCCGGTGTCACCTCGATGACAGGCGCTTTCAACTCCTCAGGTTCAAGCTCCGGCGCCGGTTCAGCGAATTGGGGCTTTCCGCACTTGTGGCAGAAGCGCGCATCCGGTGGGAGCTGCGCTCCGCAGCTGCAATACTCTGGCACACGTTTAGTTTCCCGCAGCCGCACCCTTACGGCAACTTCCGAATACAATCGTGCGCGCGCGGCGCGGTATGCTGGATGTTTCGTCCCATGAGTGCACACACTGTCCTGGTATTCGCCAACCCCACCGATTCCTATCTGAAGCTGCTCGACGAGCTTCCGAGCGAGACGCGGATCGTCGTTGGCAACCGCGCCGAAGCCTTCACCGAGGCGGCGCCGGAGGCCGACGTGCTGCTGGTCGGCATGGGAGGCAAGGATGCCTTCCGCGCGACCTGGCCCCTGACGAAGAGGGTCTGCTGGATCCACTCGCTCTCCGCCGGCATCGAGGGCCTACTTACGCCCGATATGATCGCCAGCCCCGTCCCGCTCACCAACGCGGCCGGCGTGTTTGCCTGGTCGCTCGGCGAGTTTGCCGTGACCTCGATGCTCTACTTCGCCAAGGATCTCCCGCGCATGTTGACCAACCAGAGAGCGCGGCGGTGGGAGCAGTACGACGTGGACGTGCTCTGCGGCAAGACGCTCGGCATCGTCGGCTACGGCGGCATCGGACGCGCCTCGGCCGAGCGCGCCAAGCCCTTCGGGATGAAGATCGCGGCGCTGCGCCGCCGGCCGGATCGTTCCAAGGATGACCCGCTGGTGGATGAAGTCTACACGCCGGACCGCCTGAAGGAGCTGCTCGCGATTTCCGATTACGTCGTCGTGGCTGCCGCCCTGACCGACCAGACACGGGGACTCATCGGCGAGGCCGAGCTCCGGGCGATGAAGCCGAACGCCGTCATCATCAACCTGGGCCGCGGACCGGTGATCGTGGAATCCGCGCTGATTCGCGCGCTCGAGGAGCAGTGGATCCGCGGCGCTGCGCTGGACGTCTTCGACGTGGAGCCGCTGCCGTCCGATCACGTGTTCTGGGGAATGCAGAACGTGCTGCTCTCTCCGCACTGCGCCGACCACACCGAGGGGTGGCTTGAAGACACGATGCGCTTCTTCCTGCGGAACTTCGAGCGCCTTGACTCCGGCGCCCCGCTCGAGAACGTCGTGGACAAGGCCAAGGGCTACTAGCGTAGTGTCCACGAAGTCGCCGGACAAATATGCAGAGCCGCCTCCAGGCCGGAGCAGAGTGGCCCCCCGTAGTGAACAGGGAAGGACGTCCGGGGACTGAGCGGTCACGCCGCGCAAGGCCAGTTCCCGGACCGCGACTCCGTCAGCGCGCGAGGTAACGCTTGATGTCGGGGAACAGGAGTTCCTGAATTTCGGGAATCTCGAGATCTTCGGCCCGGACCAGCGTGGCGCCGGAGTCGACGTAGGCAGGGGGTGTTTCGCCGCGGAGGGCGAGGCCGATTGCCCGGGTCGCCTCGTAGCCCATTTTGAAGGGGTTCTGGACGACAAGCGAGTCGATGACGCCAGACTTGAGATCGGCCAGGAGTTGCTCGGAGGCGTCGAAGGCGACCATCCGGACGTTCTTTGCCCCGCGGGATTTCAGAGCCTGGACGGCGCCGGAGGAGCTGCTCTCGTTATCGGCGAACAGGCCGGCGAGGTCAGGGTGGGCCGTGAGGACGTTTTCGGTAACGGCCATGGCCTTGGCGCGGTCGGCCATGCCGAACTGGAGGGCGACGATGTTGACCTCCGGGAACTTCGCGCGGATTTCGTCCTGGAAGCCCTGCTCGCGCTCCATCGTGGAGGCGCTTCCCGGCATGAACCCGATGATCGCGACTTTGCCTTTGCCTCCGATGAGCTCTCCGAGCCGGCGGGCGGCCATGCGGCCGCCTTCGGCGTTGTCTGTGGCGACGTAGGAGACGCGCTTTTCAGTGTCGATGCCGGAGTCGAATATGGAGACCGGAACACTTTCGCGGGCCGCGCGCTCGACGATGTTTACGAGCGCCTTGCGGTCGACCGGCGCGAGCACGATGCCCGCCAACCTGCGATTGACCATCGACTCGACGATCTCGATCTGGCGGCTCGAGTCGACTTCGAGCGTCGGGGCGTTCCACTCGATTTCGAAGCCGAACTCCTGGCCGGCCTTGATCGCTCCGGCGTGCACCGTCTGCCAAAAGATGTGGTTGGCGCCCTTCGGCACCACGCCCACGACAAGCCTCTGCTCACGTTGGCAGCCGGTGGTGCACAGGGCCGCCAGGCAGAGCAAAATCAACACAGATCGCATGGTAGGTTATTGTAGTATGCCAGTCCTGAAAGTTGGTCCGTGCTCGTCGCTTCCGCCCGGTTCGATGGTCGAGGTGATCGAGGGCGAGACGCGCATCGCGGTCTGTAATGTGAACGGGGAATATCATGCGGTGGACGGGGTCTGCCCGCACCGCGGAGGGCCGCTGGCGCAGGGTGCGCTGCACGAGAACATGATCGTTTGCCCGTGGCATGCATGGGAGTTCGACTGCCGCACCGGCGAGCATGACTTCAACTCCGCTCTGAAGCTTCCCAAGTACACAGTGAAGATGGAAGGGGACGAGCTCTTCGTCGAAGTTCCATAGTGCCTGAATTACCGGAAGTCGAGACAATTGCGCGGGCGCTCGCGCCGCGTGTGCGGGGCCGGCGGATCGTGGGATCAGAGTTTTTTGCGCCGCTGGTGCTCGGCGGCCGGCCCGCGCCTGAGTTGGCGGGCCGGACGATCGCGGAGCTTCGGCGTCACGGGAAGCTGCTGCTGTTTTCGCTCGACCGGGGTTTCCTGAGCGTACACCTGGGGATGACGGGCAAGCTGCTGACCGGCGGAACGCTAGGTCCGCATACGCGCGCGGTGCTCCACCTGGAAGACGGGCCGGTGCTCTATGACGATATCCGGATGTTCGGGCGGATTCGGTATTGGAATTGCTTCCCGGACGAATTGGAGAAACTGGGGCCGGACCCGCTCGAAATAAGCGTCGGGGAGTTCTTGCGGAGACTTGGTGCGCGGCGTGGATCGATCAAGCCGTTGCTCCTGAACCAGCGGTTCCTGCGTGGGATGGGCAACATCTACGTCGACGAGCTTCTGTTCCGGGCTCGGATCGCACCCACAGCTTCATGCAGTGCTATCGGGCCGGATCGAGCCCGGCGCCTCCATCGGGAGATGGTTGCACTGCTCAACCTGGCCATCAGTTATGGCGGTTCCTCCATTTCTGACTATGTGAGCATCGACGGCGAGCGCGGCAGCTTCCAGAACCTCCACCAGGTCTACGGGAGGGAAGGACAGCCGTGCGCAGTGTGCGGAGCGCCGATCCGGCGGATCGTGGTCACGCAACGCGGCACACACTTCTGCCCCAAGTGCCAGCGGGCGTAACTCTACTCCTGCCGGGCGCGGAGAATGGCGTCGGCGACCTGCACGGCACTCGACATCTCCAGAACATCGTGGACCCGCACCATGTGGGCGCCGCCCAGGATCGCGGCCGCGACGGCGGCAGCCGAGGCGAACCGCGTGCCGGTTTCCGTCGGCTGCGCAAGGAACGACTTCCGCGACGGTCCGACCATGATGGGGAGGTCGAGGCGTGCCAGGGCGGGCAGCTTGGCCAGGATCTCTGCGTTCTGCTCCTTCCGTTTGCCGAAGCCGAGGCCGGGATCGATGGCGATCTGGTAGCGCTGCACGCCAGCGTGGCGGGCCCGGTTCACCGAGGCGTCGAGATCGTGGAGGATCGAGCCCATGACGTCGGGAATCGGCGGGAGTTTCGCCCAGGTCTCCGGCGTGCCGCGCATGTGGTTCAGGATCAGGCCGGCGTCGTATTGCGTCACGACCTTAGCGACCTGGGGATCGAAGGTCAGGCTGGTCGGGTCATTGATGATTTCGGCCCCGAGTTCGAGAGCCTTGGCGGCCACCGCCGACTTATAGGTATCGACCGAGATCGGAATCGCAAGCTGGCCGCGGAGACGCTTCAGTACGGGCACCAGCCTGCGGATCTCTTCGGCTTCGGAGACGCGCGTCGAACCGGGGCGCGTCGATTCGGCGCCGATGTCGAGGATGTCGGCTCCCTGCTCCTCCAACTCCAGGGCGCGCGCAAAGGCGCGGTCGGCGTCCAGGTAATTGCCGCCGTCGGAGAAGGAGTCCGGCGTGATGTTGAGGACTCCGACCAGCAGCGTGCGGTCGCCGAACTGGATTTCGCGTCTCTTCAGCTTCCACTCGAAACGTTTTCTTATCATCGTGTTTTCGTAATTCCAGCCCTATTCATAGCGCAGACAGGCGATCGGGTCGAGATTCGCCGCGCGGTTCGCGGGATAGTACCCGAAGAAGAGGCCGACCGCCGCGGAAATTGTAACGCCGAGGCCGACCCAGAGATAGGACAGCGTGGCCGGCACCGAGGGCAGCAGCATCCTGACGGTCAGGGCCACTGCCGCGCCCAGGGCCACTCCGATCACGCCGCCCGTCACCGTGACCATCATCGCTTCCATCAGGAACTGGACGCGGATGTCGGACTTGCGCGCTCCGACGGCTTTCCGGACGCCGATCTCGGCGGTCCGTTCGGTGACCGAGATCAGCATGATATTCATGACACCGATGCCGCCCACCAGCAATCCGACCGAGCTGATCACGGCCGTCAGGAGCACGAGCGCGCCCGTGAGCTGATTCCACAGTGTACTGAGAAAATCGGGCGAGGTGATCTCGAAGTCGTTTTCGGACTTGAAGGGCACGCGACGGATGCGGCGCATCACTTCGGTCACCTCGTCGATGGCGGCCTGCGCGGGAACGTCTTTGGGGGCTGTAAAGGCGATGAAGAGCTCCCTGGCCTCGGGATAGTTCTTGCGGAAATTGCCAAGCGGGATGATGACGAAGCTGTCGACGCCGGGACCTCCGAATAGCCCCGGGTCCTTTTCAAAGATGCCGATGACCTCGTAGGGGCGTCCGTTGATGCGGATGACCTTGCCGATGGGATCGATCAGGGGAAACAGCGAATCGGCGATGGCCGCGCCGAGCACGGCGACCGGGCGGGCGTGGTCGTCGTCATAGCGCGTGATGAAGCGGCCCTGGGCGACCGCGAACAGCGGAATCGCATCGACGTATTCAGGTTCGGCGCCGCGCAGGAAAATGCGCTCGACGCTCTCACTGCCGTAGCGGACGACGTTGTTGTTGTCGGGGCCGAAGAAGATGGCGCGGGTCCCGAAGATCGTAATGGTCTCGACGTTGCGCGTGAACTCGCGGAGGCGGTCGGCATCGCTGTACTGGATGTGCTTGCGAATCCGGATGTGCTCGGGCAGGCGGCTGAAGCGCGGGCCGGCCGGAATGCGCGAGAGGAAGTAGGTCCGGGAGCCGAAGGACTCGACCTTGTCCTGGATGTAGCGGTTCAGCCCTTCGATGACGGCCGCGACCGAGATGACGGAGGTGACGCCGATGACGATGCCGATGATCGTGAGGCCGGAGCGCACCTTGTTGGCGCGAAGGGTCGTGAGGGCGACCTGGATGTTCTCGCGGAATTCGGCCGAAGTCATGGGTCAGTCCGCGCGAAGCGCCTCCACCGGATCGAGGCGCGAAGCGCGCTCGGCCGGGTAGATTCCGAAGAAAAGTCCGATGAGGGAACTGAGCATGAGGCCGAGCAGCGCGACCCAGGTCTGGACAGCGGCCGGGAAGTCGGTGAAGTGGCGCAGCGCCAGAGCGGCAAGGAAGCCAAGCGAGATCCCGATGACGCCTCCCACCAGGCACTGCAGCACGCTCTCGGCGAGGAACTGCCGGCGGATATCGCTCCTGGAGGCGCCGAGCGCGCGGCGGACGCCGATCTCCTTGGTCCGCTCGGTCACGCTGACGAGCATGACGTTCATGATGACGATGCCGCCGACGACGGCCGAAATCGAGCTGACCATGACGAAGACGGCGAAGAAGGCCGAGCTGATGCTTTCCCACAGCGCGATGTAGCTGTCCTTGGTGCCGATGAAGAAGTCCTCCTCCATGTTGCCGGCAATGTGGCGGCGTGCCCGGAGCGCGACGCGGGCCTGATCCTGCGCGGCTTCGAAGGCAGGGCCGCCCGAGGTCATGGCGTTGATGGTCAGGCTCGACCGCGTACCCCGCATCTTGAGGAAGGTGGAGAGCGGGATGATGACGAAGTTGTCCTGTTCCTGCCCGAGCACGGATCCGATGCGCTCGATCACGCCGATGACCGTGAACTCCTGTTCGCCGACCCGGATGGTCTGGCCAAGCGGGTCGCGGGCGGCGAAGAACTGGTCGAGGATGTTTTGGCCGATGAGGCAGACGGCGGCCGAGCGCCGGTCCTCGACGTCGGTGAAGTAACGGCCCTGCTCGACGACGCGGGTGTCGATCTCGGCCATGTTCGGCGTGTGGCCGATCATGTTGACGTCGGCCAGTTCGTTCTCACCGAAGCGCACCCGGACGTTGGAACTGGCGCTGGCGCCGACGTGGAGGCAGGCGGTGCAGGCCTCCTGGACGGCGCGCAGGTCGTCGCGCTCGATTCGCTTGTTGCGGAGAGCCTTGAACACGACGTTGAGGTCCGTGACGGCAAACGGAGTGCGGGCGATCTGGAAGACGTTCGAGCCGAGGTTGGCGATTTTCTTTTCGACGTAGAGGTTGGCGCCCTGCACGATGGTCATGACCGAGATCAGGGTCGCGACACCCATCGTCAGGCCGAGCATCGTGAGGACGGCGCGCAGCTTGTGGGCGCGCAGCGAGTCCAGGCTCTGGTGCAGGTTGTCGCGCCCGCTCAGCATTCAGACGGTGACTTTCTTGTACTTGCGGCCGGCGCGGACGATGTACTGGCCGGGCTGTTTACGCTCGGTCGGGTTCGTCGCGGGTTCGAGCGCGGTAGCCGGGGCGGGCGCGAGCGCGACGGCGTTGGACTTGATGAGGCGGTCAGCCTCGCTGACCGAGCCGACCAGGCCCGCCTGCACGAGAATGCGGTTGAGGCGCGGGTCGGTGACGGTGACGCAATCGAGGTCTTCGGGAATTTCGCCCTGGCTGACCTCGCGCTCCCATCGTTCGGCCGCACGCAGGGCGTCCTCGCGCGGTTGGAAGTCCGAGATAATGCGGACAGCCAAATCCTGCTTGACCTCTTTGGGATGGCGGCGCCCGGCCGCGATATCCGCCCGAAGACCGGCGATCCCGTCCAGGTTCAGGTCGGTGAGCAGCTCGTAATAGCGATACATCAGGTCGTCGCTGATGCTCATGAGCTTGCGGAACATCACGTCAGCCGGCTCGGTGATGCCGACATAGTTTCCCTTGGACTTGGACATCTTCTCGACGCCGTCCAAGCCTTCAAGTAGCGGGACAGTGGCGATAATCTGGGGCGGCTGGCCGTGGTCGCGCTGGATTTCGCGGCCGACCAGCAGGTTAAACTTCTGGTCCGTGCCTCCGAGTTCGACGTCGCACCGGAGCGCAACCGAGTCATATCCCTGGGCCAACGGGTAGAGGAACTCGTGGACCGAGATCGGGACGCCATCCCGAAATCGTTTGGAAAAATCGTCGCGTTCGAGGAGGCGGGCCACGGTGTACTTGGAGCAGAGCCGGACGACCTCTTCGAAGCGCATGTTCTCCAGCCACTCGCTGTTAAAGCGGATCTCGGTCTTTTCCGGATCCAAGATTTTGAAAACCTGGGACTTGTAGGTTTCGGCGTTCTGTTGGATCTCCTGGCGGGTCATTGGCGGGCGGGTGATGTTGCGGCCGGTGGGATCGCCGATGAGGCCAGTCATGTCGCCGATCAGGAAGATGGCGGTGTGGCCGAGGTCCTGGAAGTGCTTCATTTTGCGGAGCAGAACGGTGTGGCCGAGGTGTAGGTCCGGAGCGGTGGGATCGAAGCCGGCTTTGACCCGAATCGGGCGGCCCTCCTTGGCGGCGGTTTTGATCCGCTCGACCAGATCCTCTTCGCGAATGATTTCGGAGAAGCCCTTCTTGATGTATGCTAGCTGTTCTTCAACAGACGGGGATGACACAACTCCATTGTAACTGTTGGCATTTGATGCATACTCGAACGGCATACACGTCCGGTCTGACTCGCTCATTACGATTCCCTCCATAGAAGCCCACTCGCCGCTGAATTCCTTCGGTTCATCCATCTTCCGAAATACCCGGGACGCAAGCCGAGCGACTTGGAACTTTACTTTCAATTAGGAAGCGGCCGAAATGAAGTGAATCTTGGGCTTGTGTCCAAAAACATCCCTCCGTTTCGTTGGGGCGGCAAGCAGAGCTCCTGAGCTGGCGGCGGCTGTAGGGTTCGAAGCCACGGACCGTGGTGCGAGCAGGGTCGCCCGACCCTCACTTGAGAGCATTCGACCACTCTGCCACCCAATCCACAAAGGCCAGCAGATCGGGCCGGGGACGGCTGGTCTTTGTTGACGAACACCAAACTATACGCTAAAGCGTATAATACCGTCAAAGCGGGCACTTGTAATTATACTTTTGAGCGTATACAATGCTCTACAGACCAGTACGAATCGCCGGCCGGTCGCAAATCGATCGAAGATTGGCGCAACGAGATCCCAAGAGGATCGCCTCGCGCGGACATGGACAACTTCTTAAAGCTGCTCGCGAAGAGTACCCACTGGTCGAATTCAGACGATATCCGCGCACTCAAAGGAAGACGCTATCGTGGACTGACGGAGCTCCGATGGAGGATCGGGGCGTGTACCGTACCGCTTGATCGGCTATTGTCAGGGACAGCCAGGGATCTCGACATCCGGCGAGTACGTGCTGCTGATCGGATGTACCCACAACGCCAAGAAGTACGACCCGCCCTCGGCGTTGGAAACAGCTCGGCGATACCGCGACGAAATTCTGCGAGGAGATGCGAGAACCTGTGAATATAAGCTCTTCACTTATCGCCCAGATGAGGGATAAGGAATATCGGGATGGCTATGTCCGTTCCCAGATAACGATGACCCTCCCCTTCCAAATCCGCGCGCTCAGGAGGGCGCGTGGCTGGACACAAGAGCATTTGGCTGCATTGACGGGCATGGCTCAATCCAGATTCCCGAGTCTTGAGCGGCCAACCGGAAAGATGCCGGATCTGGATACGCTCTGTCGGATAGCAGCGGCTTATGATATTGGCCTACAAGTTAGGTTCCTGCCCTTCAGCGAACTTGTAGAATGGGCGGAAGCGTTCGATCCTGATGGCTTCGATGTGTGCGCATTTGAGGCGGAGTTCGGAAACCAGAGTGGGTCCAACGATTCGGGTCAAAGTCTAGGAGGTCATCTACAGACTGCCGACATCGTGGACATCCAACTCTATCAAAGACAGAGGGACGACGCCCAGAGGCTCAACTCGATCCCGGCGCCGGAGGAACGAGGTGCGATCCTATCTTTCCCACGCGGCATCGAGGACTCCACAACGCGGCGTCAAACGATCAGCGGCCAAACATTGAACGAGGGGGATCTGCTGCTATGGAAATCGCTAGCGTAAACCTGGCACGTTCAATTTGGCTTTTCGATACCTCAGAGCTGAATCCGCGCGGAATCAATCTGTATCCACAAGTCTTCGGCAAGGTCATTGAGCGGTACAAATTCCAGACGTTCCCGAAATGGGACGAGGTGGTCAACTCAAAGGATCGCCGATTCGCTCGAGGACAGTTCGTATTGGATGAAGTCGGCATCGAAGTCGCGTTAGAGATCTGGAAAGACGGACTCGTGGGCGAAACTCAGCACTCGACCGCTGCCACCGATGCTTTTCTGGATGACTTCGTCCAGTGGCTAGCGGGAGTTTACTCGAAGGCCGGACGACACACAGGCAAGTCGCTGATGTGAAAGACCGTTTAAAGTGATGGG
>JBKBWD010000102.1:0-16939 GCA_046289265.1 Bryobacteraceae bacterium | reverse complement strand
TGTCAGCACGATACTCGGCTATCCTACCAAGCGCCTCCTACGGCTCGCTTCGGAAATTTCAAATATGTTTGGCTAGCATCTGGGTCGGGGGAAATTCAGATGCGATGGTCCGTTGTTTTCCCAATCTTCCTGATTACATTCGTCGGCTTCCTTGCGGCGCAAGAGGCCGACGCACCCAGATTGAAGACGGTCGAACCGTCAACCGGCAAGGCCGGAGACGTCCTCACGGTCGGCGGCGAGAACATCGAGAAGAAGAACGTTCCGGAGCTTTACCTGACCGATGGGTCCAACGACCTCAAGGTCGAGGTGATCGAACAGAGCGCATCCGAGATCAAATTCAAGATCCCGAGCAAGGCCAAACCGGGCCGTTATTCGCTCATGATCCTGACGGGCGGCAGGGAGCCGCGGCTGCTCGAACAACCGGTGAAGGTCACGGTCGAGTAGCCTGGAGGAGGTTGCAACTTCTCCGCCGAACGTCTTAAGGTGGTTGGGTGCGGTTTCCACGGTCGAGTGGGATCCTTCTCCACCCCACCTCACTGCCAGGACGCTTCGGGATCGGGGATCTGGGCTCGGAAGCATATCGATTCGCCGACTTCCTCGCCGGCGCGGGGCAGCGCATCTGGCAGGTGCTCCCGCTGGGACCGACTGGTTATGGCGACTCGCCCTACCAATGTTTCTCCGCCTTCGCCGGCAACCCCCTGCTGCTCAGCCTGGACGCCCTGGTCGAACGGGGCTACCTCGACAAGAAGGAAATCCGCGATTGCCCAAGCTTCCCGGAAGAGTTCGTCGACTACGACCGGCTCTACGACTTCAAGCTTCCGCTGATCCGCCGCGCCGCCGCCAACTTTTTCCGTCACGCCTCCTTGGAAGAGCGGGAGATGTTCGATGCCTTCTGCCGCCAGAACGCATGGTGGCTCGATGACTATGCGCTGTTTGCTGCGTCCAAGGAATATCACGGCATCACGTCCGTCTGGAGCCAATGGCCGCGCGGGATTGCGGCCCGCGAGCCGGAGGCGATCGAGGCCCTTCGAGCCCGGCTGCACAAGGAAATCGCCGCGATTCAGTTCACGCAGTTCGCATTCTTCGAACAATGGTCTGCCCTGAAACACTACTGCATGGCGCGCAACATCCGGCTCATGGGCGATATCCCGATCTACGTCGCGCACGACAGCGCCGACGTCTGGGCCAATCCGCAGTACTTCCATCTCGACGAGCAGGGAAACCCCGCGTTGATCGCCGGTGTTCCGCCCGACTACTTTAGCGCCACGGGCCAGCTCTGGGGCAACCCGATCTACCGCTGGGAAGCTATGGCCGCCGACCGGTACCGCTGGTGGATTGAACGCTTCCGCGCAACACTTGCCCTAATGGACATTATTCGGCTGGATCACTTCCGCGGCTTCGAAGCTTACTGGGAGGTGCCGGCCACCGAGAAGACCGCGATGAACGGCCGCTGGGTCAAGGGTCCTGGCGCGAAACTGCTGAAAGCGGTCGAAAACAAACTGGGCCGGCTTCCGCTGGTCGCCGAGAACCTCGGCGTCATCACCCCGGAAGTCGAAGAGATCCGGCTTCGCTTCGGCTATCCCGGCATGTCGATTCTACAGTTCGCTTTCGGCAACGACCCCCAAGGCCCGGACTTCCGCCCTCACAACTACCCGCGCGAGCGCGTCGCCTACTCCGGCACTCACGACAACGATACAACCATTGGATGGTGGACCAGCACCGCCGCCACCGACAGTACGCGAACCGACGCCGACATCGCCAAAGAGCGCGATTTCACCCGCAGTTACCTCGACACCGACGGCCGCGAGATCAATTGGGTCTTCATCCGCGCTCTAATGGCCTCGGTGGCTGACACCGTGCTTTTCCCGCTCCAGGACGTCCTTGGGCTCGGGACGGAAGGCCGGATGAACCTGCCGGGCCGTCCCTGGGGCAACTGGCGCTGGCGCTTCCGCCGCGAGCAGCTCACAGGTACGATGCAGCGGCGCCTCAAAGAACTCACCGAACTCTACGACCGCTGATTCGTCCGGTGTCCGGGTGCTATGATGCACCGTGTGAAGCTGAAGCTCGTCATCGCGGGCCTGGCCGCGGCTGCGGCCGTTGTTGCCCTTTATCCTCCAGCGCGTCTTGGGGCTCTCGTTCTGGCCGGCCGCGGCCAGGGCTGCCCGTTTTCTCAGGCCATTCGCAGCGCCGACAACCTCAAGCAGCAGATCGCCCTCAAAGACAAGATTCTCAAGGCGAGCCGGCTCGTCGAAACCGACCCGGCCGGCTACCGGCTCTATGAGACACCCGACGGACCCTACTGGATTCCCGAAGGCAGCCAGTATGTCCTGCCATTCAACCTCGCCGAAATGGCCCGGAAGATCTACGGCGAAGGCGAGCGCGATATCCAGCCCGGAGACGTCGTCCTGGACTGCGGCGCCAACGTCGGCGTCTTCGCCCGTGCGGCCCTGAAGGCCGGGGCGCGCACCGTCGTCGCGATCGAGCCCGCACCGGAGAACATCGAATGCCTGCGCCGCAACTTCGCCCAGGAGATCGAGGCCGGTTCGGTCATTGTCTACCCCAAGGGCGTTTGGCACAAGGACGCCTTCCTTACGCTCCATGTCGATCCCAGGAACTCGGCAGCCAACAGCTTTCTCATTCAGCGTGAGGGGTCGCACGCCATCGAAAAGGTCCCGCTGACGACCATTGACGCGCTGGTTGAAGAGCTGCAACTCGATCGCGTCGACTTCATCAAGATGGACATTGAAGGCGCCGAACTCAACGCGCTGCAGGGCGCCCGGAAGAGCATCGCCAGGTTCCACCCGCGCATGGCCCTCTCCGTCTACCACGCTCCGGACCATCCGCGAACCATCCCTGAGTTGGCGCGCAAGGCCAACCCCGGCTACAGGATCGAATGCGGTCCGTGCGCCGAAGCGAACAACTCGGTGCGTCCGGAAATCCTGTACTTTTACTGAGTCATGAGGCGCCGCGAGTTCCTGCTTCCGTTCCTGCTGATTGCGCTCGCATCCTGCTCCAAGAGGTACCCGGTGGAGGGGATCGTGCTCGCGGTGGAGCCAGCCCGCAAAAGTGTCGTGGTCTCGCATAACGAAATTCCGGACTACATGGATGCGATGGCGATGCCCTTCCGCGTTCGGAAGGCCAGTGAGATCGAGCGGCTCAACCCCGGCGAGCGCGTCGCCTTCGACCTCATGGTCACGCGCAAGACTTCCTATGCGCGGCGCTTTCGCCGCCAGGACCTCTCGGCCGAAGGGGTGGTCGAAGACGGCGGCCTGAAGATCCGCATTCCGAGACCCGAGAACCAGGTTGCCATCGGTGAGCCGGTACCCGATTTCGAACTTACGAACCAGTCCGGCGAGACTGTTCGTTTATCGGACCTGCGCGGTTCGCTCGTTGCCGTGAACTTCATCTACACACGATGCCCGCTGCCGGAGGTTTGCCCGAGGCTCGCCTCCCACTTCGCGCGCCTGCAGCGCCGGCTCCGCGAGCGGCCGCCCGGCGATCTGAGCCTCTTGTCCATTACCTTGGATCCAACCTACGATACGCCGGAGGTGCTCGCCCGGTATGCTACGATTTGGCGGGCAGACTCAGGCTCATGGCAGTTTCTGACCGGGGCCGACGCCGACATCCAGCGGATCGCCGGGCACTTCGGACTGGTTTACTGGCCCGAAGAAGGGGTTCTGACCCACACGTCCGTAACGGCGCTGGTTGGGCGCGACGGCCGCCTGCTGGCGCGAGTCGAAGGGTCGTCTTACCGATTTAACCAGCTTGGCGACCTGGTCGAGCAGTACCTGGAGTAGATTTATCGATGAACACACATGCTATCGCACCCCTGATCTTCGCGGCCCTGATTCTGCCGGCCGCTCATGCCCAGAAGGAAACTCCCGATCTCTGTACGCCCCCTCCGAGCGCGGTCCGGCCGTCGCTGCCGGCAAAGCTGATGCACGGACAGGGGAAGGTCCACTTCCCGATCACGACGACAAATCCGAAGGCACAGGAGTTCTTCGACCAGGGCGTAGCACAGATGCACTCGTTCTGGGCCTTCGAGGCCGAACGCTCGTTCCTGCAGGCCGCCGAGCTCGATCCTGAGGCCCCGATGCCGCACTGGGGCATCGCGATGGTGGCGGCAGGCGACTTCCGCCCGCGCTTCCAGTCGGATCTCATCAAGAAGGTTTCCCCCGGCCGCATGGGAGTGCCATCCCGCGTCATCGAAGCCGCCCGCAAAGCCGTCGAGCTGAGCCAGGTCCCCGGCAAGGCGACACCGATCGAGAAGCTCTACATCGAAGCCATCGCGGCCCGCCGCGACGAGTCGGCGAAGGACCCGGAAGAGGGCTATACGCAGGCGCTGCGGCGGCTGCTGGCTCAGTATCCCAAAGAGGTCGAGGCCAAGTCTTATCTCGCGCTCCAATTGATGCGCGGTTTCAAACTGCCCGACAAAACGCCCCGATCGACCAGCATGGAGGCAGTGGCGCTTCTGCGTGAATTGCTGATCGAGGCGCCCGACCACCCCGGTGTCCATCACTACGTGATTCACGGATTCGAAGGCTCGACGTTCGCCCGCGAGGCCTTTGAAAGCTGCAAGCGATACGCCGAATTGGCGCCCAACATTCCCCACGCGCTTCACATGCCGGGTCACATCTACTCGCAGACCGGCCGGTGGCAGGATGCCGTTGCATCGTTCACCGCCGCGATGGAGAACGAGTTGGGCTACATCCGCAGGGACCCACTCTACGGCAAGGGACACCACGGGCACAACGTCCACTATCTCGCAACGTCGTACTCCTTCCTCGGGAAGTCAGCCCAGGCGATCGAGGCAGCGAGCACGTTGCTCGAATTCAAGGAGAACCCCAGGGAGGCTGCGGCGGTTGACGCCTTCTATTCGACCTACCGCCAGGGGTGGTTTGCGCTGCTCCGGACGCTCGTGCAGGCCGAGCGTTGGGACGACGTTCTGGCGGGCAGGATCCTGCCGGAGTACGACAAGCCCCGCGAGCGTGCCTGGACGCACTGGGCCCGGGCGCTGGCGCACATCGCCAGCGGTAGCCTCGCTTCGGCGCGGATGGAAGCCAGGGGGATGGAGGCGGCGCTGAAGGACTTCAAGACAAAAACCCGACTTCCGGTCGCCCCCGAACTCGCGGTGGCGCGGTTGGAGTTGCGCGGCCACCTGTCCGTGGCGTCAGGCAAGGTCGACGCTGGGCTGAGGACCCTCCAGGAGGCGGCCCGGAGGGAGCGGGCGCTACCCTACACCGAACCTCCCTACTACCCCAGGCCGGTCAATGAGGCGCTCGGGCGCGTGGCGCTGCGGCATGGACGCCTCGACCTTGCCAGGCGCTCCTTCGAGGAGGCGCTGGTCCAGTATCCCGCAAGCGCTCACGCCGAAACCGGCCTTCGCGAAATCGAGCGCCGGGCGCGACTGGCGGGCGAATCGCGCGCCGGACTTTGACTCCGGTGCGGATTGTGGGCGGCGGACCTGCCGGATCGGCCGCAGCCCTTGCCGGGCTCGATCTGGGCGCGCCAGTCACGATCTATGAGAAGGCGAATTTCCCGCGCCATAAGGTTTGCGGCGAGTTCTTCTCTCCGGAGACTGCCGGCGTGCTCGAACGCCTGGGAGTTCAGGAGCGGTTTTTTCGTCAACGCCCGGCATCGATTCGCCGGCTCGTGCTGAGCATCGAACACTCCGCCAAAACCTGGAGGCTTCCCGAAGCAGCCTACGGACTCAGCCGGTACACGTTCGACTGCATGTTGCTGGAAGCCGCAAGAGAGCGCGGAGCCGCGATCGAGCGGGGTCGAGCGGCCATAGACACAGCCAACTCTACGATCGTCGCCACCGGCCGGAACTACACTCTTGCACATGCGGGGCGAGGCAACCGGCTCTTCGGATTCAAGGCTCACTTCGACGGACCTATCGATGACGCCGTCGAACTCTATTTCTTTTCGCGGTGCTATGTCGGGGTGAGCAGTGTCGAAGATGGCAGGACGAATGTATGCGGCCTGGCGCCGGAGGACATGCTGCGTCGCTTCGATTTCGAGATCGACCGATTCCTGGCGACTCACCGTCCCCTATTTAAGCGCCTCGAGCCTCTCCGCCGGGCGATGGAGTGGGTGCACGTCGGGCCGCTGGTCTTTCGCCGGGGATTCCAAGATAAGCGGCCTGGCATTTATCCGGTGGGCGACGCACTCTGCTTTGTCGACCCGTTTACCGGTTCCGGGATGTTATCCGCGATGTTGACGGGAGCGCTCGGAGGACAGGCGGCCGCTCGGGGCGAGGACAGCGGCATCCATCTGGAGCGCTGCGCGAAAACTCTACGCCGTCCGTTCATGATAGCGTCACTGCTGCGAAGGATCATCGAGAGCGGTTGGGCGGAGCGGCTGCTCCCCGTCGTTCCATCGTGGCTCCTCTTTCACGTTACGCGCCCTGGAAAATTGCGCTCTTGAGTCTGCAGAAGGCACTGTATACTGTTCAAGCCAGGCCCCGCCAGGGGGCTTTCCCGTAGCCATGCTGACCAACTGGATCCGAAAGGCGCTGGATGCCGCCGGCTTCGTGTGGTTTAATAAACGCTCCCCGAACTACTACGCGCGCGATGGCCTGTTCACCGCAAACAATCACCATTTTCTAAACGATCTCGCATTCAAGGCGGCATATGCCCGGGGGATCAAAGCGAGCGGTGGCCTCGATCCGCGTATGCAATGGCGTGTCCACGTCGCATTGTGGGCGGCTCGCGTGGCCGTTCGAATCCCCGGAGATTTCGTGGAATGCGGGGTGAACGCCGGATTCGTCAGTTCCGCCGTGATGCATCACCTCAATTGGCGGGAAATGGACAAAACGTTCTATCTGATCGATACCTTCAATGGGCCGATTCTGACACAGTTTTCGGCTGCCGAGTTCAACCAGGGCCGCCAGCGAGTAGCCGAAGACGCCATTTCCAAGGGAGCGTACGTTACCGATCTGGCGCGAATCCGGGCGAACTATGCCGAATGGCCTAGCGTCTCCGTTGTCCAGGGTGTGGTCCCGAACATTCTTCCGACGCTCGATATCGATAAGATTGCTTTTCTGCACATCGACATGAACTGCGCGTATCCCGAACGCGCAGCCCTGGAGTACTTCTGGGAGCGCCTGTCGCGGCGCTATCGTACTGCTTGACGACTACGCCTACTACGGCAACGATGTTCTGGCTGAGGCCATCGATGCCGCCGCGAAGTCACTCGGTACGGAGGTCCTGTCGATTCCCACCGGGCAGGGTCTGATTATCAGATAGAAGTTGGGTGTGCGAAAAAGCCGGTGAGCACTCGGAGGAAGATGCTCACCGGCCAATAACCGGGCTATCCTGAAAGACAGCCGTGGTTATTATGCTAGACGGTTTCCACAACGGTAGGGTTGCGATCGAACCGTAACACATCTCTCAGTTTAACGTAAGATAGGCGTAGTACGCCATAAGGCTAACGGTTAGGATCGAGGCGATCCAAAGTCCGGTCGTCACCGCTGCTCCGGGCCGGACCTCGGCCGGAAGGCGGCGGTAGCGCAGATAGATCACTCCGATAGCGATCACCGGGAGCATGAGGGCCTGGGCAACGCCCCCGACCTTCACCATCCAGACCGGTGACTGGAAGAATAGATAGAGGATCACCGGAACGACGGACAGGAAGCAGACGAAGCCCTGACGATACCGAACGCGCGCGCGGTAGTCGCCGGTCTTGTAGAGCCCGAGAAGCCGGCAGAAGTCGGCGTAAACGCGGGCGTTGGCGGCGGTGGCCGAAAAGATCGTGCTATAGAGCGTCGCGACGGCCCCGGCGTAAAAGAGCCAGAGTGCCCACGGACCGAGCGTCTGGGTGTACATGTTCGACAGCGTCGGAATCATCTCCTTGGCCGAAGGCACCAGGCCCTGCGGATGCAGAATGCCGGCCCCGAGCAGGTAGAACGCGATCGTCGCGACCGTGTAGACGACCATCGAAGCGATGATGTCGAAGTTCATGACGCGGATCCAGCCGTGGGCGCGGCGCCGCCAGGCAACTGTGCCGTCGCGCTTGCCCGTGGAGCGGGCGTAGCCCTTCTCGACGCACCAGTAGGGGTACATGAACAGCTCGGCCGCCCCGACGCCCGTGATTCCGAAGACCGCGATCGCGGTCGCGAGGCCGTGCGACGGCAGCTTGAACTGAAAGCCTTCGGCGATCTCTCCCCAGGAGAAAAATTGCGGCATCCGGGTGAGCACCACGGCGCACAGCACCGTCAGGAGCGTGAAGAGCCCGACCTTAATCGTCGCGATCTTCTCGACGCGGCCGTAGCCGCCGCCATAGAGCAGAATCAGCGTGACTACGAGGATGATCAGCACCCAGGCGTTGACCGGGATCGCGGGAAACAGCATTGCCATGACTTCGGCGACGCCGCTGAACATGGCGCCGATCTGAAAGAGAGTGAGCAGCACCATGCCGGCCCAGGCCCACACGACCCAGTTCACCTTCCAGCGCGGACCGGGGATGAGGTTGAAGCTCGCGAGTCCGGTTTCGCCCGTGGCGATTGTGTAGCGGCCCATTTCGGCCTGAATCGCCGGTTTGACCAGGCAGCTCAGGATGATGATCCACATGGCGACGTAGCCGATTTCGGCGCCGAAGGTGGTTGTCGCGATCAGTTCGCCCGAGCCGACGATCGAGGCCGCCAGGATCATGCCGGGGCCCGTCTTCTTCATGATGGCGAGGAACTTTACAGGTGGTTCCTCGACATCCTCATCATTGTAGGCGTAGGGATCTTTGATCTCTGCCGGCTTGGCTGCTGAGTTCATTCCACTCCTTGGTGCGAGATTATGGATTTCCCAACCCCTGCGATAAACTTGGGGCAGCAGAGGAAACCAACAGTATGGCACAAGCAAAGCAGGGCGACAGAGTGAAGGTCCATTACACGGGTGAGCTTGTGGATGGAACCGTATTCGATTCATCCGAGGGCCGGGAGCCGCTCGAATTCACGGTTGGAAGCGGAAGCGTAATCCCGGGCTTCGAAGAAGCTGTCGTCGGGATGGCTCCGGGGGAGACGAAGAAGGAGAAGATCGCCCCGGAGCACGCCTACGGTCCTCACCGCTCAGAGATGATGCTGGAGCTGGAACGCTCCAACGTACCTCCGGACCTTGAACTCGAGGTCGGGCAGCGGCTTGAGCTGCGCAGCAGCGACGGACGCGCGGTTCCGGTGGTGGTCGCCGATCTGACCGACGAAAAAGTGACGCTCGACGGCAATCACCCGCTGGCGGGCAAAGACCTTGTCTTCACGATCGAGTTAGTTGAGATCGAAGCGGCTTAACGCATGTAGAACAGGCTCAGCCGAGGGAGTCCGGAGCGCTCGAACAGCCGCCGGTCGAGATACTGTTTCTCGAGCATGGCGAGTTGATCGGCGCTCATTTTCCCCCGGTAAGGCCTGAGCTGCATGTCGAGCTCGCGGCGGGCCGCGAACAGATCCTCTTCGGTCTGGGCTGCGCGGATCAGCGACGTGAGCTTGTCTTCGAGCGCGGTCAGGCGCTGCTCAAGCTGCTCGAGGTCGCGATAGTGTTGATCTGCTTCGGCCGCGAGCCGGTCGAGCGCCGCCGCGATCTCCGGATAGTTTTGCCGTACGTCGTTCGCTGCCCGTTCCAGGTGGCGGCGGAGGTCGTCGAGTTCGAAGGGCGGCTCGACGGACTGGCCGGTCCGCTCGGCGGGCGCCATCTGCGCCTGCGACAGCACTGCCTGCGCGCAGTAGGCGAGCGAGTTCACCGCCTGTACCTTGCTCCGGCGGCTCCGCCATTTCTCGAACGCCTCATCGATCCCCCGCAGCACCGCTTCGAGCGGCACGCCAGCATTCTTCCAACTTTCAATCACCGCCCAGTCGAGGGGTGAGAGCAGGAACAGGCCGGTTCCGCGCGCTTTCTGGAAGTGCTCCTCAATCTCGGTGAAGTAGTTGAAGTAGTTTGTCGGGGTCCAGGGCTGGTCTTCGTTGCTCACTTCGACTGATTCCGCTCCCAGATGATTCGCAGACCTTCGAGGGTGAGGTCTTCGTCGACGAGTTTGAGATAGCGCGAGCCGCGCACGATGAGGTGTGCCTGGCCCCCGGTAGCGACCAGCCTCGTATCGGGCCCCATCTCCTGGAGCAGGCGCTCGATCAGGCCGTCGATCATCGAGATGGCTCCGTAGTAGATTCCGGACTGGATGCTGCCGACGGTGTTGGTTCCGATCAGCTTCTCGGGCTCGCGGAAGTCGACTAGCGGCAGCCGGGCCGTTTTGCTGAAAAGGCCCGCGATCGAGATTCCGATGCCGGGGCAGATGATGCCGCCCATGTAGTCGCCTTCGGCCGAGACTGTATCGAAGGTGATGGCGGTGCCAAAGTCGACCACGATGCAGGGGCCGCCGTATTTGTGGAAGGCGGCAACGCCGTTGACGATGCGGTCGGCGCCAACTTCGCGCGGGTTGTCGTAGCGGACCGCCAGACCCGTATCGGTCGTAGGCGTAATGAACATGGGGTCCATCTCGAAATAGCGGCGCGCGGTGGCGGCGAGCGTGGTGTCGAGCGGCGGCACGACGCTGGCGATGACAATGCCGTCGACACAGCTCAGGTCCAATCGTTCGACGGCAAACAGACTGCGGAGCTTGATGCCCCACTCGTCGGCGGTCTGCTCGTGGATGGTCTGGAGGCGCCAGCGGGTTTTGAGTTCCGGACCTTCGAAGACCCCGATCGTGATGTTGGTGTTGCCGATGTCGAGAGCTAGGAGCATGGGCGGACTCCTCCGGCGAGAATGGTCTCGCGGGTTCCATCGTCGCGTTTGAGGACCAGGAATCCGGCGGGCGTGAGACCGTCGGTGATTCCGCTGATTCCGGAGTCCACGATCACGTGGCGGTTGCGCACATACGTCGATCGGTTCTCGAACGCCTGGAGGATCGGCTCGACGCCGCTGGTCACCAGGACCTTGACGAACGAGTCGATCGAGCTCAGCAGATAGACAAGCAGGGCCTCGCGCTGGTGTTCGCATCCGGATTCGAGGCGGAGCGATGTGGCGATATCGGCAAGCTCGGGCGGGAAGCTCTCCTGGTTGACGTTCAGGCCGATGCCGGCAACGACGGCGGAGCCGTGTAGCTGAACCAGGATGCCGGCCACTTTCTTATCGCCGATCAGGACGTCGTTGGGCCAGCGAAGATCGCAGGGGGTTCCGCCGAGCAGACGCACGGCGTCGGCCGCAGCGAGTCCCAGAGCGAGCGTGAGGACCGGGAGCTGGGCCGGCGGGATCGCGAGCCGGAAGACGACGGAGAAGTAGAGGCCGGCGCCGGGCTCGGAGTGCCAGCTTCGGCCGAGTCTTCCCTGCCCTGCCGTCTGCTCCTCGGCTCCGACGACGGTTCCGGAGGGGCAGCCTTCGGCGGCGAGGCGGGCGGCTTCGAGCATGGTCGAGCCGGTGCGGTCGAGCCATTCGATCCGGCGGCCGGGGAGGCGGCCGCGCACCCAGTCGAGGTTCAGGCTCATGTCAGATCCATTCCAGCCGGAAGTTGATATCCACGGCGGTGGCCGAGTGAGTGATGGCTCCGCAGGAGATGTAGTCGGCTCCGGTCTCGGCGTAGGCGCGGACAGTATCGAGAGTAATGCCGCCGGAGAGTTCGACGACGGCGCGCTCGCCGATCTCGTGGATCCACTCGCGCGCCTCCTCAGGGGTGAGGTTATCGAGCAGGAGGCGGCTGGCTCCGCAGGCGAGCGCTTCGCGCATCTCCTCGCGGCTGCGGACCTCGATCTCGACCGGGACTCCGGCGCCCTGGGCGTGTTCGAGGGCCTGACGGACGCCTCCGGCCGCGGTGATGTGGTTGTTCTTGATGAGGATGGCGTCGTAGAGGCCCATGCGGTGGTTCTTGATGCCTCCGGCAGCGGCGGCCATTTTCTCCAGGCGGCGGAGTCCGGGCGTCGTCTTGCGGGTGTCCAGGATGGAGCAGCGTGTCCCGGCGGCGGCGTCGGCGTACTTGCGCGCGAGCGTGGCGACTCCGCTGAGACGCTGCATGTAGTTGAGGGCGACGCGCTCACATTCGAGCAGCGTGCGGGCATCGCCCCGGACCCAAGCGAACTGCTCGCCCCAACCGAGACGGTCTCCGCTGCGCTTCTCGATCCGTAGCTCGTCGACTCCGCCGCGCTCCTCGTAAAACAGGGGCAGGAGCTCGACTCCGGCGAGGGTCAAGGACTCGCGCGCGAAGAAGCCGCCCTGGGCCTTGCGGCCGGCCGGTATGGTGACGCGCGAGGTGATGTCGCCGTCTCCGATGTCCTCGGCGAGGGCGCGCCGGACGGATTCGCGGATCTCGGGATGGGAGGTGTCGAACATCAGAGTTGCTGGAGGCTCTCCAGTGCCGCGCGGCTCTTGGCGAGCTGGGACTCATAGTCGGCCAGCTTGGCGCGGATGTTGTCGACCACCTTGGCCGGGGCCTTGCTGAGGAAGGTCTCGTCGCCAAGCTGGCGGTGCGAGCTGGCGATCACCTTCTCCAACTGCTGAATCTCGCGTTCGAGGCGCTTGCGCTGTACGTCGGCCTGCGACATGGGAACACGGAGGACGAGGTCGAATTCCGGAGTGGAGCGCATGGCGCCGTCGAGCGGCGGCGCGGTCTCCTGGCTGGTTTCGAGCTTCACGTTGGCGAGCCGCAGGATGGCGAGGTGCTGCGACTCGGCGACCGCGGCGGCCTCGGTGCGCGAGTAGAGGATGCCTTCGAGCTGCTGCTTGGGGTCGAGCTTCATATCGGCCCGGAGGTTGCGGGCCGAAGCGATGATCTCCTGGAGCAGTCCGACTTCGCGTTCGGCGACGAGGTCAATGCCTTCGGGCGAGTACTCGGGGTAGCGCGCGATGGAGATTGACTCGGGGCGGTCGGCGGTGCGCTCGACCAGGCGCTGCCAGAGCTCCTCGGTGAGGAACGGCATGGTCGGATGGAGCAGGCGGAGCGCGGCCTCGAAGACCTTGAGAAGGTTCTGGAGATGGGCCGGGTCGGGGTTCTCCTCCTGGAGCCGGAGCTTCTTGAGCTCGACGTACCAGTCGCAGAACTCGTGCCAGAAGAACTGGTAGAGAATCTCGGCGACCTCATGGTAGCGGTACTGTTCGACGGCGCGGTTGACCTGGTCGGCGCAGCGATTGAGGCGGCCGAAGATCCAGCGGTCCTCGAGCGGAACCATGAGGCTGTCGTTCGCGGCGGCTCCGATGAGGGTCGGGTCGACGCCAGGGTCATAGGATTCGACGCCGAGCTTCTCCATGTTCATGAAGATGAAGCGGGCGGCGTTCCAGATCTTATTGGCGAATGCGCGGGCGCTGGCCATGCGCTCTTCGGTGAGGACGATGTCGGTGCCGGGGGCGGCGCCGCGCAGGAGGGAGAAACGGACGGCGTCGGTGCCGTACTTCTCGGTGACCTCGAGCGGGTCGATCACGTTGCCGCGGGTCTTGGACATCTTCTGCTTTTCGGCGTCGCGCACGAGGCCGTGGATGTAGACCTGGCGGAAGGGGACCTCTCCGGTGCACTCGATGCCGAGCATGATCATGCGGGCGACCCAGAAGAAGAGGATGTCGAAGCCGGTGATGAGCAGTGATGTTGGATAGTAAACCGCGAGGTCCTCGGTCCGGTCGGGCCAGCCCATGGTGGAGAAGGGCCAGAGGCCGGAGCTAAACCAGGTGTCGAGGACGTCGGAGTCCTGGCGGAGCGACTCGGAGGAGCAGTTTCCGCAGCGCTGCGGGTCTTCGCGGGCGACGGCGATCTCGCCGCATTCATCGCAGTGCCAGGCCGGGATGCGGTGGCCCCACCAGAGCTGGCGGGAGATGCACCAGTCGCGAATGTTGTACATCCACTCGTAATAGGTCTTGGTCCAGTTCTCCGGGATGAACTGGATGCGGCCGGTCTCGACGACCTCGATGGCGGGTTTGGCGAGCGGCTTGGTGCGGACGAACCACTGCTTGGAGATGAGCGGCTCGACGACGGTCTTGCAGCGCTGGCACTTGCCGACGTTGAGCTGGTAGGGCTCGATGCGTTCGAGCAGGCCGAGGGACTCGAGTTCGGCGACGACCTGTTTGCGGGCCTCGAAGCGGTCCAGGCCGGCGTAGCGGGCGGCTTCGGCGGTCATCCTGCCGAGGTCGTCGATGACCTGGACCTTGGGGAGGTTGTGGCGCTTGCCTGCCTCGAAGTCATTGGGGTCATGGGCGGGCGTGATCTTGACGACGCCGGTGCCGAATTCGGGGTCGGCGACATCGTCGAGGATGATGGGGATCTCGCGGTCCATGATGGGGAGGCGGACGGTGAGTCCGTGGAGATCCTTGTAGCGTTTATCGCGGGCGTTGATGGCGACGGCGGTGTCGCCGAGCATGGTTTCGGGGCGGGTGGTGGCAACGGTGAGGTGGCGGTCCGTGCCGGTGACGGGGTAGCGGATGTGCCAGAGGTGGCCCTGGGTTTCGTCGTGAACGACTTCGAGGTCCGAGAGGGCGGTGCGGCAGCGGGGGCACCAGTTGACCATGTACTCGCCGCGGTAGATGAGGCCCTTTTCGTATAGGCGGACGAAGACTTCGCGGACGGCGCGGGAGAGGCCCTCGTCGAGGGTGAAGCGCTCGCGGCTCCAGTCGCAGCTTGTGCCGAGGCGGACCATCTGGCGCTTGATGGTGTCGCCGTATTCCTGTTTCCACTGCCAGACGCGCTTTTCGAATTCTTCGCGGCCGAGGTCGTGGCGGCTGACGCCTTCTTCGGCGAGCTTGCGTTCGACGACCATCTGGGTGGCGATGCCGGCGTGGTCGGTTCCGGGAAGCCAGAGGGTGTTGTCGCCGCGCATGCGATGCCACCGGATGGTGACGTCGATCTCGGTGTGTTCGAGCATGTGGCCCATGTGCAGTGAGCCGGTTACGTTGGGCGGGGGGATGACGAGAGAGAAGACACGACCGGTGGCCAAGGGGTTGGCGCTGAAGAAGCCGGAGTCGATCCACCACTGGGCCCAACGGGGCTCAAACCGTTGGGGTTCATAGACTTTGTCGATCTGCATGGGGAAAATCCCAATATATCATGGGGGTCCAAGGGAGGCGGCGGACGGCCGAGCGGGTGGGAAGGCGGCTAGCGGCCTATGCCAGTCCGGATGCCGAAGAGGAGCGCCGCCTGGTTCTGGTTGGCGGGTAGGTCCGGGAAGCGCTGGTTTGCCTGCCAGCGGGTCCAGCGGAACTCGACCGAGCCGACGAGGAGGGCGAGCCGGCGTTCGAGACCGCCTCCGAGCGCCGTCCCGAAGCTGGCCTGCCTGCGCCGGCCACTGGTTTCGGTTATCGCTATCTGGAATGGCGTGCTCTGTTGTTCGGAATTGCGCCAGCCGGCAGTGACGTACCGGACCGCGGGCCCGGCGTTCACGAAGGGCGTCCAGCCGCCCAGGCCGATGGGCGAGCGAACGAGGAGGAGGACGGGGAATTCCCAGGCGCTCCCGTCCTCACGATACGTGGAACCGAGGCCGGCGCGCCCGCTTGTTCGGGTGAAGCCGTAGCCCCGTCTGAGTCCTTCGACCTGGGCCGAGAGGCCCAGCAGCAGCGGCATGCGCACGTACGGCCCGACGACGCCGGCGCTGGATTCATTCGTGCCCGTACCGCCCGGACCGGCGTTCGGGACCTGATACCAGCCGATCAGGTTCGCGCCGCCCTTGACGCCCACCGACGGCTGCGCCCAGAGGGTGTTTGCGGCGGCACAGACGATCAGAACGGCAAGCAGGGCTGCGGACGTCTTCGGGTGACCGTGGCGCATGATTCCTCCACTGTAGTTCTCGCTCTTTCCCTTGGGCTTTCGCGCCGAATTCACCGGCATAAGGTGAGACGCTTACGGGAATATGGCCGGCGATTTTTATCTGGCGCCCCGCGGCGGAGCGGTCTACGCGGCGGAGCGGGGGAGGACTTCTTTGGCGATCCGTTCACTGAGCGCGTCTTCGGCGACGGCGAGGTCATACTTAGACTGGAGGTTCATCCACATTTCGGGTGAGGTTCCGAAGTAGCGCGCCAGGCGGAGCGCGGTATCACCGGTGATGCCACGCTGGCCCTTGACGATCGCGCCGATGCGATTGGCCGGCACGCGGAGCGCAAGGGCGAGTGCGCTCACGGTGAGGCCAGCGTGGTCGATGGTTTCCTTCAGTATTTCGCCGGGGTGAATTGGGGGCAGGCGCCGTGACTGACGCTTATGCATATCCCTACGAACCTCCTGGTCAATGATAATCGACGATCTCGACATTGAAAGCATCTCCGGATCGCCACTCAAAGCAGATTCGGAACTGATCGTTGACCCGAATACTGTACTGGCCCTTGCGGTCTCCGTTGAGCGTTTCCAATCGCAGCCCCAGGAGCTTGAGGTCCTCCAGTGACGTAGCCGCATCGAGGAGTTCGAGTCGCATACGAGCGGCTCGCTCGATTCCCTGAAATTTCCGACTGAACTCTCGGCTGCAACAACCGGTACACCTCCTTATCGCGGCAGGTCCGGATCATACGATGTCTGTAATATACATACCATACAACAGCCTACTCCGGAATCGGAGCCGTGTTCTGGTTTCGCCGACCGATTGGCTGGGTTGAGCCGCCTCAATCTGAGCTCTCCGTGGGGGCCCGGCGGAGATTTTCGACCCATTCGATTACGCCGGGAACTCCGGAGCGCTGTGCGTATTCCGCGGCTCGATTCAAGAGGGACTCAGCCTCGCTGAGGTGCCCTGATTGCGCCGAGAGGAGAGCCAGGAAGCCGGAGGAATAGGCGCAGCCCATCGGTTCCTGGAGCTTTTCGTATAGGTCCGACGCCGAGGTAAACCTTAAAGTGGGTCCGGTTGTCAAGACCATTTTTCGCCCGCAATAAGCTTAACTGGGGATCGGCGGGTCTGTTGTTGCGGGGCAGCCGGAGCTGCCCCATCATTCCAGCGCTTGAGTCGGCGCTCGGGTCGCACCTCTGCGTTGCCCTATCCTCCGCTCAAGTGCATTAATTGTAATCCAGGCCATTCCGG
>JBKBWD010000101.1:0-17621 GCA_046289265.1 Bryobacteraceae bacterium | reverse complement strand
CGGTTCGGCAACTGACTCCGGTGGCGGCATGAAAATCTTCGCGGGCAGAAAAGAATCTACGGGTTAGTAGTACAGTGAAGGACTTCGAAATCCAGGATGCAGCCGGACGATGGCGGCACGTCCGCCTGCGTCCATACCGTACCACTGACAAACTCATCGACGGCGCCGTCCTGACCTTCACGGATATCGACCCGATCAAGCGCAACCTCAAACGAGTGCAAGCCGCCCGGGAATACGCTGAGGGCATTGTCAATACGGTCCGGGAACCCCTCCTCGTATTGGACTCCGGCCTGAACGTCGTTTCGGCGAACCCCGCCTTCTATCTCGCCTTCGAAACTACGCCGAGACAAACGGAAAAGCGGCCGTTCGCCGAACTCGGCGTCGGCGAATGGAACGTGCCGTTCCTGCTTCGCGCACTGCGGGAGACGCTCCAAACGGGCGCGGAAATTCGCGACCTTGAGATCGATCTCGACTTCCCGCGGCTTCGGCGCAGGACCATGCGCCTGTCAGCCCGCCGAATCGTCCCGCATACCACCGATGACCCCGCCGTACTCGTCGCCGTTGAAGACGTTACCGCGAAAAAGGACTCCGAGACCCAATACCGGCGGCTGTTTGAGACCTCCCAGGAGGCAATCCTGTTGATGGACGCCAACACAGGACATATCAAGGATTTCAATCCGAGCTTCGCCAAACTCACCGGCCACTCCAAAGATTCAGTCCTCGGGAAGCGCTTCTGGGAGATCGAACCCTTCGCCTCTACGCCCTGGGCCGCGGATCTCTTCCAGGAAATGCGCACGCTCGATCAGGTGCGGTACGCGGATTTGGAGATCGTCGACGGCAACGGCAGGCAAGTGGATATCGAGCTGCTGGGAATGCGTTATCCTGTGGGCAGCGCCTGGATCATTCAATGCGGGTTGCGCGATCTCAGCGAACCAAAGCGGGCTCTCCGCCTCCTGGAGAAGTCCAACGAAGAGATTAAGGAGTTCGCCTACGCCGCCTCGCACGACCTCCAGGAGCCGCTTCGAACCGTATCCACGCACGCGGACCTGCTCGCCAGGAAGCTCGCCGGACAATTGCCTCCGGAAAGCAGCGAATCGATCGAGTTCATCACAAACGGTTGCCGCCGCATGTCCCAGCTCATCATGGACCTGCTGTCCTACGCGCAGGTGGGTTCCACCGAACTCCGGGCCGAGAAGGTCGACCTCGAAATCGTGCTCACCTGGACCCTCATGGCGCTCCAGACCGCAATCCAGGAGAGCGCAGCGCAAGTGACCCACGACCCCTTGCCGGCCGTCCGCGGCGACCAGGCCTATCTGGTTCAGGTATTCCAGAATCTCATCGGAAACGCGATGAAGTACCGCAAACCGGACGAACCGCCGCGCATCCACATCTCGGCAAAGCGGGAGAACGGTAACTGGCGATTTTCATTCGAGGACAATGGGGTGGGGTTCAGTCCGGAGCATGCCGAGCGGATCTTCGGACTCTTCAAACGGCTGCACGGCAGGAACTACTCCGGCACGGGCATAGGCCTGGCCATCTGCAAGAAGATCGTCGAACTGCACGGTGGTCGCATCTGGGCCGAATCCGAAGTCGGGAAGGGTTCGACCTTCTATTTCACCCTTCCCGCGTAGCTCGACGCGGGCAGCTATTGCCCCGAAGGCGGATTCGCCGGAACCGTCCAGAGATAGACGGTATGGGCCCCGACCTTCACGGTCTTCTCCGGCTTCCAATCGCCCATGTCGAAGTTGTGCGACACGATGCGCGTGCCGGGCTTCAGTTCCTTCCAGAGCTTGGGCCGCAGCTTCACGTTCAGCGACGGAAGCAGGTAGAGCGTCACGACCGAGGCCTCCCGGATATCGGCCTCGAACAGGTCCTCGTTCCGGAACACGACGCGATCGGTCACGCCGGCCTGCTTCGCGTTTTCATGAGACTCGGCGATCCGCTGCGGGTCGATATCGATGCCCACGGCGCGCACGCCGTACTCCTTCGCCGCCGTAACGACCGTGCGGCCGTCGCCGCAGCCCAGGTCGTAGACGACGTCGCCCTTCTTGACACCCGCGACCGTCAGCATCTCTCTGACCACGTCTTCGGGAGTGGGAACGAAGATTACGTCGGGGTCGCGCAGCTTCTGTTCCTGCGCGAACGCCAGGAAACCGTAGACCCCGAGGAACACCATCAGGAATGAGCGCAACACAGTCATCCGCACCATGGCCGGAAGTTTAACACAACGTGCTGCTCAGAAGTTGAGGTCCTCGGTGAGGAACCAGGGCGTCTCGAACAGGTCGGCCCCGAATGCCGGCCGCACGAGTTCGTTCGCGTCAGGGATCGTACTGCCTCCGCTCGCGAGAAATCCGGCCGCCTGGATTTGCGCTGCGGCCGCGATCCGCAGATCCGCCAGCGACGCCGGATTCACCAGGAAGATGTGCGGATTCTCCGCCATCATCGGAGCAATCCGCCGAGCCAGGTCATGCCGGTAGACCACGGCCGTCTCGCGCAGGTTCGCCGCCCTGACCAGCGCCGTCTGCGTCGGGTTCGGCACCGAGCGGTCGCCAATCGCATACTGAAACAGCACCGGCTTGATCGGTACCCCCGGCAGCGTCGACGAGAACAGGTGCGGCGCCCAGGAGAGCGGATCGCTGCTCGCCTGCAGCCATTCAAGCCGCTCGAAAAAGTTCTGAATCGCGATCGCCTCCGGCTCCTGCACCACCCGCGCATGGCGGTAACGCAGCACGTACTGCTCGTCATAGCCCTCCGGCCGGTCGAGCAGCGCCCGCACATCGGCCTGCCACGACGGACTCCACCGCGCGATCTCGACCACCGATCCGCCGCCCGAGTTCAGCACCGCCGCCGAAACGTGCGGCTCCACGGCGCTCAGCAGCGTCCCGTACATCGCCCCGAGAGACATCCCGAGGTAGTGTATGCGGTTCCGGTCGAGATCGGCCGTCCCGTCCCCGTCCAGGTCGATGCCGCCGCGCACGGCCCGGACGAACTGCATGTAATCCACCACCGTCTGGCGCATGCAGTCCCGCAATCCCACGGGCGCGGGCGCGAAAATCAGGCAGCCCTCGGCCGCCCCATACCTTCCATCCCGGTTCCGATCGACTGCCCGCCCGCCGCCGGGATACTCCAGCACCGCGCCCGAACGGTCCGTAAGAACCAGCTTGCCCTCAGGTCCGTACCCGTGCCCGACAGCATGGAATACGACGACCGCGAAGCCGTTCGCCGTCAGCGTAGTCGCCACCCCGGACGGCCCGATGAACCGCGTGTCCGTGTAGCCGTGCCCGAACAGCACCACCGGGTAGCCGCCCGCCGGCTTCTCCCCCTTCGGCAGAAACACATGGAAAAAAATCTCCTCGGACTCCGCCGGCAGCCCCACCGCCTCGCCCGTCGGGCTGTGAGGAATCACCTGGTTCTCATCCAGGAAACGCGGCGACCGGAACGAACCGAACGCGATCCGGTCCACCTCCTGAAGGAACCCAACCGGAATCGCCTGATTGAAAAATTCTCCGCCCGCGACGTGATGCCGCCCGACAAACGACGTGATCTCGGCCATCGTGACGACCGGCTTCGTCCCCGTGCGCTGCACATTCACCGGAGCGCCCGCCAGGCTCCGCCGCGCGCTCTCCAGCCACGCCGTCGCGCTATGCGTCGTGAAGACCGAAGCCCCAACGATCCGCTGCGGTGCAAAGACCGGCGACAGCCGGCCCACCGCCGCCGCCAGCGTTCCGCAATATCCCTCCGCAGCGGCATTGCTCGCGCACGAGGCAAAGCCAACCTCGGCCTGAACCGGAGCCCCCGACGCATCCCGCACCGAATCCGTCACGATCAGGGCGTAGCGCCGGTGCTGATCCATGAACGCGTCCGGCTTCGCATAGGCCGTGTTGGTCGCCGCGTCGTAGATCACGTTGTTGACGACCAGAACCTGCCCTTCCCACTGGAGCCCCCACCCCTCGTCGGTCAGGTTCTCCAGCGCAACCAGGTACAGCCCGGAGCGCAGCGTGTGCGGATCGATCGGCCCCGAAAACCGCACGCTGACGCGAGGGAGAATGTGAAACCCGTCCAGCTCATTCAACAGCCGGACGGTCTGGCACTCCGCGGGCTTCGCTCCGCAATCCGGCAGCGGAAGGTTGACGCGAAGCCCAGTCTTCTGGCGCGCATCCGCAACCGTCAGGGCATCGTTCGGAAAAGGCCCCACCTCAGGCGAAGCGGGATCGAACCGTACGGTGGCAGCCGGCGCGAGAACGGCGAACAGGAGGGCAACGGGAATACAGGTCTTCTTCATCGGATCTCACAGTACGTCGGCAAAGCCGCGCTTCAGATGCCGGAAAATCAGGCCCCCGACGACAAACACACCGACCGCCGCGGCCGCCAGCGCGAAAAACTCCTCCACGCTCGGCATCCGCGTCGTGAGAATTCTTTCGCGATAGGCCCGCACCACGTACGCGAGCGGATTGTACTTGATGAGGAAACGCATGTTCTCCGGGAACTGCTCCTCGTGAATGAAGATCGGGGTGAGCCAGAACCACCCGGTCAGGATCACGATCACAAGCTGCGTCGTGTCCCGCAGATAGACCTGGAGCGCCGAAGCGATCCACCCGACTCCCACGGCAAACAGTCCCAGCAGCGCCATGTAGACCGGCAGCAGCACCACCATGTAGCTGAAGTAACCCTGCCAGAACGCCACCATCACGATCACCAGCGTCAGGGCCAGAAGGTGGCTGATCATCGAAGACAGCAGGATCGACATCGGCACCACCTCGGCCGGAAAGACCGTCTTGGTGATGAGGTTCGCGTTGTCGACCATCGAATTCGACGAGCGCTGCACCGTTTCCTGAAACATGAGCCACGGGAGATAGCCACAGAACAGGAAAACCGTATAGTTGTCCGTGATCGCCTCCGGCGGAGGCGGCACCTTCAGGCACCACTGGAATACAAAGGCCCAGCTCAGCAGCAGCACCAAGGGATGGATAAGGCTCCAGACCCAGCCGGCGGCCGACCCGACGAATCGCTGCGTGAAGTCCCGCCGGACCATCTGGTAGAGCAGCGTGCGACGAACGATCAGATTTTCGAGAAAGAGCGCCCCCGGCAGTCGTAGCATAAAACTACAAACTAGCACGAGAGCACCACGCCTCAGGGCGCGGCAGCCGGTTCCGCCGCCATTCCCATCACGTGCAGCAGGAAGGCATAGTCGAAGGCGGTCTCCTTCATCCGCTCATAGCGGCCCGACGCGCCAAAGTGCCCGGCCCCCATGTTGGTCTTGAGCAGAAGCAAATTCTCATCCTGCTTCACCGCCCGGAGCCTGGCCACCCACTTGGCCGGCTCCCAATAAGAAACCCGTGGATCGTTCAGCCCGGCCGTCACCAGCATGTGCGGATACGCCTTCTTCTGAACATTGTCGTAGGGCGAATAGCTCTTGATGTAGTCGTAGTAGGGCTTCTCGTTCGGATCGCCCCACTCTTCGTATTCGCCTACCGTCAACGGAAGGCTCGCATCGAGCATCGTGTTGAGCACATCGACGAACGGTACCTTGGCGATGACCGCGTGAAAAAGATCCGGCCGCAGGTTCACCACCGCGCCCATCAACAGGCCGCCGGCGCTGCCGCCCATGACCGCCAGCCGGTCCTTCGACGTATACTTCGCCGCGATCAGATGCTCGGCGCAGGCGATAAAGTCGGTGAAGCTGTTCGTCTTGTGAAGCATCCGCCCGGACTCGTGCCACAGCTTCCCCAAATCCGAGCCGCCGCGAATATGCGCGATCGCGTAGACGAAGCCCCGGTCGATCAAGCTCAACCGCTCTGAGGAAAACGACGGCTCGATCGTGATCCCGTACGCCCCGTATCCGTACAGCAGCGTCGGATTCCGCCCATCGAGCGCGAGCCCTTTCCGATAAACCAGCGACATCGGAATCTTCGTGCCGTCCGGCGCTGTCGCGAAGATCCGCTCGCTCTGGTAGCGCGACGGATCGTAGCCGCCCAGCACTTCCGTTTGTTTCTTCAGATCGCGCGTGCGCGTGTCCATGTCGTAATCGAACACCGATGGCGGCGTGATCAGCGAGGTGTAGTGGAACCGCAGCACTGTCGTTTCGAACTCCGGGTTCTCCGCGAGCGAAACGGTGTAGGCAGGCTCGGGGAACTGCACGAAATGGCTTTCGCCGCTCTCCAGGTTCCGGATGTTCAACCGGCGCAGGCCCTTCTCCCGCTCCACCAGCACGAGGTGCCGGCGGAACGGATTCACCGATTGGAGCAGCACGCCGGCGCGATGCGGCAGCACCTCCTCCCACTTCTCCCGCACCGGCTCACTCACCGGCACGCGGACCAGCCGGAAGTTCTTCCCGCTGTCGTTGATCCGAAAGTAGAAGTGCTCACCGTGATGCGTGAGGTCGTATTCAATCTCATGCCTGCGCGGCTCGAATACGACGAACTCGCTCTCCGGCTCATCGGCCCTCAGGTAGCGCGCCTCCGAAGTCGTGGCGCTCTCGAGTTCCAGGATCAGGTACTCGCGGCTCCGCGTTTTGACAAGCGAAAGCGTGAAGGCCTCATCCGGCTCGTGAAACACCAGTACGTCGTCGGAGGCCTGCGTCCCGAGCTTGTGCCGGAACAGCTTGTACGGCCGTTTGGTGACCGGGTCGATGACATTGTAGAAGAGCGTCTCGTTATCGTTGGCCCATTCGAGCGAGTAGTATGTGTTCTCGACGCGGTCCGCCAGCAGTTCCCCTGTCTTCAGGTTCTTTACGAAAACCGTGTAGCTCTCATCGCCCGCCGTATCCGTCGAATAGGCCAGCAGCTCCTGATTCGGACTCACGGCGAGCGCCCCGATCCGGAAGTAAGGCTGGCCCGCGGCCAATTCATTCTCATCGAGCAGCACCTGCTCCGGCGCATCGAGCGACTCCGCCTTGCGGCAGTAGATCGGATACTGCTTTCCTTCTTCCGTGCGCGTGTAGTAGAAGTACCGGACGCGGCGATACGGCACTGATTCGTCAGTCTCCTTCACGCGCCCGCGGATTTCGCGGTATAACTGCTCCTGCAACTTTTCCGTGCTCTTCAGCACCGCTTCGGTGTAGCGGTTTTCCGCTTGAAGGTAGGCGATCACATCCGGATTCGATTTTTCGCGCAGCCAAAAATAGTTGTCGATCCGGGTGTCCCCGTGTACGGAGATCTCTTTCGAGACAACTTTGGCGCGCGGCGCTTCGGCCTGCATGCTGGATAGGGTCATAAGGAAAACAAGGAAGGCCCACACGGGCATGCTCCCATCCTAGCAGCCCGCTCAGTCGTCGTCGATTGCGAGCTCTTCCACAGGAATACGGAAGCGCCGCTCCCGTTGTGTGGGAGCGGCCGGAGCGGGCGCTTCGGGAGCACGTTCGGGAATCGGGGCTGACTCAGCGATCGCAGGCGGCCGCTGGCGCGGCGCTGCCGGATCGGGCGCAGGCCATGCATAGATCGGATACGTCGAGCCATGCATACAGAACTCTTTCGGTTGTGTTCCCGCCACAAACAATTCCTGCCGCCTCGCCGGACAGGAACTGTTCGCCAGACGCCCCGTCGAAGGATCGACCGCCACGCTCACCACGCCCGGAGGTGGCGTGAACCGCTTCGCGTTGCGGTATCTCCGCATCCCCGCCGCGCGCTTCATGAAGTCCGTCCAGATCGGAAGCGCGCCCTTCGATCCCTCCAACCGTATGTCGGAACCGTCATCGTAGCCGACCCAGACGACGCACACCAGCTCCGACGTAAAGCCCGCGAACCAGGCATCCCGCGACGTCCCCGTCTTCCCTCCCGCGGGCTGGCGAAAGCCGCGCCCTCGCACGCCTGCCGCCGTCCCGCTCTCCATCACTTCCTCGAGCATGTTCACCATCAGGTATGCCACCCGCGCATCGAGGACGGTCTCCTGTCGCGCACCATTGGCGTACCGGACCGCCCCGTCATGCGCCCGCACCAGCGTCATCAGGTGTGGCTTCGAATATTGCCCCAGGGTGGGGAAAATCGTGTAAGCGCCGGCCAGTTTAATCGGCGTCACTTCGTAAGCCCCCAGCGCAACCGACGGCGTCGCCTGAATCGCTCCGTTCAACCCCGCCTTGCGCGCCAGATCGACGACTTTCTGCAATCCCACATCCTCAGCCACCTTCACCGTCGCGACGTTCAAGGACTTCGCCAGCGCACGCCGCAGCGTGACGGTCCCCGAAAAGGACTTGCCGAAGTTCTCCGGATCATAAGGCTTCTCATCGAACCAGAAAGTCGTCGGTTCATCGACCACCGTACTCGAAGGAGTGAAAACTCTCGCCCCACCGCGCACGGCCGTATTCAGCGCCGCTGCATATACGAATGGCTTAAACACCGAACCTGGCTGCCGGCGCGCCACCGCCCGATTCAACTGCGTCTTCTCGTAGTGACGGCCGCCCACCAAAGCCCGGATCTCTCCCGTTTGTGGATCGAGCGCCACCAACGCCACCTGCGGCGGTGTGTAGCCCGCACCCTTCGCCTTCTGTCGCCAGCGCAGCAGTTCATCGACCCCACGCATGCCCGAAGCCACCGCCTCCTCGGCCGCGCGCTGAAGGTCGAGATCGAGGGTCGAGTAGACTTGGAACGCGGCACGATCGTCACGTCCGCGATACTCCCGCAGTCCGTTCTGCACCAGATCGACAAAGTACGCCGCCTCATGCGGCTCGCGGCTCTCGGAAGCCAATTCCAGCGGCGCTACCATCGCTTCGACATACTCCTCGTGCGTGATCAGCCGGTTCTCCAACATCAACCCAAGCACGTAATTTCGGCGCTCGATCGCCCGCGACGGATGCCGCGCCGGATTATAGAAGCTCGGCCGCCGCGGCAGCCCTGCTAACAGCGCCGCCTCGGGCAGAGTAAGTTGCCGGATATCCTTACCGAAGTACACCTGCGCCGCGGCGCCGAAGCCGTGGATGCTATAAGTGCCCTTTTCGCCGAGGTAAATCTGGTTCGCATACAGCTCGAAGATCTCCTCCTTGGTGAGCCTCGCCTCAAGCTGCACCGTGATGAGGACCTCCTCCAACTTCCGACGCCAGCTCTTATCGCGATCGAGCCACATACTCCGCGCAAGCTGCATGCTCAGAGTCGAGGCGCCCTGCTCCTTCCGCCGCTCGCGCACATCGATATACGCGGCCTTGGCGATCCGGTATGGGTCAAAGCCCGAGTGCTGGAAGAAGCGCTTGTCCTCGGCCGAGACGATCGCGTGAATCAGTACCGGCGGAATCTCTTCGAACCGGACCAGCCTCCTCTGTTCCCTGCCGTGCCCGACATTGGTGATCAGGCGCGGCTCGAGCCGGTACTCCTCTACCCGCTCGCCGCTCGTAAGCGACACGATCGATGAGATCGCGCCGTTGGCGAAGTGAATTAGGACCGGCTCCTCGCGCAGGTGCGATTGCGGACCCGGCCGCACTTCGATCCAGTCCTCCCCTTTCTCGAACCGCCCCAGCGGCGACTCGCTCAGCCTCGTGTAGCCGCTCCGCCGCAGATCCCTCGCAATCTCTTCCACCGACACTCTGTCTCCGACTCCCACAATCCGCGGCAGCGCATGGATGTTCGATGTATTCGCAAACGGCCCGGCCCGTAAGCTCCGCACCAGCGCCCCATGCCGCACCGCCGAATAGGTAAAGAGTGCGATGGCGAAGACCGCAAAAAATGCTGAGTAAGCGAGTACCCCGACTCCTGCCAACTGAATCAACCGATGCCAGGAAGCAGCCACACTCTCACTCCCCCGTCGCGATGGCGCGCAAAAAATGTTTGTGCGCCAGCCTGACTATCCATTACAATAGCCCTCTAACCATCTGAAGAACGATATGCAGGGCGCCGCATCTACCCTCAGATCCGGCCCTCACCAGGGCGGATTCGTTCTCAGCCCGAGCGGTTCGCGGCCGGCCGCAACCGCCGCCTACCGACTTCGGGCACGTCGTTCACCATATCCGAGCTTCTGCCGAACCTGGCAGCAATCCCTCAGGAGCGCTACTCACGAAAGCGCATGCACCGGACCCGGCCGGCTACTCTGTAACGCGCCATCGAGGGGAGGCGTCCCTATAATCAGGTGGTATAGTTTTTCAAACTGGTGTCGAATAGAAATGTAGCGAGGCGGCCATGGAGATAATTGGCAATCGCAAGTTTGTAGAGATACCAGGCGAGAGAATGCACGAGCTCCCGCCCCTGTTAGTTCGGATGATGCCGGATGTCAATCGCCTGGATAAGGTAATGGAAATGGCGAACGACCTCATCGAGGCCGAGGACATCATTCCGGACCTGCCCATCGATGAGCACGTGCGCGAAACCGATCGGGAGCGGCGCAAGCTCGATCTCGCAATCAACCTCGTCGAACAGTACCTCGCGCTCGTCGCCAACTGGCAGTGGGGCGACGGCGTGCTCGAATGGATCCGCCAGTGCGAAACCACCTTCGAGAACCGGAGCGAACTGCGCTCGCTGCTCCGCCCGGACGTGTGGCCTCACGCGGGCCGTAGCAGCTTCGTCACGCTGCTCGAGGACAAGTCTGCCGCGCCGCCGGAGATCAAACTCGACCGCGCCGTCGGACTGCGGCTCACCTTCCGGCAGCCGCCGCCGATCTCCTGCTTCTCGAACCAGTTCCTGTTCTACCTGAACTCGCCCGTGGCGGCTTCGGCCTACCAGACCTGGGCGAAGATGAGCCCAGACCCCGTCTCCTCGCTCCCGCCGGAGCGCTTCTCCTTCCAGGTCTACGAGATGTGATTCTCCGGGAGCCGCAAGGCTCCCGGAACACTCCCCCCGCCGTGATACGATAGCGCTTCTATGAGGATCGCAGTCGCCGGTCTCGGCTTCATGGGGAGCATGCATCTCAAAGCTCTCCGCAACATCCCGGGCGCCACCCTCCACGCCGTCGTCAGTAGCGACCCCGCCAAGCTCGCGGGCGACCTGAGCGGCATCCAGGGCAACCTCGGCGGACCGGGCGAAAAAATGGACTTCACCTCCGTGCGCAAGTACACGCGCGTGGAAGAGGCGCTCGCCGACCCCGACGTCGATGCCATCGACATCTGCCTCCCGACCCACCGCCACGCCGAGGTCGCCACCGCCGCGCTCCAGGCCGGGAAACACGTGCTGGTCGAAAAGCCACTCGCACTCGACGGCGCCGAAGCCGACGCAGTCCTGGCCGCCGCAGCCGCAAGCGGCCGCATCCTGATGACCGCCCAGGTGCTGCGCTTCTTCCCCGACTACCTGCCCCTCGCCGACCTGATCCGCTGCAACAAGCTCGGCCCCGTGCGCTCGGCCCTGTTCCGCCGGCGCTGCGCCGCGCCCACCTGGAGCGCCTGGCTCGCCGACGCCTCCCGCAGCGGCGGCGGAGTCTTCGACCTGCTCATCCACGACGTCGACATTTGCCTCCACCTGTTCGGCGCGCCGGAGGCCGTCTCCGCTACGGGCCACGAGGACATGCAGCGCGGCATCGACACCATCACGGCCCAACTGCACTACCCCGCTATCGGCAGCGTCACCATCACGGGCGGCTGGCATCACCCCCAAAGCTACCCGTTCTCGATGGAGTACACCGTGGTCGCCGAAGAGGGCACCGTCGATTACAGCTCGGCCCACCGCCCGCCCTCGCTCTACCGCGCCGACGGCAGCGAAGAGCTTCTCCCCGTGCCGGAGAAGGACGGCTACCAGGCCGAAATAGAATATTTCCTCGACTGCTGCCGCACCGGCCGCAAGCCCGCCATCTGCCCGCCGGAAGAGTCTGCCGCGGCGGTCAAAATCGCGCGCCTGATGGCGGAAGCAAGAAATGGCAAGGGAGAGACGATACCATGCAAGCTCTAAGGGATCTGGAAATCGGCGTGATGTTCTGGGCCGGGCGCGACCCGGTCGAGACGATCCGCGAACTCAAACAGCTCGGCGCCCGCTGCGGCCAGCTCGGCATCCCCGGCGACTTTCCGCTCAATACCGCGACGGCCGAAGCCTGGAGATGCGCCTCTGAGGCCGAGCAGTTCCCCATCGTCACCGTCTTCGGCGCCTACACCGGCGAGGACTACGCTGACATTCCCACCGTCGAGCGCACCGTCGGCTTCATCCCGGAATCCACTCGCGCCGAGCGCGAAGCCCGCACCCTGGCCATCAGCGACTTTGCCGCCGCCCTCGGCGCACCCGGCATCGCCTGCCACATCGGCTTCGTCCCCGAGGACCACGCGAATCCCAACTACGTCGCCGTCCGCAATCTCGTGCGCCGCATCTGCGATCACGCCGCGCACCACAACCAGAGCTTCGCTCTCGAAACCGGACAGGAGCCCGCCCACGTCCTGCTCGAGTTCTTCCGCGACGTCGACCGCCCCAACCTCCGGATCAACTTCGATCCCGCCAACATGATCCTTTACGGCACCGGCGACCCGATCGAAGCCCTCGGCATCCTGGCGCAGCACGTCGTCACCGTCCACGCCAAAGACGGCGACTGGCCGCCCAAGGACCAGCCCGGCGCGCTCGGCACCGAACAGCCGCTCGGACGCGGCGCGGTCGGCATGGAGCGCTGGGTCGCCAAGCTCAAGGAGATCGGCTTCCGCGGCCCCCTCTTCATCGAGCGCGAAGTCAGCGACCAGGCCCAGCGCCTGCGCGACATAGGCGACGGCGCGGCCCTCCTCGAACGGCTGCGAGGTTGAACCGGTAGAATCGGCCGCGGCACGTCCGGCACCGGTACGGAACCATTAGCAACAGGTTCTTCAGGATCGCATCGACGATGCCGCGCCGGTTCGATCGCCGGATGCCGGCCCACCCGCACCGCGGACACGGAATAGCTGCCATACCGGGTAAGTGCGGCAGCCCGGCCGAAGCTCTCAGCGCCTCTCGGCCGAAGCCAGGTAAATCGCGTTCAGCACGAATTTGAACGTGCCGAATGACTGTCCCCGAAACTGCGGCCGGAATCCGAACAGCACCACGCGCCCCTTCCCGTGCCGAGCCTCCACCAGCAGGCTCCGTCCGGCCACCGCCCGCTCCCCGGAGATCCACCCGCTCGCCAACAGGTTCGAATTTGCATACCGCGCCACCGACCGCACCTCGCGGTCCCCCCGGTTCATGTCCGGCAACAGGGTCACATCGAACGCCTGCCCGCCAGTGGACATCGCAATCGCCTCGGCCGGCATCCCGAACGCCAGCGGATGGCTCGTATCGACCGTAATCCGCAGCAGCGACCCCGGACAGTAATACCCTTGCGAGCTCTCGCCGCTATACGGCAGCACGGCGCGCACCGGAGTCGGGAACATCCTCACCGGAAGCTCCGTCGCGCCGTCGAACGCCAGCAGCGAGCCACCCTCGCGGACGAACTCTTCCAGGGCCGCCAACCCATTCACCCCGATGCCGCCCGTATACTCCGGCCGCTGCACGCTCTCGGGAAGCCACGCTGCCCCGCCGGGCCGCTCTCCATCCCGCGCGCCGTGCAGGATCGAAACCGCCGACTGGTGGGCCAGAATGATCGCGTCAAAACGCGACCGCAAATCGCCCTTCCGAACCTCGTCGTTCTTCAATAGCACGTGCGGGATCTTGAAGTAGTCGAGCAGCCACTGCGTCCACCCGGCATCCATGTTGGCTTGGTGCGGCTCATAGAGCGCAACGCGCGGCGTCCGCAGCTCCCACTGCGCCTTCTCCGCATCGCCATCCAGCAGAATCGCGCCATCGCGCCCCCATCCCACGCGCCCGCCGCGCGCCAACTGCTCGGCCATTGTCAGGAATGACGCATTCTCCCGATGGTCCACCGACCGCGCCGCCAGCGGAACCTCGGCCACCCGATCCAGCGCCGCCTCGAACAGCTCCTCCACACGCTCCACCTGCACGCCCATCTGCATCGGCAGCGTCCAGCCGGCCACGTCATACGGACGCTTCGTCGGACCGTCCGTCCCGGCCTTCAGCTCCGGATACTTCTGCGGCTCCATCAGGTCCACCAGGTACGGACGAAACGCCTGGCCCGCGAGCAGCACATAATCGCCCTTCGCATACCGCTTCGACCCGGCCTGAAAATCCGCCCGCGCCTGCCGCACCTCGATGCCTCCGGCCATCAGCCGCCGCAGCATCTCCCGCGCGCTCGACGCATCCCACTGCCGCGCCGGAACGACGTAAGCGAACGGCTTCCCCAGCCGCCCCAACTCGATGTTCCGTCGCGCCAGTTCGTGCGCCTTCAGCAAGAACTGCGCCTTCCGCTCCGCCGCCAGGTCGAGGATCGCAAAATCCGCCGTCAGCATGTACTCGATCGCCTCGCGAGTCCCCCACTTGCCGCCCATCCACGGCCGCTGGTAGAAGACGCTTGGCTCACGCGTCGGAATGCCATTGCCGAACCGCTCCGGAAACTCCGTCGGCCGGTACACCCGCGGAGTCCCATACGAATGCAGCGCCGTCTCCGTCAGGATCCCGTGCATGTTGTGAAACGCCGGCGTCGACCGCAGCCCGCCGTTCCACCACGCGTCATAGCCGAAGTACGACAGCACCCCCGGCTTCTGCTCCCGCGCAAACCGCTCCTTCATCGCCGACCCGATCAGGTTGATCCCCTCCATCACCTCCGCCGGGATATGCGGATTCAGCGGCTCGGCATACGGCGGAACGAAGATCCGGGCCGGAAACGCCGGAGCCTGGTGCTGGTTATAAACAATCTGCGGGAACCACTCCTCGTAGAGCAGCCGCGTCACATGGCGCGTCTCCTCCAGGTTCATCATGAACCAGTCGCGGTTATTATCATGCCCCGCGTACTTCTGGTACAGCCACGGCAGCGGAGCCAGCTCATACCGGCTCCCGACATTGTTCCGGTACCAGTGCGCGATCCAGTCCAGTCCGTCCGGATTGATCACCGGGATCTGCAGCAGGATCACGTTCTCGCGAATCCGCCGGATCTCGGCGCTCTCCTCCGCCACCATCCGGTAGGCCAGCTCCGGAGCGTGCTGCGCCGGAGCCACCTCGCTCGCATGGAGCCCCGAATCGATCCACACGATCGCCTTGCCCTCGCCCGCCAGCCGCGCGGCCTCCTCCGGCGTGCCCTCGCCCAGCGCCAGCCGCCGGCTGATCTCCCGATACCGCTCCACCTGACGCAGGTTCTCCTCCGACGAGATCACCGCCAGGTACATCGACTTCCCATGCGCGCTCCTGCCGAACTCCACCAGTTTCAGCCGCGGCGAAGCCTGGTCCAGCTTTTGAAAGTACCCGATAATCTCGCCATAATCGGCCAGCTTGTAGTCCGCTCCGGGCTCGTAACCGAAGTGCTCCTTCGGCGTTGGCGCCGCGCCCCAGGCCAGAACCCAACAAAACAGGAGAGATATAGAAAGTCGCTTGGCCATGTGGAACAATCTTACTATGGCGAAATCAGGGGATTCGAAGTTCCGGATCGGGCTCATTCAGACCCAGTGCTCCGTCAATCCGGACGAGAATCTGGAAAAGGCCGTCTGGCGGATCCGCGAAGCCACTGGCCGGGGCGCGCAGGTCATCTGCCTGCAGGAACTCTTCCGCTCGCAGTACTTCTGCCGCGAAGAGAACGCCGAGCTGTTCGCGCTCGCCGAGCCGATCCCCGGACCCTCCACCGAACGCCTCGCCCCGCTCGCGGCCGAGCTGAAGGTGGTCCTCATCGCCTCTCTGTTCGAGCGCCGCGCCCCCGGCCTCTACCACAACACCGCCGCCGTCATTAACGCCGACGGCCGCATCGAGGGCCTCTACCGGAAGATGCACATTCCGGACGACCCCCTCTACTACGAGAAGTTCTACTTCACGCCCGGCGACCTCGGCTTCCTGAACTTCGACACGCGCTACGGCCGTCTCGGCGTGCTGGTCTGCTGGGACCAGTGGTATCCCGAAGGCGCGCGCCTCACCGCCCTGCAAGGCGCCGACATCCTCTTCTACCCGACCGCCATCGGCTGGCACCCGCACGAGAAGGCGCAGTACGGCGCAGCGCAGCTTGACGCCTGGAAGACCATCCAGCGCGCGCACGCCATCGCCAACGGCATCTACGTCGCCGCCGTCAACCGCACCGGCTTCGAAGGCACGCCGGACAACGGCCTTGAATTCTGGGGATCGTCCTTCGTCGCCGATCCCTTCGGCCAGGTCATCGCCGAGGCTCCGGTCGACAAGGAAGAGATCCTCATCGCCGAGATCGACCCGCGCCGCATGGAGGAAGTCCGGCGCAACTGGCCCTTCCTGCGCGACCGCCGCATCGACGCCTACAGCCCGCTCTGCCGGCGGTGGATCGACTGATGACGCCCGAACAACTCGGATATCGCATGCCGGCCGAATGGGAGCCGCACGAAGCCACATGGCTCGCCTGGCCGCACCAGACCTCGGACTGGCCGGGCAAGTTCCAGCCGATCCCCTGGGTCTACGCCGAAATCGTCCGCAAGCTAGCGCGCGTCGAGAAGGTCCGGATTCTCATCGCACCCGAAGCAACCGACAAGGCGCTCCGCATCCTCATCAAGGCCGGAGCCGACCTCAACGCCGTCGAGTTCTTCCCCATCCCGACCACGCGTAGCTGGACCCGCGATTACGGCCCGATCTTCGTGAAAAACGCCGAGGGCCGCGTCGCCATCACCAACTGGCGCTTCAACGGCTGGGCTAAGTACGAAAACTGGAAGGAAGACGATGCCGCCCCGGACCGCATCGCCCGCAACCTTCGCATGGAGCAGTGGAAGCCCGAAGTGCGCGGCCGCCGCGTGGTGCTCGAAGGCGGAAGCATCGACGTAAACGGCGCCGGCCTCCTCATGACCACCGAGGAGTGTCTGTTAAGCCCCATCCAGGCCCGCAACCCGGAGTTATCGAAGGAGGAGATCGAGCAGGTCCTGGCCGGCTATCTGGGAATCGAAAAGGTGCTCTGGCTCGGCAACGGCATTACCGGCGACGACACCCACGGTCACATCGACGATCTGGCCCGCTTCGTCTCACCCGACACCGTCGTCGTCGCGAGCGAATCCGACCCCGCCGACCCGAACTACGAGCTCCTCCGCGACAATCTGAAGCGCCTGAAGCGCATGTGCGACCAGCACGGCCGCCCGCTGCGAGTCGTAACCCTCCCCATGCCCGCGCCGTTATACTTCGAAGGCCAGCGCCTCCCCGCCAGTTACGCGAACTTCTACATCGCCAACAACCTCGTCCTGGTCCCGACCTTCAACGACCCAAACGACCGCCACGCCCTCAATACGCTAGCCAGGCTCTTCCCCGACCGGGAAGTCTGCGGCATCCACGCGGTAGACCTGGTCCTGGGCCTCGGCACGCTGCACTGCATGACGCAGCAACAGCCGGCGGGAATATCTGGTGCGGTAACTCTACTTGGTGATGCGCGCAATCCATTACCGAGCCGCGACCGTAAGGGAGCGGATTCTTAATTCTCGCTGACCGCATATGCTTGACCGTGAACAATCACCGCGTTCCGATGCCGTTTCTTTGCTGCCGGACTCAATTCGATCCTTAGCTGGCGGAGCCCACTATCGGTACGCCCCCCGGGTGTCGCGGAAGCCGATAACATAACGGGACTGGAGCTGCGGCAACACGAGACTGATGAACCGATGAAGAGTCGCCACGTCGCGCACCATCGCTCCTCCTGTCCCCGCAATGATCGGGTCAATAGAGCCTGTCCGGTGGGACCACAGGAAGCCTCTACCATTGAGCTGGCTGGGCTTGCCGTTGAATGGCGTATAAAAC
>JBKBWD010000100.1:0-18082 GCA_046289265.1 Bryobacteraceae bacterium | reverse complement strand
CCACACCGACACCCCTGTAGTCACGCGCAAGAAACTCCCCAATCGCCGCAAATCCTGTTAATGCTTGAGCTTGTGCCGAGAATCGTGGTGCGTCATTGGGGTGAACATCCGTTACAGAACGAGAGGCGATTCGGCGTTTTCTGGATGCGAGCCCGTATGCGAGAGACTTGCGGGCCGGGGTGACGGCCGTACGCGAGGAGGCTCGAAACTGGGGGATGTGGCCGAATCCCGCGACGGGCTACATCCGTGAGGGCGCCGGGTTCACCGAGTTCCTCCAGTATGAGCAGCGTCTCCCGGTGAGCGGGCGGCTCGGCCACATGCGTGATGCGGGCGCGGCTGCCGGAAATGCGGCCCAACAGCAGGCCGACTTCGTGCGATGGGGGCTGGTGAGCGAGCTCCGCTCGGCCTACTATGCACTGCTGGCCTCGCAGCGTCGGGAGGAGATCATCGAGGCGGGGCTGCGTCAACTCGACGAGGTGATCCGCGTGCTCAAGCTCCGCGAAAGCGAGGGCGAGGGCTCTGCCTATGACCGTCTCCGCGCCGAGCGTGAGCGCGCCGAACTCGAGGGCGGTCTCGCTGGAGCGCGCTCTCAGACCATCGAGAGCCGGTCGCGCGTCGAGACGCTCCTGGATGCTTCACGGAATGACGAGATCCGGGCTCAGGGACGGCTGGACAGCGACGCGCTGCTTCCCCCGATCGAAGAGCTGTTCGGCCGGGCGATCGAGATGCGCGGCGATCTGGGGGCACAGCGCGAGTTGGCGAAGCGCTTCGCCGCCGAACGCCGCGCGGCCGAGCGCCTGCGTGTCCCCGAGCCAACCCTGATCGCCGGCCTCAAGCGGGCCGATGTCGGGCGGCGCACCGAGGCTGCGCCTTTTCTCGTGCTGACCGTTCCCCTCCCGGTCTTCAACCGTGGCCAGGCCGATATTGCTCGCTTCCGTGCCGAGGCCGAACGCAGCCACGCGCGTGGGGACGCTATCGAGCAGCAGATTCGGTCCGAAGTAAAGGCGGCGCACGCCAACCTCACCCTCCGCAGGCAGACCGTGTCTGAGTATCGCCGCCGCGCTTACGACCAGGGCCTGCGCCTACAGCAGATCGCGCGGACGGCCTACGAGGAAGGAGAAGCCGGCATTCTCGAGCTTCTCGACGCCTACCGCATCACCATTCAGGCAGGCCTGCGGGAGTTGGAGCTGCTGAGCGCCTCCAAACAGGCCGAAATCGAACTTGAGCGCACCGTCGGTCAGCCGGTGCTCAACCGGGAGGTGATGCCGTGAGGAGAAACGTGTTACTCGTCTGTTGTTCGCTGATGCTGGCTGCCTGCTCGCGACAGGCCCCGCCTTTGGCGCCCGAAGCGGAGCCGCCGGCGCTGTCGATTACCCGCTGGAGCGAGCGGACGGAACTGTTTCTGGAGCACGAACCGCTTGTAGCGGGCGAGACCCGGCGGCTTGCGGTCCACCTGACGGACCTGAAGAGCTTCCGGCCCGTGGAGGCCGGGCGTGTGACTGTTGTCTTCGCGCCGGAGAGCGGGCCGGCCGAGAGCTTTACCGCGGATACGCCGTCGAGCCCCGGTATCTTCGGCGTGGATGTGCGGCCGGCCCGGACGGGCCGCTTCGGCGCAACCCTTGTGCTCGAATCGGCGCGGCTCCAGGATCGGCACGACCTGGGCGAGTTGACGGTCCATGTCTCAGCCAGCGAGGCCGCTGTGATCCCTGAGGAAGCAAGCGCCGGTGAAACCATCGCATTCTCCAAGGAGCAGCAGTGGATGCTCGACTTCTCGACCACAATCGTCGAGCGCCGAAGTCTGCGAAACAGCATCGAGGTGACGGGCGAGATCCGACCTCGAAGCGGCGGGGAGATTCAGGTGGTCGCACCGATTGCCGGACGGCTGGCGCCAAATCTGCCAATCCCCTTCGCCGGCTCGGCGGTGCGGCGCGGCGAAACGATCGCGGCTGTCGTGCCGTTCACGCCGTCGCCGAATGACCGGCCGGTCCTGGAACTGGCGATCTCGGAGGCACAGACGAACCTCGAACTGGCGCGTCATGATCTGGCGCGCGTTGAGCGCCTGCTCTCTGCCGGTGCGATTCCGGCCCGCCGCGTGGAGGAGGCTCGGGGAGCCGAGAAGCTGGCTCTGGCGCGGCTGGCGGCGGCCCGTCAGCGGCTCGCGCATTATGAGTCCTCGCGGTTGCCGGGCGAGGGAGAGACGGATGATCGGTCGTTCCGGGTAGCGGCCCCGATCGACGGCGTCATCGCCGGGGTCTTCAGCACGCCGGGGGCGCATGTGAACCAGGGCGACCGGCTGGTCCGGATTGTCGCGGTTGACCGCGTGCACGTTGCGGCGAATGTTCCGGAGGCCGATGCGCCGCGCCTGGCCGGATTGACCGCGGCCGAGGTCGAGGCCCCAGGTCTGCCGGCCGCACTGCCGCTCGGACGGCTGGTGAGTCGGGGGAGCCTGGTCGATCCGCAGACCCGGACCACCGATGTGCTGTTTGAACTCTCCAATCCGTCGCGGCGCTTCGCCGTGGGCCAGGCGGTGCGGATACGGCTCTTTCTGGCGGGCTCGCAGAACACGGTTGTCGCGCCGGCCACGGCTCTGGTCGACGATGGCGGCCGGCCGGTGGTTTTTGTGCAGACTGGCGGCGAGTCCTTCGAACGGCGCCCTGTCCGCACGGGACTGCGGGAGGGCGAACGAGTTGAAATCGTCGAAGGACTGGCGCCGGGTGAGCGGGTCGTGGCCACTGGCGGCTACCTGATCCGCCTGGCGTCGCTGTCCAAGCAGATGCCGGCGGAAGGGCACGTTCATTGAGGGGAGCAACGGATGATTGACGGGTTAATCCGATGGTCTCTGAGGAACCGGCCTACAGTGGTGGCTTTGACGGCGGCGCTGCTGGTCTGGGGCGTTTACCTGGCCACAACGCTCCCGGTCGACGTGCTGCCCGACATCACGGCCCCCACCGTGACACTGCTTGCCGAAGCGCCAGGTATGGCGCCAACTGAACTCGAATCGCTGGTCACGTTTCCGATCGAGACGGCGCTCAACGGAGCGAGCGGCGTCCGGCGCGTGCGGTCGGCGACGGCGCTCGGCGTTGCGGTCGTGTGGACCGAGTTCGAGTGGGGCGAGGATGTCGCGCGCGCCCGGCAGGTTGTGACCGAGAGGTTGGCCGTGGCGCGCAGCAGCCTGCCGCCCGAAGTTCAGATCGTGATGGCGCCGGTCTCCTCCATCATGGGCGAGATCCTCTTCGTCGATCTCGAATCGGACCGCCACTCCGAATTGGAGCTGCGGACGGTGGCTGACACTTTGGTCCGGCGGCGGCTGCTCGCGGTACCGGGCGTCTCGCAGGTGATCGCCACGGGCGGGGCGCAGAAGCAGTACCAGGTAGTTCTCGCTCCGGCGAAGCTTCGGGCTTACGACGTTACGGTGCAGGAAGTGGAGGAGGCGTTGCGTCGCGCCAACCGGAACACCTCCGGCGGCTTCCGCGTAACCGGCGGGCAGGAGTACCTGATTCAGGGCATTGGGCGCGTTGCAGGGCTGGAGGATCTGGCCGCGACAGTAGTGGCGGCGCGCGGAGCGACGCCCGTGCTGGTCCGCGACATCGCGGAGGTGCGGATCGGAGGGGCTCTGCGGCGCGGGGCGGGCTCGCACGACGCCCGGCCGGCGGTGGTGATTGGGATCCAGCGCCAGCCGGAGGCGAACACGCTCGAGCTGACCTACCGGCTGGAGCACGTGCTTGATGAAATACAGGAGTCGCTGCCTGAGGGCATGCGGCTTCACCGGGAGATGTTCCGCCAAGCCGACTTCATCGAGGTCGCGGTCGGGAACCTGATGCATGCGGTACGCGACGGCGGACTGCTGGTTGTGGTCGTGGTGGTGTTGTTCCTGGGAAACCTCCGGGCGAGCCTCATCACGCTGCTGGCGATTCCACTCTCGCTGGCGGCGGCGATCTGGGGCATGCAGTGGGTGGGATTCACAATCAACACGATGAGTCTCGGAGGGCTTGCGATCGCCATCGGTGAACTCGTGGATGACGCGATTATCGACGTTGAAAACGTGGTGCGGCGCCTGCGCTTGAACGCGAAGCTGCCGGAACCCCAGCGCCTCGGGGCGATGGAGGTGGTCTACAACGCGAGCAAGGAGATTCGCGGCTCGGTGGTCTACGCGACCGCGATCGTCGTGCTGGTCTTCGCGCCGCTGCTGTTCCTCGACAGCGTCGAAGGGCGGCTGCTGCGGCCGCTTGGCTTCGCCTACGCCGTATCGCTGACCGCCTCGCTCATCGTGGCTCTGACGATTACTCCTGTGTTGTGCTCGCTGCTGCTGCCGCGGTCAAAGTCGGTGTTGCTGGCGCGGGAGCCGCGTCTTGTGGCACTGCTGAAGCGGATCTACCGTCCGGTGCTCGACTGGGCGCTTCGGAATCCCTATCTGCTGGCGGGCGGCTCGACGCTGCTTCTGGCAGCGGCGTTGGGGAGCACCTTCTGGATGGGACGGTCCTTCCTGCCCGAGTTCAACGAAGGCTCTCTCACGATCGGCGCCGTGACGATGCCGGGGACGAGCCTGGAGGAGTCGGACCGTCTGGCGCGCCACCTCGAACGAGTGCTCCTGACAATCCCGGAGGTTACATCGACGGGGCGCCGAACGGGGCGGGCGGAATTGGACGAGCACGTGCAAGGGGTGGAGGCCTCCGAACTCGATGTGAATCTGCAGCTCGCCGGCCGTACGCAGGAGGAGGTCGTCGAGGAGATCCGCCGGAAAGCAACCCTGATCCCTGGCATGAACGTTATCGTCGGGCAGCCGATCTCGCACCGCATCGATCACATGCTCTCCGGCGCCAAGGCGAACGTGGCGGTGAAGATCTTCGGTGATGACCTGCGGATGCTGCGAAGCTTGGCCGAACGCGTTGAGGCAGCCATGCGGGACGTCCCCGGTGTGGCCGATCTTGCCAGCGAGCGGCAGATCGACATTCCGACCGTGCGGGTTCGCTTCGATCGCGCGGCCCTGGCGCGCTACGGCCTGGGCGCGGGCGAGGCGGCCGAGGCTCTCCAGATCGCCTCAATCGGGCGGCCGGTGGGCCAGGTATTCGAGGGGCAGCTTGCCTTTCCGCTCGTGTTGCGATACCAGGAGCGGGACTTTGCGGACCTGAACGCGATCCGCCAGACCGTGATCGATACACCGGGGGGAGCCCGGATTCCGCTCTCGGCCGTCGCCGACATCCGCGAAGACCGGAGTCCGAACTTCATCAGCCGCGAGAGCGTTCAGCGCAAGATCGTGGTGCAGTGCAACATCGCCGGACGCGATCTGGGGAGCGTGGTTAACGAGATCCAGGAGCGCATCCGTCAGGCGGTTCCCCTGCCGCAGGGCTACCGGATTGAGTACGGAGGGCAGTTTGAGAGCCAACAGCGCGCATCGGCGCGCCTGGTATGGTTGAGCCTGGCCGTGGTCGCCGGACTCTTCCTGCTGCTGAGCAGCGCTTTCGGTTCGTCACGCGACGCCGTGATCGTGATGCTCAATCTGCCGATGGCGCTCATCGGCGGCGCGGTAGGGGTCTTCGTCGCGGGCGGGGTGCTGTCGGTGGCGTCGCTAATCGGCTTCATTACACTCTTCGGCATTGCGACCCGCAATGGCATCATGCTGGTCTCGCATGTGCGGTGCGTGCGCGAGGTGGAGGGCGTCACGGATTTCCGGGAAGCAGTTGCGCGAGGCGCCTCCGAGCGGCTGGCGCCCATCCTGATGACCGCAATGGCAACGTGGCTGGCTCTGATTCCGATCGCCCTGGGTCTCGGTAAGCCGGGCAGCGAGATTCAGGCGCCGATGGCGATCGTGATCCTGTTCGGTCTGCTCAGCTCGACACTGCTGAACATGCTGGTCGTGCCGGCGGTCTACTACCGCTTCGCCGGGGGTACGCCGTCACAACCGCAGGAGGCGAATCGAGCCGTTTGACGTGCGCAGGTCGAGCAGCGATCCGCCCGCGCCCACGGCGCCCTCGAGCCGGTTCTTGGTCCGCACCTTGCCGGTCACGTCCAATTCGCTGGTAATCGAGCCATTCGACGTCACGGCCTGGACCTGCGCTCCCAGGCTCTCGGGCATCCGCACCGTGATCGTTGCGTTGCTGGTTGAAGCGCGCACCTCCGGCGCGGCCTGTCCGTCGAGCGTCAACTGAATGCTGCCGTTGGACGTGTTGAGCTTCACCGGGCGGTTCGGGGCCGGATCGTCCAGGCGAGCTTCGATGCCGCCGTTGGAAGTGGTCGCCTCAAGGTGGCCTCGAACGCGGTCGGCGCGGATGCGCCCGTTCGAGGTGCGCACGACGGCGCTCCCGTCGAAGCCCTGAAGGTCAACGCTACCATTCGAGGTGGCGGCGTCGATCTCGCCGCGCAGGCCGTTGACGCGAATGGCGCCGTTGGAGGTCCGCAGCCGCGCGCTGCCGTTGACGTTCTCGATCCGGATGGAGCCGTTCGAGCTGTCGATCCGGTCCAGGTCCGTGCTGCTCGGCACCCGGATTACGAAGGAACATCCCATGTTGCCGCCGCGCTCGACCGGACGGACAGCGCGAACCCGGACGGCGTCCTCGCCGGGCACGATGTCCACCCGGATCGCGGCGAGCAGGTCCTCCGTAGCCGCATACTTCGTCCCGCTGATCTCCACCGAGTTCTTGTCCCAACCGACGATCTCGACCGAACCGTTGAAGCTCTCAACCGAGACCCGGCTGCCGGGCTTCAGGTCATAGCTCTGGTGAAACTCTTCCTTAAACCGCCGGGACTCGCCGAGCGCCTCCAGGTCACAGCCTGCGAATCCGATGAATGTGGCCAGGATGACTGGACAGGTAAGCAACTTCTGTACCATGATCGCCTCCAACACTGCTATACGGAGCGATTCCGAAAACGTTCCGTGTTTTTCAGCCGTGATACGCTAGAAAAGATTCCTTCTCCAATTATGCGGAAACTTCTGGCACTGAACCGAGGGGAGATTGCGATCCGCATCTTCCGCGCAGCGAATGAGTTAGGGCTCAGGACCGTGGCGGTCTATTCGCATGAGGACCGCCTGAGCCTGCACCGCTTTAAGGCCGACGAGGCCTACCTCATCGGCGAAGGAAAGGGCCCGGTGCAGGCCTACCTCGATGTCGAGGGCATCGTCGCTTTGGCGAAGGAGAAGGGCGTGGATGCCATCCACCCCGGCTATGGTTTTCTGTCGGAGAACCCAGGGCTGGCCGAGGCCTGCGAGCGAGCCGGAATCACCTTCGTGGGGCCCAGCCGCGGCATCCTGACGATGCTGGGCGACAAGACGGCTGCTCGCCGGCTTGCCCAGCAGGCCGGCATTCCCGTGGTGCCCGGCACGGAAGCCCCCGTATCCAGGTGGCAAGACGCCGAGCGGCTGGCGCCCGAGATCGGCTTCCCCATGATCATCAAGGCGGCCTTCGGCGGCGGCGGGCGCGGCATGCGCGTCGTCACCAGGCCCGAAGAGCTGCGAAGCCGGTTCGAAGAGGCGAGCAGGGAAGCCGGCGCGGCCTTCGGCAACGACGCCGTCTTCATGGAGCGTTATATCCGCCGCGCGCGCCACGTCGAGGTCCAGATCCTCGGCGACCGCGAAGGCAACATCGTGCACCTGCATGAGCGCGACTGCTCCGTACAGCGCCGGCACCAGAAAGTGGTCGAGGTCGCGCCGGCCGTGGCCTTGGCCGATTCGATTCGCGAAGGGCTTGCCGCCGGTGCCGTGAAGCTCGCCCGCGCGGCGAACTACTACAATGCCGGCACTGTGGAGTTCCTGGTCGATGTCGATACGGGCGAGTGGTTCTTCATCGAGGTGAACCCGCGCGTGCAGGTCGAGCACACCGTGACCGAGGTCGTCACGGGCATCGACATCGTGCGGACCCAGATTCAGATCGCGCAGGGCTACACGCTGTTCGGCCCGGAGATCAATCTGCCGCCGCAGGACCAGATCCCGCTGCATGGCTACGCACTGCAATGCCGCGTCACCACCGAGGATCCGGCAAACAGCTTCGTCCCGGACTATGGCAAAATCCACACCTACCGCTCGCCCGCGGGCTTCGGTATCCGGCTCGACGGCGCCTCGGCCTATGGCGGCGCGGTCATTACGCCCTACTACGATTCGCTTCTCGTAAAGGTGACGGCCTGGGGCCGCGACTTCCGCCAGGCCTGCCAGCGCATGGACCGCGCGTTGCGCGAGTTCCGCATCCGCGGCGTCAAAACGAACATCCCGTTCCTGGAAAATGTCGTCAACCACGAGAAGTTCCAGGCCGGCCAGGTGACGACGTCGTTCATCGACGACACCCCGGCGCTCTTCCAGTTCGCCGAACGCCGGGACCGCGCCACGAAACTCCTGACCTACGTCGGCGAAGTGATCGTCAACGGCAACCCGGAGGTGGCCGACAAGCCGAAGCCCGAGAAGCTGCGTCCCGCGCCGGTCCCCCCGTATGACGCTTCGACACCGCCGGAAGGCACCAGGCAGTTGCTCGACCGCTTGGGTCCGGAGAAGTTCGCCCAGTGGACGCGTGAGCAGAAGCACCTGCTCCTCACGGATACGACCTTCCGCGACGCCCACCAGTCACTGATGGCCACGCGCGTCCGCACCCACGACATGCTGGCGATTGCCAACTACGTGGCACACCGCCTGCACAATCTCTACAGCCTCGAAATGTGGGGCGGCGCGACCTTCGACGTGGCGCTCCGCTTCCTGCACGAGGATCCCTGGCTGCGGCTCCGCAAATTGCGCGAGGCGATTCCGAATATCTGCTTCCAGATGCTGCTTCGCGCCTCCAACGGCGTCGGCTACACGGCCTATCCGGATAATGTTGTCGAGGAGTTCATCTATACGTCGGCCGAAGAAGGCATCGACATCTTTCGTGTCTTTGACTCGCTGAACTGGCTGCCGAATATGAAGATCCCCATGGAGGCGGTTCGCAAAACCAACCGCATCTGCGAGGCGGCGATCTGCTACACCGGCGATATCCTGGACCCCAAGCGCGAAAAATACTCGCTCGACTACTACGTCCGGATGGCGAAGGAACTCGAGCGGATGGGCGCCCACATCCTTGCGATCAAGGACATGGCCGGGCTCTGCAAGCCCTACGCTGCCGAGCGGCTGGTGAAGGCGCTGCGCGAGGAGATTGGCATTCCGGTCCACTTCCACACGCACGACACCAGCGGAATCAACGCCTCATCGGTTCTCAAGGCCGCCGAAGCCGGCGTAGACGTAGCGGACGGCGCCATCGCATCGATGAGCGGCACTACCAGCCAGCCGAACCTGAATTCGATCGCGGCGGCGCTCGACCACACCGGGCGCGCCACGGGTTTGAGTTTCGATGACCTGAACGTCTACGCCGATTACTGGGAAACCGTCCGCACTTACTATCTGCCCTTCGATAACGCGCCGAAGGCCGGCACCGCCGAGGTCTACCTCCATGAGATGCCTGGGGGCCAGTACACGAACCTCAAGGAGCAGGCCGAGTCGATGGGCCTGGGCGACAAGTGGCCCGAGATCGCCCGCACCTATGCCGAAGTCAACATGGCCTTCGGCGACATCGTAAAGGTGACGCCTTCGAGCAAGGTGGTCGGCGACATGGCGCTTTTCCTTGTGAGCCACGGGATGACGATGCGCGAATTCGAGCGCCTCGGGCCGGACCATCACGTCACCATCCCCAACTCGGTGATCGAGATGTTCCAGGGCTCCCTCGGCGAGCCCGAGGGCGGCTGGCCTCGGAAACTTCAGGAAATCATCCTCCGGGGCGGCAAGCCGATGAAGGGACGGCCCGGCGAGCACCTCAAGCCGGTCGATCTCGACGAAACCACCGCGATGCTGGAGAACCGCCTGGGCCACAGGCCTTCGCGGACGGACCTGATGAGCTACCTGATGTATCCGGAGGTCTTCTTCAAGTTCGCGCTGGCACGGGACAGCTACGGCGATATCGAGGTGCTACCGACGCCGCAGTTCTTCTACGGCATGCAGACCGGCGAGGAGATCAGCGTCAACCTGGAGCCGGGCAAGACCCTCATCGTCAAGTTCCTTACGGTGAGCGAGCCGCATCCCGATGGCCACCGCACGGTCTTTTTCGAATTGAACGGGCAGCCCCGCGAGGTCAACGTTCGCGACAAGTCGCTTTCGGCTGCCGCGACCGTCATGCAGAAAGCCGACCAGACGAACCCAGGGCACGTCGGCGCACCGATCCCCGGCGCCGTCACCAGCATCAACGTCGATCTGAACGAGACGGTTAAGAAAGGCGACCGGCTGCTGGTGATGGAGGCGATGAAGATGCAGACCACTGTTTACGCGCCCATCGACGGCCGCGTCTCGCAGAAACTGGTGCAGGTGGGCCAAACAGTGGAAGCCAAGGACTTGCTCGTAGTAATAGAGTAGCGGCTACTCGGCCGGCGTCAGCCGGATCATGCTGAGGTTGACGGTGAGGAGACGCTCGTCGCCGGGCGCCTGCCAGGTCGGAGAGGCCTGTATGTCGATCCGGTATTCGCTCGCCTCGGGCAGATCGGCCTCCAGGACAAAGAGGCCGGAGCGGTCGAGCGTCCAGTCCCTCACCTTCACGCCATTTGCAAACGCTGCAACCTTCACGGGCAGGCCGCGTTCGAAGGAGCGCTCACTGGCGTGGCCCCGGATGCGAATCCGCTGCTTGCCGGTGCGCACCGCCGTCAGCTTCGCGGAAGCCTTCGGCCCGATCCACCGGTACTTGTTGCCATAGACGCCCTCGAGTTGATACCAGCCGTCGAGGAGCCGCTGCTCGTGGCTCGGCAGACAGAAGTCAATGACGTCTTCGCGGTCGCCCGGATACAACTCGCTTCTCTCTGCCGATGGAAGCAGGTTGAAGACGCCGCCTTCGTGCGGAGCCGCGTAGTCGCAGGCCGTGCAGCGCAGTGTGTCCAGTGCATCGCGCGAGAGAGGCTTGCGGCAGTCCGGACAGCGAAGGTACTGTTCGAATGCCGTAATCGGAGCGCGGGCGGGAGCGGCATCTCCCTCCTTCCGGCAGATGGCGGCGAGCGTTCCTCCGAGCAGCCGCGCCGGGACCCACTCCGAGCCGTAGCGGTCGATTTTCCTGGCGATGCGTTTGACGACGCGCTCGCCCCAGCCGCGCTCGGGCACGCAGATTTCGTACTCGTGGGCAACGAAGTGTTTGCGCACGAGAGCGTCCCAGTCGAGCAGATTCATCTTGTGATTCTGGCGGATCCCGAAGCTCTCCTCCTGATGTGCCCCGATCACGTCCCGCACCAGGAAACCCAGCAGCCCCCATTCGTGGAGCTTGCGCTCCCACGGCTTCATCGTCTCGTAGTAAGGGCATCGATAAAGGCGAAGCGAAAGCTTGCGGCGGAGCGGCTCTTCGGAAAAGAGAAAAATTCCGCCGGGCGCGAGCACGCGCTTCACTTCGAGGAAGACCTGCTCGATGTCCATAAACTGGCTGAGCATCTGAAACGCGAGCACGCAGCGGATCGAGCCGTCAGCGAAGGGCAGGTTGGCCGCATCGCCGGCGACGCGCACCGGGGCGCGCTCCATACCCCAGCGCTCCTGCAGCGCGATGCCGTAGCGGAGTGAGTCGGCGGAGATGTCGAGCGCGAAGCCGTCGGCGCCGAACTCGTTGGCCAGCATATAACTGGTGTGGCCGACGTTGGAGCCAATCTCGAGAAACGGCGAGAGTTCGCCGATGAACTCACGATGCCTCTTGATGATCGCGCCTCGGCGCAGATTCTCTTCGAGGTAAGTCGCGATGGCGCGTTCGGGTTCTCCGAGGGAGGCGAAGTTATGGAACTCGACTTCGGCGCGCTTGACGGAAAGGGACTGGGCTTGCATTCGACGGTCTAACTTGTTCTCTTCGGAGATGGCGCGATCCATTGCCCGGCGCTCATTCTTCGCCTGACGCGCCGCAGGTTGCGGATGTCTTCCAACGGATTCGCCTCCAGCAGCAAAAGATCGGCCCTCCGGCCAGCTAGGATTGTACCCGCAACGTTCTCTCTCCGCAAGGCGAGAGCGCCGTTACGGGTCGCGGAAACGATCAGGTGCGCGGGCGAGAGCCCTGCGTCCCGCATCAGCTCCAACTCGACGACGATTGCCTCAATGCCATTGCCTGCGGCTGCGACGCCAAGCGGCACACCTGCATCGGCCGCGGTTCGGGTGTTCCGCTGCGCTACTTCGAGCAGCCTGGGCGATTCGGCCAGCCGTGACAGCATCGGCGCCCAGACGACCGAGCGCATGTACATCCGGTCCAACAGCCCGGGCTCGATCCGTTCGTTCTCCGTCAACGTGCCGACGACGCCGTGTGCCCCGGCTTCGACCCTTTCCCGCAATTCCTCGATCGACCGGACCACGGGGAGACTCTCCCGCTGCGCGCTAAGGTCAATCGGCGCGGGCGCCAGGAAGGCGCCGTGAGCGTGGCGCTTCCGGGAGCCTTCGGGGACTGGTATCGCTTCGCGCGGACCGGCCTCGCGGATGCGCTCTTCTTCGATAATCACGACGGAGTCGGGAATCGGCTCGTCGCCGTTCCCACTGATGAGAAAGGCGCCGAGAATCGCTTCGCGGCGAACACTCCCGCGCGGGCGGCAGGCAGAAAAGGTGCAGGCCGGCAGGGCGGGGAAGAAGCTTCTCCTTGTCATCCTCACAGCAGCATCTCCAGTTTGAGAGAACTCAGGTCGCGGAGGAGATAGTCGGGCCGGTGAGCGGCCAGTTCGCCGGGATCGGAGAGGCCCGTGGCGACGGCAATCGCGCGAATGCGGTTGGCGCGCGCGGCGCGAATGTCATTGGGGTGATCGCCGATCAGCGTCACCGGCGCCTCGGGTGCCACCCAGCCCTCGCGCTGCGCCTGCGCGATCGCGAGGGCTGCGAGGGCGGCCCGGTCCCTGGCGTACTCGGCAAAGGCGCCAAAGCGGAAATAGCCCCGCAGGCCCGCGCGCTCCATCTTCTTCCAGCCGATGCGCGAGAGGTTGCCGGTGACCAGCCCCGCCGGAATGCGATGGCGTTCGAGCGCGGCCAAAGCCGTGCGCGCTCCCGGACAGACACGTCGGCGCAGATCCGGGCAGGAGCGCTGATAGAGTACCTGCGCCAGACGAACGATCTCCGGCATCGCGGCGCGGATGCGGCCCGGCGACGCGCCCGCCTCGCGCATCATCCAGGCGATGATGTCGCGGTCGAGCATGCCCTGCACCGGCACGTTGTCGGTCGTCGTCAGCAACCCGGTGACACGGCGCACCGCCTCGACGAGGGCTTCCCGATGATGCGGTCCGGCCCGCCGGATCAGCGTGCCATCGATGTCGAAGAGAACAAGTGCGCGAGCGGGCTCGCGGTGGTCGGCGAACATCTCTCTCCACTATAGAAGACCCCGCTGAACGGCCGTTTCGCGAAACGAGCTCTGCTGGCCGCACGTCGTACAATCACTTTACGGAAGTCTCAGAGGTCGGAGAACAATTCATGTCGGTTTTGTCATACGCGATTGGTGTCTTTGCTCTCATTTCGATGCCGCTGTTCGGACAGACGGCTCCGGTCAATCTCGACTTTGAGTCCGGGCCATTGGGGCAGGTCCCCTCAGGCTGGACGGTGTGGCATTCCGAAGGGATGAGCTTCCAACCGCGCGTTGTCAGCGGCAATTGCCGCCAGGGACTGCATTGCGCTCGGGCGGCATGTCCGTTTGCGCGCCGCTGTACGAACGGACGGCGCGGCCCACACCTTTGCGCGCCTGAGGATCCGCCTGGCTGGCTGCGAAGGCCATTGGCTCACCTCGGACAACGTTCGATCCACGGAATGGGTCTAATCTTGCTGCCGGCGCCGTCCGGAGCTGCCGTGCCCGTGGTGTTGCGCGTTGGGACGGCGCATAGTCCGGCCGCGACCTTGTCGCTGCCGTAAGCACGCCACCAACGGCAGTTCGTCGGCAGATCCGCCTTCCTCCGCCTCACGCCCTCTGGTATGGAAGGCATCTGCCGGAGCTCAGCCTCGTCAGCAGCCCCTGTAAGTAGACCGAAACGGGTTCGCGGAATGAGGGACGTCGTGTAACAGCGAGCACAAACCGGCGTGACGCGAATGAGTTGGCGCTATTTCTCCGCCGTGGTCCACAGCGCCGTGCGCGCCCACGGGTTCGCCGGAATCTCTTCTCCATACGGCAGGTAGTCCGTTCGAGCCGCTTCGGTCTTGTTCGCGTCGGGCGACATGAGAATCCTTGCGATGCTTCTTGCCCGACTTCAACAAAAAAACAGTGTTTTGTTTTTTATGCCATTCAGTAGTAAGCCCGGCCAACTCAACGGTGGACGGTCCTGTGGTCTCATGGGACAGGCTAGCTAGACACTGGAACGTTCTTTTTGTGACCTAGCCGTACTAAGGTTTGGTCCAGATCACTACCGGAGCGAACTGCGACTTGACCCCATCGGCAATCGGCGTGACTGCGACGTGCGATTCACGGTCCCGATCATGAGGCCATACCCTGATGCGCAGCTGCCACTTTAAAAGGAAGTGATCGTACTCGACAGACTCGATACGCGCAGTGTCGAGGTCGACGTCGGCGAGGGAGAGCGTGGGCCGTTCCGCGCCCAGACCGTTCAACATCAAATCGACGGTCGTGCCTGCTGGCGCTCTGCTTTCGCACGTATTGAGTGTGCCGTCGGCATTGACCGCCTCCGGCTCATAGACACCATGGACCCCGTCCATGCCGCAGGCCGCTCCCACCGACTTCATGTCGAATGGCAACCGGGCCAGGTAGACGCCCGGTGTCTCCCCGGCAATGCGCAGGCGCTGTTCGATCGTCCGGTGCGCGGCGCCAATCCGGAGGGTAGCATCGCGATTTGGGGCTAGCTCGAATGGCGTCAGGACATTGATCTGGCCGGGTGAGGAATAGAGGATCCTCGCAGGCACGCCGTCGAAATCAACCGGGGCGTTCTCCAGTCCGCGGCCGAAAATCGTGAGCAACTTCCCGGGAGATGTCTTCTCGATCAGCGTCCAACTGCTGGGGTCGGCCACGCAGACGTCGCGCTGGTCTGCTGCGGAGCTATACTGTGTATACCGGTGCGTGGAAGCGATGCCGAACGTCTGTTGATTACCGGCAGCAGCAATGCGACCGGAGTGCCACGGCACGAGCGTTGTGAGCAGGCCGGCTCCGTCACCGCTGAGGACGGAGATATAGGGCTGCGGCCGGCCAGCCCATGGCGTGCAACCCACGGGAAAGTCGGAAAGGCCTGGGAGATCCGCAGAGCCGGCCTGTCCGGTTATGGCAATCCGGCCATCGGGAAGAGCTATCATATCCGTGATGGAGTCGGCGCCGGTTCCGCTGAAAAAGGTTGACCAGACGAGGCCCGTTCCGTCCGCATTGAGCATTGTGATATAGCCGCTCGACGGGGGTGGGATGACGGGTACCCGGAGAGGCCAACTCCAACCGGGACGTCGACGCTCCGTGGCGCGATATTGGGGAAACAGCGCGCCCTCGGTCGTAGGGTAATCCGGCGAGTGGGTCGTACCCGCGACGATTGCCATGGCATTATCGTTCACCGCCAGCGCAGCCGGTCGTGCTCCATAGCTGCCCGTGAGGAACGTCGAGTAGAGAATTCGAGTGCCATCGGGGCTCAGTTTGATCACTTGCGCGTACTCACATGCGATCGCCATGAAGAGGCCTCCAGCGCACGGGTTGAGCTCATAGGTGCTCTGGAAAGCTCCGGCGGTCACGGGCAAGCTGGCGGATACGCCCGCAATGTAGATATTGTCGTCGAGATCATAAGCGGCGGCGCCGTCGCCCACACCCCGAACCGACACCGTGGTCTGCCCCTGGGCGCTCAGCTTTACGACAAACCCCGTCCGGTGCGCCGTTTCCACGGGGGCTCCCGGTGTGATCGGAAACCCGCCGCCCACGACACTGCCGTTAATCAGTGCCTCGCCCCTATTGTTCACGACTATTGAGCGCGGGGCAGCTTGTGCGCGTCCTCCAATTACGACCGAATACTGTCGGACTCCGTGGATGTCGTATTTCTGGACAAGCGCAACAGTCGATTGCTCGGGTTCACTGCCGAGGCCGGCGACATAGATAGAACCCTCACGATCGATGGCAACTGCCATCAGACGGGACGATTCCGGCACGTCGATCGCAATCTCCGCGGGCGCGCCGTTCGGATCGTCGACACGCGCCAGGAATCCACGCCCGCCTTTCTCGCCGGCGACAAAGACGACACTGTCGTTTCGCATGGCGGAGGCGATGATCCGCACATCCGGAGCGAAAACGACTTCAGCGCTTAAGGGGATGCCGGCAACCGCTAGCAGCATGACCCATAAAGTTAATCCATGCCGCTTTCGCATGCAAATCTCCTCCTGTGTCACTGAGCAATTTCAACTGAACTCACGGACAACTGCGTATTGCTGGCTGAAAACGGATTCTTGCGCGTCGTCGTGAGTGTGGCGTACCCGTTCATTCCCGACGTGGTCAATCCGAAATTCACACCACCGTTAATCGTGTCGGCATTGAATGCTGCAATCTGCGTTGTATACGAACTGTCCCACACTTCAACACGGAATTTATAGCTCGAATCCCAGCTTGCCCAGAACAAGTAGCCCAGCCATACGTGTTCAGTCGATGTGCTCAAGCCGTCAATAGGAAACGCCTCGAAGTGTTCTGGGGCCAAGGGAGCCAGTGCTGGGTTTTCAGTAGTGTTGGGCGCCTGAGATGTCCGGCACCAAGGGTAACCCATATTGTCGAAAATCGAACAGTTGGAGTTTGTTGACCAATAGAAGTAAACCCGTCCTACATCTTGCACTTGGCGAAAAAACCCGAACTCACGCTGCCCTGCCCAATCGGTTCGCTCTCCGAAAAAGATCGCTTCAATCAGGTAACCTCCAGATGAACTTCCCGATCCCTGGAAGGTGGCTTTAGTCCTAATGCCGTAAACGCCCGATTTCAGACTACTGCTCTGGCCGTATGTCGGGTATCTGAATATGTGCTGACCTGTTAAATCTTGAGCAACTGACGGGAATGCCGCCGTGTACCTGAACCACCACGGCGGCGTCGCGGAACCACTGCCTGTCGGGTACGTAAGGCTATCGTTTGCGCCAATCCCTGTATTAGGATCAGTAAATGGCGACTGGATCGAGGTCACGGTATTTCGAGTCCCCGACGAATTGATAAACGAAAAGCTGGTGCTGTTCTCTCCATTCATGATCGACGTGAACGTCTGACCATGAGCAGACACGGCGAGTAGTACACTCGCGAACAGAGACATTAAGTGCGCAGCAATGGCATTGTTGACAAGCATCGCGCTTCTCCTCTACTTTCGGCGGATCGAAAACTCTCTTACGGCTTCACCATCGGCGTTGCGCACGTCCGTCGATATGGGGCTGTCAACGACGTACTGGCGGCTTGTGAGCTCATCGGTCAGCATAAAACGCACGCTGCTGATCGATAAATTCCATGTTCGGCTAGACGGAATGACGAAGAAATACTCCAGCACGCTGGCGGCCTGACTTCTCATGGGGAGAGGAACGCGGGTACGAGTGATCGAGTCCTCCACATAAACAAGCAGATCCAAAGGATTTGCGGATAGGAAAGGCACGGCAGACACAGCTATGATTTTCTCCGGATCATTGATTCTCAGCCGAACAGGTATGCCGGCCGGCGCGGTTAACTCGACTGGTGCTGTCGAAGGTTGGGCGGCAACGGCTACACGCCTGCCAAACAGGCAGGTATCCACATACGCCCCTACGCTTCGGGAGCAAAGATTGTACAAGACTTGCGGCTGCGCCGGCAATGAGAAACTGCCGTCGGCTGCGGTCGTAGTGCTTACCTGCCCACCGTAACGAATGTTGGGGATCGCTACAATGACAGCATTCGCAATCGGCTGCTTGGTATCTTCAGTTATCAGCCGTCCCCGTACGGAGGCATCCTGCGCATTCGAGGACAGACCTAACGAAATGCAACCAAAAGATAAAGCCCACCTTGCGAAATGTGAGAGCTTTGGCAACATTATTCCGCTCCTTTTGGGTGATAGGTTACACGAACTCTGGAACAAACACGGCCACTATATCACATTTCGTGAGGGGCGGCAATGTCTATTTTCACTACTGTCCGGCTATAAGTCCCACAGATTCAACTGGTTAGAAAATGAGCTGGATTTTTCTTGGGACTCCAGC